>CAXYXY010000020.1:0-75326 GCA_964293125.1 uncultured Thiothrix sp. | reverse complement strand
TCAAACAGGTCGGCCAGTGGCACCGCACCCGGATCATCCACAACCGGTGAGAGTACCTTGCCCGCATAAGCCAGCAGGTCAGGCGTGGGGAACAACAAATTCAGCAGATCTAGCCCCAAACCGGCGATGCCATATAACAAGGGTGATAACAGCAGCGCCATCACCAGCGCCAGCAAGGTATAGGCCAGCCCGCAAACTGCCGTAATCCGCCAGGCGGTACGGCGATGGCGGGCGACTGCATTGAAAAAGTCTTCCCGCTCTCCGGCTTGCCACGCTTGCATCAGAACCTGACTACGGGCGCTTTACGCTCCGCTTCGGATTCCAGGGGTTGCAGCAGGGGAGATGCGGTAAATCCCAGTGTTCCGGCAAACAGGATAGCCGGAAACGACTGGATCGCCGTATTCGATGCCATCACGGCGTCATTAAACGCTTGGCGGGCAAACGCGACTTTATTTTCAGTGGTGGTCAACTCTTCTGAAAGCTGCATCATGTTTTGATTAGCTTTTAAATCCGGGTAAGCTTCTGCCAGGGCAAAAAATCGCCCCAGTGTGCTGGATAATGCGCCTTCAGCTTGTGCCATCGTGGCTAATGCCTGCGCATCTCCCGGTTGTTGGGCGGCTAACTGCCCGGCGGACTGTGCGGCATTGCGGGCATGGATAACGGCTTCCAGCGTAGAACGTTCGTGCAGCATATAAGCCCGCGCTGTTTCAACCAGATTGGGAATCAGGTCATGCCGCCGCTTGAGCTGCACATCAATTTGCCCAAAGGCATTGGCTACCCTGTTTTTCAGGGCAACCAAGCGATTGTACAGGCTGATGAGAAACAGAAGAACCAGCGCGATTGCGCCCAAGGTAATCCATAATCCAGACATATTGGCTCCTCGCTGAAGCACTCGTTTCTTCAACTATCGGTAATGGGTACGGTCTACAGTTCGGGAGCAACCACATCTTTGTAGCGATAAGTGACTAGCGTATCGGCAGAACTGGATTGGTAGGGTAAGCCATCTTCCTTGCCGATGGAGAGCAGCGCTTTGGCAGCAGGGATGCCTGAGTCGGGGATTTCAGTGATAAAACTGAGAAGGTTCATCTCCATGCCATCGACTGTTTCTGTGCCTTCATCTTTGCAGTCAGTGATTTTGATGTTTCCTTCCTGCATCTGGGTTATGGCGGTTTTTTCGGCTTCATCCAGGTCGATTGGAAATTTTTGCCATTTGCCATCGATTTTCATAAAAAACTGCCCATCCAGTTTTATGGCCTCCAGCTTTAATCCTTCGCTTTCGGTGATCGAATGCCAGGCAACCTGAGAAATCTTGGCTTCGCTGGACTTGATGAGTGGGTCACAGGCGGCATCCAGCGCAAAGACGGGTGGCAGCAGGGCAAGCAAAACAGAAGCCATCAGCCATTGTTTCATGGTTAACTCCTTGGGGTGGTGAGTGCATAACATTCTTCCTATAAGCTACCAATGTAGTACCAAAAAACCGTATTTGCAATAGAATTTTTGTACAAAATTGCCGTTACACCGCTGCCAGATTCCCCTTGTCTTCCAGCCACTGTTTGCGATCCGATGCCCGCTTTTTCGCCAGCAACATATCCATCAAGGCATCCATGCCATCCCCCTCGGCAATCGTTAGCTGCACCAGACGGCGCGTATCCGGTGAAATGGTCGTTTCGCGCAGTTGCAAAGGATTCATTTCCCCCAGACCCTTGAAGCGGGTCACGCTGATTTGCCCGCGTTTTTTCTCGGCGGCAATCAGGTCTAACCGGGTCTGTTTTTCTGCTTCGTCCAGTGCGTAATAGACTTCTTTGCCAATATCAATCCGGTACAAAGGTGGCATGGCGATAAACACATGCCCGGCAGCGACCAGTGGACGGAAGTGTTTGACGAACAGGGCGCAGAGCAGGGTGGCGATGTGCGCACCGTCCGAATCCGCATCCGCCAGAATACAGACTTTGCCATAGCGTAGTTGTCTGATGTTACTGTTACCCGGTTCGACCCCAATCGCCACCGCAATATCATGTACCTCTTGTGAGCTTAAAACCTGATCGGAATCCACCTCCCAGGTGTTCAGGATTTTGCCGCGCAAGGGCATAATCGCCTGAAACTCGCGGTTCCGTGCCTGTTTGGCCGAGCCACCCGCCGAGTCCCCTTCGACCAGAAACAGTTCAGTGCGTGCCGGATCTTGTGAGGTACAGTCGGCCAGTTTGCCGGGGAGTGCCGGGCCACTGGTGACTTTTTTGCGCACGACTTTTTTGCTGGCACGCTGCCGACGGCTGGCATTATTGATCGCCATATTGGCCAGTTGTTCACCAACAGCGGTATTCTGGTTCAGATAAAGACCAAAGGCATCCTTGAGCACCCCGGAAACAAAACTGGCCGCTTCCCGCGAGGACAGGCGTTCTTTGGTTTGCCCGGCAAACTGCGGTTCCTGCATTTTGAAGGAGAGAATGTAACTGATGTTTTCCCAGACATCGTCCGGGGTCAGTTTCAGGCCACGCGGTAACAGGTTGCGAAACTCGCAGTATTCGCGCAGCGCATCCGTGACGCCAGTCCGCAGACCGTTGACATGCGTGCCGCCCTGTACCGTCGGGATCAGGTTGACATAGCTTTCCTGCACGCTATCGCCACCTTCCGGCAGCCAGACCAGCGACCACTCCACGCCTTCGCGGGCAGCGTGCAATTTGCCGGTAAAGAGTTCTTCCGGCAACAGGGTAAAGCCCTGCACCGCTTCAAACAGGTAATCACGCAAACCGGCTTCGTAATACCAATCGGTGACTTCATTACTGTTCTCGTCGGTGAAACGGATGTGCAAACCCGGGCTTAAGACCGCCTTGGCGCGCAAGGTATGCTTGAGGCGCGTGACCGAAAACTTGACCGTATCAAAATATTTGCCATCCGGCCAAAAACGTAACTCGGTGCCGGTTTCACGCTTGGCCACTTTGCCCGTCACGGTCAGTTCGCTGGCCTTGTTGCCATCGGCAAACTGCATGTTCCAGATCTGGCCATCACGCTTGATATTCACATCCAGCCGCCGTGATAAGGCATTCACCACGGAGACACCGACGCCATGCAAGCCACCGGAGAACTGGTAATTTTGATCAGAAAACTTGCCACCGGCGTGCAGCGTGCAGAGAATAACCTCAATCCCCGGTTTGCCTTGTTCCGGGTGAATATCGACCGGCATCCCGCGCCCGTTATCAATGACACTGACCGAACCATCGCTGTGCAGCGTGACTTCAATCCGGTCAGCATGCCCGGCCAGTGCCTCATCCACGCTGTTATCAATCACTTCCTGGGCAAGATGGTTCGGGCGAGTCGTGTCGGTATACATGCCGGGGCGCTTGCGTACCGGGTCAAGGCCGGTCAGAACTTCAATTGCGGCTGCGTCGTAAGTATTATTGCTCATTGTGTTTATCAGTCTGCTCGTCAGTCTTTTTCTCGATGGGGGGAAACATAGCCTGTCTGGTGGCGGGCGTAAAGCGTTAGCGCAGAATCCGGGCGATAAGCAAAAAACTGCACGTGAATTCAGCCAATAACTGCATGACCTTTGCACCGGATTAATGCAGAATCCACGCTTTCGCCCTAATGGAATAAAAAATCAATGAGCCGTCTTCTTCGCTCGGGTGCCGTGATCAGCGCCATGACCATGGTATCGCGGGTACTGGGCTTGATTCGTGATGTGATTATTGCCCGGTATTTTCCGGTCGATGGCGCAACTGATGCTTTCTTTGTCGCGTTCAAGATTCCCAATTTGTTGCGCCGGTTTTTTGCGGAAGGGGCGTTTGCGCTGGCGTTTGTGCCGGTGCTGGCCGAGTACAAGGAGACGCGCAGCCGGGAGGCGTTACAGGATCTGATTGATCATGTGGCCGGTGCGCTCGGGTTGATTCTGCTGTTAATCAGTACGGTCGGGATGTTGGCCGCGCCGTGGCTGATGGTGGTTTTTGCGCCCGGTTTTGAGGCACAGCCGGGGGCACGTCCTGATCTGGCGGTGGACATGTTGCGCATTACTTTTCCTTACATCCTGTTCATTTCACTGGCCGGGTTGGTTGGCGGAATTCTGAATACTTTTCATAAGTTTGCGATTCCGGCTTTTACGCCCACCTTGTTAAATGTGGTGCTGATTATTGCTGCTATCTGGGGGGCACCGTATTTCGATGAGCCGGTGCTGGCGCTGGCTTGGGGCGTGTTCATCGCCGGGATTGCGCAGTTTCTGTTCCAGTTGCCGACGTTACACAAGCTGGGCTTGTTGCCGCGCTTCCGGTATCAGAAAGTGCATGAGGGCGTCAAACGGGTGATGCGCCTGATGATTCCGGCCTTGTTTGGCTCTTCGGTTGCGCAATTGAATCTGGTGATTAATACGGTGATTGCTTCTTTTCTGGCCGTGGGCAGTATTTCCTGGCTGTATTATTCTGACCGGTTTGTCGAGTTGCCACTGGCGATTTTCGGGGTGGCACTCGGTACGGTGATTTTACCCAAACTGTCCAGTGATCATGCCAAGGCTGAAACCGGCGAATTCCGGCAAACCATGGATTGGGCACTGCGCCTGGCTTTGCTGATTTCGATTCCGGCGATGCTCGGATTAATGCTCCTGTCTGAGCCAATTCTGGCGGCAGTCATGATGTACGGTGAATTCAAATGGAGCGATGTCGAGATGTCGGCCTTGAGCCTGATGACGTATTCGTTGGGTTTGCCCGCCTTTATTATAGTCAAGGTACTCGCGCCCGGTTTTTACGCGCGGCAAGACACCAAAACCCCGGTGAAAATCGGCATCACCTCTATCTTTGCCAACATGGGTTTGAACGTACTGATCGTGCTACCGTGGTACCTGTCCGGTTTTGCCGGGGCGCATGCGGGTCTTGCGCTTGCGACGGCCTTGGCCGGGTATGTCAATGCGGGTTTGTTGTACTGGGTTTTGCGCAAGGAAGGGGTGTTTTCTGCCAGCACGGGTTGGGGTAAGCACCTGTTGCGCATTCTGCTGGCTTCTGGTGTGATGCTTATCCTGGTCTGGTGGGCAAAGCCGGGCTATGACTGGTGGCCACAGGCGACATCGGGCGCACGTTTGAGCGTGTTGGGTGGTCTGATTGTGCTGGCGTTAGTCAGTTATTTCGCGACCTTGCGCCTGACCGGGCTTACAGCCCGACAAATGCTGGGGCGTTAAGCGGTGAGCCGTTTTCGGGTCGCCATACTGGAAAAAATTATCAAAACAGACAGTTGCCGGAGTTTTGCTGCATGAAGAAGTTTTTCGTTTTTATCGTGATGTTACTGTTAGTGCTGCTAGCGGGTTGGTTGGGCGCAAGCTGGTTTATCGGTCAGCAGACAGAGGCTAAATTTCGCGAGAAAATTGAACAAATCAATCAGGCGGCAGGCACAGAGGGGAGCCAACAGGTATTGGTCAGCTATGAACGCTCGCTGCTTAGTGCGCGGGCGGTCACCCGTTTGCAAATTCATCATCCTTTGTTGAATAACTGGTTTGAACAACTGCCGGTAGTGCATGAAATCAGCCATGGCCCGTTACTCTTCGGCAAGGATGTACAGCTGGGCTTGTCGCGCTGGAAAACCACGCTGGATACCGGCAGCCTGGATCAAACCGCCCAAGATGCCGTCGATGCCGCTTTTGCCGGGAGTGAACCCTTCCAGTTCATGACCCAGCTGGGTTTTGACCAGATTGTGCATTACCAGTTGAAGATCAGTCCGCTGGAAACCCATTGGTCGGCTGACGAGGGGGGTGCCACGCTCAAACTGGACAGTCTGCAGGCGGACGGTAGCTATGACCCCAAGGCAGGGTCAGGGCCGATGCAGCTGGTGACCGGCGCGCTGGAAATTCGTAATCCGGAAATGACCGTATCCACACCCGCCTTGCAGCTGGCGACAGCGACCCTGTCGGCAGACCAGTTGAACGGGCTGGGTGAATTTACCCTTAAAGCCGCCGACACCAGCGTGCGCAGGGCAGGGCAGGCCGACGTGACGCGCTTTAATCTGGAAGTGCAATCCGACGCCAGCCAACAGGGCGAAGCGCTGGAGGGTAACTTGACGATGGCTGCCACCCAGTTTCAGGGTTTGAGTGAAGGCATTAAACAGCTGGATCTGAAGCTGGATTACAGTGGCCTGAACCTGCTTGCTTTTCAGCAAGTACGGGCGTTAAACGAGCAGGCCAACTCCATCCAGGCGCAACTGGAATGGACAGCAGAAGACAGTGAATTACCGGAAGAACAGAAGCAGATCAACGACCTGAACCGACAGCAGATGGAGATAGGCACACAGATCGTTGATCTGATGCTGCAGCGCGTCCTCCAGCCTGAAAAATCCCGTTTGCAGGCTGATCTCACGCTGGCGCTGACCGATGGCAAACTGCTGGCAAACAGTCAGCTGGATTATGCCGGGCTTGGCCAGCCGGTTGCGCCGGAAGTACTGAATGCGCTGCTGAAATACGACACGCTCGATTGGGGACGGTTGTTGCGCGGCACCATGAGGGTGCAGCTGGATAAAAAGGCCGTGCCCGCAGACCTGCAGATGCTGCTGGCTTATCCGCTGGCGCAACGTGGCTTGATCGAACAGGATGATCAGTACCGTTTGCAGCTGGGCTTGCACGGTGAGACGGTTGACCTGAATGGTGTCGTAGTGAATTTCAAGGATTTGTCGGCCAAATTCGTCCCGCAACTGCCGAAAATTGATGAAACCACCAGCATGGGTATTCCTCCCGATCTGATGCACCAGATCGAAACGGAGGGTTTAACGCCGGAGGTGATGCAGCAGCTGGAGGAAAGTGATGACGTAAGCGCAGAAACACGCCAATTGTTGCGGCAGCTGCAGGAAATGTCCAAGCACCTGCAATGAGTGGTGCAATAAATGGCGCAATGAGTGCTGTGACGCATTTATCAGCAAGCTGTCCTTTGTGTGCATCCAGCCAGGTAGCGGCTTATCATCAGGATTCGCGCCGTGAATACGAGCAGTGCGGGCAGTGCAAACTGGTGTTTGTCCCGCCCGCACAGTACCTGTCGGCAGCGGCGGAGAAAGCCGAATATGACCAGCATCAAAACCGGCTGGATGATCCGGGCTATCGGCAGTTTCTCAGTCGTTTGTACACACCTTTGCAGGCACGTCTGCTCGGGCAAGATCGACCGGGTGTGCATCTGGCACCGCTGGAGGGTCTGGATTTTGGCGCGGGGCCGGGGCCGTTACTGGCACAGATGCTGCGTGAGGCCGGGTACAAGATGGCGATTTATGACCTGTTCTATGCGCCGGATACCGGGGTTTTTAGCCGCCCATACGATTTTATTACCGCCACCGAAGTGGTGGAACACCTGCATCAGCCGGGCAGGGAGCTGCAGCGCCTGTTTGCTTGCCTGCGCCCCGGCGGAACCTTAGGTATCATGACCAAACTGGTGATTGATCCCTCTGCCTTTAGCCGCTGGCATTACAAAAATGATCAGACCCATGTCTGCTTTTTTTCACAGGACACTTTCCAGTGGCTGGCCACCTGTTGGGGAGCCAGCCTGGAATTTGTTGGCAATGACGTTATTCTGCTGCAGCGTCCGTACCCATAACGGGCTGATAGTGACTGCGTAAAGCCATGTAATCGGCGACCAGTTGCTCGGCGACCGCTGCGTCATACGGAATCAGGCCACTGACCAGCAGGCGCTTGGAGCCGCGCCCGATCTCTTCCTCGCCCGAATGGATCGTGAAGTTGAGGTGTACTTCGCCGCGCTTGCCGTTGACTTCCAGTTTGGATTTGGAAAAATGCAGCTCCGGTTGGGTGAAATCCATCCGATCCAGTTCGAATAACATGCGTTCGTAAATCACCAGCGGACGCTCCGGGTTGAGCATGACCTGCTGTTCTTCCAGCAAAGGCTGGATGGTATGCGGGAAATTACGCCCGGAAAATGCCACATAATTACGGGTCAGTTCCTCGATCAGCGCCGGGTCATGCTGCTGTGCACCTTCGCGCGCGACGCTCATATAGGTTTTCCCGCCACCGGTAATATCAAATTCAGCCGCATCCGTCGGGGTAAAATCCAGCGGGGTATCATGGCCGACCATGCCTTTGAAAATGAACGTCATGCGCTGACTCAGGCCGTATTTGGCCAGCACCAGTGCAAACAGCAAGTCACCGGGGACACAAAAACGCTTGGCCTGCGGGTCATGAATCGGGTTGAAATCACCCGCAACCTCCTTGGCAAAACGGCTGGCCTGAGGTGCAGCAATACGAATCTGGTGGGCGGTGTCGGTATGGAACGGGTCTAGGTACATGGTAGGTTGTCGGTCTTCAAGTCAGATTTATCGACGCTAGAGTATAAGTGATTTTGGGGTAGGGGGCAGCTAAGTTAGCAATGATTCAGACAGCACCGTTTTCATTCAGCTGCAGCCAGACTGCAATCAAGAAAATCACGAGAATGTTAAAGCAAACAAAACCCATGATTAGCGTCCCTACCTCCCCGACGACACTGAGCTGGCTCTGCTTTTCCCAACGTGCGCGTACCTTTTTGCGGTAAGCGGGCGATAATAGATACCGCCAGCCAAAAGCGCCTTCTATGGCATAGCCTAGAAAAAATAACATATGTTCCAATGATTTCTCCTGATTCTTTACTGAACTACTACAGACTTGTCTTACACCCCATGCCCACCCACATACCCATTGCGGGCGGGTGATCCCCAGCCCTTGAGTGCTGTCGCATCTGCTTTGAAAATATCCACCCGCAGCGGGTAGCAAACCGTGCAGTCATCCGAGTGGCTGCTGCCACAATCGCCGCCGGGGCAGGCTGACAGTGCGCCCAACAAGTCAATTTCTGCGAAGAATTCGATAAAGTCACCGGGGCGTACCGGGCTGGCTTTCATGAAATACTGGTGAGTATCACGCGTGAAGCCAGTACACATAAACACATTCAGTACATCATGCACGTGCGTTTCGGCTTCCGCGAGGGGGAGCCGTTGGCTGGCTGCCAGGGCGCGGGTCAGGTTGGAATGGCAGCAGTGATGGTAATCGACACCCTTGAGCATGAAATTGGTATAAGGGTCGCAGCGTGTCCCGATCACATCATGTACGCCTGCGCCGTCGTCATCCCAGCCATACCAGCCGAGCGTGTCATGCGTGATGGTCGCCATCGGGCGCAAACCGGGCAGGTTACTCCATAGGCGGTCACCGGTGCTGACATGAGTGGCATGCAGTTGCCGGGTTTTTCCGCTGAAAAAGCGTTCCGACAGGTCGTTTGCATTCCAGAGGTTGAGGTCACCGACTTGTGGCCCCTCCACGCTGTTGATCCGGAAAAAATGCCCCGCAGGCACAACAAACGTCGCAGCATCACGCGGTGCAACCAGGACTTCATCCACTTTAGTAAGTGTGCTGCGCGCCTGCTCGTAGAATGAAGCCGGGTATGCGGGGAGTTTGTCGACGCTATAACAGACAACGGCAGGTACCGCCCGGCGTTGGGCAGCATCGAGGGGGGCGGTATTCGTAGGCATGGTTGATTCCTTGATTCCTTGGTGCTGGAGGTCAGTGGGTAATAATATCAGCTCCAAAAAACCGTTGCTGGTAAAAAGGTTCAAAGCAGCGCATCCCCTAAACAGGGTAGGTTTTAATCAAAAGCAGTGATTGATTAACGCTTAATCAAGGGATGCAAGAACGTGCCGAAAAACTGCACTATAGCCCCATCAACAAACCACTTACCCACTTACCCATTTAGCACTCAGTCAGGAGTACATCGCATGAAAAATTTAATCGTCGCTTTAGGATTAGTGATCACTAGCCACATGGCATGGGCAGAAACCAGCGCTGTTATGAGTGACGCCCCCCCTGTGGACGTGTCCGGCCCGGTTGGTGGGCTGCTGATTTCATCCACCGTAACCCCGGAAGCGGTTCATGAAATCATGTACCCTGCTGGCAGAACGGCAGACCGTGCCCGCAGCGAGCGACTGGAGCGCGCAGGTCGTTTGAGCAGAAGCGAAGTGGCGGCAGAAGTTAAAGCCAACTGAGTCAAGGTGGCATCTGAGCTGCGGGAGCGGTATTGAAAAATCAGATAAAACCTGATGTAGGACAATACCTGTAAACCTTCTATGGGGTAGCCTGAATATCTGCCCCACAGGAGTTTATACCATGCAAATTTCCTTCCATGGCGCTGACCAAAACGTGACGGGTTCCTGTCATCTGGTCGAGTGTGCCGGTACACGAATACTGATTGATTGTGGCCTGTATCAGGGCGGACGTGGCTACTCGGAAGAAAATGCCGCACCTTTCGGTTTTGATCCTGCCTCGATTGATGTCCTGCTGCTGACTCATGCCCATCTCGACCACTGCGGGCGTATCCCGTTACTCGTCAAACAGGGTTTCACTGGTGAGATCATCAGCACCAAAGCCTCGTTTGAGCTAGCGCGACTGGTGTTGCTGGATTCTGCCGGTTTGCAGGAAGAAGAAGCGCGTTACCAGCTGCGCAAGGCGAAACGGCGCGGCAACAGCAAGCGGAAACAGGATATTGAACCGCTTTATAATGTTCTGGACGCGTTGAACAGCTTTGAATATTTTGGCCGCCGGGCAAATTATGCTGAGACCTTGCAAATCGCACCCGGTATTCGTGCGACTTTTCTGGATGCCGGGCACATTCTCGGTTCTGCCAGCATTTTTCTGGAGCTTGAAGAAGCAGGGCGTGCCCATCGCCTGCTGTTTTCCGGCGACCTCGGTTATAGCGGGCGGGTTATTCTGCACGACCCCGCGCCACCTCCCCCGGCAGATACCGTGGTGATGGAAACGACTTATGGCGACCGCTTACACAAGCGACTGCAGCCCTCCATCGAAGAACTCTACGACGTGATCAATACCACCACCGGGCGCGGCGGCAATGTCATCATCCCTACCTTTGCACTGGAACGGGCGCAGGAGTTGCTGTATTACCTGCGTGAAGGGGTGGAAAAACGGCGTATCGGGCGTTTCCTTAATATCTTTCTGGATTCACCCATGGCGATTTCGGCTACACAGATTTTTGCCCATCACCCGGAGTGCTTTGATAGCGATGCCCTGCAACTGTTCAGGGAAGGGCGTGATCCGTTTGGCCTGCCCAGCCTGCATTTTACCCGTGAAACCTCCGAGTCCATGGCGATTAACCAGATCGGCGGTGGAGCCATCATCATGGCGGGTTCCGGCATGTGCACCGGCGGGCGGGTCAAGCACCACCTGAAACACAACCTGTGGAATCGCAACAACAGCATCGTGTTTGTCGGTTTTGCCGCCCATGGCACACTGGGTCGGCAGATTATTGACGGCGCGAAACGAGTCAAAATTTTTGGCGAGGAAATTCCCGTCAAGGCCAGCATCCACACCATTGGCGGATTTTCAGCCCATGCGGATCAGGCTGAATTACTGGCATGGCATCAGCAGACCGGCAAACCGCAAACCACCTTTCTGGTGCATGGCGAAGCCGACAGCATGGGGGTTTTTGCAAAAAAACTGCAGAATACCCAGGTGATCATGCCCAGCTTGCACCAGTCTTTTCCTTTGTAAACCCTGCCAGTCTATGACAGACAACGGCAGATGCTGCCCGGTGTTGGGCAGCATCGACGAGTCAGGTAAGTTGGCAAGCCCTGCCGAAAATAATCCCTCAATACCCCCACCTGTTCCGCTGTCTCAAGCGTCCGCTGCGTCACTACACCCCCGGCCACCTGCTTGAAACTATCCCCAAACAGAATATTCCGCCCGTTCTCGGTGAACATCACTACCAGAGGCTTCTGCGTAAACACCGCATCAGGATGGGTCGAATTCAGCCAATTGGCCGGCGCAAAATCAATCCATTCCACCGGGTAATGCAGAAACCCGTACTGATTCACCCACGCGCCTTCCACCAGCGCACTCAGGACAAAATCCGTGCCGACCTTACGCAGCATAAACGTATCCGAATCCTGCACCACTGGCGTATCCAGCACATCCAGCCGCAGCGGCTCGCGGATGCCGTAGCTGCCAAAGCCCAGATCACACAGCCATTCCACACCCTCCAACTGCACGACCAAGGCCGCATGGGTGCGTGGGCGCTGCATCGGATAAAACATCGGGCGCGCCGCAACAAACTGATACGGAATGCCCAAGGCGTGTAGCGCCATCGCAAACAGACCATTGACCTCATAACAATACCCGCCACGCTGCCGACCGACGATCTTCGCGACAATATCATCCGGATTGAGCGAGATAGGTTTGCCTGCCAGCACATCCAGATTTTCAAAAGGGACAGTGCGCAGCTGATGCTGCATCAACGCCCGCAGGGTGGCAAAATCAGCCCGCAACTCACCCTTAAAGCCAATACGCTGGCAGTAGTCGGCGAGGTTAAACGTCTCTGCAATCATGTTTGCTCCTTAAGCATCAATGCAACTTGATTTCCGGGCGTGAATTACGCCGGATCAGGTTAGCCAGTGTTTCCATGGTTACTTTCCAGATGCCGTGCAGGGTTAGCTGATGACTTTTGTACAGGCTCGTGTACATCAGGCGGGCAACATAGCCTTCAATAAAGAAAATTGAGCGCGACATATTACCCATCAGGCCACCAATCGCAGAGTGTTCACCCAGTGACACCAGTGAACCAAAGTCCTGATATTTCCAGTCTTTGCTGGCAGTTCCTGTCAGCCGGTTTTTGATTTGTTTGGCCATATAGACAGCCTGCTGATGGGCGGCTTGGGCACGCGGCGGAATCATGACACCAGCGTCTTTACCCGGCCACTGACAAGCGGCACAATCGCCGATGGCAAAGATATTTTCATCTTGGGTAGTCTGCAGATTGGGTTTGACCAATAGCTGGTTAATCCGGTTTGATTCCAGCCCGGCGAGGTCTTTCAGAAACGCAGGTGCACGCACACCCGCCGCCCAGACAATCAATTCCGCTGGAATAAAATCACCGTCGGCCAGATTAATGCCATCCGGGGTAACTTCGGTTACGCGGGCATGGGTGCGTATCCCAACGCGCAGTTTTTCCATGACACGGGTGGCTGACTGGGTGAGGCGCTCCGGCAAGGCCGGTAAAATCCGGGATTCGGCTTCAATCAGGGTCAGGACAATGTCTTTTTCCGGTTCAATGCTATCCAGCCCATAAGACACGAGCGCCCGGGTGGTATAGCGCAGTTCGGCGGCCAGTTCTACGCCGGTTGCCCCCGCACCGATAATGGCCACATTCAACTGACCCGGTTTTAGCGGTTTGTTCTGGGCATGCGCCCGAATACAGGCATTCACCAAGCGTCGATGGAAGCGACCGGCCTGATCAGGGGTATCGAGCCGAATCGCATGCTCTTCCACGCCTTTGATCCCGAAATCATTGGTACGGCTACCGACGGCAATCACCAGCGTATCATAGGAAAAGCTGCGTTCTTCGGTGACTTGTCTGCCTTCCTGGTCAATGTGCGGGGCGAGGTGCACCTGTTTGTTGACCCGGTCGAGGCCGACCATTTCACCCACCCGGTAACGGAAGTTCTTCCAGTGTGAATGCGCCAGATAATCAACCTCATGCTGGGACATGTCCATGCTGCCTGCGGCGATTTCATGCAGCTTGGGTTTCCAGATATGGGTACGGTTTTTATCGATCAGGGTGATGTGTGCTTTGCCGCGTTTGCCGAGTGATTTACCCAGCATGGTGGCCAGCTCCAAGCCACCCGCGCCGCCGCCGACAATAACGATGCGGTGCAGGCCTTCGCCGTCTTGTGTGTTTACTTGCATGGTGGTGCTCGGGATAATTAATAAATTTGAATGACTTATTAGGGTACAGTATTTTTGTTGCGGTGCAAGATTAGTTTTGCACTATTCATGATACGCATTTGCCGGAAAAAATCATCAAAAAACCCGGCATTGCACCGGGTTTTTGACGGTTTTTTTTAGGAACCTTTACAGATTCACTGACCGTTTCAGGCTGTCTTGGCCGCCCGCAGGATCAGTACTGAGCATGACGCTCGCTCTGCTACCCGCTGCGCCACCGAACCCAGCAGTACATCAATGCCTGACTGCACATGACTGGGAATGGCGATCAGATCGGCTCCCCATTCCTCGGCGGCATCCCTGATTTCCGTATGTGCCCGGCCTTCGCGCACCTCAAACGAGGTTTGCAGGCTGCTATCGACCTGCTGACTGATAAAATCCGCCAGCGTTTTTTCGGCACTCGCCTTGGCTTTAGCCAGGAAACCCTCCGGGAAATAGCTGGCTACCAGCGGCGTGCTGTAACCCGGCAGAACCGAAACCAGTTTCAGTTCTGCCCCCGTATGCCGAACCAGATTTTCGACTTCACGCAGCTGCGGCTCGATATGCGCTATATCCTGCAGATCAATCGGAAAGATTATTTTCTTGAACATCACTTACTCCTTGCTCATGCGGCAACTTTGACGATTGCCCGGTCACGCCGCCGGGTCTGTAACCAGCCGATCAGCCCGAGCAACAACAAGGCCGGAATATACATCCAGTACTTGGTGGGCTGGTCAGTCGGTTGCAATACTTCGGCGATATGGAAGCCCATTTCGATGCCGCGTTCCTGGGCGACTGAACCATAGGTCACCATATCCACTTCCAGATTACCATCGTCTTTCGGGATCAGATCCAAACCACTGGCCGCGAGGCGTTCCTGTCCGGTCGCACCTTCACCGACAGGCAAGTCGGTATAAAAGACTATCGGATCGCCGACTACATCCTTGCCTTCAATTTTCAGGCGGATATTGTCGCCGATAGCGAGTTTTTCGGCAGCAGTAAAGGCTTCAGCCGAAGGCAACTCATTATAGGGCGCTACTGCCATGTCCATCCAGAAACCGGGACGGAACAGGGTAAAGGCGATCAGGATCAACGCAACCGATTCCCACAGCCTGCTACGGGTCAGCCACCAGCCCTGGAAACCCGCTGTGAAGATCAGCATCGCCGCCGTGGCGAGGACAAAGATCAGCGTGCCGGTAAACCAGTTAATATGGTCCCCCCAGAGAATCAGGTCAGTATTGAACACAAACAGGAAGGGCAGAATCGCAGTTCGGATACTGTAAATAAACGCCTGTACCCCGGTCTTGATCGGGTCACCCTGCGAGATACCGGCAGCGGCAAAGGACGCCAGCCCTACGGGGGGCGTCACGTCTGCCATAATCCCGAAGTAGAACACAAACAGGTGAACTGCAATTAACGGCACGATCAGGCCATTGGCTTGTGCCAGTGTGACCACCACATCGGCCAGTAAGGCTGAAACGACGATATAGTTCGCCGTGGTCGGCAGCCCCATGCCCAGAATCAGGCTGAGGATGGCGGTCAGGATCAGGATACCCAGAATATGACCACCGGATAATAACTCGACGACTTCCGCGAGGGCGGCACCGACTTGGGTCTGGTTAACGGCACCGACAATAATCCCGGCGGTGGCGGTCGCAATCGCGATACCGATCATGTTTTTACTGCCGGAAATAAAACCATCCAGCATTTCATTCCAGCCGCGCTTGACTGCGCCCTGGTCACGCGTGCCACTAAACAGTGCGCGTAACGGGTGTTGGGTTAATAGCACCACCACCATCGCAATCGTCGCCCAGAACGCAGACAAACCGGCAGACATGCGTTCTACCATCAGGCACCAGATCAGAATGACCATCGGCAGGATATAATACAAGCCTGCCCAAACCGTGGGTTTGGGTTCCGGCAAGGTCAAGACAGGCTGATTGGGATCATCCAGTACTAGTGGTGGATAATTCAGGGAGACTTTGAGCAAAACCACATAGGCAACAAACAGGACAGCGGCGACGACAAAACCGGATGACCCCCCCATGATAGGTTTGAGCCAGCCGAGGCCGTAGTAAACGCCGAAACTCAAGGCACCGATGATGATAAAACCGGTCAGGAAACCGATAACACGCTGCATGATCGGCGGCGGTGTCCAGGTACGCTCCAGGCCTTTCATACCCGCTTTCATTGCTTCCAGATGCACGATGTAAATCAGCGCAATATAAGAAATAATCGCCGGGACAAAGGCGTGTTTGACCACGTCAAAATAAGGCATGTTCAAGCGTTCTGCCATCAGGAAGGCGGCTGCACCCATGACCGGCGGCATGATCTGGCCGTTGACGGAGGAGGCGACTTCAACGGCTCCGGCTTTTTCTGCAGAAAAACCGACACGGCGCATCAGTGGAATGGTGAAAGTACCGGTAGTGACTACATTCGCGATCGAAGAACCGGAAATCAGGCCGGTCAGAGCGGAAGAAACGACTGCAGCCTTGGCGGGGCCACCGTTCATGTGCCCCATGTAGGCAAAGGCCACTTTGATGAACCAGTTACCTGCACCCGCTTTTTCGAGCAAAGATCCGAACAGTACAAACAGGAATACCACCGAGGTAGACACACCCAGCGCCACCCCGAATACCCCTTCGGTCGAAATCCATTGCTGATTAACGATTTCCTGGGCAGAAAAACCTTTATGATCCAGCAAATCCGGTAACCAGGGGCCGATCACGCTGTAGCCAAGGAAGATCATGGCGATGATCATCAACGGGGGGCCGAGTGCGCGCCGAGTCGCTTCCAGTAGCGCCGCGATACCGATCAGACCGGCGATGATGTCCAGGGTATTCGGTGCACCGATGCGTATCGATAACTGTTTCTCGAATACCAGCAGGTAGAGTGTTGCCATAACACCCAGCGCCGCGATGATCCAGTCAGTTTTGGGCACATGGTCACGTGGTGAACGGGAAGAAAACGGGTAGCTCATAAAGACCAGCATGAGCGCAAACGCGAGGTGGATGGAGCGTGCCTTACCGGCGTTGAAGACCATCCAGGAGAAGTCGAGCCCCGTCCATTCGCGCAGCATCAGCGGCACGCCGGACATCAGGGGTGAGGCAATCCAAAGCTGAAAGAACGCCCAAATCAGTGCGAGTGCACTCATGAGCAGTGCGATCTTGCCAATAGGGGAGCGTGCTCCGGTATCAGCAGAGGCGACTAGCGCTTCCAGTTCCTTGGCACTCAGGGTTTTTCCTTGGGGTGTGGAACTCATAGTTTATCCTTCTAGCAGAAAGAAAAAAGGGGGCAAGCAGCCCCCTTCCGTATCAGCAAGCTACGGGAACCTGCTTATCGCACATCTAGTCTTTACTCTTTAACTTCAGCAGCTGGTTCTTCAGTTGCAGCTGGTTCTTCAGTTGCAGCTGGTTCTTCAGTCGCAGCCGGTGCTTCAGTCGCAGCCGGTGCTTCAGTCGCAGCCGGTGCTTCAGTCGCAGCCGGTGCTGCTTCAGTGGCAGCCGGTGCTTCAGTCGCAGCCGGTGCTGCTTCAGTGGCAGCCGGTGCTACTTCAGCCGTCAGCCAGCCTTTTTCGTTGTAGTACTTCGCTGCACCATCATGCAAAGGAGCGGTCAACATGTTTTTGATCATGTCTGCTTCTTTTAGATTAGCAAAAGCCGGGTGCAGTTTCTTGAACTTTTCGAAGTTGTCGAACACGGCTTTGGTCAGCTGATAAACCTGCTCATCAGGTACCTTGGCAGAAGAAACGAAGGTTGCGCCTACACCAAACGTATCCGTCTCGGCATCTGAACCCTTGTACATGCCGCCTGGAATGGCTGCTTTGGTATAATAGGAGTTATCAGCAACCAGCTTGTCAATGTCTTCGCCCGTGACTGAAATCAGCTTGGTATCACAAGAAGTAGTGGCTTCAGTGATGGAGCCGTTCGGGTGACCCACGGTGAAGATAATGGCATCATACTGGTTATCGCACAGTGCCTGTGACTGCTCGGAAGACTTCAGGTCGCCTGCCAGTGCCAGATCCGCTGTTGTCCAGCCTTTAACTTGCATTACGCGTTCCATGGTAGAACGCTGACCGGAACCTTCGTTACCAATGTTGATGCGCTTGCCTTTCAAATCATCGAATTTTTCGATGCCGGAATCCGCCCGTGCTACCACGGTGAATGGCTCAGGGTGAACAGAGAATACGGCGCGCAGATCAGCATCAGGGCCTGCTTCTGCAAACTTGCCTTCGCCTTTTACGTCTTCATATTGCACGTCAGACTGGGCAACGCCAAACTGGATCTGGCCAGAACGGATAGAGTTGAGGTTATCAACTGAACCACCCGTAGAAGGTGCTTTACACTCAATACCGGTTTCCGCTTTGCTGGCGTTCATCAATTTGCAAATCGCCAGACCTACCTGGTAGTAAACCCCGGTTTGACCACCCGTACCGACAGTAACGAAATCGGCAGCCTGAACATTTACAGACAGGGTGCTGGCAAACAGAGCGCTTGCCAAGGCAGCGGACAGTGATAATTTTTTCATTTAAAAAATCTCCTAACCCATCAGGTGACGGGTTTGTTTTTAGGTTTGTGAAAGTTGCTTCCCAGCAATTTTCGGGGGAAAACTGTTTCCCGCTGGCCTGGACATTGCGTTGCCCCTGTTCAGGCCAGCGGGGAATATTGTTTTGTTAGCTTACTGGCTTGCCTGCAAACGGCGTACCTGTGCGTCAATCAAATCGGCATAAACCGTATTGTCATCGCCAAAATAGATCATGCCTGAGGCCAGCTTGCTAGCGAGGATGGCGTATTTCACTTTTTCCGGCAAGCGATCAATACGCTGGCTAAACTCGGGCTTTTCCTGAATCAGGGCAGGCATGTTCTGCAGGATGGCATGCCGGTAGCTGTCTTGTGCAGCCAGTTCAGGCCGGGACTGGAAGAAGCTGAACATGCGGGCATAGTGGCTGTTGATCTCACGGCTGATCAGGTTGGATATCTCGGTGTAAGCCAGTGTGCCGCCTGCATCGGCATGACGTTTGATGATAGCACGCGCTTCCTGTTCGGCCATGCGATTCAGGATCACAATAACATCACTGACATAGCGTTCCTTGTTCGCCAGGAATTCCTGCTCATTCAGCATCAGGTTGGCCATAATTTCATACGAAGACGAGATCACCCCGCACTTGTTGGCGGAGGCATCGCGCATGATGGCGACACCGCGCTTTTGCAGTTCCAGGCGTGCATCCGGGGTGATAAAGGAATTGGCACCCTCGACAATCACCCGTGCGGATGGGTTGCCAGAGCCGTCGAAAAACTGGGCGACATTGTGCCCGGCGATGGTTTCCGGGCGGCCACCGGCAGGAATGAACAGGTCGGCATCGACCGTGAAGACCAGATTATTGTAGGTCTTGTAGAATTCATCCGTAGAAATCCACTGCTCTTCCAGACCTTTAGGCGTCTTGATCAGTTTTTTATACAGTTCGCGCATACCGTCTTTGCGCGTCTGGTTGCGATAAATAATAAATCCACCCACATGCAGAGTCGTCGCATCGAACGCATCCAGATCATATTGCAACACGATATTGGACAAGGCCTTATGCTCAAGGCCTTCCGGGTCGAACACCGCACCCGTGCCGTCAATAATCAGGCGTATTTCTACCTTGGGGCAGCGTTCCAGCAACAGGCGCATGCCGTTTCCGGCGACATCACCGTTCGGGCCACCGGTAAATTTCACGCTGAAGGCATCCGTGTGCATATTGATGCCGAGCACTTCCTGCATGGTGACTTCCGAGAAGCGGATCACGCCGATCGAGGTAACCCCGTATTCCTTGTGATTGATGCCGACTTTTTTGCTGGACATGATGCCGGAACCGAGCAGGTAACCCCGGTTGACCGCCTGTTGGGCAATCAGTTCGATCATGACATCGTGCATGTTCTCGTCCGGCCCCAGCTCGATCGGCTCATCTTCACCGTAATAATCGACCACACGCGGGTCTTTGGCCTTGCCGTTTTCGGTAATAAACAAGTCGAGGAAGGCATGGATAAAACCAAACTGCAGCTTGTATAAATACTGTAAAACCGTGTCACGCGGCGTGCCGGTGCGGGTATTGAGAATGGCGACCATTTTCGAGCCACCCTCATAAATGTCCTTGTTTTTCAGATGCTGGGTATGCGCGAGTACATAGTTTTCCCGGAACAGGGTGTTGGCACTGTTCACATAGTCATCATGCCCTTGGGTCAGCAGAGTGCGCCAGCCGCCTCGGGCAATGTCAGAGAAGCCGATGTGGTAGCCGGAGCCACTGCGTCCAGAGAAAAAGGTAATACGGAACGGACGATCTGCTGGCAGGTCAGCGGTAAATTCCACGCCCAGTTCTTCCAGATAAACCGGATCAAGGCGGAAAGCCAGCGCATGTTTCTCGGCAACGTAGAAGTTGGTTTTCAGGCAGTTGTGAATGAAACTGATGGCACAACGGAAGATGATGCGGCGGGTTTCATCCAGAAAACGGCGACCCGTATTGAAGTTATTCACCAGTTCGCGGATTTGTGCGAGTACTACCGGGTAAAGCAGTTCGCGGTCTTCCAGATCCGGCCTGAAACGGGTATGGAACAGGCGCAGCAGTTGCGTACTGATGTCCGGGTGGTTATGGAAAGCGCGTTGAATGCCGACGGGTTCAAAACGTTCCGGGTTATTATGTGCCAGATTGGTGTGGGCAAAGGTGATGATGGCCTTGACCAGGGTTGCGTCGCGGCCATTCATGAGGCCTGTCGCAACCAGGTTTTTGAAACTGGCTGAATCAGATGACAGAATTTGCGTATTATAAAGCTCTTCTTTTAGCTCGATAAAACGTTCGCTGCCGTTTTCCAGGCTGGCGCCATCACGCGGGTTGACATACAGCGTGGCCAGAAAGTTAGGGTAAACGCCATTGCTGACGGTGACGGTGTAGGCACGTTTCACGCCAATATTGAGGCGTTTGAACACTTCCAGCACTTGCAGCAGAAAGTCGCGCTGGGGGGGATTGCTCACGCCAAACAGCACTCGCGCCGTTTCGCCATTGGCGGCATTATCGATTGGGTGCACGTCCAGGTGAATCCCGCCGTTAGTCTGGGTCTTCTGATACAAATCCAGCAGCCGCGCCATCCGTTCCGGGTGGGAAACCTCAACATAATGAGGGTTGTTTACCCACAGCATTTGTAACAGTGTGTGTAATTGGCTATGGTCAAAGCCGGGAATGTTTTCGGCCAGAGACGCGCCTACTTCACTGGCTATGGCGGCAGGCACCCTACTGGTTTCACTGGAGGCCAGCGCAGCCGCGATGTCTTTGTCTGATTTGCGCGCATAGTCAAAACGCAGGATTTCCAAAAAGCGGTCACTGTCTGGTAATGGCAGTAAAGAGGTGTTGATTTCCGAATAAGAGAGGTTATCGCGTTGCGGGATAGTACTGAGCGTTTTAAACAGTGAGCTGGTTTCCCCAGCCTGGGCAAGTAGCAAGCGTTCCGGTCGATCGGTCAGGCGCACATAAGGCAAGCGATCCACGCGATCAATCGCACTGGCCAGGGTCGACAAGGCATCGGCCTCATCCTGATTAAAGCTGAAGAAGAACGGATGCATGGCTGTTTTTAGCCAGGCAAAATTACTGTCTGCTTTCGCATTATTGATGCGAATGGTTTCTTCTATCTGTCTGAGGACAGTATCGTTCTGTGCAACCTGCATTATGCTCTCCTTAAATTCCCGTATGTACAAGGCTAGTTTATCAGGTTTGATGCCGGCAATACTGCAAATGAAGTACAGGCCAGGTCAGTGTCGTTTGTTATCGTGTTATCGTTAAGGTTTAAAGCCCGTTATCTCGCCCCGGAGGCACCCGATGAGTCATGTTTTCCCCCGTCATTGCAAAACCCGTTTACCCGTCGCAGTAGCGGGTGAGGGTTGCTATATTATTGACAGTCATGGTAAATCTTATCTGGATGGTTCGGGTGGCGCTGCCGTATCCTGTCTGGGGCACAGCGATGCCGCCGTGCGTACCGCGATCAAGCAGCAAATCGATACACTGGCCTTTGCACATACCGGTTTTTTTACGTCCGAACCGGCGGAACGCTTGGCCGATCTGTTGATTGCGCAGGCACCCGCCGGGATGGAGCGCGTGTATTTGCTGTCCGGTGGTTCGGAAGCGGTGGAAGCTGCCCTGAAGCTGGCACGCCAGTATTTTCTGGAGAAAGGTGAGCCACAGCGTACCCGGCTGGTGGCGCGGCGACAAAGTTATCACGGTAATACCCTGGGCGCACTGGCGACCGGGGGTAACCAGTGGCGGCGGCAACCCTTTGAACCGTTGATGATTGAGACCACTCATATTGCCCCTTGCTATGCCTACCGTGATCAACGGGCAGATGAGAGTGAGTTCGATTATGGCCAGCGGGTCGCCAATGAACTGGAGACCGAGTTGTTGCGCCTCGGGCCAGAGACCGTGATTGCTTTTCTGGCGGAACCGGTGGTGGGGGCAACGGCGGGCGCGGTGCCTGCGGTCGCGGGTTATTTCAAACGCATTCGTGAAATTTGTGATCAGTATGGCGTGCTGCTGATTCTGGATGAAGTCATGTGCGGGATGGGGCGCACCGGCACTTTGTTTGCGTGTGAACAGGAGGGCATCAGCCCCGATATTGTCACCATTGCCAAAGGACTGGGGGCGGGTTATCAGCCCATCGGGGCGATGCTCTGTAGCGATAAGATTTATCAGGCGATTGAGCAGGGTTCCGGCTTTTTCCAACACGGGCATACCTATCAGGGGCATCCGACTGCGTGTGCCGGTGCGCTGGCGGTGCTCGAAGCCATTCTCGGACGCGGCCTGCTCGGGCGGGTGCAAACCATGGGGAATGTTCTGGATGCCGCCCTGCGGGATGCGTTCGGTGAGCACCCGCATGTCGGCGATATCCGTGGGCGTGGCCTGTTCCGTGGGCTAGAGCTGGTCGCAGACCGTGCACACAAAACACCGTTTGACCCCCAGCTGGGGATTCACAAGCGCGTCAAAGCTGCCGCCTTTGAAGCCGGTTTGATCTGCTATCCGATGGGCGGCACGCTTGATGGTGTCCGGGGTGATCATGTGCTACTCGCACCGCCTTTTATTATTGAAGAGGCACAGATTGCGGAGCTGGTTGAGAAATTGGGCGTGGCCTTGCGGGTGGCTATAGGATAACAGTCTGTCAGACTTCTAGCAGCCTGTCGGACATAAAACTTGCCAACACTGGTTAAGGTGGTTTTCGCGGCACACGGCTTAAAAAGCACTATTTTCATCGCCTCATGACAGCATTAGGCGGTTTTCTGGCCTTTTTGCCCGTTTTAGGCGTAATTATGGCGTAACACTGCCATGCGCTTGAGGTTCCATGCCAAGCAGACCAGCGCCCATTCCCCACTGACGTTCTTCAATCCACGCAGGGAAAACTGCCGGAACCCCATGACCGACTTGATGATGCCAAACACGGGTTCGACCGTTTGCTTGCGCATTTTGTAGACGGCCTTGCCTGCCTTGGTCTGGAGCTTGTGCGCCATGCGTTGTAGTGTCCCCGCCCCGTCCGCCAATGGCGGCGGTTCGGCGTGGCGTTCCCGCCAACTGGGGTGGTGTTCCTGGCGTGAGACGGCAATGAAGGGTTCGATGCCCGCCGCTTCGGTTTTGAGGATGTTGTCTTCGCTGCAATAGCCCGTATCGGCATTCATGGCGTCAACCGTACCCAAGGTTTCCGGCAGCTCAAGCAGCTTGTCGAGGACAGGTTCCAGTTGTTGCTTGTCATTCGGGGCTTGGCTGACGTGGGTGGCGACCACCCACATCGTCCCGCCATCGACCGCCGCTTGGGCGTTGTAGGCTTGTTCAAACCCACCGCCTGCCACTGGCATGATGCGGGACTCTTCATCGGTCAGGTTCACTGGGTCGCTGTCTTTGGGGGTTGGGTCGGGAGCTTGCGGGGGTTTCCCGCCCGGCTTTTTTCCGGTTTTGGCCTCCTTGGCAGCACGCCGTGCCAGCTTTTCGTCGTATTCCGCCTTTTCTTGTGCGTAGCGTTGTGCCGCACGCGCTTCTATCTCGGTTTTGGCTTTTGCCATCACCGCCAAGCGTTGTTTACGGATATGCAGTTCCTGCGGCAAGTCCATGCCATCGGGGACTGCCGCATTGTCCGCCTGCGCCGCCAGTGCCAGCAATTCTTTGACCTCTGCCTTGAATTGGCTTTCGAGTTTGGTGAGGTGCCCGTAGGACAGAGCGCTGTGCCTGGAGGCGTTGGCGTGGATTTTAGTGCCGTCAAGGTTGATGGTGCCCAGTTTGAGCAGCCTCATCTGTTGGGCAACTTCCAGCACTTGGATGAACAGCGCCTCAACCTGCACCAAAAAGCGTTTGCGGAAATTCGCCAAGGTGTCATGGTCAGGGTGCGTGTTGGCCGCAAGGTAGCGGAAGGCCACCGAATCGTAGGTCGCCCGTTCCAGTTTGCGGCTGGAAAATGTCCCGGTAGCGTAGCCGTAAACCAGGATGCCCAACAGGATCGCGGGGTGGTAGCCCGCTGAACCGCCTTTTACGTACTGGCGGGTGATGCCCGTCAGGTCGAGGCTGTCGATGACTTCGGCGATGAACCGCGCCAGATGTCCTTCGGGGAGCCACTCGTCCATTGACGGCGGCATCAGGTAGCTGGTCCGGCGGTCAGCCTGTTTGAACTTCGACATCTCCGTATTTACTCCGTGGTTCGATGCGTCCGCTGATTGTACACTTTTTGGGAAGACGGGGAGTCCGACAGGCTGCTAGGGTGTGCTGATCAGTAACATAATGCCTTTCATTGCTTTAAGGTAATCTACAAGATACCATGATAATTACAAAGATAGTTATGGTTTACCTTAAAATGTCAAAGATTGAAGAAATCATGCCTGCTAACCTGAAACGCGCCATCAGGAAACTGGGGCATGACATTAATACAGCAAGGCGGCGGCGGAAACTGACGGTAGTCATGATGACGCAACGTGCTGGTATCTCCAAACCCACTTACCTGCGGGTAGAAAAAGGCGACCCTAACGTTTCTTTCGGCATCTATTGCATGGTGCTGTTCGCGCTGGGCGAAGCCGACAGGATCAACGACCTGTTGGACATTTCACGGGATGAAACAGGTCTGCTGCTGGATGAAGCCAGATTACCCAAACGGGTACATCCCCCAAAACAGCCATCGGGGGCATTATGAACCGTCGTATTCAAGTCTGCATCGGTGAAGCCAAAGAACCCGTGGGTACACTGTTGTATGAAACCAGCGGCAATCGGGAAAGTTGTAGTTTCGCTTACCATCCTGAATGGCTGGTATCCCCGAAACGCTTTGCCCTGTCACCAGACCTGCCATTGCAGGCCGGTATGATGTTTCACCCCAGAACCAGAGATGGGTCTACATTCTTTGATTGCATTGCCGACACGGAACCCGATGGGTGGGGCAAGCGCGTTATCCTGCGGGATCACACCAAACGCCGTAAACAATCCCTGCAACAAGGCTTGGCTCCCAATACCCAACCACTGAACGCCTTGGGCTACCTGTTGGCAGTTGACGACATCAGCAGGGTAGGGGCATTACGGTTTCTGGATGAATCAGGTATTCCCCAACGCAGCCACCATGATGCGGAACGGGGTACACCACCGTTGATTGATCTCGGCAAGATTTACCGGGCCAGCCTCGCGGTGGAACAGGAAAAAGAAACGGCTGCCGATTTGGCTTACCTGCGGGGCAAAGGCACTTCACTCGGAGGGATGCGCCCCAAATGCACCGTCATAGATCACGACGGCTCCCTCTGTTTGGGAAAGTTTCCCAGTATCGGCGATGACAGGGCTGTGACCAAAGGCGAAATCCTCGCACTGGCATTGGCTGATGCCGCTGGCATCAATGCCGCCAAAGGCCGGGTGGAAATGGTGGAAGACACACCTGTAGCCCTCATCCGCCGGTTTGACCGTGAAGCAGGAGAGAGCTTGCTTGGGAACTTGATTGGAACTTGCTGCGCACCTATATGGTTATCGTGCAGGAAGGCAGCATTACCGGCGCTGCTAATAAGTTATCACTGACGCAGCCCAGTGTGTCCAATCGGCTCACGGTACTGATGCGGAATGTTCAGGAGGAACTCACCGGCCATGTTCGCATCTTACCAGTCGCAATGTTCAGCGTTCGGTACTACAAAAAGAGGCCAGTTTTGGGATGTCACTGGAGATGGAGCATCACCCATGTTTGGACTACACGCACCTTTATCGGGAGCATTTTGGCTTTTTCTGTGGGGAGAGCCACCATCTTTTTGGTGTCGAAGGCATCGGTATTTCACAGTTACGCAACGAAGCGATGGTGTCCTTTGAATCAGACCAACTGTCTGATGCTCTGCGACCGGTTGCGTTGCTGCGGGTTACGGAAGGGATGCGTGGTCTGGTTGTCGGTACTTCCTCACACCTTGAGGAAGTGAAACGTATGATAGTTAAGTTTTAAAGCCAATTACATTACCCCGGAGGCACTCGATGAGTCATGTTTTCCACCGTCATTGCAAGACTCGTTTGCCCGTCGCGGTAGCGGGCAAATTTTATCTGGATGCCGCCCTGCGGGATGCGTTCGGTGGCCACCCGCACGTCGGCGATATCCGTGGACGTGGCCTGTTCCGTGGGCTAGAGCTGGTGGCAGATCGTGCACACAAAACACCGTTTGACCCCAAGCTGGGTATTCACAAGCGCGTCAAAGCTGCCGCCTTTGAAGCCGGTTTGATCTGCTATCCGATGGGCGGCACGCTTGATGGTGTCCGGGGTGATCATGTGCTACTCGCACCGCCTTTTATTATTGAAGAGGCACAGATTGCGGAGCTGGTTGAAAAGTTGGGCGTGGCCTTGCGGGTGGCCATACACCCATGTTGAATTACAAACATTTGTACTATTTCCGCGAAGTGGCCACCTTGGGCAGTATCACCCGTGCCTGTGATAGCCTCAATCTGACCCCGCAAACCATCAGTGGGCAACTGCAACTGCTGGAAGAGTCTCTGGGGGTGAAACTGTTGCGCAAGAAAGGCCGGAATCTGGAGCTGACTGAAGCCGGGCAATTGGCGCGCCGCTATGCGGATGAAATTTTCCAGTTGGGCAGCAGCATGGAACAAGCCTTGCGCAGCCACCCTTCGCAGCAAGCACGGTTGTTTCGGGTCGGGGTCGTGGATGTTGTCCCCAAGACCATTGCCTACAAACTCCTTGAACCCGCGATGGAACTGACGCCGCAAATTCATATTGTCTGCACCGAAGGCCCTTTATCAGACCTGTTGGGCGAGCTCGCCATGCACCGCATTGAACTGGTGATTGCCGACCGCCCCTTACCCAGCCATATGTCAATCAAGGGGTTTTCCCATCGCTTGGGTTCCAGCAGCATCAGTTTTTTTGCGCATACCTCGATCAAGGAGCAGTTACAGGACCAGTTTCCGCTCTGCCTGAACAACGCGCCGTTGCTGATCCCCAGCGAGGGGACTTCGGTGCGCAATGAATTGGATCAATGGTTTCATCAGCAAAAACTGATGCCAAAAATCATTGGTGAATTTGATGATAGCGCCCTGATGCGGGCATTCGGTCTGGCAGGTTCAGGCATATTTGTTGCGCCTTCGGTGCAGAAAGCCACCTTTACAGAAGAACCCGGCATGCATTGCATTGGGGAGGCAACCGAGGTGGTGGAGCAGTTTTTTGCTATTTCAGTGGAACGGCGTATTAGCCATCCTGCGGTGCTGGCAATCACCAAACACGCACAGGACTGGCTACAGACCAAGTCTTAGTGGCCTTAACTTATAAGCCGAAATCGTCCGCAGGAAGGCTCAAGTCGCGGCAAATATCGCGTACCACTTGCTTTTCACTGTCATCGAACGAACCATCTGCACTACCAATGGCCATGCAGACCCGCACCATCAAGCGGGCTGCTTCCGGCTTGCTCCGCAGTTTTCCGATTATTTTCAGGGCTTCGGCTTTACCGATTTCATTATCAAACTCAAAGTTTTCGATAACTTTGTTGAAAACAGCAATCACGTCTTTGGTGTCAAATACTTTCAACTCATCCGATTGCTGGATGAATTTCATCATCTTTTGCTTTTCAGAGGAATCAATATTTCCATCGGCAGCCGCCACCAAACCACAACCGGCCACGCAGGCCTCCATAAATTCACGGTTCTTGAATTTACTGATTTCAGCGGTCAACTTGGCACGGGTTTCCCCGGCTTTTTCTTTCAAGGTATCAAAAAATGACATAAATAATCTCCTTATTCAATTTAGGCGCTAGCCAACTGTTTGTTTTTGTAACGTAGCGATGACACAATCGACAACACAATAAACGTTACACCAATCAATCCCGTAATCACTTCAGGGATGTGGTAATGAATGCTGAACAGCATAATGACGGCCAACGCACCGATTCCATAATGCGCGCCATGTTCCAGATAAATGTATTCATCCAAGGTGCCTTTATGCACCAGATGCACTGTCATGGAACGCACAAACATGGCACCAATCGCCAGACCCAACATAATGATTACCACATCTTTGGTGATGGCGAATGCGCCGATGACTCCGTCAAACGAGAAGGAGGCATCCAGTACTTCCAAATACAGGAAACCGGCCAGACCGTTACGGGTCGCCACTTTGACGGCGGCATCACCTTCTGTCTTATCCTCAAAAAAGACATCCAGACTGCTGACGGCAATATACAGTACAACCCCACCCAAACCGGCAATCAATATGGTTAAGCGCGTGGCATCATCGATCGGCAACAAGGCTTGCAAAGCAAACAAGGTCGCCAACGCAATCAAAATACTGATCACCTCCAGCTTGCCCAGTTCACTCATTTTATGCTCAATCACCTCAATCCAATGCACATTTTTTTCGTTGTCGAACATGAAACTCAGGAATACCAACAACAGGAACATGCCGCCAAACGCCGCAATCCCCGCGTGGCTTTCCATCAAATGCCTGGAATATTCCTGAGGATTATCCAAAGCCATCTGCATGACTTCGATGGTTCCCAGCCCGGTCGCGACAGCAACGATCACAATCGGGAAAACCAGGCGCATGCCGAATACGGCGATCAGAATACCCACGGTCAGAAACATCTTTTGCCAGTACTCATCCATTTCCTTGAGGACAGAGGCATTGACCACCGCATTATCAAAGGACAGGCTGACTTCCATAACGCCTAGCACCACTACCAGAAAAATGGCGGTGGCAATCCCCATTGAGGTGGTAGCTCCCCACCAAATGGCTACCCCGACGCAGAGTATGGTCACCAAAAACGAATATTTAAAATCCTGAAACATAAGTGGTTACAACTTTATAATAGCGATAGAAAACAGGCATCTTAAAGCAAGATGCCTGTCGAAAAGATCCAGTCATTATTCAATCATTATTTAATATTGACTGGTCAGGACTAGCCGAGGTTAACGCCCATTGATGCGGCCATCGGGCCTAAGCCACCGGCAAAACCTTGACCCACTGCCTTGAATTTCCACTCAGTGTTGTGGCGATAAATTTCACCAAACAACATCGCGGTTTCTACGCTGGCATCTTCAGACAGGTCGTAACGGGCAATTTCTTTGCCATCCGCACTATTTACCAAGCGGATGTAGGCGTTGCTGACCTGACCAAAGTTTTGCTTGCGTGCTTCAGCCTCATGAATGGTCACGGAAAAGACCAGTTTTTTCGCGGTGTCAGCCAAGCCCGCCAGATTCACGCTGACTTGCTCGTCATCGCCGTCGCCCGCACCGGTGCGATTGTCGCCCATGTGTTCAACATTGCCGCAAGAAGATTTCTTGTTGTTGTAAAAGATGAAGGAATCATCTGACAACACTTTGCCATCTTCGCCCAGCATGAATACGGATGCATCCAGGTCAAAATCAGTGCCATCGGTAGCACGGGTATCCCAACCCAAGCCGACAGTAATAGCAGCCAAACCAGGTGCTTCTTTCGATAAAGAGACGTTGCCGCCTTTTTGTAAACTAACAGCCATTATAAAACTCCATTATCTTAATCATTAAGTAAAACATTAACCAATCTGGATACCAAACTGGTCGCACATCGTTTTTAAACCACCGGCATAACCTTGCCCCACGGCACGGAACTTCCATTCCTCGTTATTACGGTATAGTTCACCGAACACCATCGCGGTTTCGGTAGAATAATCTTCTGCCAAATCGTAACGCACGACTTCAGTTCCCGTCGCATCATTCACCACACGAATGAACGCATTGGCGACTTGCCCAAAGTTTTGGCGACGGGCTTCTGCATCATGAATCGTCACCGTGAAGGCCACTTTCGTAATCTCGGCAGGTACTTTGCTCAAGTCCACTTTCATCGACTCATCGTCGCCATCGCCTTGCCCGGTGCGGTTATCGCCCGTGTGTTCCACGGAACCATCGGTCGACTTCAATTGGTTGTAGAAAATAAAATCTGCATCACCACGCACTTTACCGCTGGCAGTCAGCAGAAAGGCACTGGCATCCAGGTCAAAACCTGCACCATCCGTGCTGCGCTCATCCCAACCCAAACCAATCAGTATGTGGGTCAAACTCGGGTCAGTTTTGCTTAATGAAAGGTTACCGCCTTTTTGTAAACTCAAGGCCATGTTTCTTCTCCTTTGATTTCATCACTTATTTTGAACCTGCTCGCCAGTTTAATCCCCAGCGATAGGCCTGATCCATTTCCTGATGCCCCTTGAAGTAACGTACTTCACGGTTCACCTGCAACGTACCATTGAGATTTTCCAGCAAGACCACTGCGCACATGCCCAGCGAATTGCCGCCTTCGGTCATGCGAATTTCCAAGGGGGGTTCATTCGGCACATAAATGGTCACAACACCATCGGTTTGCGCCCAATTGGGTGCACCTTCGTAAATAAAGGCATACACCAGAATGCGCTTGAAGCTTTGCCACTGCTGCCCGTTAATGTGCAGCCATTCACCTTCGCTGATTGCGCCGGTGCGGTCATCACCCTTCAGCTCGATGAAGGGATCACTGCGCAGCGAACCAAAGCGATTACCCAGTGCCTGAATCGCACTGACCGTGCCATCGCGCTGCTCATACAGGCAGCCAACATCCAGATCCACGCCTTTGTTACCACCGCCACCGAACAGCCCACCCAGCAAACCACCACTTTTGGCAGCGGGTGCCGCATTGCTGCGATTCCAGTTCAGATTGATGCGGATTTCGCCAAAGCCGTCGGCCTTTTTTTCCAGACTCACCCGTGGTTTGGATTTGTCCAGCGTCACTTTGCTCAGGGAAATGGGTTTCTTCGCAGGACTAGGTGCCGGGGGTGGAGGGGGTGGAGGGGGCGGTGGTGCGGCAGCCGGAGCAGGCGCATCACTGATATCCACGCCGAAATGCTCGGCCAAGGGCTTCAAACCACCGGCAAAACCCTGCCCAACTGCCCGGAATTTCCACTGTCCCTGCCGCAAATACAATTCACCCAAAATCAATGCCGATTCCATCATGCCCGTTGCGGGCAGGGTGGCAACAAGCACGGCTTGCCCCGCTGCGTTTTTCACCGTGACTTGCAGACTGGTGAACGCGCCAAAGGTTTTGCGGTTTTCGTGGATCGTCGCGGTAAACGCAATTTTTTCGGTGCTGGCCAGCAGTTTCGGGATGTCGACACTGAATTCAGCACGCCCGGCACTATTCGTCAGAAACGCCACACTGCCATTACCGGGACGCGGTTGACCATAGAACACCATGTCATCATCGCCCCGCACTTTGCCGCTGCCCGTCAAGGCGAAAGCGGAAATATCCACCTCCGCCCCGCTGACTTGCGCAGGCGACAGCGTGACCTCAACCTGAAGTTTTTCATGCGGTACAGGGCAATTCGCCCCAGCTACCAGTTGTGTCACTGACATCGTGTAGCTCCTAGATCGCGGCCAAAACAGCAGGCATCATGTCATTCGCGACCGCACCCGCCGTAGGGGTGCCGACGGCCTTCATCTGCCAGCCCGCACCATCGCGGCTGACAATCGCCATCACCACACCGGTATGCGCACCTTTCTCGGACAGGTTGAATTTGGCCAGCTCGGTATTATTGCTATCATCGACCAAGCGACAAAACGCGCCTTCGACTTCATTGAACGTTTGCCCACGGAAAGAACATACGGTGAAGGCAAGGTGCGCCACATTGGCCGGCAAGCCCCCCAGGTCAACGAAAATGATTTCATCGTCCCCGCCACCTTCACCGGTCAGGTTGTCGCCAGAATGCTTGATCGAACCATCCCGGCTTTGTAATTGGCGGAACCAGACCACATCCAGCAAATTCTTCTGCGCATCCAGCAACAGGCAGGAAGCATCAAGGTCGATATCCTCGGCACCGCCACCCCCAAACAGGCCACCCAGGAAGCCTTTCTTTTTCGGAGCCTGCACCGGATCCCAACCCAAGCCCATGCGCACCTTGCTCAGACCGCCGCCACCCGCTTTTTCCAGTGAAATGCGTTGGCCTTTACTTAAACTAACCGCCATCAGAGTCTCCCGTTTTTGTATTATTAAATGAGAAACATCTTAGAGAGTCACCTGCCGGTAAGCAACACACACACAGAACTTGCAGGGTTAAGCCCCGGCGGGTGCGGGCAATATCACAGGGGTATTCACCTCGCTCACCCGCAGGCCATAACGAATCGGCGGTACGACTACGGTTTCGCCCAGAAGGCTGTGCAGAAAGACTTCCACCAGATTCACCCCGGCCAAACACGCCATCCCGAAGCCTCCCGCCGGACGGGGGTTAATCTCCAGCAAACGTGGCTCACCATTCGCCCGCGCCTTGAACTGGATATTGAACAAGCCATTCAGACCATAATGCGCCGTTAAACGCTCTACCATGCCCTGGATATCCGGGTGATTATCAATTTCCTGCCCATAACCCGCCTGCGGGTGCTTTTTGCGCTGGATGCCGCATAACAATTGTCCGTTTCGCCCCGCACAATCCACGCTCCATTCCGCGCCCGACAAATGCTCCATCACCAGTAATTCAGGAAACGTTGGGGTCTGCTCCATACCTGCCCGCAACTCTGCCAGCGGAATTTCGTATTCTACCCCTTTGAGCAAGTGCGTAATGCTGTCGCGCTGCGTATCCAGAATGCGAAACCCCAAGCCAAACACTGAAACTGCAGGCTTCACGCACAAGGCCGCATGCTGTTGCGCCAGTTCTGCCACCGCCTGATCAAACCCCGCTATGTCAGTGACCGCCCTACAGGCCATCGCCTGCGCCACGTCGGGCGGCAAAGTGCGGTAAAAATCCCCTTTGTGGTTTAATAGCGCCAGCGTTTCCGGCGTAGCCACCGCAATGACCTGTGTACCTACGCGGGCAAAATCAGCCTGATGCTGCACGATCAGCACCGACTCCTTGGCAGGCCAGAAGTAATCAATGTGATGTTGCTGGCAAAAACTCAGGCACCAATCCAGATAAGCAGCGCCCACCAAACCAGCAGGTTCAACCATCGCCTCATCGGCGGCCAGAAAGGCCGAGGCTGCCGGGTTGGTGTGGGTATAAACGACCGTCACCCCACCGTTGATATGCGCGTGGCGCAGCTGGTGAAACACGGAACTGATGCTGGAAAATGTTTTGTTAAACCAAATGCGCATGGGACATCCTGTCTGAAAATTTTAATAATGATGACAGTCGCTAGTATGCCCGATCTACGGTAAAAATTTCAGGCATTTCCATGCTATTATGCCCACCATAAACTTACAGTCCGGTAACAATAATTATGATGCACTTACCCGTAGGCGCAAATCTGCCACTGACTGGCACGCGCTGGGAAACGACGATCACCTTTCAACAGGACATGCGCCACGATTTAGGGCTAGCCATTTTGCCCGTCAATGAAGCGAAACAGTTAGTTAGCCCACCTTACCTGGCTCATGCCAATGCCCCGGCATGGGCAACCACCACCTTGAATGAAGCGGGCACCCGCTACACCCTGATGCTGGATGTAACCCAACTCGCCGATGCCACGATTACCCACCTCTACCTGGTGCTTTACCGTTACGGTGCACGCGGCCCGGTGAATGTCGGCAGCAATGGCAGCAATCAGGTCACGGTGTTGATGGACAAGGTATTCAGCCATCACATTGCCTTGGAGGAAATACAGGCATCAGCACTCATGGTGGCTGAATGTTACCGGCGGGCGGGGCAATGGAAAGTTCGCGCACTGGCAGAAACCTCCGCGTATGGCCTGGCGGCGCTGGGGCGCAGAATGGGCATGGACGTGGATGAACGTTCGCCATTCATAAGCCCGAACAATCCCGGGCACCACCCCGAACAACGCCCCGGCAACTGGACAGGCACCGCCTTTCTGGTTGCCCCTAATGTGTTCATGAGCAATGCACACGTGATCGAGGGTGCCAACCGCATTCGCCTGAGTTCCCTGCAAGGCAAGCTGGAGGCTGAACCCATTATCAGCGATAGCATCAACGATCTCGCCCTGTTACGGGTCGCAACCCCCGCTCATCTGCAAGCCCTCCCGTTTCGAGGCAGTCATGTCGGCTTGGCGCAAGCGATTACCACCTTGGGGTATCCACTGGCGGGTTTGATGGGTAGTGGCATTCAAGTCACCCAAGGTGTCATTTCCGGCTTGTTTGGGGCGCATAACGACATTCGTTTGTTGCAATTTACCGCCCCGATCCAACCCGGTTCGAGCGGCAGCCCCTTACTGGATGAAACCGGTGCAGTGATTGGCGTGGTATCCTCCTCCTTCACCCATGCGCAGAACATGAATTTCGCCATCCGTAACAGTTTGGCGATGGCCTTAATGGAAGCGGCCAATATCCCATACACCCCGCAAACCAGCACTCAAAGTTTGTCAGCCAGCCAACTCGTAACGCAGACACAAAACGCCATTTGGCGGGTAGAATGCGCGGGATAAATAATCACTACGGATGTTTTCATGCAAATCAATGTTGCCCTCGAACAGGGTACGCTCAAGCTCACCATCGAATCCGGCACCCATTCGCCCGACGAACTGTTCGGCTTTGCGCAACGCCGCAACCCTAAACGCGCCTTCCTGTTTGTATCCAAAGTATTGGGCAGGCATATTCCGGTGTCGCCTGCCGTCATGCGCAAGACCACCGATACACTTGCCGCACAAATCCCCGCCGATTTACCGGGGCCAATGGTCGTGATTGGCATGGCAGAAACCGCCATTGCCCTCGGCGCAGGTGTCCAGCAAGCGCTTAGCCGCAGCCGCGACGACACGCTATATCTATGCACGACTCGCCACCCGCTGGACTTGCCAGTTTTGGTCGAATTCCGCGAAGAACACAGCCACGCCACCCAGCAAGTGCTGCATTGGCCGCAACACCCGGCTGATGCTGAATTGCTGCGTACCGCCCGGACATTGGTATTGGTCGATGACGAAGCCTCTACCGGCAAAACCTTTTCCAACTTGCTGGAAGCCTTGCAACAAGCCGGACTGGATCAGTTTGAACACATTATTGCCGCCACCCTCACCGACTGGTCGGGTGGTGCTGCCGCCAAAGGCTTAGGCAAACGCGCCCGTGCCGTTTCGCTGCTCGCCGGGCATTGGGACTGGCAAGCCAACGATGCGCCACCGCCGGAAATGCCAGAAGTGGATGTATTGGGAAGGGGGGAGTGGCATGCCAAGCCTGTTAATGATTGGGGGCGTTTGGGCGTTCGCCTGCACGCCGTCACGCCATTGGCGCAGCACCTGACGATTACGCCGGGTGAACGCATTCTCGTCTTGGGTACGGGTGAATTCGTCTGGCCGCCGTATCTACTCGCTGAGTACCTCGAACAGCAAGGCGCGAATGTGCATTTCAGTGCCACCACCCGCTCGCCGATTGCCTTGGGGCACAGCGTCCAGCAGCGCTATTGCTTGCATGACAATTACGGGCAGGGCATCGCCAACTTCTTGTATAACGTCATTCCCGGCGATTACGACCGCATCCTGCTGTGCAGTGAACCGCCAGCGCAGTGGCTGGATAAAGCGCTGATCAGTACCTTGAATCCCACCTGTTTGGAGTTTTACCCGTGAAACCATTGCTGCTCACCGACCTTGACGACACCCTGTTTCAAACGGCGCGAAAGATGCCGGAGGATGCCGATAAAATACCGGCTGCCCAAGGTTTGAACGGCCAAATCATGAGCTTCATGCACCCGTGGCAACAGGATTTTATCCACTGGGCGCTGGGCTGCATGACCGTCATCCCCGTGACCGCACGCGGGATTGATTCCCTCCAACGGGTACAGTTACCGTTCCAGCATGGGGCGGTGTGTGTGCACGGTGCGGCGATCCTAACCCCGGAGGGCACGCTGGATGCGGACTGGCAGGCAGCGATGCAACAGCAACTTGCCCCTTACCAGAGCCGCCTGCCTGCCATGTTGGCCACTGCATTACAAACCGGTGAAACACTAGGGTTATCTTTACGCGGCTGGCTGGAATGGGTAGAAGAGACGGCAGCGTATCTGGTAATCAAAAGTAACGACTCGCGGGCGGAAGACCTTCAGCAGTTGTTGCATACCTTACGTGAAACGATGGACTTGCAAGGTTGTTACATCCATATGAATGGCAATAATCTGGCACTACTGCCTGACGCGGTCAACAAGCGGGCAGCGGCAGTGGAAATCCTGCGCCGCCACACCGCCAGACACGGGCGCACCCCGGTCATGGGCATGGGCGATAGCGTGTCGGATTTGGGTTTTATGCGCTTGTGTGATTTTGCCGCCTTCCCGCCCAACAGCCAACTCGGGGGGACACTGCCATGAGCACACCCGACCAGCAAGGTTTCCATGGCTCCTATCCGGCCAGCGATGTGACATTTTTGCTGCGCCTGACCCACATGATTCCTACTCCGGTGGAGGAAAAGGAACGCCTGATTCAAAGCGGGCAACGCCATTATTCGGAAATGATCAGTACCGAATCAGCCCCTTCCGCAGAACACCAACAGTTGTTTGAGCAAGCCTTGGCAGAGGGTTTGCCCCGGCTGGCAACAGAAGTACAAGCATTAGCGCTTGCCTTAAAACAGCGCCGCCCGAACCGCCCGATAGTACTGGTCAGTTTTGTGCGGGCGGGTGTGCCGCTCGGGGTATTATTGGTGCGGGCGCTGCGGGATTTGGGCATGGACAGCACCCATTACGGCATCAGCATTATCCGCGACAAAGGCATCGATCAGGCAGCCCTGGACTGGATTGAACAACGCCATGCCTTCGCTGATATTGTGTGGGTGGATGGCTGGGTTGGCAAAGGTGCGATCCATACCCAATTACAAGCCTCACTCGGGGCGCGTTACCCCGGCACGGAAATTCCCTTTGTGGTGCTGGCTGACCCAACGGGCAGGGCGTGGTTAGCGGCTTCCGGGGATGACTGGTTGATTCCGTTCGGGATTTTAGGTTCTACCGTTTCCGGTCTGGTGTCGCGTTCCATTCTGAAACAGGATGGCGGCTGGCATGCCTGCATCAGTTATCCGCAGTTGGCCGAACAGGATGTCAGCAATACCTTTATCGCTACGGTCGATGCCTGTCGCCGCCAGCTGGGGAGTATAGAGGCCGCTGTCTGGCCGGATAGCGTGCGCAACACCTTACGCGCCACTGCACAGGATACTCTGGCGCGTCTGGTGGAGACGTATGACATCACCAACCTGAACCGCCTCAAGCCGGGGATTGCAGAGGCCACCCGTGCCGTCATGCGCCGTGTGCCCGAACACATTCTGGTGCAAGGGCTGGATGACCCCAACATCCGCCTGTTACGCCATTTGGCCGATACGCAGGCCATCTCTTTGCAAGCGGTCGGGAGTTCGCTGGCTCCCTACCGTGCCGTTACCCTGATCAGGAAGGCTTTATGACCCCCCGTATGACCCCCCGTATTTCGCCTTACCAATTGGGCGCCACCCTGTACATGCCCGCAACCCGCACTGATTTGGCGGATGTGATTCTGCGCCAAAAGATCCCGGATCTGCGCTCCATGGTGATTTGTCTGGAGGATGCGATTCGTGAGGATGAAGTCGCCACCGGACTGGATACTTTGCAACAGTGTTTGCACGCACTGCACGAACAGAAACCGGACAGCCGCCCTTTGGTGTTCGTTCGCCCACGCCATCCGCGCATGGCGCTGGATTTGTTGGCAATGACGGGGATTGAACGTGTTGATGGGTTCGTGCTGCCCAAATTTGACAACAGTTCGTTGGCTGCCTGGTCTGAAGTGATGCGCGCTGCTCCTGCCCCATTGTGCTTTATGCCCACGCTGGAAACCGCGCAAATGCTGGATGCTGTCGCAGTCCGCGAATTGTGTACACACTTGCAGGATGTGTCGATCAAATCCCGCATTCTGGCCTTGCGGATTGGTGGCAATGATTTGCTGTCTTGTTTGCGGTTGCGTACCCGACAGGCTCATACTTTGTACGATGGGCCGCTAGGTTATGTGGTGGCGATGCTGGTGACGCAATTTGTGCCTGCCGGTTTTCATCTGACGGCACCGGTATTTGAGTATTTTCAGGATCACGACGTGTTGGAAAACGAATTCCAGCGCGATTTATTGCATGGTTTGGTGGGCAAAACCGTGATTCACCCCAGCCAGATTGCGGTGATTCAGCGTGCCTTGAAAGTGGATAGCCATGACTATGAGGCCGCACTGCGCATTCTGGATGACTCCATGCCTGCCGTATTTCAGTTTGAGGGGGCGATGTGCGAACCGGCGACGCATCACCAATGGGCCATGCAAGTGATGGAACGGGTGCAGTATTTTGGCTGCCACCTGCACGCCATTAGCACGGAAGCGGACAGCCCCGGCAGAAAGACTTACCTGCAATAAACCCAATAAACCTAACACACCCAACCCGTTCACTCTGCCCTCAAACCTTCCGCTTCGCCAGCCACTTGTCCAGGTGATTGGCGAACAGCTTGCGGTCACTTTGATTAAGTGGCGGCGGGCCACCGGTATCAATCCCGCTGCCGCGCAAGGTATCCATAAAATCACGCAGGGTCAGGCGCGCCTTGATGGTGTCTGGCGAGTACATTTCCCCGCGTGGATTGAGCGCATCGCCGCCTTTTTCGATCACTTCTGCCGCGAGTGGAATATCGCCCGTAATCACCAGATCACCGGCTACCAGACGTTTGACAATCTCGTTATCCGCGACATCAAAGCCGGAGGGCACCTGCAGCATGCTGATATTCCGGGCGGACGGCACCCGCAGCGGCTGGTTGGCGACCAATACCAACGGCAGACCCGTACGCTCGGCAGCGCGGAACAGTATTTCCTTGATCACCACCGGACAGGCATCGGCATCGACCCAGATTGTCATGATTTTTTGTCCCCGGTGTGGTTAGGTAGTTTTAGATAGAACATCTGCGGAATATAGCATTAAACTGCAGCTTTACTCCAACGAGTATGGTTTTCAGGTGCGAATCCCAACCCCGCGATTCAGCAGTGACAGGCTAAAGGTCGCCAGCAGGGTGATAAAGCCGAGAATGATCAGGTAACTCACCCAGATCGGAATATCAGCAATCCCCAAGATGCCGTAGCGGAAGCCGTTCACCATATACAGTACCGGGTTCAGCAGCGAGAAGTTCTGCCAGAATTCGGGCAGCATGGAGATCGAGTAAAACACACCGCCCAGATAGGTGAGTGGGGTGAGGACAAAGGTTGGTACGATCGAGATGTCATCAAAGCTGCGCGCATAGACACCGTTGATCAGCCCGGCGAGTGAGAACAGGATGGAGGTGAGCAGGCCGATGGTAATCACGACCAACAGGTGATGAATACTCAGGTTGCTGAAAAACATGGAAACCAGCGTGACCGCTGTGCCGACCGCCATGCCACGCGCCACGCCACCGCTAACGAAACCGGCCAGTATCACCCAGTTCGGGGTGGGCGACACCAGCATTTCAGCGATATTGCCCTGAAATTTGCTGCCATAAAACGACGACACCACATTCCCGTAAGAATTGGTGATCACGGCCATCATGATCAGGCCGGGTACGATGAATTCCATGTAGGTGTGGCCTTCCATTTCACCAATCGCCGGGCCAATCAGGTTGCCGAAGATAATAAAATACAATGCGGTGGTAATGACCGGCGGAACGATGGTTTGCACCCAGATACGGGCGAAACGCAAGATCTCGCGGATGAGAATGGTGTAATAAGCCGTCCAGATTTGTTGTGTATTCATTATTTGTTCCCCTCGACCAGATCAATAAACAGCTGTTCGAGCCGATTGGTTTTGTTACGCATGCTTACGACCTGCAAACCTTTGGCATTCAGGAATTCAAACACCTGATTGAGCGAGGATTCGTTCTTGTGAAAGGAGACATCCAGCGTGGTCGGATCACGCACCGACAGCTGACCCGTGTTGAAGTCAACCAATTGCTGTTGCTCCACCGGTTTGGCGATGTCAAACACGTATTTTTCGGTGTCGAGCCTGCCCAATAAGGATTTCATGCTGGTGTTTTCGATCAGTTCACCCTTGTCGATAATGCCGATGTTGCGGCACAGGGTCTCTGCTTCTTCCAGATAATGCGTGGTCAGGATAATGGTGGTGCCTTGCTGGTTCAGTTCGGTGAGAAATTCCCACATGGAACGACGGATTTCAATATCCACCCCGGCAGTGGGTTCATCCAGAATCAGCAGGCGCGGGTGATGCACCAGCGCCCGCGCGATCATCAGGCGACGTTTCATCCCGCCCGACAGGGTGCGCGCCTGTTCCTTGCGCTTGTCCCACAGACCGAGTTGGCGCAGCAGCTTTTCCGCGCGTACTTGTGCCTCTGCCCGGGGGATGCCGTAATAACCGCCCTGATTAACGATGATTTCACCGACCGGCTCGAACACATTGAAATTGAATTCTTGTGGCACCAGGCCAATCTGTGCCTTCGCCAGTTCGCGCTGGGTATCGAGGTCATAACCAAAAATGGTGACGCTTCCACTGGTTTTATTCACCAGCGAACTGGCGATGCCGATGGTAGTGGATTTACCCGCCCCATTTGCGCCCAATAATGCATAAAAATCGCCGGGTTGTACCGTAAGGTCGATACCCTTCAAGGCGACAAAGCCGTTGCCATACGTTTTCTGCAGGCCTTGTATTGCCAGTGCCGTTGTCATAAGAATTCCATAGTCCGGGATGCAGGTTGCAAGATGCGCGGATATTAGCACGTTCAATCCAAGAGCTCGACAGTCGTAAGTTCAGCCTAATATGAGGCATAGGAAGGACGGCGAAAGTAATACGCCCCCCTTTACTCTCCATGCTAAAATGCACTCATACTATGAGGAAGGTACACGTTATGACACTGGAAAAAGTTCGTTATCTACAGGGCAGAATCAGCATTGACCCCGATATATGTAACGGCAAACCAACTATCAGAGGCAAAAGAATCACTGTGCATACCGTACTGGACTATCTGAGTGCCGGTGAGAGTGTTAGCGAGATATTACAGCAACATCCCTCTTTAGAAGCAGAGGACATTCCTGCCTGCCTTGCCTTCGCCAGTCGCTTGATGGATCAACGTTACACCCTGCAAAAAATATCCCGCTAAGAGCGAAAAAACGAAAAACTTTGACCCCTGCCCAGTTTTGTCCATAATGCGCGTTCATTAAAAAATTAGTAAAGATAACCAATCATGCTCAGTATCACCCAACGTATTGCCACCGATCTGTCCGTTTCCAGCCGTCAGGTGGATGCCGCCATCCAGCTGTTGGATGATGGTTCGACCGTTCCTTTCATTTCCCGTTACCGTAAGGAAGCAACCGGCGGGTTGGATGACGGCCAGCTGCGTACCCTGGCGGAACGGCTGGTTTATTTGCGTGAACTGGATGAGCGGCGTGCCTCCATCCTGAGCAGTATTGATGAGCAGGGCAAGCTGACCCCGGCATTGACTGCCGCAATTAATAACGCTGACACCAAAACCCGGCTGGAAGATCTCTACCTGCCGTTCAAGCAAAAGCGCCGTACCAAAGGGCAGATTGCGCTGGAAGCCGGGATTCAGCCGCTGGCCGATGCTTTGCTGGCCGACCCGACGCTCGACCCGGTAATACTGGCACAGCGTTATTTGAACCCGGCAGAGGATTTCAAGGGGGCGTTCAATGATGAAAAGGGTGTGCTGGAAGGCGCTAAATTCATCCTGATGGAGCGCTTTGCGGAAGACCCTGAACTGGTCGGCGAGTTGCGTGAGCAGATGACCGAAACCGGCAAAATGAGCTCAGGCGTCGTTAAGGACAAGGAAGAGGCGGGGGCTAAATACCGGGATTATTTCAGTAATACCGATGATTGGGCAAAAATCCCCTCGCATCGGGCGCTGGCGATGTTCCGGGGTCGGAATGAAGGTTTTCTCAGCCTGAAACTGGATGTAGAACAGGTAGAAGGCATGTTGCACCCCTGTGAAGTGGCGATAGCCCGGCAGGTGGGCGTAGAAAACAAAGGGCGGGCGGCGGATGCCTGGCTGACGGACGTGGTGCGCTGGACTTGGAAAGTCAAACTGCACAGCAAGCTCGAAACCGAGTTGTTATCGGAACTGCGCCAACGGGCGGAAGTGGACGCCATCAAGGTGTTTGCGAATAACATGAGTGACTTGTTGCTGGCCGCACCCGCCGGGCAACGGGCGACACTGGGGCTAGACCCAGGCTTGCGTACCGGGGTGAAAATTGCGGTGATTGATAACACCGGGCAGTTTGTGGATCATGCGACCATTTACCCGCACGCACCGCGTAAACAGTGGGATGAGTCGATTGCGGCGCTGGCGGCACTGGCGGCTAAACACAAGGTCGAATTACTCGCGATCGGGAATGGTACGGCCTCGCGTGAAACCGACAAATTATGCACCGACCTGATCAGCCGTCACCCGGAACTGAAACTGCAGAAAGTCATGGTCAGTGAAGCCGGTGCTTCGGTGTACTCGGCCTCAGAAACCGCCGCAAAAGAATTTCCTGATCTGGATGTCACCATCCGGGGGGCGGTATCGATTGCACGCCGCCTGCAAGACCCGCTGGCCGAGTTGGTAAAAATCGAGCCAAAATCGATCGGGGTCGGGCAATACCAGCATGATGTGAGTCAGCTGCAACTGGCGAAAAATCTGGATGCCGTCGTCGAAGATTGCGTGAACAAAGTCGGGGTGGAAGTGAACACAGCCTCGGCGGCGTTGCTGCGGCGGGTGGCGGGTTTGAACCAGACCATTGCGGATAATATTGTCGAATTCCGTAACCAGAACGGGCGCTTTAACAGCCGGAAAGACCTGTTGGCGGTGCCCCGACTGGGGGCGAAAACCTATGAACAGGCCGCCGGTTTCCTGCGGATTCATGGCGGTGAGAACCCGCTGGATGCTTCTGCGGTACACCCGGAAAGTTATACGGTGGTGAGCCGTATCGCTGAAAAAAATCAAACGACGCTCAGTGCATTGATCGGTAACAGTGCGCTGCTGAAAGCACTCGACCCGCGCAAGTTTACCGATGAGCAGTTTGGTCTGCCCACCGTCACCGATATTATCGCCGAACTGGATAAACCGGGGCGTGACCCGCGCCCGGCATTCAAGACCGCCCACTTCCGTGACGGTGTGGAAAAAATGTCTGACCTGCAAGTCGACATGGTGCTGGAAGGCACCGTGACCAACGTCACCAATTTTGGTGCTTTTGTTGATATTGGCGTGCATCAGGATGGTTTGGTGCACATTTCCATGCTGGCCAACCGCTTTGTCAAAGACCCGCATGAAGTGGTGAAAGCGGGCGATATTGTTAAAGTGAAAGTGCTGGAAGTTGATCAGACCCGCAAGCGGATTGCACTCAGCATGCGTCTGGAAGAAAAATCCGAGCAGGCAGCCACACCGGCAGAACGCCCGACGCGGAAACCGGCGGCTAAAAACCCGGCACAAAACAGGCAGACACCCAAAGCGGAAAAAGCAGAAAAACCGGCAGCAGACAAGCCAGTGAATAATGCATTTGCCGCAGCTTTTGCCAAGGCCAAGCAGCGCTCGTAAGCGGGAAGGCGTGAACTGCGAATACCCGGGGTTCGCGCTTCTGACGATTATGCGGTGAGTAGATTATACGGTGAGTAAACGGCTGGCAAACTGCTGCCAGCTGATCACATCAACCGCACTGCGCTGGTAGTTGTCATCACCACCATGTACCAGCCAGGGCATTAAGGCTTCATCTCCGGCAAATTTACCCGCTTTTTGACCGGCGCGGATATAATCTTTGGTGATGGTCTGGCCGGATTTGATTTCGACCGGCTGTAGCTTGCCATTGTGTTCAAACACCAGATCGGCTTCCAGCCCGTTGTTATCCCGCCAAAAGAATAAATCAGCGGCTTTTCCAGCGTTATAGCGGGCTTTCAGCGCCTCGCTCACCACCCATGTTTCAAAGATAGCGCCCCGTAGCGGGTGCAGGGCGAGTACTTCTTCGGAGCGAATGCCTAATAACCAGCACACTAAGCCGGTGTCGAGAAAATACAATTTGGGGGACTTGACCAAACGTTTACCAAAGTTTTTGTGGTAAGGCGGCAATAAATAAACCAGATCACTCGATTCCAAAACAGACATCCAGGCCTGTGCCGTCACTTGGGAAACCCCGGCTTCACCGGCTAAAGCGTTCAGGTTAAGCAGGTTGCCGGTGCGCCCTGCACAAAGGCGCAAAAAGCGTTGAAAAACAGTCAAGTCTTGCACGTTGACCAATTGCCGCACATCACGCTCCACGTAAGTGGCGATATAACTGGCGAACCAGTCCTGTGGATGGATGGCTTGTGTGTAGAGCGCGGGGTAGGCACCTTTGAGCAACATCGTGTTAAGCGGAGTCTCCGCGAGGCCAGGTATTTCGGTGGCCGCCAGAGGCAGTAAACGGGTAATACCCGCACGCCCCGCCAGCGATTGTGACACGCCGGATAGCAAGCCAAATTGCTGTGAACCAGTAAGGATAAAACGACCGGGTTGACGGTCTGCATCCACCATGCCCTGTAACCATGAAAACAGATCCGGCCAGCGTTGTGCTTCGTCAAAAATGGCTCCCTGTTTGAAACGGGCAAGAAAGCCTTTCGGATCGTCTTCGGCAAACAGGCGTTCGCTGGGATCTTCAAGACTGACGTAGGGCTTATCAGGGTACATCGCCCGTACCAGCGTGGTTTTACCCGACTGGCGCGGGCCGGTTAAGGTCACGACCGGAAAGGACTGGGCAAAGCGTTTTAGGGTGGGTTCCAGCTGGCGGGGTAATATTTTCATACAATATTAAATTTTAAGTTTGATATTGCATAGATTACGGTTTGTTAGAGGGGGAGTCAACTTACACCTCCGGCTTGGTACGCAGATGTTTGGTTTTGCCGCGCTGTGTTTTCTTGTCCATGCGCCGCTGCTGTGAGCCATACGTGGCCTTGGTGGCTTTACGCTTTTTGACCGGTACGATAGCGGCGCGGATTAGCTCCTGCAGGCGTTGCAATGCGTCGGCCTTGTTCTGTTCCAGCGTGCGGTATTGTTGCGCCTTGATGATGAGTATGCCGTCCTTGCTGATGCGGCTGTCAGCTCGTTTCAGCAGGCGTTCCTTATAAAACGGGGGCAGGGTGGAATGCAGAATATCAAAGCGCAGATGGATAGCGCTGGAGACTTTGTTCACGTTTTGCCCGCCCGAACCCTGGGCACGGATAGCCGTTAACTCAATCTCCCAGTCGGCTAGTTGGACGCTGGCGTTTATTTCAAGCATGGGGGGACTCTTTGAAGTGCTGGTGCTTCATGCAGCTTTGGCCTTGAGGGTAAAATCAGTGTGAATCTCGTCAAAGGGAATGCTGACACCGGCCTCGGTACGTTCGATGATGCCTTCTTCCGCCAGACTCACTACGTCATCATGTACCCGCCGAATATCACGACCTAGCAAACGTGCCAGTTCGCGGATACTGATGGTGCCGCTTTCCTGCAAGCGGGCGATCAGCTCCCAACGTTTTGGGGTGATTTTCTGGAACAGGCGGGTGGGGGAAGTAAAATAGAGATGCTCGTCCTGTGGCTCGCCCGTTTTGATTGCTTGCAGGAAGTGGGTTTTGAAGCTTTGCAGCGCATCGGCTTCAGAAGTAATGCTGATAATCAGTTTTCTGGTCATGGTTGGCCTCCTGCTCGCAGTGATTGTACATCGGTGATGAAATCTTCAAGCAACTGTTCATAGGTCGAGAAGGTATACGGCTCTTGTCGATCACCATAGTGTTTATGGTCGCCTTTGCCTCGCTCATTATCATAGCCAATATCACGCCTGCCTTCACAGCCGTAATAGAGCCGGTATTTGTAAAAATGCTGACTGCCCGGAACAGATTTTGGTAACCGCCAGACAATACCCTGCAGCACACAGCCATCAGGGAAATCGACCTTTTCGCTAAAGATTTTTATTGCTGTTTCCATGATGACAATTATGTCATCAATGGGGTGGAGGGCGCAAGGTTGGGCTGCCTGTTGTGCTGTGTGGTTTATTCGTTCATATTATCGGCTGGGTTGGAGCAACTCACGTTCTGAAAGGAGTGTTTTCATGGTATGGCGATTGATTGCGGTCATTTGGGTGTTTGCCTTGTTGGTAGGCTTAGCTGTTTATTTTTCAGATGAACTGTTTGCGCTGTCAGGGCAGGTTCTGGCCTACGACGAAAGCCAGCGTAAACGGGTGCTGGATTTGCTGGAAATATCGGGTAAAGCGTTGGGTATTCTGGGCGTAGTGATGACTTTCTTTGCTGCAGTCTGGGGTTTTGTGACCGGTAAGCAGGCAGCGAAATCCTCAGATAGTGGCAATACAACTACGTTTCGTAAGAAGGTCAGGGTGCATGGTGATCTGACTTTGGGTGATAAAACAACTCATGGGGGCAAGGATGCTGGATAACACAGGCACCGTTTTTAAAAACAAGGTTGAGGTTGATCAGGACTTTGTACAGGGCGATAAAAATACCATTGAACATTTAGTCGTCAATATCTATGGGCAGCAGGCCAGCCCGCAGTTCACTGAGGCCGAGCTGACCGAGCAACTGGCCGAATACCGCCGTTATCTGGTTGAAACCTACAAGTACCTTGATTTTAAGGGCATTGACGGGATTGCCGAAGCGGCGCGGGATTCCAGCGGGCTAACGCTGGAGTCGGTCTATGTGCCATTGCGTGCCCGTCAGGATACACCGGATGGAGAGTCGTGGCACCGTCTGGGCGGGCGCTTTTATTGTGGTAGCAAGGCAGTGATGGAGGCCGACCCGGATAAGCTGGAGCAGGAGATTTTGCGCACGGAAGCGGCGGCTTTGCCCGTCGAACAATGGATTAATACGCAGCAGGCTTTGGTCGTGTTGGGTGACCCCGGTAGCGGTAAATCGACCAGTATGAAACGGCTGGCTTTAGGGCTGGCTCAGCGTGAGAATGCACCGTTGCCAATTCTGTTGCCCCTGAATGCCTATAGCAAGGAGCTGGAGCGTGGGCGCATCAGCTTTGAGGATTATTTGCCTGAATATTTCCATGCCAAGCGTAGCCAGTTGGAGCGTGGCAAATTACAGCGTTTGTTTGCCGGGGCGCTTCAGCAGCAAAGGGCTTTTATCCTGATGGATGGGCTGGATGAGGTCGGCAATAACCGGGGTGAGGTGGTTTCACAGGTTGAACATTTTGTGCGTTCTTGGGTGCCTGATCCGCAGGGGGAATTGAAAACTGGCAACCGTATGGTCGTGACTAGCCGGTTTGTGGGTTACCGTGATTACCCGCTGGTCGATCCACGTTGGCAGACGGTGGCTTTAAATGACTGGAATACCGAGGAAATTGAGCGATTTTTTACGCAATTCACCTTGGCTGCCGAGTTGGCAGTGCAGCGTGGCGCTCATTCAGAAACCGTGCGGCAGAATGCAGAGCGTGAACAGACAGCGCTGGTGGAGGTGATCAGGCGTAATCAGGGGATTCGGCATTTGGCCGGTAATCCCTTGCTGGCTTCTTTGCTGGCGTTGATCAAACGGCAAGGGGTGACTTTGCCGCACCGCCGGGTGGAACTGTATAACCTTTATATGGGGACACTCTTGCGTAGCTGGAATCGCAGCCGCAGCTTGGACAAGCAGCCCATCGGGCTGGAGATTGATTTCTCGCCGACCCAGCGTTTGCTGGCGAAATTGGCGTTGCATTTGCGCCGGGTGAATCCACAAGGCGGACTGATTCGTGAAGAGGCGATGCATGATTATTTGTTGGCGTACTATTTGGATGATGGCTATACCCGCAAGGAAGCCGGTGAGCAGACCAAAGGATTTCTGAATTCGGTACACAAATATTCCAACCTGCTGATCGAGAAAGGCCACCAGCAATACGGTTTTATTCATCTGACGTTTGAGGAATACCTGGCTGGTTTCGGCTTGGCGCTGGAACGGGAAAAGGCCTTGTGCAATGAACTACCTGTTTTACTACAGCAACCGAAGCACTGGAAGGAAACGCTGTTGCTGGCTCTGGGGGTGATGGCTTCGGTGAATACCGACCCGGAGAAAGCCAATGCGATTCTGGAAGCTTTGCTGGGCTCGGGTGAGGCGGAGCATATCTTGTTTGCGGGTGAGGCATTGAATGATGTCGGTGCATCGGTGCTGGGTAACCGTATGACCCGGAAAATCCAGCAGCGTTTGCTGGGCTTGATGCAGGACGGTATAGCGGAGATAGAGTCACGCGCTGAAGCGGGTCGCTTATTGGGCGAGCTGGGCGACCCACGCCCCGGTGTGGGGCTGATTACCACAGGTGAGCACACTGGTCTGCCTGATATAGACTGGGTCTCGATTGAAGGTGGCACTTTATTGATGGGTTTTACCGACGACGAGGTTACTCATGACTTTTTTAAACATTCGACCCCTCGGCATGAGGTGTTGGTGAAGGGTTTCCAGATGGCGCGTTACCCCATCACCAATGCACAATTTGCCAGCTTTGTAGCCGCAGGTGGCTATCAAACAGAACGCTATTGGCAAACCTGTACGGCGGCTCATGACTGGTGGCAAGGCGAACCGGCTGATTTGTCATTGTTGGATGATAATCCCGACGTGAAAAAGAATTATGCAAACTGGTTGGCTGGGGAAAAGACCCGCCGCCAGCCTTGGTATTGGGAACAAAATCAATGGAATAACCCGAATCATCCGGTAGTGGGAGTCAGCTGGTATGAGGCGTTAGCCTTTTGCGAATGGCTGAACGAGCAAGGTGTGTGCGCGAGTAAGGTACGTCTGCCCACTGAGGCAGAGTGGGAATATGCAGCGCGCGGTGAGGCTGGCTGGCGATATGCTTGGGGGAATGAAGCCGATAAGTTACAGGGGAACTACGGAGATACTGGTCTGAATCGCACTTCGGCAGCGGGTCTGTTTCCTGCTGGCAAAGCGTTTGGCTTGCATGATATGAGCGGTAATAGCTGGGAGTGGACGAGTAGTCAATGGGGAAAAAAGGGTGGCTCCCTGGATTTCACCTATAAAAAATGGAGCCAAAAAGAGAACCAGCGGGACAAACAAGATGCTTATTCTTTGCGCATAGTTCGTGGTGGCTCCTGGTACGATATTTCCGACTTCGTGCAGTGTGCGATTCGGTACGGGGATCCTCCTTACAATCGGGGCAGCAATCTGGGGTTTCGTGTGGTGTGGAGTGCTTGAGTTTCCCCTGGCGCTTGCTGCATTCTGACTGCTGACTTCTAACCACCCACTGAGGCATCCCCATGCGCACCGGCATTCTCCTCGCCAATCAATTCATCATGCTCAATCTCGATCTGGTGATTGATACCCTGCGTATTGCCAACCGGGTGCTGGATGCGGCGCATTTCCAGTGGCAGGTGTTCACGGTGGACAATCAGCCAGCGGTGTCCTGCAACGGTTATGTGGTGCAGCCAGCGGGCAGTTGGGCGGAGAGTGCGCCGCTGGATTGTATTCTGGTGATCACCGGGTTTGAGCCGGAGCAAAGTCTGCGTGCACCGGTGCTGGACTGGTTATGTGCGCAGCATCAGGCGGGCGTGGTGATGGGCTGCATGGATACCGGTGCGTTTGCACTGGCCGCCGCTGGGGTGTTGCCCGCTACGCCGGTGGCGATTCACTGGGAGTTTGGCGCGCTGTTTCAGCAGCAATACCCCGAGATCAAGATTACCACCGGCGGGATTGCCTGTAGTGAGCGTTTTTTCAGTGCGTCGGGGGGGTTATCGGTGGCGGACATGATGCTGCGTTTGCTGGAGCAGTGCATTACGCCCGCCCAGTTGAAAGAAGTGACCCATATTCTGTATTGCCACGGTTCACCGCTGCCGGTCGCGAGTGAACACCCGGCGACGCAGCGCCTGAATCAGGTGGAACGCGCCGAGGCCTATATGCAGACGACTCTTGCGCACCCGCTGTCCCTCGCGCAGCTGGCGGGGATGGTGAACATGCACCCGCGCACTTTCAGCCGCCAGTTTCAGCAGCGCTATGACACAACACCGATGCAGCATTACCGGCAGTTACGCCTGAATCATGCCCGCACCCTCTTGTTACAAACCCGCTGGCCGATCGGGAAGATTGCCGAATTATGCGGCTTCAGCGAGGCGAGTAATTTCTCGCTCTGCTTCACCCGTCATTACCGGCAATCCCCGCAGGCCGTGCGTAAACAGGGCTTGCCTTAACGCTCTAACGCCCAGCCCCCGCCAATGGCCCCGCTGCACGCACGTCAGCGCTGACATACTCGGCAAACTGCGCAAAATTGGCATGGAAAGCCGCCGCCAGTTGTTGGGCTTTTTGCGTATAGGCACTTTTGTCCGCCCAAGTCGAGGCCGGGTCGAGCACCTCGGCGGGTACATCCGGGCAGCTGATCGGGATATTCAGGCCAAACACCGGGTCAACCCGCAGCGTGACTGTATCCAGATCACCGCGCAGTGCGGCATTCAGCATACTGCGCGTATGGCTGATTTTCATGCGTTTACCCACCCCATACGAGCCACCACTCCAGCCGGTATTCAACAACCAACAGGACACTTGATGTTCATTGATCTTCGCGCCCAGCAGATCAGCATAAACCGACGGGTGTAAGGCCATGAAGGGCGCACCAAAACAGGTGCTGAAGGTGGTGGTCGGTTCGGTCACCCCTTTTTCAGTGCCTGCGACCTTGGCGGTATAGCCGGACAGGAAATGGTACATGGCCTGGGCGGTGGTCAGCTTCGAGATCGGCGGCAACACACCAAACGCATCACAGGTCAACATGATAATGTGGGTCGCGTGCCCCGCCTTGCCAGGATAAAGTGCATCCGGCATCTGGGTGATCGGGTAGCAGGCGCGGGTGTTCTCGGTGATGCTGTTATCAAACAGATCCAGCTCACGGGTAGCCGCATCCATCACCACGTTTTCCAGCACGGTGCCGAAGGTGTGGGTGGTGGCATGGATCATCGGCTCCTGTTCAGCCGAAAGGTTAATCACTTTGGCGTAACAGCCGCCTTCCAGATTGAACACACCCTGCGCACTCCAGCCATGTTCATCATCGCCGATCAGCTTGCGTTCCGGGTCAGCCGACAGGGTAGTTTTGCCGGTGCCAGACAAACCAAACAGAATGGCGACTTCGCCTTGCTCGTTGACATTGGCAGAGGCATGCATGGACATAATGCCTTGCAGCGGCAACAGGTAGTTCATGACCGAGAAAATCGATTTCTTGATCTCACCGGCGTAATGCGTGCCACCGATCAACACCAGCCGCCGCGCAAAATTCAGCAATACAAAGGCGGTTGAGTGCGTGCCATGCCGCGTGGGATCGGCCAGCATGTCCGGCACATGAATCACCGTGAATTGTGGTTCATCGACGGCCAGCGTGCGGCCAAGGTCACCGGGGCGAATAAACATGTTACGCGCGAACAGGTTGTGCCAGGCGGTCTGGGTGATGATGCGTACCGGTAGCTCAGTCGCCGGGTCAGCGCCTGCCAGCAGATCCTGTACAAACACTTCCCGGTCAGCCAGAAAATCAACCACATCCGCCAGCACCGCATCAAAATGCGCTGCGCTTATGCCCTTGTTGACTGCGCCCCACCACACCTTGTCGTGGCTGCTCGGCTCGTCGACGATGCGCTTGTCATTCGGTGCACGTCCGGTAAAGGAGCCGGTATAGGCGACCAGTGTACCGCCGTTGCCGACGCTGGCTTCACTCCGGTGTAGGGCTGCTTCATAGAGCGCCGGTGCCGACAGATTCCAGTGGATGGCTTGCAGGCCCGTCAGGCCCAGCGTGGATTCCAAATGAGCGGATAAAGGTGTATCAAGGTTCATGATGTGTCCCATGTTAAAAATGTAAGTCTTGCCACAAGTGTCGACAATGCTCAGGCGAGATTTCAGTCGAGCTTGTTTAAAAGCGCGTAGTATAGAGTATGAGTATCAGATTTGGTTTATTTCAGGTATAAAAGTATTTGTTTTTTTGAGTTTTTTGATCTGTGTTTCAATATTGTCAACAATGAGACGAAATGATGGGTTGATGTCAATCTGCTTGTCATCAGGCGACAGGAGAGAGCCTGAGCTGTTTTTTGTTAATTTTTTGTTAAAAAATGTCCGTAAAAAGGGTGTAAAGACACTGAGCTTTATGTTGCCTTATGCTATGCTGCGCGCATGGAAAACCTATACCTTAGTGACACACGTTTTGATTCATTCAAACTGGATGAACGCCTGCTCGCCTCGCTGAAAGAAGCAGGCTTTGAGCAATGCTCACGTATTCAGGCAGAAACCCTGCCGCTGGCTTTGGCGGGGCAGGATGTTACCGGCCAGGCACAAACCGGCACCGGTAAAACAGCCGCCTTCATGGTCGCTGTGTTCCAGCGGCTGCTGGAGCAACCGCTCACCGACCCGCAACCGGGCAGTGTGCGTTGCCTGATTCTTGCGCCTACCCGCGAACTGGCTATCCAGATTGCCCGTGATGCGGAAACCCTGGGCAAGCATACCGGTTTGCGCAGTGTTCTGGTCTACGGGGGGGCGGGGTATGACAAGCAGCGCCGCCAGTTCGAGGAGCCGGTCGATGTCCTGATCGGGACACCGGGGCGGGTGATTGATTACTGGAAACAGAATATCTATGACTTCAAACAAACGCAGGTGCTGGTGCTGGATGAGGCCGACCGCATGTTTGACATGGGCTTTATTCAGGACGTGCGTTTTCTGTTGCGGCGCTTGCCTGCACCAGAAAAGCGCCTGAACATGCTGTTTTCGGCGACCCTGTCACAAAAAGTGCTGGAGCTGGCCTACGAGCACATGAATAACCCGGTGCCGGTGAAAATTGAAACCGAATCGGTCAGTGCCGACAATATCGTTGAGCATGTGTACTTTCCGGCCAATAACGAAAAAATTCCTTTACTGGTGGGGCTGATTCGCCAGCTTGAACCTTTCCGTGCCATTGTGTTCGTGAACACCAAGCACAATGCGGAAAAAATTGATGCTTATCTGCTGGCGAATCGTATCAAGTCAGCAATGATTTCCGGTGATGTGCGCCAAAGCAAGCGCGAACGCTTACTGGCTGAATTTGGTGAAGGCAAGCATCAGGTGCTGATCGCGACCGATGTGGCCGCACGCGGTTTGCACATCCCGGAAGTGTCCCACGTGTTTAACTTCGATCTGCCACAAATTGCGGAAGATTACGTGCACCGGATTGGCCGGACGGCGCGGGCGGGGGCTTCGGGTGAGGCGCACAGTTTCGCGTGTGAAGACACCGCCTTTTACCTGCCGGATATTGAAGAATATACGGGCAAAGCGCTGCCAGTGATGAGCATCAGCGCTGAACTGGTGCCTGAGCTGGAGAGACCGCGCCATATTAACCGCGCCAAACCACGCGGTGGCAAGCCTGCGGGTAAAGAGGGTGCAGGCAGCCGAAAACCACACCAGCGGCGGAGCAAGCCTTCTGGATCAGCACCGCCCAAAGCCTGAATATCCGGTTTTTTGCGTACATCCCAACCTTTACCCAACCTGACCCACAGTAGACTCCCGTATCAAGTGGAGTTCAATGAGGAGGAGAGCCAGTTTCCGCTCCGAATACTGGCTTTGTAATCTGTAGAACGCCGTTGTCCTTAATGATGAGTATCTGACAGAGGGTCAATATGAGTGCGATGAAACGAATTAACGGGTTGAAGAAGCTATCCTTGGTGCTGGCGATAGGTCTGGGGTTTGGCAGTGTGACTGCCAGTGCGGCGGGTGTAACCGATGAAGACATTCTCAATGATGCAAAAAATACCAGTAGTGTCGTTAGTTATGGTATTGGTCTACAAGGCCAGCGCTTCAGTCCGCTGGCAACTCTAAATCCCGACACGATTAAAGGCCTGGTGCCTGCTTATGCGTTTTCCTTTGGTGGCGAGAAGCAGCGCGGTCAGGAATCACAGCCGCTGGTACACAATGGCAAGATTTTTGTAACCGGTTCCTATTCGCGTGCCTTTGCGATGGATGCAAAAACCGGCGAAGAAATCTGGCAATATGATCACCGTCTGCCTGACAACATCCTGCCGTGCTGTGACGTGGTGAATCGCGGTGGTGCGCTGTATGACAACCTGTTTATCTTCGCTACTCTGGACGCTCAACTGGTTGCCTTGGATCAGGACACCGGTAAAGTCGTCTGGAAAGAAAAGCTGGGTGATTTTGAAGCCGGTTATTCTGCGACTGCGGCACCGATTATTGTTAAAGGCAAAGTGATTACTGGTGTATCCGGTGGTGAGTTCGGTGTGATTGGCCGGGTTGATGCGCGCGATGCCAAGACCGGCAAGCTGGTCTGGTCACGTCCGACCGTAGAAGGTCACATGGGGACGCTGGATGGCAAAGACAACGGCATCACGGGCGGCGAAGCGGGCAAAACCTGGCCGGGTGACCTCTGGAAAACGGGTGGTGCGGCGACCTGGCTGGGGGGGACTTATGACCCTGAAACCGACACGATTTTCTTTGGTACCGGTAATCCTGCGCCGTGGAATTCCCACTTGCGTCCGGGCGATAACCTGTATTCCACTTCTACGCTGGCAATCAATCCTGATGACGGCAAAATCAAATGGCATTACCAGTTCACGCCGAATGACGGCTGGGACTTTGATGGCGTCAACGAAATGGTGTCCTTCGATCTTGAGAAAGATGGCAAGATTATCAAGGCGGCAGGCCACGCTGATCGTAATGGCTTCTTCTATGTCATCAATCGTGAAGACGGCAAGCTGATCAATGCAACCCCGTTCGTCAATCAAATTACCTGGGCAGAAAAAATTGATCTGAAAACCGGTCGCCCGGTGTTCATTGAAGACAATCGCCCCGGTGATCCTGGCAAGGATGAAAAAGGTAAGTCAGTATTCTCAGCACCGTCATTCCTCGGTGGCAAAAACTGGATGCCAATGGCCTATAGCCCAGACACCAAGCTGTTTTATGTGCCTGCCAATGAGTGGGGCATGGACATCTGGAACGAGCCGATTACCTACAAAAAAGGCGGTGCTTATCTGGGTGCTGGCTTTACCATCAAGACGCTGAATGATGATTATATCGGTGCACTGCGGGCGATTGATCCGACAACCGGCAAGATTGTCTGGGAAGCGAAAAATGGTGCACCCCTTTGGGGTGGCGTGCTGACCACGGGCGGGAACCTGGTATTCACCGGTACGCCGGAAGGTTATCTGAAAGCCTTTAATGCGACCACGGGCGAAGAAGTCTGGAAATTCCAGACCGGTTCCGGCGTAGTCGGTTGCCCGATCACCTGGGAGCAGGATGGCGAGCAATTTGTGGCGGTCGCTTCCGGCTGGGGTGGTGCCGTACCACTGTGGGGTGGCGATGTCGCCAAGAAGGTCAAGTACCTGAACCAGGGCGGCAGCCTGTGGGTCTTCAAGTTGCCCAAAGACGCAGCAGCTGCGACTAAAGCGGCACAAACCCCCACTGCCGACAAGGCATCCTAAGCGTTTGATCGGCGGCAAGGGCGAGAGTGAGTCTTGATAAATCTCCCGTCCTTGCCGCATTTATTTTGCAGCGTAGCTGGCTATTTTTTCTTAATCTTAATCCGGGTGAATCTCATATGATGCAAGTTTTTCAAAAGCGGGCGTTGCCTCTATTGCTAGCGACATTAGCGCTGGCTTCCTCTCATTCTGTCTGGGCGCATGGCGATGTGGTGCCGCAGGCGGTGGATACTACCGGGCTGGAACCTTTGGGTGAGGAGTGGCGGGAAGTCAATCCTTATGTCGGCAATGAAAGAGCAATCCAGATTGGTGCTTCAGCTTATAACTCCAACTGTGCCCGTTGCCACGGGCTGGAAGCGGTTTCTGGCGGCATTGCGCCGGATCTGCGTGAGTTGCCGAATGGGCAAGAAGGCGATGAGTTTTACCTGATGCGGGTGCGTGATGGCGCAGTGCGTAATGGTGTGACTTATATGCCCAAGTTTGAGGGCATTGTCAGCCAGGAAGGTCTGTGGGCCGTTCGCGCCTGGCTGGAATCCATTTCGGTAGAAACTGCCGAGGCAGGCCCAGCTCCTGCTGCCGTCGCTACTGCCACGGCAGAAGAAAAGCCGGCAGAGCCGGCTGCTGCAACAGCTGCCACGGAAGAGAAACCGGCAGAACCTGCTGCGACTCCGGAAACGCCGGAAAAAAAAACTGAACTGAATACGGAAGCAAAACCCGAACCCACTTCCAGCCATACCGCTACTGACCCTGACAGCCAATTGGCGAAAGTGAAAGCAAAAGGTATTCTGGAAGTGGCTGTTTATAAAGAGTTCCCGCCTTATTCCTATCTGGAAAAAGGCGTGGCAAAAGGCATTGACGTTGATCTGGCCAAGGAACTCGCCAAACGGGTGGGGGTGAGCGCGTCCATTCGTCTGGTGACGCCGGATGAAAATGTCGAAGACGATTTGCGGAATAATGTCTGGAAAGGACATTATCTGGGGGGCGGAGTGGCTGATGTGATGCTGCATGCACCGGTGGATCGTGACTTCGCAAAAATGGTGGATCAAGTCAGTTTTATTTCACCTTACCAACTGGAAAGACTGGTGTTTGCCTTTGACACCCGCAAAGTCGGCCAGCAGCCTACTATTGCCAATTTCACTAGCCAGCCGATCGGGGTTGAACTGGACACCTTAAGTGACTTTTATTTATTGCGCGCAGTAGAAGGCAAGATCAGCCCTAATATTCATCATTATAAAAACCTGACCGAAGCCGTTGCCGCACTGAAAGCCGGAGAAATCGCCGCGATCATGGGGCCGCAGGGTGAAGTGGAGGGTTTGCTGACGGAGAAACCGGATAGTATCGTTGTCCAGCGGTTGGTGACTCCGGGGCTGTCGCGTGATACCTGGGCTTTGGGTCTGGCGGTCAAGGCTAGCCATGAGGATTTAACCGCTACCCTGAATACGGCGATGGCGGCCATGGTGCAGGAAGGGGTGGTCGAAAAGGTATTCAAGGATTACGGTGTTACTTACCAGCCACCGGCCATTGCACCCCAAGCTAAAGTGAATTAAACAGTGAAAGAAGCGAGTTAAGTAAAAAATTTCCAAGTGTAGCCAGATACCTGCGGGAGGTGGGTTTTATGCAGCGCAATAACACAATTTGGTCGAAAGCCCGGTCAAACACCCGGTCGACAAAAAGCCATAGCACCTGGCTGGGACGCTATTGGTCACCCGTCTGTTATCCCGCCTGTTATAGCGTCTGTCTGCTGATACTGACCACACCCGCCCGTGCAACGGATAGCTCCACTTCCTCTGCAAGCATTGATCCCCTGAACTCCCCGCAATGGGGCGTCATGCACCAGCGTTTTCTGGACAATGGCCCGGTCGTGTTTGATGAGCAGGTCGAAGTATTGGCACCGGCCAGCGCTGAAGACTCGCTCAATGTGCCGGTCTCTTTCAAGGCGACCAGGCTGGGTAAGGTGGATGAGATTGTTGTATTCGCTGACCTGAACCCGTTGCCACTGGTGTTGAAGTTTACACCGGGTGAACTGTTACCCAATTTGTCGTTCCGCATGAAACTGCAGCAAGGCTCACCGGTGCGGGTGGCGGCGAAAACCCCGGATGGGGTCTGGCATGTCGGTGCCGTCTGGATTGACGCAGCCGGGGGCGGTTGTACCTTGCCCAGTGTGGGCACTGGCAGTGGTAGTTGGGCGAGTTCGCTGGGGCATGTGTCGGCCAAACTGTGGAACCGCCCTGGCGAAAGTAACCGCTTGCGGGTACGGGTCATGCACCCGATGGATACTGGGCTGGCAGACGGTATTCCGGCCTTTCATATTGAAAAACTGCAGCTGAAAAATTCTGATACACAACAAGTGATGGGTGGGCTGGAGTTGTTTGAGCCAGTGAGCGAAAATCCGATGCTGAGCCTGGATGTGGGCAACCAGCAGCGCTTCCTGCTGGATGGGCGCGACAATAACGGGAATAAAATCGAGGTCTTGATCGTACAATGAGACTGTTTGTGTTTTGCATGGTCTGTATTAGCTGGCTGGCTGTTCCGCTAGCATCTGCCGCCACTACGGAGGTGGAGGCTAGCCACCCCGCTGGTACGGAGCCGTTTGATTATCACCTGCAGGCTGAACAGGTGGCAGCAGATACGTATGTGTTTGTCGGGCTGAGTGAAGATTTTACCCGCAAGAATGGTGGCAATATCGTTAACACCGGTTTTATCGTGACCGAGGCGGGGGTTATCGTGATTGATAGTGGCCCCTCGAAACGGTTTGCCGAGCAACAACGCGCGGCGATTGCGCGGGTCACTACTCAACCGGTGGTGCGTGTTTATCTGACCCACCACCACCCTGATCACTTCTTGGGTAACCAAGTGTATGCCGATGTACCGGTCTATGCTTTGCCCGCCAGCAAACGGGCTATGCAGACGCAGGGTGGTATGTTTAGTGACAACATGTACCGCATGGTTGGCGACTGGATGCGTGGCACTCAGGTGAGTTTGCCGACTCAAGAAGTGCAAGTTGGCAAGGAGACGGTTGGTGGGCATGAGCTGGAATTTATTGCGCTGCAAGGGCATACGGCGGGTGACCTGATGTTGTTTGACCATACGACCGGTGTCCTGTTCAGTGGTGATCTGGTGTTTAACAACCGGGCGGCCACCACTCCCAATGCGAATGTGGCCGAGTGGCTGGCGGCGCTGGCAGTGATTCAGGATTTGCCTTTCAAAATACTGGTACCGGGGCATGGCGCGGTTGCCAAAGATACTGCACCCATCGCCCAGACCCGCGATTATCTGCAATGGCTGGTGACGACCTTGCAAGCCGGGGCAGATGAAGGTATGGACATGGCCGAAATCATGCAGACCCCGATTCCGGAGCGCTTTAAAAATATCAGCCTTGCCAACGATGAGCTGCGGCGTTCGGTCACTCACCTGTTTCCTGCTTTGGAGGAAAAGGTGCTACAGCCCGTTATGCCGGTCGAATGAAGAATGTGCTGCTGACACGGGTACATGTACGACCCCGTCGTTCCCTTCTGTTTGTTGTTCTCTGGTTGGGCATGCCCTGCTGGGGTATGTTGGCTGCCTGTTCGGCTGATTCTGAATCCGCCCCTGATCCTGAACCTTTGGGTATCAGCACTTGTGAACGCACGGCCGAGATGCCCGCCACCCTCAAGCTGGATCGTTACCGTGGGCCAACGCCTGCCTGTGTGCCAAACGGGATTACGCTGAATATCAGTGAACTGCAAACCCTGCAACAGCGGGAGCCGTCGCCGGTACTGGTGGATGTCTGGGCGATTCTGCGCCGGGTAGAGGAAGGCTTTGGCAGTACCTGGTTGCCGAATGAAGCGCACCTGAGCTTGCCGGGTGCCGTCTGGTTACCGAATGTCGGGTATGCACGCCTGGAGCCGGATCTGGACAACTACCTGCAAACCCATCTAACGCGTTTGACGGCGGGTGATAAAAATTACCCGGTGGTGTTTTTTTGTGTAGCTGACTGCTGGATGTCGTGGAATACCGTACAACGGGTGCGTGACTATGGCTACACGCGTGTGTACTGGTTCAAAGACGGCACCGATGGCTGGGCAGAAGCCGGGCTGGAACTAGTGGCGGTGCAGCCGGTCGAGTTGGACTGATTAGCCCTACCATTTCCCTACCCACGCTCAGGTAATCTTCTCCTTATGGTCAGGCCTGGTGCTGTTGACCCCACTGTGAATGTTTATGCAAAAGGAGAAGGTGAACATGCAATACGCGAATCCAAATAGTGATGGTGCTGTCGTCAATTTCAAAGCCCATTATGACAATTTTATCGGTGGTGAGTGGGTCGCACCGGTGCGGGGTGAGTATTTCGATAACATTTCACCGGTCAATGGCAAACCGTTCTGCCGTATTGCCCGTTCGACTGCTGAAGACATTGAGCTGGCTTTGGATGCCGCCCATGCTGCCCGTGATGCCTGGGGGAAAACTTCGGTAGCGACACGTTCTAATACCTTGTTGAAAATTGCTGACCGGCTGGAAGCGAATCTGGAAATGCTGGCTGTTGCTGAAACTTGGGACAATGGCAAAGCGGTGCGCGAAACACTGAATGCTGACGTGCCCTTGTGTGTTGACCATTTCCGTTATTACGCCGGTTGTATTCGTGCCCAAGAAGGGACGATGGGTGAAATTGACGAGCATACCGTGGCCTACCATTTTCATGAGCCATTGGGTGTGGTCGGACAGATTATTCCGTGGAACTTCCCGTTGTTGATGGCCTGCTGGAAGCTGGCACCCGCGCTGGCAGCGGGTAACTGCGTAGTTTTGAAGCCTGCTGAACAAACGCCAGCGTCGATCATGCTGATGATGGAGCTAATTGCTGATTTGCTCCCGGCGGGCGTGGTGAATGTCGTCAATGGCTACGGTAAAGAGGCCGGGCAGGCACTTGCAACCAGCCGGCGTATTGCCAAAATTGCTTTCACAGGCTCTACGCCGGTCGGTTCGCACATCATGAAATGTGCAGCGGAGAATATTATCCCTTCCACCGTCGAGCTGGGTGGCAAGTCGCCCAATATCTTTTTTGCAGACGTAATGGATCAGGAGGATGCCTTTATCAGCAAAGCGGTTGAGGGTGCCGTGCTGGCTTTCTTCAATCAGGGTGAGGTTTGTACTTGCCCATCACGCCTGCTGGTGCAGGAGTCAATGTACGAAAAATTTATCGGTTTGGTGGTTGAACGTGCTGCCCAGATCAAGCGCGGCCACCCACTGGATACGGAAGTCATGGTGGGGGCACAGGCATCTGAAGAGCAATACCAGAAAATTCTGAGTTACATCCAGATTGGTCGTGACGAGGGTGCACAGGTGATCAGTGGAGGGGGTACTGAGTCGCTGGGTGCTGAGCTGGACAGCGGGTTTTATGTTCAGCCTACTTTCCTGAAAGGCACTAACAACATGCGCGTGTTTCAGGAAGAAATCTTTGGCCCGGTGGTATCGGTTGTCACCTTCAAGGATGAGGCAGAAGCACTCGCGATTGCCAATGATACTGAGTTTGGCCTAGGAGCGGGGGTATGGACGCGGGACATGAACCTGTCTTACCGCATGGGGCGTGGGATTCAGGCCGGACGGGTCTGGACTAACTGCTATCACCTGTACCCAGCCCATTCGGCCTTTGGTGGCTACAAAAAATCAGGGGTTGGCCGTGAAACACACAAAATGATGCTCGACCATTACCAGCAAACCAAAAATCTGTTGGTCAGCTATGACATCAACCCACTCGGTTTTTTCTAAAACCAGCGGGCTATAACTTAAACTCACTCTCCTCCTAGTGGTGTTAACGGGGCATTTTGCCCCGTTCTTTTTGGGGCGGTCTGGTGTGTAGTGCTTAGCGCATGACCAATTCAGACAGACGTTCACGCACCAGTTCACTACCCGCTGTACTCCGGCACAGTTTGTCCATGAGCACGGCAGGATCATGGCAGGCATCCAGGGCTTGCCCCATCACTGCATCAATGCAGTGCCGCCATTCTTCCAGTTCGGGTGATTCGGATTGTGGCAGAAAAGTGCCTCGATAGAGTGAAATCGCTTCGTTACTTTGCTGCTGGTGCAATGCTTGCCAGACATGAATGAAGTCTGCCCAAACCGGCATCAGCAGGCGATAGGGGCGGGAGCCGATTTGTCCGTCCAGCAGGCGACGCAGGTGGGATATTTCTGCCTTCAGGGTGGCCGTCGATACGGATGAATCACCATAGAGTGCTGCATGAAAACTTTCCAGTCTGAGCCCCTGTGGGTTAAGTGCCAGCAGACAGAGTATTTCAATATGCCGTAGCGGCAGGTTAATGGTTTTACCCCGGAAAATAACACGTGGCTGGCCGAGTGCATGAATTTCCAGTTCGGCACGCGGTAATTCATTGGGCAGGCAGCGGGCGATGGAACGCGCAAGCTCAGTCACCGCCGCCTGACCCAAGGGGGTGTGCCGGTTCCAGGTAGTGGACATATCGAGGGTGCCGAGGCATTCACCGGATTGCGGGTGCAGAATGGGGGCGGCGTAACAAGTCCAGTCATGTACGAAGGGCAGGTAGTGTTCTGATGAAAAAACAGTGACTGAGCGCCGCAAGCTTAAGGACAGGCCTACCGCGTTGGTGCCGACCGAACGTTCATCCCAATGGCCACCTGCGGTAAAATTGACAGCTTCGGCGCGTTTGACCATGTGATTACTGGCGAAGGTCCACAGCAGGCGACCACTGGGATCAGCGATGGCGGCCACCAGCTCCCCTTCGTTGGCCAGTTGCATGATCTGTTCACGCTCACGTTGAGCGGCCTGGCGCAGTAAAGAGTCTTTCCAGAGATGGCGGGTAGTGTATTCGTCGTCAGCAGGCGCATTAATCTGGCGCGGCTGGATAAACTGGGCGCTGCGTTGCCAGGAAGAAATAATGTCATCACGGACATGATCCACTTTTAGAAACGGGCTACCCGCCTGAAAACGGCTCCACTGGGTTTCTATACCACTGCGCCGTTGCGACAAGTTGCCCGAGAAATTAACCTCAGTCATATACCTCCTCCTGCATTGAAATATGCCGATAAAATAACAACTTGAATATTGATTTGTTATCAGCTTTTCAGGGCACAAGCATAGCACGCAGGATAAGGGATGGAAAGATTTAGCCTTTAGCCCGGTCTTTCGTTTCAGCCGCCTTTTAACCGCTTTTTAACCGCCCTTGATTGGTGGAAACACCGTTAGCTCGTCGCCCTCTTCCAGCTGGGTGGTCGCGTAATCCTCCGCTGGCACTAAGGTGTCCTTGAGGATCAACAAATACTCTTTATCTGCCGGGATAGGCAGCCTTTGCAAGATAGCGGGCAGGGAGCCATCCGCCACCTCCAGCTGGCAGCGGGTAAATCGGCTGCCAGCGGGCAGGTACTGGCGCAGGTCACCGAGCATTTTCACCTGAATCAGCACGATTCACAAACCCAGACGGGTGAGAGTATCGGTGGTCGGCACGCCTTGCTCGTTCCAGCCGCGCAACTGGTAATACTCCGGTAGCATCTCGTCCAGCTTACACACCAGTCCCTTGGCGACACCGCTGTTAGCCGGTTCCTGCAGGATGCGCGGGGGCAGCGTGTCGTCTGCTTTGCTCAGGCCTGCTTGCAGGTTGAACTGGCGCTCCAGATTCCAGATGCGCTCACCGGTGGCACGCATGCGCGCCTCATCCCACTCGCCTTCACAGGCCGCATTCACCAGCTCGACATAATCATTGATTGTCCAGCCACTCCCACTGGGGAACAGGCACAGACCGCTGGAGTCAATGAAGGAAATTTCGTCTTGCGAGCTTTTGACAATGGCCGCTTTGCCTTGGGTTTGTGTCGTCTTGAAATCGCTGCCATAAGGGTCAGCGCGTAAATGACAGGCACCCCGGTTGCTGGTGGCGTAAGCCAAGCCCATGCCCTGCATGCCGCGCCCGTCATAGGCGGCAAATTCCTGTCCCTTGGCGACCATCGCCAATTCCGGGTGGCCGTATTTGGCGGTCATTAACTTCGAACCGAGCGCGATGTCGCGGCCTATGCCCTCATTGCGGGCGGTGAGTTCAGTCAGGACACACAGCGCTTCTGCCGAACCAAAATGGAGTTTCAAACCACCGGTATCCGCCTCGGTTAGTACGCCGATTTCAAACAGTTCCATCGCCGCTGCAATCGAGCCACCGAGTGAAATCGGATCCATGCCGTATTCATTGCAGAGGAAACCGGCATAAGTGGCCGCATCCATATCATCCACACCACACGCTGCGCCGAGTGAATAGGCGGTTTCATATTCCAGCCCACCCGACGCGCCGTGGTATTGCGGCTTGTCTTTTACCGAGAAGTGATTTGGGTCAATTTTGCAGATACGCCCACAGCCGATGGTACAGCCAAAGCAGGCCGCATTGCGCACCAGATTGGTATGGCCAGCGGCATTCGGGGTTTGCATCGCTTCGGCATTGAGTTTTTCTGCACCTTCAAACTGCACATCGCGGTTATTCCGGGTCGGGAGTGCGCCGTAGCTGTTGGTCACATCCATCATCGCAATCGTGCCATCACGGGACAGGCCATCTTTACTGTCCATGCGCGCATTGACGGTATTGATCACCTTGAATAACTGGCGCATGTCGCCATCCCCGCGCACACCTTTAGTGCCACGCACGGTAATGGATTTAAGATTTTTGGAACCCATGACGGCACCTACGCCGGAACGTCCGGCAGCGCGGTGCAGGTCATTCACCACACAGGCATAGCGGCACAGGTTTTCCCCAGTTTGGCCAATGCTGGCAATCCGTAGCTGGGGGTCGCGGTGGCTTTTCAGCAGGATGTCTTCCGCCTCCCACACCGTCTTGCCCCAGAGGTGAGCAGCACTGCGTAATTCAGCCTGGTCGTTTTCAATGGAGAGATAAACCGGCTCAGGCGACTTGCCGGTAATGATGACCAGATCATAACCGGCGTTTTTCAGTTCAGCACCAAATTTGCCGCCCGAATTGGAGCAGGCAATTGCACCCGTGAGTGGGCCTTTGGTAATCACTGAATACCGCCCACCCGTAGAGGCCATCGTTCCCGTCAGTGGCCCAGTGGCAAAAATGAGTGCATTGTCTGGTGAGAGTGCATCGACTGCCGGATCCATGTTTTCCAGCAGGTACTTGCTGCCCAGTCCGCGTTGGCCGAGGTACTGGTGTGCCCAGTCCATGTTCAGGGCTTCGCGGCTGCATTGGCCTTGGGTTAAATCTACACGCAGAACAGTTCGCTGCCAACTCATACCGCTTCTCCTTTAGATGGTGCTACCACAAACAGGCTGAAAACATGTTTGTTGTTTTCAAGTGGCTGAGCCTAACAAATCCAAGCGGGATTTACGATAAAACTCTAGTGGTTTTTCAGCAGTTTCAGGCACTTTTGCACTTGAGGGTAAAGGTATTGCCTGTGACCAGACAGAGTGCCAGCAAACGAAGGCTGTCCTGATAATAGGTTTCATGGGCGCTGAACTGCTGCTCTTTCGCCTCCTGAAGATCGTGAGTGCGCTGATTAACCCGCAGGCTGCACATGTGTGGCGCGGTAAAAGCACCGTCCGTCCAGTCATTGAGTGCTTCACCTTGCAAATTGTAACCGGCCATGAATTGCGAATTGCAGACTTGGCCAATACCCCGGTCGAAAATCTTCAGCAGATGCTGCGCTTCCCGATCATTGTTTTCTAGCGCTGCGGAGGCCAGTCGCCAAGGCACCCGGCAGGCGTTGTAATACATCATGCCGTCATAATCACCTTCCAGATGATGCGCCGGTGCCGGTTCCCAGCCCGCCTTGCCACGTATCACGAAATCAGGGAAAGCACCGCCAAACCGTGCTACTTCCCGCAGTAATTCATAGTGTGCCCGTTTGGTTTTTTCCCACAGACCCCGGTTGGAAACCTGGGCAAAAGCATCAAAGTGGGTGGGCATGATGTCGGACAAGCGCACGGACTGTTCTTCATTGTCCCAATCACCGCGTTTTAGCGAAAAGTCAGGCCTGATCAGGGTAGTTTCCAGCGCTTCAATCAGGCGCATCGCCTCGACCAGATAGGCAGGCTCTTTCCAGGTACAAGCGGCCAGCAACAGGGCATAGGCAATGTCCAGGTCGCCATCGGTTGCACAGGTCGTTTTTGCGGGCTGCGGGGTTTTGTCATCGACCTGCCAGGCCATCAGGCGCGGGTTAATGCGACTCGGAAACTGTTTGCGGAAATGATTGAGCGCCGCAAAATCCTGTTGGGCGCGGGCAGTATCAAACTTCGCCATGTACAGGCTGATCAGCATGCCGTAGCCGTGCGCTTCGGAGCAGGTCGTCTGGTTAGCCTGATAATCGACATAAGCGCCACCGCTGACCTGCTGGCTGGGTCTGAGGTACTTTTTGCGCCAGTAGCGGTAATAATCCTGCAGGCGTGCATTGTCGGTGGCATCCGCATCACAGGCTGTGCTGGAGCCAGGAAACAGGCGTATATCAGTCATGGTTAAAGCTTCCGTTTTAATTATTAGTGTTCGTGATTTTCGTGATTAATAAGAAGCATTAAACGCCACTGGTCATGAATGTTTACAGGGCGTTATTTCCGGGGGGATGCATTTGGCCGACGAATGACATCTCAGGACTCGCGCTGCCTGAGTTCTATCTGTCACACCTTGCCCGGTGGTGGTCATGGAAAGAGGGTACTTTTGGATGGATCATGGCAGCTTGTGACACTGCTGCTGCTTGCACTTATTGTGTTGCTCCAGCACAATTCCCTCCACCATACCCCAGTATGAAATTTATTCATTTGTATTCAATGGGGTCTTCGTGCAAATTGAATGATCAGGAATCAGTATTTTGGATGAGAAGCTGCGCGAAACCTTCACCCAGCAGGGCTTTAAATACGGGAAGGCAGGTGTGCATGCCGCCAGAAGCATGATGATAAAAGAGCTACAACAATTGTTCGCCGTTGTGGGCACAGCAGCAAGGCATGAAGAATACCGTGAGTCAGTGATTACCTTTAATACATTGCACAAAGCGACAGAAAACTCGCGGAAAATCACCCTGAGCCACCTTAAAGATCTCTATGGACTATCACCAGACATCCCCTTGTTTTGGGTGTTTCGCCAATGGTGGGATGTGTCTGAAAATGCCCAGCCTCTACTGGCATTGCAACTGGCGGTAGCACGTGATCCTTTGTTACGTGGCTCAGTGGATGTGGTACTTCCACTATTGCCGGGTGAACTGCTTGTACGTAGGGATATGGAAACTTATTTAGCAAAAGATGACCCGGATCGCTTCAGTCCTGCATCCTTGAAGTCCTTTGCGCAGAATATCAATGGCACCTGGACGCAGGCAGGCTATTTGTCCGGGCGTGCAAAAAAATACCGAGCCACACCGCCAGTGAGTTATGTTAATGTTGCGTTTGCCTTATTTTTGGCCCATTGCCAGGGTTTATCCGGGCAGCGTCTGTTCAGCAGTGAGTGGTGCAGGCTGCTGGATCGTGGTGTGCATGACCTGCATGAATTGGCTCATGCGGCTTCGTTGCGTGGTTTGCTGAGTTTTAAACAAGCCAGCGATGTGGTTGAAGTTATCTTTCCCCCATCAGGATTGACCAAAACGGGCTGCTAATCATGTCGAATCGTTTATCCAAATTACTCCATAGTTTTGAAAACCATATCAGTGTGCAGTGGAGTCCTTATGTATCAGCAGAGGAACGTGCTATTTTTGTGGTATACCACAAAGAAGATGAGTTAAAACTGCGTTACCGTATTACAGAGTTTGAACTAGCCAGCAAGCAAAGCGGTCACGATTGGCAATTACTGGATGTGACGGCAGCTTTTGCTGAGTGGATGGCGGATCAGGACTATAAAGAAGCTTATTTTGAAGACCCTGAATATTTAGACAGTAATTACAGTTATTTTGCTGAAGACCTCACGGAAAAACTTAAAGCTAAATTCAGGGGTAAACAGAATGAAAATAGTGTGGTTGCACTGCTAGGCTGCGGCGCACTGTTTGGGTTTGCCTCGGTGTCGGGGCTGGTGAAAGAAATTGCCAAAGAAGTACAAGGGCGAATAGTCATTTTCTTCCCTGGCGAACATTATGAAAACACTTATCGCTTATTAGATGCCAGAGATGGCTGGGGTTATCAGGCAACGGCTATTACCGCCGCACAATAAAGGACTACAACATGCTGAATCGTGATATTTATCTGAATGATCCGCTGGAAAGTAAATTAGCTAATAATGGTGTGGCTGAAGTTAAAGATGACCAGTCCTTAGCCTCGCTGGAAACCCTCGCTTATGAATTACGTACCTTTGTGTGTGACGGTGCTTATGAACGGGGAATGGAACGTATCCTGGATACTTTTCTCAGTAATGTTAAAAGCCGGAACGAGCAGCCGGGTGTCTGGATCAGTGGTTTTTTCGGTTCAGGAAAATCGCATTTGGCAAAGATGCTGCGTACCTTGTGGACTAATCAGGTATTCCCTGATGGGCAACGTGCTAGAGGCATGGCTGACTTACCCGCACAAATACAGCGTCAGTTTGATGAACTCTCTATGCAGTCTCTGGGCTTTAGCGGCTTGCATGCGGCTTCCGGTACGCTAGGTGCAGGTGTAAAGGATAAAGTCCGTCTGGCTTTGCTGGGCATTATTTTTAAATCGGCGGGATTACCACCTGAGCCTCATCTTGCCCGTTTTGTCATCTGGCTAACATCTGAAGGCGTCTATGAGCCAGTAAAGCGTTATGTGGAGCAACATGCCAAAGGGCGTGAAGGGGAAAATCTCTGGGAAAAAGAGCTGCGTAATATCCATGTTTCGCCTATTTTATTTAAGGCAGTCATGGCTAACTTGCCCGGTATCGCCAGCGATGAGAAAGAACTGCGGGAAATGCTGCGTGCTCAATACAAGATTGTGGAGGATGTCTCGAATGATGAAATGGTCACTGCCATTCTTGATGCCTTAACGGTTAACGGTGAGTTGCCATTGACCTTGGTGGTATTAGATGAGGTGCAGCAATATATCGGCAGTGATGCACAAAAAGCTTTTGATGTGCAAGAAGTCGTCGAAACCTGCTGTAAAGCCGGTGCTTTAAAATTTCGTTTGCTCTTTGTGGCTACCGGGCAAAGCGCACTGTCGGGTTTAACCAATCTGCAACGCCTGATGGGGCGCTTCCAGGTCAATGTGCAACTGGAAGATACCGATGTTGATGCCGTTATCCGTAAGGTGTTATTGCAGAAAAAAGAAAGCGCTCGCGCTGACATTGATCAGGTGATTCAGAGTAACCTCGGTGAAATCTCTCGGCATTTACGCGGCAGTACCATTGAATATCATCGGGATGATGAGGAGTGGATGATCGCTGATTACCCCTTGCTACCCGTGCGACGGCGGTTTTGGGAACGCATCCTGCAGGTTCTGGATAAGACTGGCACCGGCTCACAGTTGCGTAATCAACTGCGCACGGTGCATGAAGCCACCAAAATTACCGCCAAGCAGCCCTTGGGCAGTGTGGTCGGAGCCGACTTCATCTATGACCAGAACGCCACCAACTTATTGCAAACCGGCGTGATTGGTAAAGATATTTATGAAGACATCAGCCGCTTAAAAGGTGGTGATGCTGACCAGCAGTTACAGGGACGTTTGTTATCACTGATTTTATTGATTAACAAACTACCGACCGATCTGGAACATGGCATCGTTGCCACGGCGGATAGTCTGGCAGATTTATTGCTGGAGAATCTGAAAGGTGATACCCACGCTCTCCGTTCACGGATTCCGGCACAGCTGGCTCGGCTGGAAAAAGAACGCTTAGTCTTATCCATGCAAACCCGTGTCGGTGAGGAATACCGGTTACAAACGGCGGAAAGCCAGCAATGGTATGAAATGTATAGCCAGCAGATGGCTGATTTACAGGCTAACCCGCAGCATCTGGAAAGCTTTCGCTCGAAGGAAATTCAAAGCTATGTGCGCAGTCTGGTGAGTAAAACCCGCACCACGCAGGGCGTAGTCAATGAACCCCGTAGTGTGCTAGTGGTCTTCGAAAATGAGCTACCGCTCGATGCGGATAAAAAGTTGTATGCCTGGGTTCCTGGCCTCCCTGAAAAGCAGTTTCAGGATTTGGCGCGGGGCACTGATCCTGAGAGTGGCATTATTTTTATTTATGTGCCTGATAATCACCGTACCGAATTAACCACGGCCATTGTTGAGTTGAAAGCGGCAGAATTAACCCTGGAAGTGCGGGGTGTGCCCGGTACGGATGCGGGTAAAGAAGCCCGTTCCGCGATGGAGCACCGTTTAAAAGAAGCGGAACGCAGCAAAAAAACCTACCTCAAAGATATTTTTGATCAGATTCAGATTAAGCTAGCGGGGGGGGCGGATGTCTCCGGTGAAACACTGGGGGAACAGCTGGAAGCTGCAGTGCAAACAGCGGCTGGACGTTTGTACCGTGAATTTTATAGGGCAGATGTCGACGGCTGGGGAGCGGTTTATAACCGTGCGACTAAAGAAGGCGGCGAAAATGCGCTGGAAGCGATTGGCCATCCGAATGAGGCTGATAAACACCCCGTTATCATTGCCATTAAACGCTATATCGGTGTGATGAAAACCGGCAAGGAAGTGCGTGACTACTTTGGACAAGCGCCTTACGGCTGGCCCAAAGACACGATTGACGGTGCGCTGTTTTCGATGCTGGCAGCAGGTATTTTGAAAGGCAGTGATGCTCAGGAAAAACCGGTGGATGCCAAAAATCTGGATCGGGGTAAAGTCGGATTCACCAAGTTTCGCCCCGAAACGGTAACGATCAGCAAAGTACAGCTGATCAAAGTGCGTAGCCTGATTAATGCACTCGGTGTCCACTGTACGACGGGTGAGGAAGCCAGCAAACTCGCACAGGCTATTGAGCGTGCCAAACAGGTAGCGCGGAGTGCCGGTGGTGAGGCTCCTTTACCCGCTTTCCCCCGATCACAGATTCTGGATGAGCTGGAAGCATTGGCCGGTAACAGCCAGTTACAGCAGGCCTTTGAACATAAGGATCAGATTCAGGCAGATTTTGATGCATGGACAGCACAGGCGGAGCAAATCGGTCAACGTCGGCAACACTGGACACTGCTGGGCGATGCCATGAAGCATTGCCGCGACTTAGCCATTTATGCTGAATTGCAGACTGAACAGCAAGCGATTATCCGTAACCGTAGCCTGTTAGCCCACCCTAATCCGGTGGAGCCGTTGGTTAAACAGGCTATCACGGCCATTCGGGAGGCGATTACCGCGCACGCGGGGCGCTATGAGGCGGAATATCATGAGTGTATGCGGGGGCTGGACGCAGATCGTCACTGGATGGAACTGGATGCTGCCCGGCAAAATGCGTTATTGGAGCAGCACCATATCAGCGCCTTGCCGGTTGTGCATTTATCGGGTAATGAGGCAGTCATGGATAGCATCGAGGAGGTCAGCCTGCAACAGTGGAATGACCGGATTGCGGCGTTACCCGGTTGGTTTGAACATGCGCGGCGGGAGGCGGTTAATGCGCTGAAACCCCGGATCAGGCATGTGCGGGTTGAACGCTCTACCCTCGAAGATGAGCCGCAGTTGCAGGCGTGGTTGCAAGCGACCGAAGCCCAGTTACGCGAAGAACTGGCGAATGGGCCAGTGGCGATTAGTTAAGGATAGGATGAGATAGCCCAAACCCACCCCCCATCCCAGCCTTCCCCCGCAAGGGGTGAAGGAGCAGAAGCACTTCGTAGCGTGTCTGCGGTAGTCTTTTAATACCGGGGCCGGACTCCCTTCACCCCTTGCGGGGGAAGGGCTGGGGATGGGGGGGGAAAGCTACAGAAATAACCCATAACAGGATGACCATCAATGAGAACACCTTTAGACAAAGCACTACGCAACACCCTGGAACGCACCGTGGTACAAGCGCGTGAGATCGTGGAACAGGCCGCTGGAGAAGCCTTAACGCGCTTGGGTGTCGGTGAAAGCACCGCACCGGCTTATCTGCAGGATGATGAGCGTCAGTTGCGTAATCGTCTGCGGGCGCATGGGCGGGCGTTGGGGGATGTGCGGGCGGCGGATGGTGCTCAGGAAATGGAGTTGTTGCTGCGGGAAGTGGCTTATGAGCATTGGCACCGCATGTTGTTTGCGCGGTATCTGGAACAAAACCATTTGTTGATGTACGACGCACACACGGCGGTGACGCTGGCCGAATGTGCGGAGCTGGCGGAGGATGAGGCGGAGTTTGCGGATGGCTGGGGATTTGCGGGGCATTTGGCACAGAAGATGTTGCCACAGATTTTCCGCATCGATTCGCCGGTGTTTGCGTTTAAGCTGGCGATTAACCATGTGCGGGCTTTAGAAACACTGGTGATGGATTTAAGTCCGCAGACGTTTCAGGCGTCCGATTCGTTGGGCTGGTGTTATCAGTTCTGGCAGTCTAAGCGTAAGGATGAGGTGAATGCGTCGGGGGTGAAGATTGGCGCACGTGAACTCAGCCCGGTGACGCAGTTGTTCACTGAACCTTATATGGTGAGCTTCCTGTTGGATAATGCGCTGGGTGCGTGGTGGGCGAATCAGCGTTTAACGCAGGATGATGTGACGCAGGCGGGTAGTGAGAAGGACTTGCGGCAGTGGGCAGCGATTGAAGGTGTGCCATTGGCGTATCTGCGCTTTGTGAAGCAGGAAAATGACGACGGTAGTTTTTGTTGGTCGCCTGCTGCGGGGGCGTTTGAGCAGTGGCCGGAGCATTTGAGTGAGTTGAAAACGCTTGATCCTTGTTGCGGGTCGGGGCATTTTCTGGTGGCGGTGTTTTTGATGCTGGTGCCGATGCGCATGGCGCTGGAAGGTTTATCGGCGCGTGAGGCGGTGGATAAGGTGTTGAGCCAGAATATTCACGGGCTGGAGCTGGATCAGCGTTGTGTGGAGTTGGCGGCGTTTGCGCTGGCGCTGGAGGCGTGGCGGTTTCCGGATGCCGGTGGTTATCGGGCTTTACCGCCGTTAAATCTGGCCTGTACCGGCTTGTCGGTGAAAGCGGCTAAAGCGGAATGGAAAGGGCTGGGGCTGGATAAGAAGAATTTAGGGATTGCGCTGGATTGGATGTATGACACCTTTGAGCAGGCTCCGGTATTGGGGAGTTTGATTAACCCTAAAAAATCGGATGCGTCGAAGATTATTGCCTGGGATGAATTGCAGCCGGTGTTGGAACAGGCTTTGCAGCAGGATGAAACCGATGAGGATGGCAATGCGCGGCAGGAAGCCGGAATTGTGGCCAGTGGCTTGGTGAAGGCGGCGGGGATGTTGGCGGGTGAGTATCAGTGGGTGGTGACGAATGTGCCTTATCTGGCGCGGGGTAAGCAGAATGATGTGCTGAAGGATTTTTGTGAAACGCATTATCCGGCGGGTAAGAATGATCTGGCGACGGTGTTTCTGGATCGTTGTCTGGGCTTGTGTGTTGAGGGTGGGACTTCCAGTGTGGTGTTGCCGCAGAATTGGTTGTTTTTGACCAGTTATAAAAAGTTTCGCGAGAAGATGTTAAAGCGGCATGACTGGCATTTGATTGCTCGTTTAGGGCCGAAAGGTTTTCAAACCCCGATGTGGGATTTCAATGTTCAACTGTTATCAATCAGCCGTGGGCAAGATAACCATAAAACCGCTTTGTTTAACTCGGCTGATGATAATCGAGTATTGCGTGGTTTAGATGTGACTGAGCCGAAAACGGCAGAGGCAAAAGCGGCACAGTTGGTGCTGGATGAGATAAAGACAGTCGGGCAAACTATGCAATTAAAGAATCCCGGTGCAGCAATAATGCTTTCAGATCAATCGACCACTTCATTTTTATTCAGTTATACAGACTCTTATCGAGGGCAAGGAACAGGTGATACTAATCGCTTTATTTCTTGTTTTTGGGAGAATCTCAAGAATAGTGCATGGGCATTTCTTGGTACGTCACCAAATAGAACTAATTTTTACGGTGGATATACAAATCAAATTTTATGGGAAGAGGGAGATGGAAAATTAGCGGAATTCCAGAATGAGTTAGCTGCTCACGGTGTCCCAAAAGATGGATGGAGACGTGGATGGCCGGCATGGGGGAAGTTTTCAGTTCGTTTATCTCAAATGGGGGCACTTCCTGCAAGTGTAAGTAATGGGTCGCATTTTGATAGTAATTGTGCAGCCATTGTTCCTAAAAACGATGAACATCTTACTGCTATTTGGTGCTATTGCTCTTCGGATGAGTTTAATTTAGCTGTGCGAGAGGTAGATCAGACTCTTAAAGTAACAAGCGCAAACTTGACTAAAGTACCGTTTGACCTCGAACACTGGCAAGCCATAGCAGAGCAACAATACCCCAAAGGCCTCCCCCAACCCTACACCAACGACCCCACCCAATGGATCTACCACGGCCACCCCTGCGGCTCCGTCATCTGGTATGACACCCAAAAACAAACCACCCACGGCGACCTGCGCCAAGACGAAACCGTCCTGCAAACCGCCGTAGCCCGCCTGCTAGGCTACCGCTGGCCCGCCGAAACCGACCCCGACATGGAACTTAGCCCCCAAATGCGCGAATGGGTAGCCAAATGCAGCGACTTCGACGGCCTGACCGATGACGACGGCATAGTCTGCCTCGACGCAGTACGCGGCGAAAAACGCGCCGCCGACCGCCTCGAAGCCATCCTGCAAAAAGCCTACGGCGACCAATGGTCAGCCACCGTCCTCCACAACCTGCTCAGCAGCGTCAAAGCCACCGACCTCGACACCTGGCTACGCACTAAATTCTTCGAACAACACACCAAAACCTTCCAACACCGCCCCTTCATCTGGCAGATTTGGGACGGCCTCAAAGACGGCTTCAGCGCCCTGGTCAACTACCATCAGTTCAACCAAAAAGGGCTGGAACGCCTCATCTACACCTACCTCGGCGACTGGATACGCACGCAAGAAAGCGGGGTGAATGAAGGCGTAGATGGCGCAGAAAACCGCTTAACCGCCGCCCGCAACCTGAAAGATACCCTGGAAAAAATACTGAAGGGTGAAAAAGGGCTGGATATCTTCGTGCGCTGGAAACCCCTGCACCAGCAACCCATCGGCTGGAACCCCGACCTCAACGACGGCGTGCGCCTCAACATCCGCCCCTTCCTGCAAGCCCGCGATGTCGGCAAAAAAGGCGCTGGCATCCTCCGCGCCAAACCCAATATCGACTGGAAAAAAGACCGGGGCAACGATGTCGAATCCGCCCCTTGGTATAAACTCGGCCTGCAATACGGCGAAAAGGAAGGCGCACGCATCAATGACCACCACCTCAGTCTGCAAGAAAAGCAAGAGGCGCGTGCTAAACTATCCTGATTACCCCCAAGGTCAAGCGCATCATGGAAAAATTCTTCAACACCGCAGGGCCGATTATCCCTGAAGATCATTATCACATTGATCGCTTACACCGCCTAGATTGGGAAGAGGTGCAGCACCTGATCGCCAGTAAAAAATACTTCGTGCTGCACGCCCCGCGTCAGACCGGCAAAACCAGCACCTTGCTGGCGATGATGCAAGCGCTAAATGACGCGGGTGAATACCAGGCGCTGTACGTCAATATCGAAGCCGCGCAAGCCCTGCGCCATAACGTGGGCGAGGCAGTCAGACTGATTTGTGAAGCGATAGCGGGCAGCGCCGATGTCTATGGTGTTAAAACGGATTTAAAGGCGATTAACCGCGAGTTGTTTGCCGAACAAAGCCCGACCGGCGCATTGACGCAACTCCTCACGCGCTGGGCACAACTCAGTGATAAACCCATTGTGCTCATGCTGGATGAAGTGGATGCGCTAGTGGGCGACACCCTGATTTCGTTGCTACGGCAAATCCGCGCTGGTTATGCCCAGCGTCCGCACGCTTTCCCGCAGAGCATTATCCTGTGCGGAGTGCGCGATGTGCGCGACTACCGTATTCACACCTCCGACAAGGAAATTATCACGGGTGGCA
>CAXYXY010000019.1:0-76338 GCA_964293125.1 uncultured Thiothrix sp. | reverse complement strand
CCCAGTTGCGGGATTACCGGCAGGCATTGGCAACCAAATATCAGCAACCGGAACGCCTGCACTGTTTGGCGGTGGTGGCGATGGGGTTTGAGCGGGTGCTGTGGGAAGCGTGTTAATGTTCGATGATATGACCAAATTTCATAGTCATAGACTCTTCGGCTCCAAATCCTTAATCTCCGCCAGACTCGGTAATTCATCCAGCGAGCGCAGTTTGAAATAATCCAGAAACTGGCGGGTCGTGCCAAGCATTTCCGGGCGTCCCGGCACTTCCTTATGGCCGATCACCCGGATCCATTCACGCTCCAGCAGCGTTTTGAGAACATTGCTGTTAATCCCCACTCCCCGGATTTCCTCAATCTCAGCGCGGGTAATCGGCTGCCGCCAGGCAATCAGTGCCAGTGTTTCCAGAAAGACACGGGAATATTTGGCGGGTTTCTCTTCATGATGGCGCAACACCCAAGGGCTGTATTCCACCCGTGTCTGCAGACGAAACCCGCTGCCCGTTTCGGTTAACTCAAAACTGCGCCCGGCACACTGCTCAGCCAGTTCAGCCAAGGCCGCCCGCAACAGCGCCCGCGTGATACCTTCTTCCGGCGTGAAGTATTTTTCCAGTTGTTCCAGCGACAACGGTTGGCTGGCGGTCAATAAAATCGCCTCCAGCGTGATAGCGAGTGCAGTATTCAATGTAGCACCTCGGCAGCACTAGCAGCACTGTCTGTTACCGTCAAACCTGCGACTGTGCGCACATAAAGTGGTGCATACATTCCATCGCCCTGAGCGACATCAATCAGATGCGCTTTCAGTAGTTCCAACACCGCCATCAGGGTCACGACCACACCGCGCCGACCTTCTTCGGGGGTAAACAGATCAGCAAAGGCTACAAACGGCTGTGTTTGCAAAGCGGCCAGAATGCGCGTCATGCGCTCCCGAATTGACAGGTGTTCACGCTTGATCTGATGGCTGGAGAACATGTCGGCACGCTTGAGCACCGCCTGAAAAGCCAGTAGCAGTTCAGACAGTTGCGTTTCTGGCAAAGGTTTGGGGGCTTGTGGAAAATCTGCGGCGGTTTCCGCTGCCCAAAAATCCCGGTCGGCACGCGGCAAAGCATCCAGATCACTGGCCGCCTGCTTGCATTGCTCATACTCCTGCAAGCGCCGTACCAGCTCGGCACGCGGGTCGTCCTCTTCGTCCAACGCCTCACGCTGGGGTAACAACATGCGCGACTTGATCTCAGCCAACAGCGCCGCCATTACCAGGTATTCAGCGGCCAGATCGAGCTTGAAATCCTTCATCAGCTCGACATAGCCCATGTACTGGCGCGTGATCTCGGCGATGGGAATGTCACAAATATCCAGATTCTGCCGCCGGATCAGATAAAGCAATAAATCCAGTGGCCCGGAAAATGCCTCCAGAATCACTTCCAGCGCGTCGGGTGGAATGTACAAATCCTCGGGGAGCACCAACAAAGGCTCTCCACGCACCCGAATCAAATGACCCATCAATCGTGATGGGTGAAACGAATCGCCGCCAGTACATCATCCATGGTTTCACGCGCTACCTGCCGTGCCGCCTCCGCACCTTCGTGCAGAATGTTACGCACACGCTGACGGTTATTTTCAAACTCACGGGCACGTTCCTGAATGGGTTTGAGTTCTGCTTGCACGGCATTAATCAGCGGTTGCTTGCAATCCAGACAACCGATTCCGGCAGTACGACAGCCTTCATTCGCCCAGGCACGGACATCATTATTGCTATATACCTCATGCAGCTGCCAGACCGGGCACTTTTCCGGATTACCCGCATCCGTGCGTCGTACCCGCGCCGGGTCAGTCGGCATCGTGCGGATTTTACGCTCAACGTCTGCCGGGTCTTCGCGCAAAGCGATAGTATTCCCGTAGGACTTGGACATTTTCTGCCCATCCAGCCCCGGCATTTTCGACGCTTTGGTCAACGCCGCCTGTGGCTCGGGCAAAATGATCTTGCCGGAACCTTCCAGATAACCGAACAGGCGCTCCCGGTCACCCAGCGAGATATTCTGCTGCGCATCCAGCAAGGCTCGCCCCTTTTCCAGCGCTTCGATGTCGCCACGTTCCTGATACAGGCGGCGCAGCTCACGGTACATTTTGGCGTTTTTCTTGCCCATCTTGGTCGCCGCCTGTTCCGCCTTGTCTTCAAAGCCCGGCTCACGACCATATAAATGATTAAAGCGCCGCGCCACTTCCCGCGTCAGCTCAATATGCGAAACCTGATCTTCACCCACTGGCACCTTGTCGGCTTTGTACAGCAAAATATCGGCAGATTGCAGCAAGGGGTAACCCAGAAAGCCATAAGTCGCCAGATCACGCTCGCGCAGTTTTTCCTGCTGATCTTTATAGGTCGGCACACGCTCCAGCCAGCCCAGCGGGGTGATCATCGACAATAACAGATGCAACTCGGCGTGTTGTGGCACCTGTGACTGCACAAAAATGGTGGACGAACTGGGGCTGATCCCGGCGGCCAGCCAGTCAATCGCCATATCTTCGACATTACGCGAAATATCATCCGGTGTTTCATAATGAGTCGTCAGTGCATGCCAGTCGGCTACGAAGAAAAAGCACTCGTAGTTCATCTGCATCTCTACCCAGTTTTTCAACACACCATGATAGTGCCCCAGATGCAATTTACCGGTCGGACGCATGCCCGAAACAACACGCTGGTTCTGCGAAATACTCACGTAATAAATCCTTGATGGCTATGATTGGGTAATAATATCGACTGTTTTAACCGATTCTAGAGAAAAATGCCAAGTAGTAAAGACTGCAGTCCATAGATGATCGGCCCAATCACCTGTCCCAACACACCAAAGTAGAGCAGACCAATCACGATAAAAAAGCCATAAGGCTCGATCCGGTCGAGGTAATAAGCGATGGAGCGCGGCACCAGCCCAGCCAGCACCCGCCCGCCATCCAGTGGCGGAATCGGCAGCAGGTTCAGCACCATTAACACCAGATTAAACACCAGACCAATTTGCGCCATGGTCAGAAAGCCGCGCGCAATATTTTCATCCGGTATCAGCCGAAAAGCAGCCAGCATCACCACCCAGAACACCGCCATCAGAAAATTGGACAAGGGGCCTGCGACCGCCACAATGGCCATGTCCCGCCGGGGCTGTTTCAGGTTGCGCGTATTCACCGGGATCGGTTTCGCCCAGCCAAACGCGAACGGTACCCCGGTGGTCATTAACGAAACAATCAGCATCCCCACGGGCAACAAAACCGTGCCGACCGGATCAATGTGCTTGATCGGATTAATGGTCAGACGCCCCAACATCCGTGCCGTACTGTCACCCAACCGATTCGCCACCCAGCCATGTGCCACTTCATGCAGCGTAATCGCAAACAGCACCGGAATGGCACCGGCGGCGATCAGAAAGATAATATTCTCAATATCCATACATTTTTACCTGGTAATGGGCAATAAACAAACAGCTTAACCGATTAATGAGCAGTCAACCAGCTGATGTCGCCTTTGCCTTCCCGCAGAATTTCGGGGCGATCACCCATCAAATCAACCACCGTCGTTGGCTCATGCCCACAAAAACCGCCGTCAATGATCAAATCGACCTGATGTTCCAGATAAAGACGAATCGTGTAAGGATCAGTCATCGGCAGATCTTCATCCGGCATGATCAGGGTGCTTGACATCAAGGGTTCGTTAAGCTCCTGTAAAAAGGCCTGTGCGACGATATGCTCCGGAATACGGATACCAATCGTCTTGCGTTTCGGGTTTTGCAGACGGCGCGGCACCTCGCGCGTTGCCTTGAGAATGAAGGTATAAGGCCCCGGTGTCAGTGTTTTCAACAGGCGGTAATTCATGTTGTCCACCTGGGCGTAATGGGAAATCTCCGAAAGATCACGACACACCAGCGTAAAATTGTGCTTGTCGTTCAGGCGACGAATGCGATGGATGCGTTCCATTGCAGATTTGTCACCTAACAAACAACCAATGGCGTAACTGGAATCAGTCGGGTAAACTACCACCCCACCGTTGCGCACAATATCGACGGCCTGAGTGATCAGTCGCTTCTGGGGATTGTCCGGATGAATTTGAAAGTACTGGCTCATGGCGAATATGGTTGCGAGGTTGTTGTATTAAACGCGAGATTTTACAGGTTAACGTCGGGAAATACAGTGCAGGACTTGCTTTAAGCTCATGCCGCCAACAAATAGATGCCCTTAGATACCTATAAATACCTAACCTGTTTTCAGTAGCCGGATCAAAACTAAAGTAACTTATGAAATTTTTGTTCGATTTTTTCCCAGTGGTGCTGTTTTTCATCGCCTACAAATTCTTTGGGGATGTCCCACCCGCACTGATCGATCTGGTCAACCAGATTCCGATGGTGGCACTGTCTCAGGACGAGCCTAAACACGCCATTCTGTTCGCCACCTTGGTCATCATCCTTGCCACCGTGCTGCAAAATCTGCTGCATTACCTGTTATACCGGCGGATGGAGAAGATGCATCTGATTTCCATGGCCATTCTGCTCGCATTCGGCAGCCTGACCGTGGTTCTGAAAGACTCGGCCTTCATTCAATGGAAAGTGACCGTCTTCAACTGGATTTTTGCCCTGGTTTTCATCGGTAGCCAGTTTTATGGCAGCAAAAAGACCCTGGTCGAACGCATGATGGGGCAAGCACTGCAGGTACCTGCCGCTATCTGGCAAAAAGCCAACGGGATGTGGGCGGCTTTTTTCGTGTTCATCGGCATTCTGAACCTGATTATTGCCTACAATTTTAGTGAGGAATTTTGGGTGAATTTCAAGCTATTCGGTACGCTAGGCCTGACCTTCGCTTTTGTTATCGGCCAGGCTATTTATCTGCAACAACATGCGGTAGAAAATACGGACAAAAGCACAGACACCAGTACAGATACAAGAGAGGAATCCTGAAATGCTCTATGCCATTGTCGGTGAAGACATCGCCAACAGCCTGGAAAAAAGGCTGGCCGCCCGCCCGGAACACCTGTCCCGCCTCACGGCATTGCGTGATGCAGGCAGATTAGTACTCGCAGGCCCCAATCCGGCGATTGACAGCAACGATCCCGGTACAGCCGGCTTCACAGGCAGTATTATTATTGCCGAATTTGAGTCACTGCAGGCTGCCCAACAGTGGGCGGATGCAGATCCCTATAAGGCAGCGGGCGTCTATGCCACTGTCACTGTTAAACCGTTCAAAAAAGTTTTACCATAAGGATAAGTACGAAGATGCGAATGACAACTAACACTTTGATCGCAAGCAGTTTAATCGGGCTGATTCTGGCCATGGGCAATGCCCATGCAGACGAAACCAAGCCGGTGGAAGTACCGGCAACTGCTGAAACTCCGGCAGCTACCGAGCCAGCAGCCGCTGAAGCACCGGCAGCCACCGAAACCAAGCCTGCCGCTGAAGCACCGGCAAGCGCTGAAACTCCAGCAGCCACTGAAGCACCGGCGACCACCGAAGCTCCACCGGCTGAGGCACCGGCAGCGGCGACCGACGGCAGCGCCATCATTGCAATCGTCAACGGTACCGACATCAAGCGTGATACGCTGGATGCAGTCATCGCGATGGCCAAGCGTTCCGGCATGACCGACGAACAGCTGGATGAGAAAGCCCTGCTTGAAGATCTGGTAGCCACCGAACTCGCGCGTCAGGAAGCCAAAAAATCCGGCCTGTCCGAACGCGAAGACATTCAGCAAAAAGTGGAAAATTTTGCTGACAAGCTGGTGCTGAATACCTGGATGCAGGAAAAGGCGAATGCACTGGATATTACCGATGCAGACCTGAAAGCTGCCTACGACCAAAGCATTGAAAAGATGCCCAAGAGTGAGTACAAGGCACGTCACATTCTGGTAAAAACTGAAGATGAGGCCAAGGCCATCATCGAAGAGCTGAAAACGGGCAAGGATTTTGCTGATCTGGCCAAAGAAAAATCAACTGGCCCATCTGCTCCAACGGGCGGTGATTTGGGCTGGTTCAAAGCAGATAGCATGGTCAAACCCTTCTCTGAAGCCGTATTGGCGATGGAACCCGGCAAAATCAGTACTGCTCCGGTAGAAACCCAGTTCGGCTGGCATGTTATCCAGCTGGAAGAAAAGCGTGATGTAAAACTGCCAGAACTCGACAACATGAAGCCACAGCTGAAACGCCAGCTGGAGCAGGAAAAAATGATGGCCTACATGCAAGACCTGCGCAAAGGTGCGGATGTTAAAGTCCTGTTGGCTGACAAACCGGCTGAAGCCCCTAAAGCTGAAGATACGGCTGCTGAAGAAGACGCCGCTGAAAAGAAAGAGTAAAAAGCATAGATCTTAGACTGTAGACTGCGCTCAATGTGCAGTTTCTAAGCCTTGCCCCCCGATTCCGCAATGGATCGGGGGATTCTCGACATTTACCACGACTCGCGCTAACGTCTCTTTATCTGTCCGGCATGAACCGGAATAAACCGAAATGAACGTTTGAGCAGGGAGTCAGCATGAAACCAGACTGGAAACAGTTTCTTATTGAAAACGGCGCAGAATTTGCAGGCGACCGTTTATTGCATTTCGGCAATCCGGAGCGTGAACGCCGTATCCCGCCTCAGGGTTCCATCCTGTGTGACCTGTCCCAGCACGGTTTGATCAGTGCCAGCGGTGCCGATGCCCCAGCTTTCTTGCAAGGCCAACTGAGCAACGACATTAATCAGGTCACGGCGCAACGCGCCCAGATCAGCTCTTATAGCTCACCCAAAGGCCGCGCTTTCAGTACCTTCCAGATCATGCAACGCGCCGGAGTTTACTACCTGTCGCTGTCCGATGAGGTCTTGGAGCCGGTGCTCAAACGCCTGCGCATGTTTGTGATGCGTTCTAAAGTGTCTCTGGAAGATGCGCGGGATAGCCTGGTGCATTTTGGCTATGCCAGCCCGCAAGGTGATACACAACTACAGGCACTGCTCGGTAAAGTCCCGACCAACGTGCTCGATGTGGTGCAAACCGGCAATTTGACCATTATTCGCCGTCCGGCTCCGGTACCCCGCTTTGAAATTTTCGGTGAACTGGACGACGCCCGCAGCTTGTGGGCAAAACTCAGTGTACATGCCGCCACCGTCGGCAGTGGCAGTTGGGACTACTTTGAAGTGGAAGCAGGCATCCCGCATATCGTCGGTGCCAGTATGGAAGTTTGGGTGCCACAGATGCTGAACCTGCACCTGATTGATGGTATCAGTTTCAGCAAGGGCTGTTTCCCCGGCCAGGAAGTTGTGGCACGCCTGAAATACCTGGGCAAAAGCAAGCGCCAGATGTACCGGATTGGCATCAAAAGCGTCACTCTTCCGGCAGTCGGTGCCCTCGTTGTCGATGCCAGTGGCGCGGAGGTGGGTAAAATAATTAACACGGCCCTGAACCCGGATGGCCAGGTGGAAGCACTGGCGGTACTGAAAATCGCCGCAACCCGGCAGACCTTGCGCTTACAGGATCAAGCGGATGCGCGAGTCGATATCCTGCCACTGCCTTATGCGTTGGACGAACTTGATGTGGTTGAAACAGCCGAGTAAACCAACTCTCCTGCCCAAAAACAAACGCATCCGCAGATGCGTTTGTTGACTCTACCTCACTCACAAACTGGCAGATAAGTGGCTTACAGATGGCTTACAGATGAGCCTGCATCCGGTCTATCACCACTTGGGTAAACTCATCGGTATTTAACTGGCCCTTCAGGTCACGGGTACACTCACCGGCTTCAATCGCACCCAACAAACCCAGGCGCAGTGCATGCCCCAGATCGTAACGATCTACATGATCCAGCAACATGCCAAACGCCAGCAATACGGCGGACGGGTTCGCGACATTCTGCCCGGCGATGTCCGGTGCGGTGCCACCGGCAGGATCAAACATGGCGATGTCGACGCTGTGATCATCATTGAATGAATAGTTACCACTCGCACCCGTACCTAGGCTACCCACCAGACCGGAGGCCATGTCAGACAGAAAATCACCGTATTCATTCAAGGTTACGACCACTTCATAATCCTGTGGCTTCATGATGATTTTTGCCAGCAAGGCATCAAACAGTTCGACGTTGTGCGTTACATCGCCAAAATCCTTATGTGCCGTGCGCACTACTTCTTCAAACAGACCGTCCGTAACCTTCTGGATGGTGTGTTTGGAGGAGGACGTGACTTTGTAATTGCGCCCACCGTAAGTGATGCCCTTCTTGCGTGCCAGCTCAAATGCAAAACGCGCTGCCTGCATGCAGGGACGGGTTTCAACCATGCGCACGGAAATCGCGCTATCCAGACCAATGCGCTGACCCGGATCATCATAAGTACCCCCGGTCGCCACACGAATAATGTGCAGATTGACGTTTTCCTTGAAATTGGAATTAATACCTTTAATCGAAATCGCCGGACGATAAATGACACTGAAGTTCAAACGGCGTCGAATCAGTGCATTGGGGCTACGAGTACGGGTTTCTGTCGGATACTTTAAGGCCAATCTGGTGGCACGCATCGCCGCTTCCGCTTCGTCAATCGATGCCAGACCTTTAGCCTCGCGGGTTTCTACTGACCAGTCCACTGGCCGGAACTGGATATCTACCGGCAATGCGGCGGCTACCTGATGAATGGAATCAGCCAACTCGGGGCCGATTCCATCACCCAATAATTCGGTAATTTCTATTGTGCTCATCTTAAGGCATCCTCCCTGGGGATCCTGATTTATCGATACATGCAACACTTACTGACTTATGCACAAAGCAATGGTATCTATGTTTATCATGATTGTCGACAATTAATACATAAAATTGTTAATTATCATCTTAAAAACCTTGTATTGTCGACAAAATAGATATGTAACGCGACAAATAGAAAATGTTGCGGTGCACATTCCTGTTCCTGTACCATTTCTGCCTACTCTCAAGGAAGTGTCTACCGATGTCAGAGCAAAATCTTGAATTCATCCGCAGTGTCGCCAATACCATTCTGCAAGGCTTTGACCGCCATTTCAGCATTTTCCAGCAAATCACCGCCGGGGCACGCCAACGTTTTGAGCAGGCCAACTGGCTGGCCGTGCAGCGCGCCTCCCGTGAACGTATCGTGCTCTACGATCATCGGGTGGAAGAAACCATCACACTGGTACGCGAGCTATACGGCATCCGGGAACTGGATATCGAACTGTGGAAAAACCTGAAACTCTGTTACATGCGGCTTTTGTCCGATCATCGCCAGCCGGAACTGGCTGAAACTTTTTACAACTCGGTGTTTTGCCGCCAGTTTCATCGCCGCCATTACACCAATGAATTTATTTTCATCCGTAATGCCATTTCGACCGATTTTATCGAGTCCTTACCCGCCGAGCTGACTAGTTACCGCTGCTATTACCCCAACACGGACGGGCTGGAAAACTGTGTGCGGAAAATCATTCAGGACAGTGATTTCACCCTGCCCTTCGAAAACAGGGAGCGCAATGTCCGCGACATCATGCGCACGATTGCCCGCCGTTTTCCGGAATGGCGTTCAATGAAAGCCCATCTGAATTTTCAGTTACGGGTGATTTGCCGCCCGTTCTATCGCAATAAAGCGGCTTATATTGTCGGGCATTACATCAATGGCCGCGAAGACGAAGGGTTTGCCCTCGCCATCCTCAACAATGAACGGGGTCAGCTGTACATCGATACTTTACTCATCGGTGACAAAGAACTGTCGGTCGTTTTCAGCTATTCGCAAGCCTACTTCATGATCGAGCATCAGGTACCGTCTTCGATCATCGCCTTTCTGCAGAAAATCCTGCCGGAACGTAACCGCTCGGAACTCTATTCCGCGATTGGCCTGCACAAACAAGGTAAATCCGACTTTTACCGCCATTTCCTGCACCACCTGCGCCATTCCAGTGATCCGTTTGTGGTCGCTCCCGGTATTCGCGGCATGGTGATGATGGTGTTCACACTGCCGTCCTACCGCTATGTATTCAAAATCATCAAGGACAAATTTGCCCCGCAAAAAGAATTTACCCGCCAGCAGGTCGAGGAAAAATACCAGCTGGTCAAGCGCCATGACCGGGTCGGGCGGATGGCAGACATGCTGGAATACTCCAATGTAGCGCTACCAAAAGAACGTTTTGACCCTGAACTGCTGCAGGAGCTGCTGGATACGTGCGCCAGCAGCATCACGCTGGATAACGGTCATGTCATTTTCCGGCATATTTATCTGGAACGGCGCATGACACCCTTGAATATTTTCATGGAGTCCGCCACCGATGAACAGCTCGAACATGTGATCAAGGATTACGGTAACGCGATCAAACAACTGGCGGCGGCCAATATCTTTCCCGGAGACTTCCTGTATAAAAACTTCGGCGTGACCCAACTCGGGCGCATCGTGTTCTATGACTACGATGAAATCAGCTACATGACCGAATGTAACTTCCGTAAAATCCCGCCGCCACGCTTCCCGGAAGATGAATTCCGCTCAGAACCCTGGTATTCAGTAGAACCCAACGATGTGTTCCCGGAAGAATTCGCGACCTTCCTGCTCACCAACCCCAAGGTGCGCAAAATTTTCCTGAAATACCATAAAGACCTGCTCAGCCCGGCTTACTGGCAACAAAAACAGATCAATATCCGCAACTATGTCTATGAGGATGTGTTCCCGTATGCCGAAACGCTCCGTTTTCCACGTCCGGCTCTGAATCCGACCCTGAAATAAGTTCAACGTACATGGGTTTTAACAGGTGAAAAAAACTCACCTCCATAGACAGTTTTTCTCGCTTGTTGCATTGCAGCATAAGCAGTAATCTACGCACATCAAATAACAAAGCCGTAGAGACAAGAATCATGAAAGGTTTAGTAAAATCAATAGTTAGTTATGTAAGCATCAAAAAATCTGAATATGGAATTCGTCATGCCATTAATGAGCTACGCGCCATGAATGACCGTGAACTGAATGACTTGGGTCTGTCACGCAGCGCGATTGAACACGCAGTGCGTAATGGCCGTCCGGGTTTTGATGACAAGCGGCCACGCGCTGCATAAAAAGTTTTGCCATCGCTTGGGTAGATCATTTGGGTGTTTGCGTTCGAAAGAATGTCAATCATGGACTTCCACCTCCTCCTCCTCGGAAGGCCATGCCCCCAAACCTCCCAAGTCGGCAATCCCTCTTTGAAAAATCCCCTGCTTGCAGGGGATTTTTTTATCTGACGTATTCGCCCATCAACAGCCAAATGCACGAGCCTGTGCTAAAGTCGCGTTTTTTTACCGACTGACCCGCAGACCATGGACGCATTATTTGACCCGAAGTGGCGGAACCTCGCGCTTGATGCTGTACCGATAGGTTGGGAGCATCACTGGTTGACCGTCCCCGGCTCGCTCACCCGCCATCTCAGTGCGGTATGTCAACACGACTTACAAGTTAAAGTACTGGCTCATCACTTTGTACCTGCACCCCTGCTGGCCTGTGCTGATTTGAAGCTGGCAGCGGGGGATGGCCTGTTATACCGCGAGGTTTTGCTGTGTGATCGTGATTTGCCGCTGGTGTTCGCCTGCTCCTTATTGCCGGAAGCCGCTTTATGTGGGCGCTATCAGGAGTTGCGTGAACTGGGCAGTCGCCCACTCGGCCACTGGATTTTTTCAGAACCGGCCTTGCAGCGCCATAACGTGTGCTACCTGGCGCTGGATACGCAACAAGCACTTTTTCAGAACCTGCGCCAACAGATTGCCGTTCCAGCAGCGCTGTGGGGACGCAAAGCCCTGTTTGTTGGTGCCAATAAACCCTTGTTGGTCAGTGAATTTTTTCTGCCAGCACTGGCTGCGTATGAGTCTGGATACGCGGGTTGACTCATCCAGGCTAATCCTCACCCCAGACCAGCGTACCGCAGGCGGAAAGATCATAGCCACCCAGCAACGCGGCGATCCGTTGCGCCTGATCCGACTGCAAACGTTTAAGCAGTGCCTGAAACAGATGCCGAAACCAGATGGTGCGGGGCAACGCCATTTCAAACGACTCCCAGCCAAACGGGATAAACGCAAGCCCGGCTTCGGTCGCAGCGGCGCGTGGCCCCGGTGCCGCATCCGCCTGGCGCATCGCCACTGCACTGGCGGCTTCATGCTCGGAATGCGCCAGCAATAACAGATTCAGGTCATCCACATTGCGCCCTTGCCGACTGAGTTCTTCCATCAAAAACCGCTGTGAACCGGAACCCGCCTGACGCTGCACCCAACGCCAGCGGTATTGGAACAAATCTTCCGGGCGCTCGATTTGGGCGGCTACTTCCGGGTGTAACATGATGCCCTGTTCGCGCTTATAGAGGTGTAACAAAATCCATTGCTGATGCTGGCGGTGCTGTTCGAGCAAGGCCGGATGGCGCAAACGGCTTTCTTCACTCGGCCCCCAGTGCATGCAACAGGCATCCAGCCGCCGGGCTTGCAACAGCCGCAAACCCATGCGCGTCCCGGTTGGGGTATAATTAATCAGTGCGTGTGCATCAATGGTATGCATGTGCGCCAACACCATCCGCTGTAACAAGGGGTCATCGCTCCCCCCCAGAATCAGGCGGTCGGTCAGCATGCCACCGTGCGCCGAATCCAGTAGCCAACGATCGACCAATGCACGCGGAAACAGCCACTTGCCGGTGACTTTAGTGGCTGGAATCTGGTTTTCCTTCACCAGTTCATAGATTTTCTTTTCATTCAGGTGCAGATAATCTGCCACCTGCTTGACGCTCAGGTAAGTATCCATGCCGGTCAATCCTTAAACATCCCGTCTCCCACCTGCTCAATGAATATTTGCGCCTTGCGCAGCGTTTCCTGTGCACAATCGTCCGCACTGCCCAAGGTGTCGGCACGGACAAACGCATGCTCCTGCCCATCCTTGCGGATCAGGCCATTAACCCGGTACTGGCTACCGGACTTTAGTGGGAAAACGAGGATTTCAAACCCACGGTACGTTTCACGGGTATGTGGATTAGCATTCGCGCTGGTATTGGCGTTGCCACCGCCCAGCATGGATTTAAAAGCAGCAAACAGACTCATGGTATCTCCTTGGTCGTTGAGTTTAAAGTCGTTGGTTTAAAACCAGGTTCACAAGTGAACAATAAAGAAGTAGCGTCAGACCGTTTACCACGGCAGAATAAGCCAACTATGGAACAGGAGAGTACCCGATGACAAGAAAACTGGAAGGTAAAGTGGCGGTGGTCACCGGCGGCGCATCCGGAATTGGTTTGGCCAGTGTAGAGGCGATGCTGGCAGCGGGTGCCCAAGTGGTAGTGGTCGATTATAACAAAGCGGCCTTGCAGGCAGTGCATGCCCAACACGGCGATCAGGTCATCCCGCTAGTGATCAATCTGCTTGACCCGCCCAGCTGTGCGACGCTGGTGCCACAGGTGCTGGCCAAGGCCGGGCGGCTCGACATCCTGCATGCGAATGCCGGTCTGTATGTCGGTGGTGATCTGGTCGATGCCGAGCCGGATGCGATTGACCGCATGCTGCACCTGAATGTGAATGTCGTCATGAAAAACGTGCGTGCTGTCCTCCCGCACATGATGGAACGCGGCAGCGGCGACATTATCGTCACCAGCTCACTCGCCGCCCACTACCCGACTCCTTGGGAGCCAGTTTATGCATCCTCCAAATGGGCAATCGACTGCTTTGTCCAAACTACCCGACGGCAGGTTTTCAAACACGGCATTCGCGTCGGCGCTATCTCCCCCGGCCCGGTGATAACCTCCCTATTGGCGGACTGGCCAGCGGAAAAACTACAGGAAGCGAAAGACTCCGGCAGCCTGCTGGAAGCCAGCGAAGTGGCGGAAGTAGTCATGTTCATGCTAACCCGCCCACGCGGGATGACGATTCGTGATGTGGTGATGCTGCCGACGAATTTTGATCTTTAGTGGGTATTTTATAATCAATTAGCTTATATATTCAAAACAAAACACCGGTATGTTCGGACTTCCTACTAATACCGGTGCCTGCGTCCCTGCCACTCTATTTGGCTTTGTTGTCCCTGATAAAGCCTGGAAGTAGGGTCATGGACACCCGCCGATGCACTCACCTGATCCTTAAATCGGGTGACTCTGAAAAACGGGCGGACTGGATACACGAAAACCAATGTTGTTGTTCCGGTTCGTCGGTTTGTTCCTGTTGCGGTTAGCCGAACGCAGGTTCTCTGGTTTGTTGTTCCAGGAACCGCCGCGCAACACACGATTCACATGCTGCCCTGCTCCCGCTGAAAGGATACACCGGAAAATAGGTACGTGCGAAGCCCGTAAGTGTCGGCATGCCCCGAATGTCCGATCCAACTTTGCACTCCTGCATTAAAATCATCCCAGTCGAGCCTTCCTGCCTTATACGAAAGCGCATAGCGGCGTAACTTTCGGGCAAAACGATAGCCATTATCATTGCGTAGCAAACGAAAATTCGGGAAAACCTGATAGCCGAGTACATCAACACCGTACCAAGTGTGAAACAGGTTCACCTTGGCAGGATGCAAACGTAGCCTGAGCTTTGCCAGCTCATTGGCAATCGCCGATGCCCACCCCCACAATTGTTGGTGGTCATCACCTAGCAAAATCAGATCGTCGACATAACGTAAATAAGCGGGCACACGCAATTGCTCTTTGATGAAATGATCCAGCCCATTCAGATAAAGATTTGCCAACACCTGACTGGTCAGATTACCAATGGGCAAGCCCACTCGTCTTCCAATCGGCGTCAATAAATCATCTTCGGGGAAATAGACCGGGTAGGTAGATACTTGTGGGGGTGCATGATCAAGAATTACATCAAACAGCTCCAGCACATACTTGTCCTTGATCTGATGGCAAATCTGTCGTTTAAGGATGGTTTGATCAATGCTTGGAAAATAACGCGCAATATCCAGTTTGAGGACATACGAGTAACGCTTTGCCCACGTTTGGTAACGCCCAACTGCGCGGTGTACACCCTTATTTTTTCGGCAGGCATAGCTGTCATCAATAAATGATTTATCCAAAAGCGGCTCGACCACATTCATCAGGGCATGGTGTACTACCCGGTCACGGAAGGGTGCAGCTGAAATCAGACGGGGTTTACGTTCATAAAGGGTGAACTGCCGGTAGTCACCGGGTCGATAAGTGTGTGTTGTCAGATCATCTTGTAACTGAAACAGCTCACGCTCCAGATTCAAACTGAAATGTGTCACTTCATGCCGTTGGCGCTTACCTTTACGGGCTTTTTGATAGGCTAACAGTAAGTTCTCGAAACTGATCAACTGCGGCCAAAGCCTGCCGTGGCGTTTCATGCCGGTCGGGACTTGAGCCAGCCACCGACTTGCCTACCTAAATCCAGCAGCAGCCCACTACCATGCTCATAGCGGCGCGTATTGATTACTTCCAGTTCATGACATAAGCGCCATAAATGGCGGGATACTTCAAGGTCACGATTGACTTGTTGTAACAGCCTGGTTTTTTCCGGGGAATAAGCAGCAGCCACCAGCAGTTCCAATACGCGTAGCAGGCGAAGCTCCAAGCGGTCGCCCAAGGTAAAACGCCGACTGCGTGGAAATTTGTCCAGTTGTGGAATTAACCAATGCAGGATTTGGTGACAGGTTTCGACTGCCTGTGGGGTTAGGTTTTTTTCCATCATCTGCCTTAAAAATCGCCGATGGGGGCGCTGCCCCCATACCCCCAGTCAGGAGTGCCGAAAGGTAAAACCAGCTACTTTCTGATCTTTCGTTGTAAAGGGTAAAAGGATAAAGGTAAAAGGTCAAAGTGTCCTGGATACACGAAAACCAATGTTGTTGATCCGGTTCGGCGGTTTGTTCCAGTAGCGGTTAGCCGAACGCAGGTACTCCGGTACGACGTTCCAGGAACCGCCGCGCAACACACGACTATCGCTGCCATCATCAAATTTAAAGCATGAGCCAGTCCACTCACTACCATCAAGCGGAGCACCTTCATAGGTTTTATGATAACAATCCTGCACCCACTCCCAGACATTACCTTGCATATCATACAGGCCAAACTTGCTTTTTGCCAGACTACCTACCGGAAGCGTTTTTGCACGGTAATTGCCCGTTTTCTTACAACTCAGCCAGTCATAATTACCATTATAATTAGCTTGATCCGTGTTGATGCAATCACCGGTTGGAAAGGGTGTTTTTGTACCCGCCCGCGCCGCGTATTCCCATTCGGCTTCCGTAGGTAAACGGTATGGCTTATTGGTTTTTTTGCTCAGCCAGCCAACAAACTCCTGAGCATCGTTCCAGCTAACATTGATCACCGGCTGTTGATCACGTCCCCAGCTTGTATCTGGTTTCTGCTTACAACCGCCGTCAGCCACACAAACATCCCATTCTGCAAAAGTTACTTCGTACTTACCGATTTCAAAATCAGGTACATTGACGGTGTTTACGGGCAACTCATCAGGCTGGCAATTTTTGCCACTCACACAACCCATCTGGAACTCACCGCCCTTGATGAGTACCATTTCCGGTTCAAGGGGCGAAAGAGTACCCGTCGTTGGTGATTGGTTCATCACGGCATAACCCGACACCGCTACCACCAAACCAGCACCCATCCATTTACCCGCTTTGCCCGTGAACTGCACCAAGCGCTGGCGTGCTTCGGCTGTCTTCTTGCGCTTTTCCCCAGCTTCTTTTTGTTTACGCGCATCCTCCCTTTTTTCAGCCTCAGCTGTCTGGCGGTTTTTTTCCTCAGCCTCCAGCCGTTTGCGAGCATCCTCCACCGCTTTTTCCCGTGCCAATCGGTCGCGTTCCCGCTTGTCAGCTTCAGCACGCTGCGCGGCTTCTTCCTGCCGTTTTTTGGCTGCCAGCGCGTCACGTTTTTGCTGCTCCTGCCGGGCTTTTTTATCGGCTTCCGCCTGCAGGCGTTCCTGTTCTGCCCGTTCGGCTGCTTCCTGTTGCTCGCGCACCCGCCGGGCTTCCTGTTCCCGTGCCGCTTCTGCTGCCTGCCGTTTACGCTGTGCCTCAGTCCTGACCTGTTCAAGCCGGTGCGCCTCTTCCGCCTTCGAGGCTACCAGCAAGCCATGCACCTTCAGCACCACCCGGCTGAGTTCTTCTTCCAGCTGCGACGAACCCAGCGCAAAGCGCGACAGATGCACATTATCCTTAGTCGCCCCCTGCAAATCCGCCAGCCACGGCACGACCTGCCACGCACAGGGGCGCACAATAATCGGCACCACTTTCAGGCCATCTTGCTCACGCCGTTGCAAAAATTTGGGAATTTCTTCCTGCACCACAAAGCTGGAAGTCAGAAAATCACTGCTCACCAGCAGGATCGCCACCCGCGCACTGGCAATCGCCCGTTCGATCGCAGGCAACCAGTTTTCTCCCAGTTCAATCTGACGGTCATCCCAGACAGCAAAATCACCCGTCAACTGCAATACCCGCAGTTGCTTCTGCAATTCATCTTTCCAGGCTTCGTCTTTATGGCTGTAGCTGATAAAAATATCGGTCATGACACTGCCGCAATCACTAATTCCAGACCGGATAATAACCGTTTTTCTATCAGCTGGCTTTAACTGTTGGGAAACTTTTCAGGCAGTCCGCGGGCAGTGCACTCCCCGCAGACAAAAACAAGGCACGCCGTTTAGCATACCTTGTTTGCCAGAGACCTTCCGGGCGAAAGTGTCTTAACGCTTATCCGTCAGCCTAACTATAAAGCCTTGGCGCACCCAGCTGGTCATGGATGTGGTTAGCTGCTTCATGGCTCAGGTTCAGGCCTTTCGCCAGTTGATCCAGATACACCGCTTCTTCCTGATTATCCAGCGAAATCGCCAGCAGTGACATCAGGTAAACCTGCTGTTCCATCCCGCCGGGTACGCTGCGCACCAGACCTTGCAGATCGAGGGGAGCCTGTACTTCCTTGCGCAGGAACTCAGCTTCTTCCGCAGAAATGTCGCCCATGTGCTCAGTGATTTTCTTCTGCTCATCCGCATCAAAATTACCGTCCGCTTTGGCGGCACTGATCATCGCCCGTAGCATCAGTTCAGCATTTTTTTCATCTTCTGCGCTAAGCTGCTCAGGTTCATTGCCTTGCAATGCGGTATTAAACAGATCACCAAAACTACTGCCACCCGGATTTGTGTTTGCCTGTGCCTGCGTCTGGCCACCGCCCAGTGAATTCAGCAAGCCACCCAGACCGCCACCACTCTGACCACCCTGCCCGCTCAAACCACTGAGCAGATCACCCAAACCACCCGCCGAAGAACCGCCCGCACCACCCGTCAAACTACCCAGCAGACCGCCAAGACCACCTGAAGACCCACCCGCCCCGCCGGTCAGGCTACCGAGCAGACCACCCAGACCGCCCCCGCCACTGTTAGCGGATGCATTACTCCCTCCGACCAGTTTGCCAACCCCTTTGGCGACCATAATACCCACTGCTACCTTGCCCAGCGTGCTCATTAAACTCATTCCATCTCTCCCGTTGTGTTTTGAAATTGTGCAAATTGTGTAGTTTCAGAACGTATTCCAAGACCCCACACCGGTTCAGTCGCAGCGGTCATTGCAAAACGTTCATTAACCCTAACAGAAAGCCAGCTTATCCAAAAATACCGACGGTTGATGACACAGCTGACAGCACAGTTGACGACCTTATGAAATGCACGCACTATCCGTTTCATTTTAACAAGAAGTAGCCCATGGCTGATTATTCCCTCCAGTTGTTACTGCTGTTGGCAGTAAGCTTGATCACCACCGGCGCGATTGCCGGTATTCTGGCCGGTTTACTCGGGGTGGGCGGTGGCATCGTTATTGTGCCAGTCCTGTTTATCCTGTTTGACTGGCTGAACATCCCGCCACAAGTGGCCATGCATGTTGCGGTCGCTACCTCGCTGGCCACCATCATCCCAACCTCGATTGCTTCAGCACGCGCGCATTATAAACGCGGTTCGATTGATCTTGAGTTACTCAAAAGCTGGGCACCTCTCATTTTTGTGGGCGCACTCGGCGGTGGGATTCTTTCCAAATTCCTTGCCTCCTCCAGTCTGACCCTGATTTTTGGTGTCATCGCCTTGCTGGTGGCGGTGAACATGGCTGTGCCGCGAAAAATTGTACTGGCGGAATCATTACCCGCAGGCGTGCTGACCCGAGGCGCAATCCCCGGTTTGATCGGCATGTTTTCTGCACTGATGGGCATTGGTGGCGGCACTTTGTCGGTGCCGGTGTTATCCGCATTTTCCACCCCGATTCACCGTGCCGTCGGCACCGCAGCCGCGTTTGGCCTCGTTATCGCAGTCCCGGCAGTATTGGGGTTTATCTGGGCAGGCTGGTCGGTCGACCTGCGCCCACCGTTGTCCTTAGGGTATGTGAATATTCCGGCAGCGGTACTCATTTTTTCATGCAGCGTATTTACTGCCCCACTTGGCGCTAAACTCGCGCACAACCTGAACCCGGCTAACCTGAAAAAAGCGTTTGCCCTGTTCCTGTTCATTACGGCGTTAAGAATGCTGTGGGTGGCTTTGGGTAAATAGTGAATGAAGATGAAGTATTGGCGCACCCTAGAAGATTCGAACTTCTGACCTTTGCCTCCGGAGGGCAACGCTCTATCCAGCTGAGCTAAGGGTGCAATGCAGGAGACGCATAATACCGGACACTTTACCCCACGTCTACGCATGAAGAGCGCTTAATCGATCAGAAATGTTCAGTCGGACTTAATCGGTGCTTGGAGTGTGTAGGGGAATTCCCCTATAATCCCTCCCAGTCAAACGGCAAGTGCCCTAGTAATACGGTAATTTGCCGAAATTATCCCGTTCGCGGTGTAGTCCATCTGGAGGAAAACGTGGCTTCAACACATAATGCTTCACCTAGCAATCCGGTAATGTATATCGGTATCTCTGTACTCGTCGTCCTGTTCGCAGCGACACTGGACTCCTGCAGCTCTTCCGACAAGGATGACAAAGCCGCAGCGGCAGCCCCAGCCACTGAAGTGGTTGCCAAAGCACCTACTTTCGCAGAAAAAGCACCCGCCACTGCCGCCGCCTACGAAGAAAACATCAAGCCGGTAGGGACTGTCGTCATTGCCGAAGCACCGGTAGTCGCCGTGGTGCGTAGTGGTGAAGAAGTATTCAAAGCCGCTTGTACTGCCTGCCATACGGCTGGCGTACTGGGTGCCCCCAAGCTGGAAAAGGCCGATTGGGAGCCACGGGTAACCAAGGGATTGGAAAGTCTGGTGCATAATGCGATCAATGGCCTCAACTCCATGCCGCCACGCGGCGGTAACCCTGCCATTACCGACGAAGAAATTACCAAAAGCGTTCTGTATATGACCGAAAAGTCTGGAATTAAGCTGGCTGCAGCCGCTGCTCCGGCAGAGACTTCCCCTGTACAAGCTGCAGCACCTGCAGCAGAAGTGGCACCTGTACCGGAAGCTCAAGCTGCCCCCGCAACTCCTGCTGTTCCTGTCGTTCAAGCCGCACCGGAAGCCCAAGCTGCCCCTGTCGCTCAAGCCGCACCGGAAGCCCAAGCTGCCCCTGTCGCTCAAGCCGCACCGGAAGCTCAAGCTGCCCCTGTCGCTCAAGCCGCACCGGAAGCTCAAGCTGCGCCCGAAGCACCGGCTGCTCCTGTCGTTCAAGCCGCACCGGAAGCCCCCGCTGCCCCTGTCGCTCAAGCTGCACCGGAAGCTCCGGCTGCGCCAGCGGCACCTGCTGCCCAAGTTGCTGCCAACAGCGGCATCAACGGCGAAGCGATTTACCGCAGCATCTGCTTCTCTTGCCATGATGTAGGTATCGCCAACTCCCCGATGATCGGCGACAAAGCCGCTTGGGCACCCCGTATCGCCACCGGAATAGATACGCTTTATGCCAGTACGCTGAATGGTAAAGGTGTGATGCCTGCCAAAGGTGGCAACCCGGCGCTGTCTGATGCACAGATCAAAGCTGCCGTTGACTGGATGGCCTCACAGGCACAATAATAGGCCTAGTCAATAACCGGTAGTCGTTGCCCCTGACGGATTTCAGGGGCAGCTGCTGCCGTATCTTTCTGCCAGGAAAGCAGCTTAGTGCAGGCTTTCCTGGCCGTAGCGTAGCTATATACTGATAAGCTCATAGCTATCCCTGATTATCCCTGATAAAAATCAACTTTTGCGTATCGGTGCTTTGAGTATATAAGCTTATTCAAATATAATCCTCCGACTAAAACAGATTTTCAACTTTTCTTGTTCATGTGTCGAACCCGCAGTGGTTCAATTCAAGGGAGAACAATGTGGCTTTAATACCCAAAGACCCTTTCGCCAAGCCGGTACTGATTGGTGGCTTGGTCATTCTAGGCTCGGCGGTTGCAGTACTGGTGTCAAACCTGTTCAGCACCATCGACAAAAACTCGACTAGAGGCGCAGAAGACAACAGCATGTATGTCGCTGCTGCCGAGAGTAATATTCAGTCTATCGGGAAAATTGTCACCGTTGACAAGTCGATTGCTCCCGTTGCCCGTACTGGCGAACAGGTATTCAATGCCGTCTGTACGGCCTGCCATACTGCCGGAATACTGGGCGCGCCCAAGCTGGAGAAAGCAGCCTGGGATCCACGCATCAGCAAAGGCCTGCAAGGTCTGATGGCCTCGGCCATCAACGGTATTAACCAGATGCCGGCACGGGGCGGTGACCCCACCCTGACTGATCAGGAAATGACGGATACGATTCTGTACATGACCGGCAAGGCGGGGATAGAACTGGCTAAACCAGCAGCAGCGACGCAAGCAGCACCGGCAGCTGAACCAGCGGCAGCAGCACCGGCAGCTGAACCAGCGGCAGCGACGCCGGCAGCTGAACCAACGGCAGCGACACCAGTAGCACCGGCAGCGGCAACACCTGCGGCAGCGGTACAGCAGCCAGCAGCACCGGCTAGCGGTGGTATCAATGGTGAAAAAATATATAAAGGCCTGTGTTTTTCCTGTCACGATGTCGGTGTGGCAGGGTCCCCCAAACTGGGTGACAAGGCTGCCTGGTCAGCACGTATCGCTGCCGGTAATGAATCCTTATACACCCACTCCATTAATGGCTTGAATGTCATGCCTGCCCGTGGCGGCAATCCGGCACTGTCGGATGATGAAGTGAAAGCAGCAGTCGACTGGATGGTGTCGATGTCACAATAGCCTGTATAATCCTGCAAATATAGTCGATTGCTGACTGATTATTAAAAAGGCACTGAGTGATCAGTGCCTTTTTTCATTTTGTTTGCACAATGTAATACTAAAATAACCTGCAGTCTCCGGCTTTATTAGCCATACGTTTGCACCCGACTGATCATTAAAAAACGGATAACACGCTATGCGCTTCATCAGGCTATTCATTAAAACCATCGTCCCTGTACTGTTGCTAGTGAGTGGCTTCGCCTTCGCCAAATACCTGATGGAAACAGGCCCGGAGCCGGGCAAACTCCCCCCCACCGACCGTACACCGGTGGTCGAAGCACAGGAAGTGCAGCCACAGGACTACACAGTCACCGTCAAAGCATCGGGGTTGGTCAAGGCGCGCACCCAGAGTAGTCTGGTTACGGAGGTCGGTGGCAAGGTACTGGAGATTTCCCCCAATTTCCGACCCGGCGGTTATTTTGAAAAAGGCGCGATGTTACTCCGGCTGGATGATACCAACTATCAGGACGCCATTAATATCGCCAAAAGTAACATCGCTGCGAATGAAGCGGCGCTGGCACAGCTGGATCAGGAAGAACGCAACACGGTAACCAGCCTGAGCCTGGCGGAGAAAAACCTGTTGACCGTGCAGAAAAATTATGAACTCGCCCGCCAGAACATTGGCAATATCCAGCGCAAAGATGCCCCCATCCGTAAAAATTCCGGCCTGATCCAGCAAAATCTGGCACTGGCAAAACAGAATATGGCGCTGGGGCAGCGCAATCTGCAGCTGGCTAAAAAAGAACTGATACGTACCCAGGATCTGGCGAAACGCCGCCTGATCGCTCTGAATCAGGTTGAAATACAGGAGCAAAAAGTCCTGCAGCTGGAGCAGGCACTGGTACAACAGCAGCAAAGTATGGTTCAGCAGGAACAGCAACTCACCCAACAGGATCAGTCGCTGGCACAGCAGGATCAAAATGTCCTGCAACAACAGCAACAGGCGCTGCAACAGGAACAGGCAGTCAACCAGCAGATGCAGACCATCGCCACCCTGCGCGGCCAACTGGCGACCTATGAAAGCCGCCGCCATTCACTGCAGGCAAATAAACAGCTGGCCAAAACCCAGCTATTACAGCAGGAACGCAATCTCGGGCGTACCCGGATTATGGCGCCTTACAGTGGGCGTATTCTTGAACAGAAAGTGGATGTCGGCCAGTACCTGTCCCCTAATTCAGCCTTGGGTGTGCTCTACGCGACGGATTATGTCGAAGTCGAGATGCCACTGACGCTGGAGCAGTTTGCCCTGCTGGATATGACCGATACCTTTCTGGCCGATGGCACGCTGCCGGAGAATCTGCCCGCTGTTACTTTTAGCGTACCCTTAGACCAAGACAAGCACAGCTGGCAAGGACGGGTTACCGGCACTCGCGCCACCCTGAACGAACAAAGTCGCCAGATCACCGTGGTAGCACGCATTGATAACCCGTTTGAGCGTCAGGGTGAACAGAATACCACCCTGAAAATTGGCCAGTACCTGAATGCCAGCATCACCGGCAAGACCTTCAAGGCGGTGTATGTACTGCCGCCCTCGGCTGTTCGCCAGAATCGGGATGTGTTGCTGTTAAAAGACAACAAGGTCAGCATTACTCCCATTCAGGTTGTTTGGTCAGCCGAGCAGGAAGTCGTCGTCAGCAGTGAGCAGCCGTTCTCAGCCACTCAGGTGGTGATTACGCCATTGGGGCAAGCGACCGAAGGCATGGTGGTTGCCCTGCCCGGCCAGAAGAAAAAACCGGGTCGGGGTGAAGGGAAAGAGGGTGAAGGGAAAGAGGGTGAAGGGAAAGGCAAGCCGGGTGAGGCCAAGGCCAAACCGGAGAATGCACAGGCTGACCAGCCGGAGAAGCAGCCATGAACGGAGCGATTGCCTGGTTTGTGCGTAATCCGGTAGCGGCCAACATCATGATGGTGACGATTGTCCTGTTTGGCTTGAATGCGCTCTGGAAAAAAATTCCGCTGGAAGTTTTCCCTCAGTTCGAACGTAACGTCGTTAATGTCGTCATCCCCTACCCCGGTGCCACGCCGTCCGAAGTGGAACAGGGCATTGCCCTCAAAGCAGAAGACGCGATCAGTGATCTGGCCGGAATCGAACGCATTTACACGACCGCCGCCGAAGGTTCGGCGCAGTTGCGGGTAGAAGTGCGCGAGGGCTACGAGGTGACCAAGGCACTCAACGAAATCAAAACCCGTCTGGATGGCATCAGTCTGCCGGGTGATGCTGAACGTCCGGTGGCGGAACAACAGGTGCGTTCCAGCGACGTGATCACCGCCGTCGTGGCGGTCGAAGGCAATGATGAAACACAATTGCGCAAAACGGCAGAAATGATCCGCGACGAAATTCGTGGCCTGCCCAATATCACTCAAGTATCGATGGGTGGGGTGCGCCCTTGGGAGATGAATATCATTATCCCGCGTGCGGTGCTGGAGCAATACGACCTGACGCTCGATTCGATTGCAGCAGCCATTCGCAGCTCTTCACGCGATATTCCCGGCGGCAGTATCAAGACTTCCAGTGGTGAAATTCTGGTGCGCGCCCTCGGTCAGGCTTACCGTAAAAGTGAATTTGCCAATATCACCATTCTCAGTAACAAAAACGGTTCACGCATCCGCTTGGGGGATATTGCCCACATTGTTGACGGTTTTAATGAAGACCCTTTATACAGCCGCTTTGACCAGCGCCCGGCAGCCTTCATCAATGTCGCCCGCGTCGGTGACCAGAACGCCATTGAACTCGCCCAAACCGTCAAGGACTATATCGAGCGGCGCGGACAGTCCCTGCCAATCGGTATTGAACTCAGTTACTGGCGGGATAGCTCCAAAGTGGTTAAGGCACGTTTGAACACGCTGGTGAAAAATGCCATTCAGGGCAGTGCCTTAGTCTTGATCTTACTCGCTTTATTCCTGCGCCCCAGTATCGCTATCTGGGTGAGTCTGGGTATTCCCATCAGCTTCCTCGGTGCATTCTGGATGATGCCGGAGCTGGGCGTCAGCCTGAATATCATCAGCATGTTTGCCTTTATTCTGGTACTCGGTATCGTGGTGGATGATGCCATTGTCACCAGCGAGAACATTTACACCCACATGCGCCAGCATAACGACCCCTATCGGGCCGCGATCGAAGGGACTCAGGAGGTTTCCATCCCCGTTACCTTTGGCGTATTAACTACCGTCGCCGCTTTTCTGCCGCTGTTATTACTAAAAGGTGACCGCGCCCCCATTTTCGGGCAGATCCCACTGATCGTCATCCCGGTGCTGCTGTTCTCACTGATAGAATCCAAATTCATCCTGCCTGCTCATTTGCGCCACATGAAACAGCGCGACCGCAGCCAGCTGGGATTCTTGGGCAAAATCCAGCAATCCATTTCGCACGGGCTGGAGACTTATGTTGAACGTATTCACCGCCCGATGCTGGAATTTACCCTGCACTGGCGCTACGCCACGCTGGCCATCTTTATCGTTCTGCTGGTACTGAGCATCGCCATGGTCGCCAGTGGCCGCTATAAATACGTATTCTTCCCGCGTATCGAAAGCGAAAATGTTTCGGGTAATCTGGAAATGCCGGAAGGCACGGCTGCCGCCGTCACGGTACGCTATGCCGAACGCATGGAAAAAACTGCGCATCAGCTCCAGGAAAAATACCGTGAGCCGGATGGCAGCAGCGTTATCCGCCATGTGCTGCTCACGGTCGGCAGTACCGGCTCCCGACCGCGTGAAAACTCGACGGGCGACGCCAATGTGGCCGGGGTCACCTTTGAGCTGATTCCCCCCGAAGAACGGGAAAATCCGATCAAAACCCGTGAACTGGTGCGAGAATGGCAGGGCATGATTGGCGAGATTCCCGGTGCCAAGGACTTGAGCTTCCGCGCTGAAATTGGGCGGGGTGGGGAACCGATTAACATTCAGCTCACCGGCACCGATTTCTCCACCCTGAACGAGGTGGGTGAAAAAATTAAAATCCGGCTGGCCGAGTTTGATGGCTTGTTTGCCATTAAAAACAGCTTTGAGGACGGCAAGACCGAGGTACAACTGCGCCTGCGGCCAGAAGCGGAACAGCTGGGTCTGAACATGCAGCTGCTTGGGACTCAGGTACGCCAAGCCATTTTTGGCGCAGAAGCACAACGCATCCAGCGCGACCAGTCCGAGGTCAAAGTCATGGTGCGTTACCCCAAAGAAGAACGCTATTCACTGGCTGACCTGCAAAGCCTGAATATCCGCACCCCCGCTGGCGCGTCGATTCCATTAACCGATGTGGCTGAAGTAGGTGTCGGGCAAGGCACCTCCGCCATTTCGCGGGTGGATCGCAAGCGCATTATCAATATCACCGCTGACCTCGACAAAGACAAGGCGGACGCGACCGCCATCACGACTGAAATGAATCTCTGGGTAACCGAATTGCTCAAGGATTACCCCGGCATCGGTTTCGATCCGGAAGGTGAACAACGCGAACAGAAAGAGTTTGGCCAAAGCCTCGCGATGGGCTTTGGTATCGCGCTCCTGCTGATTTATGTGTTACTCGCTATCCCGTTGCAATCCTATACCCAGCCGTTAATGGTCATGGTCGTCATCCCCTTCAGCATCATCGGTGCCTTGGGCGGGCACATGCTGATGGGGCTGGATTTAAGCATCAGCAGCATGATGGGCATGCTCGCGCTGGTGGGGGTAGTCGTCAACGATTCGTTGGTGCTGGTCGACTTTATCAACAAACGCACCCATGACGGCTTGCCGCTGGTGCAGGCTATCCGGGTGGCGGGCGGCGCACGTTTCCGCCCTATTCTGCTCACGTCATTAACCACTTTTGCGGGGCTGGCACCCCTGATCGCCGAGAAAAGTACCCAGGCACAATTCCTGATCCCGATGGCCGTGTCACTGGGCTATGGCATTCTGTTTGCTACTTTCCTGACGCTGTTCCTGATTCCGTCCCTCTACCTGATTCTGGAAGACATCAAGGCAATCCTCAGTAAACTGTGGACGATGCTGGCACGGATACTGGGCTATGGCAGCGTGCCTCACCCCTGACGGCCATCCACTCGCGCCTGTAACAGCATCGGCAGGTAAATAAACAGTAACAGGGCAAACGCCATGATCCAGACCAGCAGTGCCGCGAGGATCCACTGGGCATAAGCCGCAGGCCACCACCAGGCCAGCAGCACGCGGATAAAAGCGCCCCCGGCCAGCAGCGCCGCCGCAACTGTGACCAGTGCCGGGGGTGCGAATACATTGCGCCCGGTATGCCCGAGTGCGACCCGCGCCATCATCCCCAGTGTGATCATGCCGATCCCGCCATAGGTAAACGCATGCACGGCAAGCCAGGGGTTCACTGTCAGCGGGACACTCAGAAATTTGAGCAAAAAGCCAAACGTGATCCAGGCATAGGCCAGATACAATGACCAGAGTAACGGATGCTGCCAGATACGCCGGTGATACCAGCCCGACAACCGAAAGACATGCAGCGCAAACAAAGCCAGCGCCAGCATCGCTGCAAAAAAGCTCGCCAACAGGCTGGCGGCAGCCATGCCATACAGGTCAGCTACGGTGAACCCCACAAACAAGCCCAAGCTCAAGCGATCCAGCCAAAGATTATTCAGCGCATGAAACCCACTACCGACCGTATTTTCGATAAAAGACGGGATCACCCGCCGACCCATGGTGAGGATTAATCCGAGCAAAAGATACAGCGTAAGGTATAGCCCCAGGCTAATGCCGGGCTGCCAGGCCTGCGCCAAACCCAAGTGAAACAGAATGCTGGCCGGGATCAACAGACCCAGCTTGCCAAGAATGGCCAGTTGCTGCCACTGCTTTTTGAGGACAATCGGGCGTCCGACAATGAAGAGTAGCAACAGTAAAAACAACGCTTCCTGCAAGCCCAGATACCAGAACGGCAAGCCCGGTATAAACGGCAAAATGCGCCCAAATACCCACAGCAGCGCCAGTACCAGCAAGGGCGTACCCTCCACCGTCGGCAGCCGTGTCCAGTTGACGACAGCAGTCAGCAGAAAACCGGCGACGACCGCCAGTGCATAGCCAAACAACATCTCATGCGCGTGCCAGCTCACCAGCGGGTAATCAGCGCGCAACAGCCCCCAGCCAAAGCTGTACATGCCCATCCAGAGCATGCCCAGCAACACCGCAGCCAGCATGGCCAGCAAGAAAAAAGGACGGAATCCCATCCGTAAGAGGGCATATTTACCGCTAGGCGCTTGCTCGATATTCAACAGCATGTTTTTTCCTGTGCTTGAGCGCAGCGGGCACCCCAAGATGCTGGTATGCTGCGATTTTTCCCGACGACTGTTCCCTGACAAAGGTAGTGAACGTGGACTTTGTGGACTTGCTGGCCGCTGTTAATGTTTTTGACACGCAAACACTCGCGCTCCTGTTCCTGATCGCCATTCTGGCGGGTTGGGTTGACGCTATCGGCGGCGGTGGCGGGTTAATCATTGTTCCCACCTTACTCTGGGCTGGATTATCCCCCATTCAAGCGCTGGCAACCAGTAAAATGCAGTCCTGTTTTGGTGCATTAACTGCCACCTGGAACTATACCCGCAAAGGCCTGGTTAAACCCCGTGATCACTTGTTGGGTATTATTCTAACCTTTAGCGGCTCACTCTGCGGCGCATGGGCCGTGCAACAGGTCGATGCCAGCGCACTCACCCACCTGATCCCTGGTTTGCTGATCGTATTCGCGCTTTATTTCATGTTCTCGCCGCGCCTGGATGATAGCGAACGCCAAGCGCGTCTCACCTACCCGGTATTCGCCGCCACCGCAGGCTTCACCCTCGGTTTTTATGACGGCTTCTTTGGCCCGGGCACGGGCACCTTCTTTGCCGCCGCCTTTGTACTCCTGCTCGGCTATAGCCTGCCCCGCGCTACCGGTGGCACCAAACTGTTAAACCTCACCAGCAATCTGGCTGCGTTCCTGTTGTTTGCCCTGAGCGGACAGGTGCTGTGGCTACCCGGCCTGCTCATGGGGGCAGGTCAGATTATAGGTAGTTTTATCGGTTCACACCTGGCTATCCGGCATGGAAGCCGCTTGATTCGCCCCATTTTGGTCATTGTGTCGTTACTCGTTTCACTCCGCCTGTTACTTGCCGCTTAAATATTATTCAGCTTAAATTAACTTGAACTTTTTTTAAACACGGTGCAACCTAGAAGAAATCGAATAATTAATAAGCACATGCACCTTTTTCAAACGATGAATGACTTGCAAGGACAACGAGATGAAAGCTAATTTTTATGGCACCCTACGGTATCTGGTCTGTTTTTTTTTGATGGCGATGCCTTTGGCCAGCAACGCCGCCCCGCTCGTGGCAATGACCGGGCAACTGAACCTGCTGGCCACCCTGAACGGTGAACCCGCCTTTAAACCGGTCAGCTGGAAACTGGAAAATCAGACGCAGGTCAGAACGCCTGATATGACGCTCAATCGCCACTCTGCGGTTCTGGATCTGAAGCCGGGCAAATACCGGGTAACCGTAACGATGGACAATGCCACCAAGACAGCGGTCATCGTGATCAAAGAAGGCGGCAAACACCAACTGATCATGGATCTGGATTAGGAACAAGGCAAGCCTACCGTGTCTGTCAAGCCGCCCATACAGGGTATACCTGATATGGGCGATTTTAGATCAGACCGTAATACTTATTAATTAAGCATTAGTTAATATCTGCATAATCCTTGGCAACCGTAGCTTCTGCCTTGGCCGCCTCCGACTTGAGCAGATCCAGCCACTTCTGGCCGTCCTTGATATTTTTGCCAAACCAGTCATACACTGGCGCAGCCGTCGCAGCAAACTTGGCTTTTTCCTCGGGCGACAGCACATACAGCTCACCACCGGCTTTAGTAAAATCCTTATAAGCCTGAATGGACTTGCGCTTGGGTGAGGCGAAGGTGGCCTGCTGTAATTCGGCAAAGCCATCGACAACTACCTTCCGCATGTTTTCATCCATTTTTTTGAAACTGTCGTTGCTCATGAACCAGAGTGCACCCATGTAAGCGTGTCCGTCGAGTGTCACGTATTTCAAACCGGCATCTGGAAACTTCATGCTCATGATGTCGGTGATGCCGTTCTTCGAGCCTTCCACTACACCGGTCTGGAATGAGGTAAACAGTTCCGGCCAGGGAATCGGGGTCGGGCTGGCACCCAGTGCTTTCACCAGTTCTTGTGGCAGATCAGCCACGACGGTGCGAATCTTCAAACCTTTCAGATCATCCGGTGTTTTTACCGTGTGCTTGGTATTGGCAAAATTACGCCAGCCCCCGGTATTCCCAATCGTCATCAGGCGCACTTTGTTATCCGAATCGGCCAGAATGGCTTGACGCATTTCGCGGGTAAAATCCCCGGTAAACACGGCTTCGGCGATGCGATCATCGCGCAGAATGTAAGGCAGATCCAGCACCTGTACATACGGGAACATGTTGGCTGTACCGCCGGACGTTGAAATATAAACATCAACTGACCCATCTTCCAGTGCCTGCATGCACTCGGTGCCATTCGCACACAACTGGGTACCAATAAACAATTCGACCTCAATTGCACCATTCGAACGGTTTTCCACGTAGTCCTTGAAGACCACTAAACCATCGTAATCTTCGTCGTTCTCGTTCGAATTAGCCACCGCCCGCAGCTTGAAATCAGCCGCCTGCGCTGTGCTCACTGCACCCATCAGCAAAGCGGCACCCATCACGGCCACCAGCGTCTTTTTTGCCAAATGTGAAATCATTATCTACTCCTCTCAATAATTTAGTGATAGAAACTTCTCAAAACCATACACGACTACTTACAGCAAATATACCTACATCAAACCCAGCCATCGGGGTACGGTGAGCGACAGCGCCGGGAAATAGGTGATCAGGAAAATCACCAGCACCTCCATCGCCAGAAATGGCAAAATGGCGCGCGAAATCACCTCAACCCTCTCACCCGAGACACTGGAAGCCACAAACAGCACCAGCCCCATCGGGGGGGTCGCCAAACCGACGGTCAGATTCACACTCATGATCATCGCGAAATGCACCGGGTCGACCCCCAGGCTGATGAAGACCGGCCCCAGAATCGGCCCGAGAATAATGATGGCCGGGCCTGCGTCCAGAAACATGCCGACCACAAATAACAGCAGGTTGATCAGGAACAATAAAATCAGGATGTTATCGCTGATCGTCAGGACAAAGACGCTCAGGTCTTCCGCGACATGGCTCAAACTCACTACTGTTTTGAACGCAATCGCCGAACCCACCAGCAACAAAACCACTGAGGAAGAGATGGCTGATTTAGTGAGAATGCCGGGCAGATCAGCCCATTTGACGGTGCGCAACACAAACAGGCTCAGCAGCGCCGCATACGCCACCGCGACTGCTGAGGCTTCAGTCGGGGTAAAAATTCCGCCAAGAATCCCACCGAGAATAATCACGGGTGCAAACAGGGGTGGAATAGCCTGCACGGTAGCGTGCCCCCGCTCCCCCCAAGTGGCCTTTTTACTGGCTACCGGCAGATTGTGCTTTTTCGCCAGCAACTTCACTACCAACATCAAACCCAGACCAATCAGGATACCCGGCACCATCCCGGCAGCGAACAGCGCAGCCACCGAAACTTCCATCGTATAGGCATAAATGATCATGATGCCCGAAGGCGGGATAATGGGGCCAATCACCGAAGAAGCTGCCGTTACAGCCGTCGCAAAGCGGCGGGTATAGCCGTTTTTCTCCATCGCCGGAATCAGCATGGAACCGAGTGCCGATGTATCCGCTACCGCCGACCCGGACAAACCGGCAAACAGCATCGAGGCCATGATATTCACATGCGCGAGTCCACCACGGACATGGCCGATCAGCGACTGGCTAAATTCGACAAGGCGCAAGGTAATCCCGCCCCGGTTCATCAGGTCACCCGCCAACATGAAAAACGGAATCGCCATCAGCGGGAAAGAATCCAGACCGTTATAAATGTTGCGAAACAGTAACGGCACGTCACGTTCCATGCCCTGACCATATACCAGCGCACCGGGTGCGACCAGCATGGCAAAAAAGACCGGCATGCCAATCAGAAGCAACACCAGAAACAGCGGAAGAAATAAAGCCAGCATAATCAGGCATCCTGCTCAAGAAGGGCGAACGGCTTATTCGGTTCGGGGAAATCGGCGCTATGACCTAAGGCCCGCCCAATTTCACGCAACAGCATCTCGATATTCACCAGCAACATGCCACCAAAGCACACCGGCATCGCCAGATAGACCCAGGCACGCTGCAACTTTTGGCTGGTATCCCACGGCAAATGAATGGAAGCGGTCGAAATACGGAAGCCGCGCTGAAAGAAATCCAGCGCCAGCGTAAAAAGTTTGAACAGCACCACGCCCGCCACCAGCAGCAAGCTGACGATCAGCACGCTACGCAACAGGGGCGGCAACTTGTCACGCAACATGTCAATCGAGACAAAACCACCGTGGCGGTAGGCGGTCGGCGCGGCCAGACCCGTCATCCAGATCATCAAGGCACGAGCAGCTTCCTCCGGCCACGGGAGCGCGTCATTCAAACAGTAACGGAAAAAAACCTGCAACAGGATAATCAGCGTCATCAAGGCGACACATGCCCAAGCCAGCTGTTGCCCCAGCGCCAGTACTAAGGAATTGCTACGGCACAACCAGCGGTGTGCATCGATCAGGATACCCATCTTTGTTCTCCTCCTCCTTTGTGCCACTCAAGCCCCGTCAGGGGATAGTGGGGCATACCTCAGGCAGCAGCCTGCAAGCGACCAAACCGACTGCGTTCAAAAATAAGCCCCTGCCCCTGCAGACAGTCGAATGCATCGACCCGCCCCAGCAACATGTCATGATCACCCGCCGGGATAGCCTGTTGCAAGGTACAGTCAAACCAGGCAACGCAAGCCGGTAACAAGACCCTTCCGCTCGGTGCACGTTCAAACTGCACTCCGGCAAAACGTTCGGTCTGGCTGCCACGCGCAAATTTCATGGCCAGCGGTGATTGCTGCGCTGACAGGACACTCACCGTATACCCGGCACTGTGCAGAAAGGCAGCACGGCTACCGGACGCACGCTGCAAACTCCACAGCACCAACGCCGGCTCCAGCGAGACCGCATTAAAAGATGAACAGGTCATACCGATGTCCACACCGTCCAGCCGGGTCGTCACCACCGTCACACCGGTCGCAAAACAACCGAGTGCATTGCGTAATGCCTGGCTCATGCGACCTCCTGCCCGGCGGCGGCTGTCCAGAGTTCAAACCAGGTTTCCCGGTCAATGTTGATCTCCAGCGCTTTATGCATCGCCTGAATCCGACTCAGGTCATTGGTGCCGACAATCGGCAAAATACCGGCAGGGTGCGCCAGCAACCAGGCAATCGCGACATGATCAATCCCGCATTCATGCGCTTGGGCAATCTGCTCCAGTACCGGGCGTACCCGCAAGGCAGCCGCATCCTCAGCAAACAGCCGCCCGCCTGCCAGTGGTGACCACGCCATCGGCTTGACTTGCAGGCGTTGCAGATAGGCCAGCGTGCCATCGGTGAACGCATCGCGCTGCAAGAGACTCATTTCAATCTGATTGGTGAGCAGCGGGTAGTGCATCGCACCTTGCAGTAATTCCCAATCCCCTGTTTTGAAATTGGACACACCGACGGCTTTTACCTTGCCACTGGCAATCAGCGTGTCCAGTGCTCGCCCGGTCGCTTCCGCATCCATCAGCGGATCAGGCCGGTGCAGCAACAACAAATCCAGGTGATCCGTATGCAAACGCTGCAGGCTGTTATCCACCGAATAATTAAGATGCGCCGGGGAAGTATCGTAATATTTGACACGCCGTGCCGGATATTGGCCGGACAAGAGCATGATGTCGCATTTACTGATCAACTGCATCTGTGCACGCAGCTCGGGCGCTTCTGCCAGCGCCTGCCCAAACACCGCTTCACAGCGGTAGTCACCGTAAATGTCGGCATGATCAAAACTGCTCATACCCTGCTGCAGACAGGCATCAATTTTGCGCCGCACCTGCGCGGTCGAGGTATCGGCATCATCCGCCAGTCGCCACACGCCGTACACCAGTTGGCTGACGGCTAACTGCTTGCCTAATTTTATCTTGGGTATCATTTAACGACGCGCTCCCACGCCTAAAGGGGTTGCAGGTGTCTCTGCGGGCACCCGCCCGTACACATCGGGCAAGGAGCAGGTTTTCAGTTCAGGCAGGACTTTTTCACCAAAAATCCGGCACTCTTCAAGATGCGGGTAGCCAGAAAAAATAAAGGAGCGCATCCCCATTTTGCGGTAACGTTCCAGTTTGCTCAAGACCTGATCGACACTACCGACCAGCGCCGCGCCACAGCCAGAACGTGCCTTGCCGATGCCTGTCCACAGATGCGGCTCAGTAAAACCCTCATCATCTGCCCGCTTGCGCTGCTCTGACTGGAAAGACACGCCCAGACTTTTCGCATCCAGTGAGCGACTACGAATTTCGTCACCTTTGTCGAGATCCAGCCGCGATAGTAATTCCTGAGCATACTCGCGGGCTTCCGCTTCGGTATCGCGCACCACCATGTGCACCCGCAAACCGTAATCCAGACTACGCCCGTAGGTTTCAGCCCGTTCAGCCACCGCCTGCATCCGCTCTTTGAGTTTATCTTCAGTTTCCGGCCACATCAGATAGACATCACAATGCCGCGCGCACAGCTCGACCGCATCCGGTGAATAGCCGCCAAAATAGAGCAAAGGGCCACCGTTTTGCTGATAAGGTCGAACCGGGTCAGTCGCAAGGTTTTTCAGCTGGTAAAAGCGCCCGTCATAGTTGATTTCATCCTGTGTCCAGGCCTGCCGCAGAATTTCGACCACTTCGGTTGAACGCTGGTAACGGTCTGCGCTGCTGGCATCTTCACCGGGCATGTTCGAGGAAATGATGTTCAGGGTCAGTCGCCCCTTGAGGATATGATCCAGCGTCGCCACGGTACGCGCCAGCATCGCCGGGTGGACTTCGCCACAGCGAATCGCAGCCAGCAGATTAATGTTTTTTGTTAAAGGTGCCACGGCGGAGGCAAAAGTCAGGGTGTCCTGTCCGGCCTGATAAGACGACGGGCAAAGAATATTGCGGAACCCCAACTGGTCAGCGGTCAGCAGAATGTTGCTGGTATTTTCCCAGCTACTGCGGTATGCGCCATCCAGGTCGCCCAAATAACGAAAGTCTTCATTGCATAAAGGTGCAAACCAGGATACTTCAGCCGCGTCCAGATCAGGGCTGTGAATCTTGACCACTGTCATTGTGCTCTCCTCGACATGATACCGGCAGGAATGATTGGAACACTTAGACTGACACAGTTTTTGACATGAATCAATAGTAAATGAATTCAAATTCTGGCAGGATTGTTTTATGCTAATCGTTTGCCAGCCAGCCTTCAGACATGAATACGAAAACCCCGCAAACACTTCCGCTTTACCTGCAAATTCGTGAACTGTTGCTGCGCGAAATTGGTGCGGGTCAGTGGTTGCGCGGTGAACGGCTGCCGCCCGAGGCAGAGCTGGCCAAACAGCTGGGTGTTGCCGTTGGCACGCTGCGCAAGGGGCTGGCCAGTCTGGAAAAAGAAGGCATTCTCGAACGGCGACAGGGTTCAGGTACTTATGTGGCTGACAGCAGCAATCAGCAGGGGCAATCGATTTATCATTTTTTCCGACTGGAAAAGGCGAATGGCCAGACCGGCCTGCCCAGTGCCAAGGTGCTGTCAGCCCAGCTACACACCGATGCCGAGGCCGCGCAACGTCTGGGGCTGGCGGCAAGCACCTGTTTCTGGTGTATCCGGCGCCTGCGCAAGCTCGACGGGCAAGCGATTGCTGTCGAGGAAATCCTGCTGCCACAGGTACGTGCGCCCGACCTCACCCCGCATGACCTGCACGAATCCCTGTACCTGTATTACCGCACCCAACTGGGCTTCTGGATTGCCGGGGTGGCGGATGCGATTCTGCTGGGTGAATTACCCGCGTGGGGCGCGAAGGTGCTGGCACTACCCGACAGACACGTGTGCGGGCTGGTCGAGCGGGTTGCTTCGGATCAGCACGGACAACGCGCCGAGTTTTCCCGTACCTGGTTTGACACCCACAAAGCACGTTACATGGCGCGCTGGTCGTAAATTTTTATTAGCCATAAATTAGGAATACATCCACATGAATACTCGCTTGCGCTACGGCTTTGTCGGCTGCGGCATGATGGGACACGAACATTTACGTAACCTCGCCCTGATCGATGGTTCAGTGGTCAACGCCATTCTGGAGCCGGATGCAGGTATGCGCGCCGGGGCTGCCCTGCTCGCACCCCATGCCGAGTTCGCACCTGATCTGGACAGTCTGCTCAGCCGCACTGATCTGGATGCCTTGGTGATCACGACCCCCAATTACCAGCATGCTGACCAGCTCGCGCAAATTTTTGCCCAGACCCGGCTGCCGGTGCTGGTAGAAAAGCCGGTCTGTACCCGGCTGGAGGATGTCGCACGCTTACGCACCTTGGCTGCACAACATCCTGCGTCGGTGTGGGTAGCGATGGAATACCGTTACATGCCACCGATTGCCGCGTTACGCGAACAGGTTAGCGGGGGGGTGCTGGGTGCAGTAAAAATGTTGGCTATTCGTGAACACCGTTTCCCCTTCCTGACCAAGGTGGGCGACTGGAACCGTTTCAGCCGTAACACGGGCGGTACGCTGGTCGAGAAATGTTGCCATTTCTTTGATCTGATGCGCCTGTTATTGCACAGCGAAGCGGTGCGCGTCCATGCCTCCGGTGGGGTCGATGTCAACCACCTGGACGAACGCTATCACGGCGAAACCCCGGATATTCTGGATAATGCCTATGTCATCGTCGAATTTGCCAATGGCAAACGCGCCTTGCTTGATCTGTGCATGTTTGCCGAAGGTTCGCGTTATCAGGAAGAAATCAGCGTGGTAGGTAGCGCTGGCAAGGTTGAATGCTTCATCCCCGGCCCCGGACGTTTCTGGCCGGTTGACACATTGGGTGCGCACCCGGTACCCAAGCTGGTACTCAGCCCGCGTGAACCCAAAGGCCCGCAGAGTGTGGACATTCCGGTTGATGCCCGGTTACTGGCGGCGGGTGATCACAATGGCTCGACCTATTACCAGCACGTCGGTTTCCGGGAGGCGGTACTTAATGGCGGCAAAGTCGATGTCAGCGTTGAAGATGGCCTGAAAGCCGTGGTGATTGGCATGGCGGCGCAGGCAGCCATTGCCGAAGGGCGGACGATGCGGATTGTGGCGGGTGGTTTTTGGTTTGAATGATGGGAGTGATCTTACGCAATATCACCAGCGTTGTTGTGGCGCGTGGAATTACAACACCTCGGATCACACCAAAATGGTTGGTCGCTTCATTAATCCTGACGTTGCTGTGTGTCATTCTCTTTTTCTTCATAGATGGTCACAGAAGCATCCTTGATCTGGTAGCCTGCTTCGGCAAGGTCAGTGTGAACTTGCTCGGAGACAATCGTGCCAGACACCCATACCGGCTCATACATGCGATCCATGCCGATACTTTTTCCTTCTGCTGGTTTGACAAAAAGGGTTTGATTGAGTGGCGGTGGCGGTACGTGGATACAGGCTCCGAAATACGGTACTAACAAGAATTCTTTCACAACGCCTTTGGTTTCATCGACTTCCAGTGGCGAGATAAAACCGGGAATTTTAATCTTTTTACCATTGAGTGCTGCGTTGACTGGAGCGGCATTCAGCTCTGCTTGCATCTTTTCCATAACAGTTTTTTCAGAGGGATCACCTTCAGGAATTGCATCAATTTGCAGCTGATACTTTCTCATGATGTCTGCCAAACCCTGTCCCGGTAGCTCAAGGTTTTCCCACTCGAGTTTGAGGATGCCGACCACGTGAAATGGCTTGTCGTCGTGCAGGGTAAAGCTAGTGGAAGCCGCACCGTGTGCCACCACGATTTTTTCATTGAGTTTGTAGCCCAGCTTGCTGGCAACTTCTGCACCCAAGACCGTATCAAATACGCCCTCGAACGGTTTACCCGCTGCGAATTCCAGCAAGTGTTTGTCGCCGTAGCGGTAATAGCGGAAATAGTCCTGATTCGTGCCGAGCACCCGATAGCCCTTGTGCGAATCGCCGAGGCTGATGGGAATCGTCTAGTCCACCAGCGGCTGGCTGGCGATGTCCTGATACGACTGCCAACTGATATTATTGGTGGCGTTGCCAATGCGGAACACGCTGTACAACAGCAATTGTACCGGGCCACTGCGTGCGCCCACCACTAAATCCGTGCCAGAAATGGTGCTTAAGAAACTGCTTTTGGCCTCCTTGCGGATGTATTCCACGCCCAATAGCAGCGATACGCTGATGGCGATGGAAAACAGCGTAAGTAACAGGCTGGCGCGGCGATTCCACAGGCTGCGTAGAGTGAGGTTGAGGAGGATCATGATTCGCGCCGTTTTTCACGTAACATGAAGCCATAAAGTCCTTCGACTTTTTCCCGCGCCCACGGGGTTTTGCGCAAGAATTTCAGGCTGGAGGCGATGCTGGGGTCACTGGCAAAACAGCGTACCGGGATGCGCTCAGCCAACCCTTCCCAGCCAAAATAGTCTACCAGTTCGGTGAGGATCGCTTGCAAGGTTAGGCCGTGCAGTGGGTTGTTGCGCTGTTTTTCGGTGTGGATTGAATTCATTTCAATATCCTCCAATAGCCTGCTTTGGTTGAACCCATACGCTCAATACGTCCCGCTGCTTTCAGTTTTTGCAGGTGATATTTTATGCTATCCGGTGTTAGTGATAGGCGTTGGGCAAGTTGATGACGAGTCAAGTGTGGTTCGCTGTTGAGAAGATGGATGATTTTTTCTTGGGCGCTTTCTTGGGCGCTTTCTTGGGTGTTTTCTACCGACGTTTTCCCCAGTGATTCTTCCAATTGCGTGGAGTTGGCGCGAAATGTCAGCATCAGCCCCGACATGCCGTAGTCGTATTCAGGTGGTGGAATGCCCCACTTTTCACTTTCGCGCTTGATCTTTTCGATGCCTCGTCCCCATGACTCGATATAGCCACAGCGGAAGAAGGTATTGGCGATCAATGGGTTGAATGGGTTGGAGGGATGTTTGCCCAGCAAGCGTTCGAGCGTCCAGTGTTCAGGGAGTTGCCCATAATTCCAGAAGACGATCCGGTCTTCGTAGACGCTGATTTGGATGGGAATGCCGCTGCTGTAATCTTTGTGTACCACGGCGTTGAGCAGGGCTTCACGTAAGGCGAGCGTCGGAAACAGGAAGCGTTCGACTCGCTGGATGCCTTCGTAGCTGATGTAGGCTTTCAGGTATTTGGCGAACAACGTATCCAGCGTTTGGTCGACTTGTTGGAACAGGTTGCCGTGGATTTCATCCTGAAAGCGCAATTCGTCGTCAGTGATGAAGAAGCCGAGCTTGATATACGCGCCGGAGACGTATTTTTCAGGTTTGTCGTAAAACAACAAGGTGGTTGCCCGTTTGAAGTAATGCCCGTCGTGCAGTTGCAGGTTTTCCAGCAAGGAGGCGTTGCTGTCGCTCAGCACGTCGTCGCTCATGCGCCCGCTTTTGGTGGCTTTGCTGCGAAAAAGCTGGAAGGCGGTGGGGCTGCAATCCTTAAGGTTGATATTAGGGACGGGAGCCGCATCCCAACGTACACCGTGCTTTTTCAGCAGGAAAGCGTCGAGTGCCGCGCCTTTGAGTTCCTGTTTGGTGCTGCCGCTGCGGTAGTGATATTCGCCTTTGTAACTCACCGGATAGGGGTGAGCTTCGACCACAATGGCGAGATAATCGCGCTGGTTTTCGGTGTGCAGGTTTACGTCAACGACGATGCCGAGGATGTCACGCACCTTATTGGGGATGTCTTCCAGCAGTTTACGGGCATTGGGCAAACCTGTGATGTTGCCGTTGTCATCCTTGCCGATGACCAGTGTACCGCCTTGGGCGTTGGCAAAGCCGCAAATCCATTTCAGGTATTCATCGCGCCAGACTTCTTTCCACTCGATGGTTTGGTGTTCGTTCATGCTGACTGCCTCCTCCCGTCATGTCGCATATCTTCATTTCCTTTACAGGTTAAAGGCGCACAGGTACAAACGAAACCACGACCATGCCCAAATAATCCGCCGCATCCAGCATCACTTTGTCGGCGCTCGCCATGCTTTCCATATCAGCACGAATCATAGTTTCACTGGCTATACGCAAGCGTGGTTGCAGTGCCCGTAGTTTGGCGTGATCGGGGCGGCGGCGTGCTTTTGCCATTGGCAATAGCCGTGCTAACGGTTTGCCATGCCGCATGATAATAATTTCAGGCGTTTTTTCCAAGACGACTTGGAGTTGGATTAGTTGTTGGCGCATTTCGCGGATCGACATTTCCATGCTGGCACTCCTATTTGTGTCAAATTGTCTGGTTTACATCACTCAAATCCACCACATGCGGAAAGTGGCTGGCAATGTGCGAGTCATGGCTTACCAACACAAGCTGGAGTTAACGCGTTCAAACCCAGCCTATGAAGCCTGCCAGCTTTTATAACCGATGAGTCGGTGGTACCAGCACATTGGCAAAAATCAGCCCGGCAATAATCGCCATAAAGGACAAAAATACCTGTGAACCACTGGCGGCATTCGTCAGCATATCCTGCCCGGAAATCAGGCTGTTCATCCCGATAAACACCTTGCTGCCGGGCACCAGCAACACGATACCGGGTAACAGGACGATACTGGAAGGTCGGTTCTTGATCCGTGCATAAGCATTCGCATACAAACCCACAATCAGCGCACCCACCAGCCCGCCCATGCCTGCACTGAAATAATGGTTGCCAAAAGCAGCCCCCCAATAAGCAATGACACCCGCCAATAGCGCCCAGAAAGTATCTTTGTAACGCAACTTGAAGATCACCAGCAAGCTGGCAGACAAAGCCATGACCGCCAGATAATTAGCCCAGGGTGCCATTGGCACTGGCGCAGCCGTATGCGGCTCAATCGCCCAGAGCAAACCACCCAGCGCCAGCCCGAAGGCGGCACCGAAATAGAGCTTGAACATCACCATCACGGCATCCATGATCCGCGCCGTACCGGACATCAGATCACGCGCAGCCAGTTCGCGCAGCCCCAGGGTCAGGGACAAACCGGGAATAAACGCGATGATCCCGGCCAGCACCACCACCGGTACATTGATGGCAATCCCGGCGGCGGCCACACCGCTGGCAATAAAGGCAATCAGCAGTGCCGACATCGGTTCCAGCATTTCCTCGATACGGGGTGAACGGCTGGCCATCCACACCAGTACAAATACCAGCCACCCTCCCAACAAAGCGGCGATAATATCGCTACTCCCCGTGCCGCATAAAGCCGCAAAGGCTGCCGAGGTCAGCCCCCAGGCAATAAAACTGACACTAAACGGGTAAGGATCAGGCAAGGCATGAATCCTGTTCAGCTGCTCCAGCCCCTCGACTACACTCACCTGCCCCGCCAGCACTTTCTCCGCCAGCTGATGCGTGCGTGCCAGCCGGTTCAGATCGATGCCCCCCGGATTCATGCGCGCAATGTGCGTGAATTCATCATCTGCCCCCGGCTCCCAAAAAACAAAACTCATGGCAGTCGGTGAAATCAGAAACGCACCTTTCAGACCCAGTAGCTCGGTCGTGTCAACCAGCAAACGCTCCAGCCGATGCGAGGGTGTGCCGTATTCATGCATGGTTTTGCCCAGACGTATCACAAACTTGCGAATACGCACGATGTCCTCTTTTTCGAGCTTAGTAGTTGGCGTTATAGCATTCATGGTTGGGGGAAGCCTGCCCGGTTAGACAGGCTCGGTGCTCAAGCCTGTTTGGGCGGTGGTGGTGGCATGGTTTCAAACGTGGGCACATCCGGATCCATATAATCCCAGACCGGTTTGTTACGGTTATAAACGATCGCATCCGGCTTGAACCAGCTATGGTCATCAATCACACCGGCCATCACAGAGATAATACCTGCCCGTGCCGTATTGGTGCCAAACAGACGGCTGCCGCAGGTCGTGCAGAAATGGCGGGTCAGTTCACTGCCCGTATCAGTGATGGAAGTGTAAGCACTGGTTTCACCCTGAATGCTAACGTCTTCTGTCTTGAAAAAAGCGATGGATAAATGCCCGGTGCCGCTGGCGCGCTGACAATGGTCACAATGGCATTGCGCCATGCGAGCCGGTGGGTGAGCGATACTGAAGGTGACAGTGCCGCACAGGCAATGTCCGCTGGCAAAAGCTGGATCTGACATGGTGACTCCCTTGAACTCGGTAATGGTTGAGCGCTAATAAAGCGTGCCTGCCAGCCTAACGCTTCAGCCTGCCATCTTCAAGCTATCTTCCTGCCTCAAGGCGGTGGACGCGGTGGAATTGAATAAGTACCGACCGCATGCGCAAGCGGCTCATTAATCTTTCAGGGGTACTTTACGCTTGCCCAAGCTCTCGCCTAGAATAGCGCCCATGGACAAAAATACTAAAATTGCGGTCGCCATTCTGGCAGCGGCCATCCTGATTTCGATCGTTGGACCGTTAGCGATTGCTTTTGCCGTCGGCTATCTGGCTGCGACCGTCGTCAATTCACCCAACTTTGATCAGGCAAAGCTGGTCGAAAAAGTCACTGAATGGCTGAAATCACTGAACCTGAAAAAACTGGGCTAACGCACCCGCAAGCCCCGCGCCAGCCGTGCCTGCCTGAAACGCAAACCCATGCTTTGTCGCGTTAATAATTTGCGCAAAGGGGGCAACCGGTCAACCGCCAGCAAACCTAATGCCCGCGCATGCCCTAGTGGGGCAAAGTCATTGGAAAAAACCCGAATCAGCGTATCGGTATACTTCACAACGCTCGCATAGTCCGGCTTGCGTGCTTGGGCGTAATCCGCTAGCAAACTTGAGCGCCCGTAATCAGCCGCCGCACCCTGCCCTGCTTCTACTGCCAGCAAATCACACAGGGTCGCCACATCGCGCAAAGCCAGATTCAAACCTTGCCCGGCCACCGGATGCAGCGCATGCGACGCGTTACCAATCAATACCGCCCGCCCGGCCACTTCCTGTTCCGACTTCACCAGCCGTAACGGGAAACTGGAACGCTCACCTACTTGGGTGAATCTACCCTGCCGATAGCCAAACTCCGCCTGTAACTGGCGCAGGAAAGTGGCATCATCCCACTGCAATACCGTATCCGCCTGCGCACTGCGCTGTGTCCAGACCAGCGAATAACGATCTTCCGTCATCGGCAACAGTGCCAGTGGCCCCTGCGGCGTAAAACGCTCATAGGCCACCCCACCGTGTGGCTGTTCGGTGCTGACATTAGCAATAATCGCCGTTTGGGCATAATCACGCTCAGTCGCCCCCACACCCAACAGCCCGCGCAGCGCTGAACCCGCCCCATCGGCCACCACCAGCAAGCGCGTCTGTAACACCTCGCTGATCCCCTGACGCTCCACACTGATGCTGGCATGATCAGCCGTCTGTTCCAGCGCATGGACTTTGGCCGGAGCCAGCACCCTCACCTCACTCGCGGCCAGCTGCTGGTACAACACAGCGCCCAGTATGCGGCTCGCGATGACATAACCCAAGGCCGGCACACCTTCCTGCTCAGCGTGCAGGCGGGTCGCGCCAAAATGCCCCTGATCAGAGACATGAATCTGCATGATAGCCTCAGCCTGCTTTTGCAATGATGGCCACAAGCCCATGCCCTGATAAATCCGGCGGGAGCCATAGGACAGCGCAATTGAGCGGTCATCATAAGCGGCCTGACCACTGCTACCGAAAGCAAACGCCTCTACCAGCCCGACCCGCAAACCCAGCGGCTTCAAAGCCACCGCCAGACTCGCGCCCACCAGCCCGCCACCGACAATCAATACATCAAACATAGTCAGTGGTTCTCAGCTGACGAATCTGCCATTAACGCCTCAATCTCGGCAATTTCCTTGATCACGGCTTGGGTCAATACCTCATGCCCAGATTCGGTGACCAGTACATCATCCTCGATACGAATCCCGATATTCCACCAGCGTTCATCGACATTGTCCGCCGGGGACACATACAGGCCTGGCTCGACCGTCAGGACTATGCCCGGTTCCAACGTGCGCCACTCACCGGCAATTTTGTAATCGCCGACATCATGCACATCCAGCCCCAGCCAATGACCGGTTTTGTGCATGAAAAACTGTTTATAAGCAGCCTCTGGAGCAGCTTCGCCTTCTTTCTCAGGTTTGGGGTCTTGCATCAACTGCTCGACTTCACCCTGCAACAAACCCAGTTCCACCAGCCCCGTCACCAACACCCGTAGGGCAGCCTGATGAGGATCGTTCCAGCTCGCACCCGGCTTGACCGTGGCAATCGCCGCCTGTTGGGCTGCCAGCACCACCTGATACAACTGGCGCTGTGCCTCACTAAATTGGCCATTGACCGGGAAGGTACGGGTAATGTCGCTGGCATAACCCTGATGTTCCCCACCGGCATCAATCAGCAGCAAGTCACCGTCTTTAAGCACACAACGGTTTTCAATGTAATGCAAAATGCAGGCATTCTCACCGCCACCGACAATCGAGCTATAGGCGGGTTCCATGCCGTCACGTTTGAACTCGCGCAGAATTTCTGCTTCTATCTCATATTCAAACAGCCCCGGCTTGCAGACCTGCATGGCGCGCCTATGCGCACGCGCCGCCGTGTTGGCCGCATGGCGCATCATGTCAGCCTCAGCCGGCGACTTGAACAGGCGCATTTCATGCAACAGCGTATCCAGTACTTTAAACGTATCCGGTGGCACTACGCCATTCCGTCCCTGACGACGCAAGCTATTCAACCAGCGCATGACCCGCAGGTCAAAACTTTCATCCACCCCCATGCGGTAATGGACTTCCTTACGTCCACTCAAGAGCGGCAGAATTTTTTTGTCCAGCTCATCAATGCTGTAGGCCTGATCCGCACCATAGCCACTCACCGCGCCGTCGGTGCCCGCGCGAATGCCCGTCCAGCGCTCCATTGCCGGGTCTTTGTTCTGGCAGAACAGGACAAACTCGCCCGCTGCCCGCCCCGGCACAAACACAGCCACTGCTTCCGGCTCGTTAAATCCGGTCAGATACAGAAAATCGCTGTCCTGCCGGAAGGGGTATTCTGCATCACGATTACGGATATGCAGACCCGCCGATTTGACGACCGCGACGGCGTTCGGCCCCAATTTGTCCAGCAGGCGCTGCCGCCGGGCGGCAAATTCTTCTGCTGAAATACGGGCAGTCAGTGAAGGGTTGGACATGAATCATTCTCCAGCTCAGGTACGCCCTGAATGGGCTGCACTTCTTCGTTCATCATTAACACACCGACGCGCATGAATTCAACCAGATCAGAATAAGCCTGTTCGGATTCATCCTCATCGTCTACCTCCAGATCGCGGGCGGCACCAATTTTTATCACATCCTGCACCCAGTCACGCGAATCTTCCGGCAAAGCCTCCATGCTCTTCAAACCGGAAGCTGCCAGGCCAAACGCAAAGCCCTGACACCACTTCTGCAAGGCGGCCACCCGTACCGACAGGGCTTCCTGCTCCGGTGGCAGCAACAGCTCAAACTGCAGATCACTGGCATTAATCTGCAACAGGGTTTCCACATAGAGACTGGCCAGCATTTTGCTCGCCTCCTGAAAGTGGTAATCCTGAGCATCACCGGTCAGCACAAAAGTCTGCCAGCGCACTTGTGGATAATCATTATTCACTGTGAGCACGCCACACGCACAGCCATGCGCTTCAGAGGCAGAAAAGTCAGCATCCAGCCTCAATAAAGCATCTTCCAGACGATAAAAATCAGGTAATCCGGTATCCAACACATGATTCTCCTTAACTTAAACGTGTATTATGTGCGGATTGGCAGGATTTCGCACTTATCGGCATCATTAACCAGAGAATGTAGCTTCCCCTATGGCTTTGCAACAACAACTTGATTCCCTTGAAGAACAGCTGGGTCTGCTGGTGGCTGCCTTGCGTGACTTGAATGCTGATAATATCGCCCTGCGGCGACGTGAACAGGAACTCAGCAAAGAGTGTGCCCATCTGCATAAAAAGAATGCGACGGCCACTCTGCAGATTGAAGCCATCATTGCCCAACTCAAGCAAACGGTCAATCCCGTTACGCAGGCCACCGATGGGGAATAAACACATGGACAAAAATACAGTTGCAGTCACCGTTACCATCCTCGATCGCGAATACGCAGTCTCTTGCCCCAGGGGTCAAGAGATGGCACTGCTCGATTCGGCCAAGCGGGTGGACAAGGAAATGCGCAAGGTACGTGATAGCGGCAAGGTGTTCGGTATTGATCGGATCGGGGTGATGGTCTCGCTGAACCTTGCCTACGAATTACTACAGTGTCAGCAGGGTGTGTCGCCGGGTGAACAGGATGCACAAACCGGTGAGCGCTTACAAAAATTACAGGCTGACATGACCTCAGCCTTAAAACTGTATCGTCCGACACAGCCAATGACAACCAACGATGGCTAACGGCAAAGCATCATGAGTTTGACCGTTCAGTAAAGATCACTTCCCATCCAGCGGCAATTGTAATAGTATTTATCTCAAGGACGGTTCTCTGGAGAGTTCGTGATGAGATGGATAAATCCTTGAGCCTATTTTTTGTCCCGGGAGCAAAATTCTTTCTCCGTGTGCATGACTGCATGTCGGTAAGCCTGACGAGCGAGAACTAGCACCCACTTGAATCAACTGGTTCAAGGCTGAAGTTTCACACGACTTTTTGGATCCGTCCCATTTTTTGTTTTTGCCGCTTTGCCTGCTACTTTAACTTTCCTCCGTTTTTTATAAAAATACCCAAAACACCCCAAATACTCGGTTTTCTCTTAAAATCTGCCTACTGTGTAGATCAACTTTCTTCTGCCAGCTGTTATGCTAGGAAAAATGCACTTTGCGGAGGAGACCTTTTATGTTGAACAAATCCATCATCCCTGTCTTTGCTTTTATACTGCTATTACTCAGTTGGCAAACAGTCACTGCGGCCTTTGATGCCGAACACAAACTGGTCATTCAGGTAAACAAGAATGATGTCGAGTTGCAGAATCATGTACTGAGTAACATTAATAACCTTCAAAAACACTACGGTATTGATAATATCCAGATTGAGGTGGTTGCTTACGGCCCCGGTATCTGGATGCTTACTGACAAAAGTGAAGTCCGCCAACGGATTGCAGCCTTACAGTTACAGGATGTCGTGTTTACTGCCTGCCTGAACACCCTGGATACGGTTGAACGCGAAAGCGGCACCCGCCCAACCCTGCTGGCTGATATTGAAGAAGTTCAGGCAGGTATTGCACGTATTATCGAGCTGCAAGAGCAAGGTTATGCCTACCTGAGCCCCTGATCTGCCGCCCGCTTTTTTCAAAAAGGAATCACCCATGCAGTTATCCCCTGCTACCTGCGATGTATTGCCCGCTGGAACCCTGAGTGTTGAACAGGCACAAGCCCGGATAGCCGCTGCCATTCAGCCGCTGCAAGCGCGTGAGCGCGTCGACTTGCGCAGTGCACTCGGTCGGATACTGGCGACTGAGGTAATTGCACGCTTTTCAGTCCCGCCCTACCGTAATTCATCGATGGACGGCTACGCCTTTGCACACGCCAGCTTGCAAAACAGCCATACCCTCACCCAAGTAGGCATCTCATGGGCCGGACGCCCGTTTCAGGGGCAGGTCAGGGAAGGCGAGTGTGTGCGCATCATGACCGGTGCGATGCTCCCGACAGGAACAGACAGCGTGGAAATGCAGGAAAATACCCGGCGGGATGATGCGCACATTACGCTCCTGCAGGACACGGCATACCATGCCAATGTCCGTCATCCCGGTGAAGACCTGCAGGCGGGTGAGCCGGTGCTGGCCGCCGGGCGCCAACTGAATGCTGCCGACCTGGGCTTGCTGGCCTCCTTGGGCATCAGTGAAGTCGATGTGCTCCGGCGTCCACGTGTCGCCTTTTTTTCTACCGGTGATGAGCTCAAAGCCATTGGCGATAGTTTGCAGCCGGGTGAAATCTACGACAGCAACCGTTACACCTTGTACGGCATGCTGCGTCGACTGGAGATTGACATGCTGGACATGGGCGTAATCCCTGACCAGCCCAGCGCCGTTGAGCAGGCCTTTCGGGATGCCAGCCAATGGGCGGATGTCTTGATAAGCAGTGGCGGTGTTTCGGTCGGTGATGCGGATTATGTTACCGCCACACTCCAGCGGATGGGGCAAATCAGCTTCTGGAAAATGGCGATGAAACCTGGTAAACCGCTGGCACATGGCCGCATAGGTGACTGTCTGTTTTTTGGCTTGCCCGGCAATCCAGTGTCAGTCATGGCGACTTTTCTCCTGTTTGTGCGCCCTGCCATTCTCAAGCTGCGCGGTGAAGTAGTGCCAACCCTGCCTACTTATACCGCCATCAGCAGCGTCCGCTTACAAAAAGCCGTGGGTCGCAAAGAATACCAGCGCGGGGTCTGTCAGCAAAACCAGCAAGGTCAGTGGGAAGTCAGCAGTACGGGCAAACAGGAATCGCACATGCTGCGTTCCATGAGTCAGGCCAACTGTTTTATTGTGCTGGAACGGGAAACGGCTGATCTACCGGCGGGCAGTGCCGTACACATCATTCCTTTCACCGGTTTGTTATGATGCTCGATATTATCTACCATGACGAAACACTGGTCGTCATCAACAAACCTTCCGGTCTGCTGGTACACCGCAGCCCCATTGACAAACGTGAAACCCGGTTCGCCCTGCAGCTCATCCGTGACCAGATCGGCCAACGCGTCTACCCAGTGCATCGCCTCGACAAACCCACCTCAGGTGTTCTGCTCTTTGCGCTCAATAGCACTGCCGCCCAGCAACTCAGTGATCAATTTGCTGCCAGAAGTGTCCGCAAATCCTATCTGGCGCTAGTCCGTGGTTATACGGCCAGTGATGGGCTGATCGACTACGCGTTGCAAGAGCAACTCGACAGAGTGGCTGATGCGCATGCAAGCCAGGATAAACCCGCACAAGCAGCGGTGACCGCTTACCGTTGTCGTGATCAGTTTGAACTGCCCTACCCCATGAGTGGCCACACGACCAGCCGTTATTCACTGCTGGATCTGTTCCCCAGCACCGGGCGCAAACACCAGTTACGCCGACATATGAAGCACATTTCTCATCCCATCATTGGCGATACTACCCACGGCGACGGCAGACATAATCAGCTATTCCGGGAAAAATTTGACTGCCAGCGCTTGCTGCTGCATGCAGCTTGTCTGGAAGTAAAACATCCCCTGACCCAACACCCCCTGCAGTTCAATGCCCCACTGCCTGCTGACTTCGGGCAAATAGTGCAGGCGATGCAGGCTTTGCAAGCACCCAAAACGACCTAACGACCCCCTTGTTCTAATTCAGTCTGCCGACTCTGAAAATGGGCAGGCAGAGAAAAATCATCAATCACATTCCTAGACAGACTCAATGTTCCGGCTGCCGCTGAATCCTCCGTAGCCTCCTGCGCCTGCTGCTGATAAAGGGTGACGACCTGCCCAGCCAAGCTCTTGACTTGTGGGTGGTCAGGCCTTGACAGCCGGAGCAGACGGATAAAATACAAAGCCGTCTGCAAACGTTGATTTTTAATCGCGTTATCGGCGCGGTCGATCAAGCTCAAAGTGGCGGGGTCTTCCTCTACCTGTTCCTGCGCTACCGGCTCTGCATTCACAGCAGGCTCAACGGCTTCTGCTTCGACCGGCATCGACGGCTGCATGGATGGCTGACCAAGCATTGCGACCTCAAGTTCCTTTTGCTCAGGAACAGGGGGTTCAGGCGTTATTTCTGGTTCGGGCACGGACGCTTCGACAAGAACAGGTGCGGAAACAGCGGCTGGCTCCAGTGCTGGTGTTGGTTCTGGCTCGGGCATCTTTTCCGCAAGCTCAGGTTCGGGACTGATGACGGGTTCCGGTACAGCCGCTAGCTCGGCCTGTGGTTCGGGCTTCGCTACAGGGTCTGGCCGGTCTGGCTCAACTGTAGCGACAACTCCAGCCATCTTTTCTGTTTTGCCTGTCTGGTCTGCTTCGTCTACGGCTTTTTCAGTTTCTAGCGGCAAATCCTTGTCCAGCAGCTGCGTAGAAGGATTATCCAGCACACTGACCGGCGACTGGATCGGCTGGATCGCCACTGCAGAAATACCCGTTTCTAGGGTTCGGGGTAGCGTTGCCTGCTGTTGCCATGCGTAATAAACACCCATACTCCCAGCCACCGACACACCTGACAATAATAGCAGTGAGAAAGGAGATAACCATCTGCTACGTTTGGGAACGCGCAGTGATTCCGGGCGCAGCAAGGTCGGTGATGCCGGTTTTACACTTTGCAACTCTTCTGCCAGCGCAGTTCCCAACAAATGAAGATCACCGCCCGGCGTCACCAGAAAGCATTCTGGCTCCAGACCCTGCTTGATCAAGTGGCGCGCTACCAAGTCTGCTGTCATGGCCAGCGCTTTGACATGCAGACTGGTTGGTGCCCCCTTGACAGGAGGCAGCGCATTGATAGACCAGGAATCGGGAGTACGCATGACAAAAAAGGCTTCTGTCCCCGACCAACCACCATCCAGTACGGGTAGCAGACGGGAATCGATGTCCTGACCTTTCAACTGCAAATAATCCAGTACCCGCTTGACCGAGGTATAGCCCAGCGTGCGGCTGGGCAGAAAGTGAATCAATACTTCCGGATGCCCTTTAGCCGGTGCCACCGGGTTCATGTCACGCGCCTGATACAACTCACCCATACTGGTCGAAAACAGGCACTCTCCCAGCTGATAGCGATTATTCACCATCTGCAATCCCCTCCTTTATTTTTTCTGCAACGCTTCAACCGTTTTCCAATGGTTGAGTAGCTGCTTGTCCATAATAGCGTCGTATTCACCCGTTTTCTGAATGGCTGCCAGTCCGTTATTAATCGCATTAATCATGATAGTCGCACGTGGATGCGTTTTATGTACCAGCACATGCAGGCCGCCGATCGACAACTCACGCGGCAAAGCGATTACCTTGTCCGTCAGATCCATGCTAGCCAGGGTTTCCCGTCCGGTAAAATCATTCATGGCCACGGCATCAACCTCACCATTCATCAGCATTTCAAAACAGGCCTTGACACTTTGCGGCTGTTCCAGCTTGATCAGTTTTTTCTTCAACCATTGGCGCTCTGGGCTATCGAGGTCATGGGTGAAATAGCCAGCCGGTCTGCACAGTGTATGACCGGGCATGTCCTCATCTTTTTCAAAAACCAGCGGTTTGTCAGCACGGGTAAATAACAGCTCCAGCATTTCAAAGATAGGCTTGGAGAACAGGAATTCACACCTGAAGTTGTCTGCGCCAGGGCACCCCGGATTCAACCATGGAAAACCCATGTCATACTTTTTTTCTTTGAGTAGCGGATCCAGATGAGACGACCAATCTTCAATCCAGGTCAGGTCATAACTGACTTGCTGATTTTTCAGCGTGGCTTCCACCAGTTCGGTAATCAGCCCACCACCCGGCAGGGATTTATCCGTAAAGGGTTTGTAGTCACCCGCTGTCAGCAGATGAATCGTGACATCGGGTGTGGCTACTGGTTCGTTGACAGGTGCTGCTGAAGTGGAGGTGGAAGTTACGGCAGGTTCTGGCACTGGCGCTGCAACAGGCTCCCCGGTACTGGCTGTCGTGGTGTCGGTTGCGGTTACAGGAACGGCGGCGGTTGCATCTGCGGTTACTTCAGTGGTTGCCTCAGCTGCTGCCTCATTCGCATCCGCACAGGGAATTCGTAGCTTCTGACCCACCCGGATAACCGAAGGCCCGGCAGGCAGGTTGCTTTTATTTGCATAATAAATCAGGTTGTATTTGGCAGCACTACCATAGGCTTGCTCAGCAATCACACTCAAGGAATCGCCGCTGGCAACCGTATATTCAGCCTTGCAATCTATGGTTGCTGCCTGGGCTGTGCCCATCAAACTGCTGATTAAAAGCAACAACAGGCAAAAGACTGGGTACCTTCTTTCTCTCAAAATCCATAATCCTCGCATAATCGACCTCTTTAATTGTTATTAATTCAGCCATGTAAGCTGAACCTGAAATGAATTATCCGCATAATATAGCGACCTGCCCGATGATGCGTCAAGGTAATTCTGAACCACCTCAACGGGTAAGTGTATGAGCTAAAAGAAAATAATACAGCAAAAACGGAGGTCAACCAGATAAACGCATCACTATTAGCGATTAACTGCATTGATCGAAAGCTATTCGAGAACAAGCTGTTTTTTTAACAAAAACAGTGATTAAGCAATCTCTGTAAATCCATTGTTGTTTGCTACCGTCATGCCAGCGATAATAGGCAGTTATTCTTAAACTCCAGCAACACAATCAGGCGGCGCAACGACCATGGCAGGCAAAATCTTTATCGAAACTCACGGATGTCAGATGAACGAGTACGACTCGGCGAAGATGCTCGATGTCCTCAATGCCCACGATGGCATGGAACTGACTGATAACCCTGCAGAGGCTGATGTCATACTGCTCAATACCTGTTCAATACGTGAAAAAGCCCAGGAAAAGGTCTTCTCACAAATTGGTCGCTGGCGTCCCTTCAAGGAAAAAAATCCAGCGCTGATCATTGGCGTTGGTGGCTGTGTCGCCAGCCAGGAAGGTGCTGCACTACGCGAACGGGCACCATTGGTCGATGTGGTATTCGGCCCACAGACACTGCACCGGCTACCTGCCCTGATCCAGCAGGTGCGCACCAGCCATAAACCTGTCGTGGACATCAGTTTTCCGGAAATCGAGAAATTCGACAACCTGCCAGAACCCCGTGCTGACGGCCCAACTGCATTCGTCTCCATTATGGAAGGCTGCAGTAAATACTGTACATTCTGTGTAGTGCCTTATACGCGCGGTGAAGAAATCTCTCGCCCGTTTGATGATGTGATCGCCGAGGTGGTGCAACTCTCGCTGCAAGGCGTGCGTGAGGTCAATCTGCTCGGGCAAAACGTGAATGCGTATCGCGGCAAGATGCATGACGGTGAAATTGCTGATCTGGCGGTGCTTATCCAATACATCGCTGCCATTGAGGGTATCGACCGGATTCGTTACACCACCTCACACCCGAATGAGTTCAGCCCCAATCTGATTCAGGTGTATGCCAATGTACCGGAACTGGTTAATCACTTGCATCTGCCCGTGCAAAGTGGCTCCGACCGGATTCTGGCCGCGATGAAACGTAATCACATGGCGGTAGAATACAAGTCAAAAATCCGCCAGCTACGCAAGATTCGTCCAAACATCAGCATGTCATCTGACTTCATCATCGGCTTCCCTGGCGAAACCGACAAAGATTTTGAAGACACCATGAAGCTGATCGAGGATGTGGGTTTCGACTTCAGTTTCAGCTTTATCTACAGCGCCCGCCCCGGCACACCGGCGGCCAGTCTGGCGGACGATACACCGATGGACGTGAAAAAAGCGCGCTTGCAACGCCTGCAAACCCGCATTACCGAAATGGCAACCGCTATGAGCATGAGCATGGTCGGCAGTATCCAGCGGGTTTTGGTTGAACGCCCGGCGCGCAAAGACCCGAATCAGCTGGCGGGACGCACTGAAAATAACCGGGTGGTCAATTTTGATGGCAATCATGATGACACTGACAACAATGCGCGTTTGATCGGTAAATTTGTTGATCTCGAAATCACCGAAGCCATGGCGAATACCCTGCGTGGGCGCATCGTCGCAGTTGAAAGTGACGACAAGCGCATGCAGATGGTAGCAGTTTAAACAGCCAGGATTCAGGGCTCTTCTTCCGCTGGCAGGCGGCTCGCTGCCTGCAGCGTCTGCTCAATGCTCGCCGGGCTTGCCATGCATTTCAGCTCGGCATGAAACTGGCCGTCTTTGTATAAAAACAGAGTCGGCAAATGAAAAATCTCGAACTCATTGACCAGGCCAGCGCTCTCGACCGCATCCACCTCAAACACGGGTAAAGCTTGATAGGGAGGGTATTCCTTCTGCCAAGCCTGTAAGTCGGCCTTCAGACTGCGGCAGGCACCGCAATCAGGTGCAGTAAAATACACCAGCACCGCGCCACGACTGGCCATCAGGGTTGGATGATAATTGAGGTCGCTAATACGTGTGATTTCTGTCATGGCAGCATTATAATACGAATTCACCGCCTCGCATAAAATCGTCACCTACTAGAACAACAGGATTCGCTTGAACACACTCAATCCCCAACAGCAAGCCGCCGCCACCCACCTTGGCTCCCCCTTACTGGTGCTAGCGGGTGCTGGCAGCGGTAAAACCCGGGTGATCACCCAGAAAATTGCCTGGCTGATCCGCCATGCCGGGCACACTGCCCACCAAATTGCCGCGATTACCTTCACCAACAAGGCGGCGCGTGAAATGCGCGAACGCGCCCTGCAATTGCTCAGTAAGGATGAGGCCAAGGGGCTGACGGTCTCCACTTTCCACACCCTGGGTTTAAGTATTCTCAAGCTGGAGTTGAAAAAACTGGGTTACAAATCCGGCTTTTCTATTCTGGATGCACAGGATAGCGCCACTATCCTCAAAGAGCTGGCGATGAAAGAAGATCTGGAAGATGCCGAGGAAATACGCTGGCAGATTTCACGCTGGAAAAACGATTTCATTAGTGTGGAACAGGCTTTGGCGCAGGCCACTAACGAGCTGGATCAGCTGGCTGCGCGTCTTTACGAAAAATACCAGCGCCAGATTAAAGCCTATAATGCGGTCGATTTTGATGATCTGATCGTGCTGCCAGTTCAGCTATTCGACCAGTATCCGGAGGTACTGGAAAAATGGCAGAACCGCTTGCGCTATCTGCTGATTGACGAGTATCAGGATACCAATGCCTGCCAGTATCGCCTGATCAAGCAGTTGGCCGGGGTACGCGGTGCCCTGACGGCAGTGGGTGACGATGACCAGTCCATTTATGCCTGGCGGGGTGCGCGCCCGGAAAATCTTGAGCAGCTGCAAAAAGATTATCCAACACTCAAAGTCGTCAAGCTGGAACAGAACTACCGCTCCACGCAACGCATTCTGGAAAGTGCCAATCACCTGATCGCCCACAACCCCCACCAGTTTGAAAAAAAGTTGTGGAGTACCCTGGGTGAAGGTGATCCCATCCTGATCATGCCCTGCCGTACCGCTCAGCATGAAAGTGAAAAAGTGGTCGGTGAAATCATGAAACGCCAGTTTCGTGAACGTGCACCCTATAAAAGTTTCGCCATCCTGTATCGGGGCAATCATCAAAGCCGTTTATTTGAAAAACTGCTGCGTGAGAACAATATCCCTTACAAGATCAGTGGCGGCACGTCCTTTTTTGAACGTGCTGAGGTAAAAGACATTCTCGGTTACCTGCGCATGATCAGCAACCCGGAGGATGACGCCGCCTTCCTGCGTATCATCAATACACCCCGCCGCGAGATTGGGGCGACTACGCTGGAAAAACTGGGGGAATATGCGCACGAACGCAATACCAGCCTGTTTGCTGCCGCGCAGGAACTGGGCTTTGCTCAACGTATTTCGACCAAAGCGCGGCAACGCATGGACACCTTCACCGACTGGTTGCAGCACATGATTCACGCTAATACCGAGTATGAACCGGCGGCGCTGGTGCGGCGCATTGTCAATGACATTGACTACGAAGACTGGCTTCTGCAAAACTCCAGTTCGCCCAAAATGGCTGAAAAGCGCATGGCCAATGTCTGGGAGATTGTCGATTGGGTGACCAAACTGTATGACGACGGGGTCGGCAAGGAAACGCTGGCAGACATCGTCGCCCACATGAGTCTGGTCGACATGCTGGAACGCAACAGCGAGGAAGAAGAACAGGATGCGGTAACGCTGATGACTTTACACGGCGCGAAAGGTCTGGAATTTCCGTATGTATTTCTGGTGGGGGCAGAGGAAGATTTACTCCCGCACATGAACAGCATGGATGAACACGGCATTCAGGAAGAACGTCGCCTTACCTATGTCGGCATCACCCGCGCGCAGAAGCACCTGACTATCAGTTATGCCAAGACCCGCTCACGTTATGGTGAGGCGCTCACCTGTGACCCGAGTCGCTTTCTGGATGAGCTCCCGGAAAAACACATCGAGTGGGAAGACAAGCGGGTAGTGACGCCTGAAGAACGTCAGGAAACGACCCGTGCTTATGTCTCCAGCTTAATGGATTTGTTGGGCGATTAGGCAGGCCTAATACAACCTTCCGACCTTCCAGCCTTTATTCCGGGAAGGCTGACCGCCCTTCCAGCGCCGCCAACAGGGTCAGCTTCTCGTCTTTAGCCATGATCATCCAGTCACGGATTTCCTCGCCGCTGCGTAAACAGCCTTCGCACAATCCCGTGGTTTCATTCAGCCAGCACACGCCAATGCAGGGTGATGCGACACTGGTGTCCAATGCTTTGCGGGCAGTGGTGCGGCGACGCGGGCGTTTCAGTTTTAATGAAGCAGATGTATTATCGTCCACTGAGGTTCTCATGCTGACAGGTTTCATAATTAGGTGCATACGTGAGGGTCATTCTGAATCAGCACCGTCACAAAACCCAATGTCCTTTCAGTTAGGCGGGCACGAAACCTGAATACACTGGGATGCAGCTATTGCAGTCAAAAGCTTAACACTTTAGTCTTTGCAGACCAAACGATACACGGCAAACGAGAGAGGAGATAACAAATGACCAATACCCCGGAGAATGGTTTGAGTGCAGACGGTATCATTATCATAGGCGCAGGCCATGCAGGGCTCAACGCCGCCGCCGCGCTACGTACCGAAAAATACACGGGCACCATCCGCTTGCTGGGTGAGGAAGCCGATCTCCCTTATCACCGCCCGCCGCTGTCCAAAACCTACATCAAGGGCGATGCGATCGACCCGCTGCGTCTGTTGCTGCGCCCTGAAAAGTTTTATGCCGAACAAAATATTGACTTGCACCTAGATACCCGCGTCCGCCGGATTCACACCCACAGTCGCTCAGTCGAGCTGGCATCGGGTAAAATGCTAGCCTACCAACAGCTGGTGATTGCCACCGGCACCCGCGCCCGGGCACTCAAGCTGGAAGGCGCTGAACTGAATGGCGTAGAAAGCTTGCGTACCCTGGAAGATGCTCGCCGAATTCGTGAGCAGCTGAAAACAGCCCAGCATGTCGTGGTGATCGGTGGTGGCTTTATCGGGCTGGAACTGGCGGCAGCGGCAGCGAGTATCGGCAAGACCGTCACGGTGCTGGAATCTGCACCGCGCATCCTCGGGCGTTCGGTCGCCCCCATCACCTCCGATTATGTGCTCGGATTTCACCGACAGGCGGGTATCAAAATCGTACTGGGTACCTTTACCGAAGCGCTGGAAGGCAGCGGGGGGCATGTCAGCGGGGTCACCTGTCATGATGGCAGCACCTATGCAGCTGACCTGGTGGTGGTCGGCATCGGTGCCCAACCCAACAGTGAACTGGCTGAGGCGGCTGGATTGATTTGCGACGATGGCATCGTGGTTGATAACACGCTGCGTACTTCTGACCCGGATATTTTTGCCATTGGCGACTGCGCCCAACATGAAAACAGCTTTGCCAGTGGCCGCAGCGTGCGTCTTGAATCGGTGCAGAATGCCAATGATCAGGCGCGGGTTGTCGCCAAAGTACTAACGGGAGATCAGGAAGCCACTTATGACGCAGTTCCGTGGTTCTGGTCAGATCAGGGCGGGATGAAACTGCAGATGACTGGCTTATCCTTTAACGCCAGCGATTATATTATTCGGGGCAACATTGGCGACGGCAAGTTCTCAGTCTTTCACTACCGAGGCACCGCACTGATGGCCGTAGACAGCATTAACATGCCACTCGATCACATGGCCTGTCGCAAACTGCTGGCAGAGGGTGTGTCACCTTCGCCTGAGGTGATTCAGGACACTCGTATTGCGATTAAAGACATGCTTTGAGCGGGAGAGTAAGAGCGCACTAATACCAAAGCACTACAGGCAACAGCGTGCGTCTTGAATCGGTGCAGAATGCCAATGATCAGGCACGGGTTGTCGCCAAAGTACTAACGGGAGATCAGGAAGCCACTTATGACGCAGTTCCGTGGTTCTGGTCAGATCAGGGCGGGATGAAACTGCAGATGACTGGCTTATCCTTTAACGCCAGCGATTATATTATTCGGGGCAACATTGGCGACGGCAAGTTCTCAGTCTTTCACTACCGAGGCACCGCACTGATGGCCGTAGACAGCATTAACATGCCACTCGATCACATGGCCTGTCGCAAACTGCTGGCAGAGGGTGTGTCACCTTCGCCTGAGGTGATTCAGGACACTCGTATTGCGATTAAAGACATGCTTTGAGCGGGAGAGTAAGAGCGCACTAATACCAAAGCACTACAGGCAACAGGAACACCCGTGAGTGTTCCTGAAACAACACACTTATTTAACCGAACCCGCCAACATGCCACGTACCAGATAGCGCTGCAACCCAAAGAACACGCACAGCGGGATAATAATCGTGACAAACGCCGATGCGGTCAAAATTTCCCAGTTGCCCCCGCGTGAACCCAGCAAGGCACGCAAGCGCCCGGTCAGCACCAGCTGATCATCGCCCGCACCAAGGAAGACAATAGCAATCAACAGATCATTCCAAACCCACAGGAACTGGAAAATGGCGAAAGAGGCCAGCGCCGGAAACGACAAAGGCAACACGATGCGGCGGAAAATATCGAAATGGGTGGCACCGTCTACCCGTGCTGACTCCATGATTTCCTTGGGCAGGCTAACGATGTAATTACGCAGCAGGTAGATGGCCAACGGCAGGCCAAAGCCGGTATGCGCCAGCCAGATACCCATGTAGGTTTTCGCGCCCACACCAAAAAATGCCCCCACTTCGTTATACAGCTTTAACAGTGGAATCAGGGACATCTGTAACGGCACCACCAGTAATCCGACCACCACTGCGACTAACAAGGCGCGCCCCGGAAACTGCATCCAGGCCAGTGCATACGCCGCAAACGCCGCAATCAGAATAGGAATGATTGTGGCTGGAATAGTCACCGTCAGTGAGTTGATAAACGACTGCCCGAGCCCTTCCGCACTCAATACCTCACGGTAATTGTCTAGTGTGAAACGCGGCGGTACTTCCGAGGTATAGAAAATCCGCTGGCCACGACTGCCTTCCATCGCTGTTGCTGACGACAGCACATAATCACCATTCGCCTGTACGGTCAGGGACTCGCCATTACCGATATCAACCGTTTCACCCGGATTAAACTGATCCGGTGCCTCAGAACTGAAACCGAACTTGGACAAAGTCATTTTCGGGTTTTCCAGCACATTGCCCGTTAATACATACTGGCCGTCCTGTGCCTGCTGTTTTTCCGGTGACTCGGTGCGCCCGATCAATTGCTGTTCGGAGGCAGATAAAGCCTGCCACCAGCCAGACACGGATAATTGATCTTTGTCCCGGATGGAAGATACAAACAGGCCAATGGTGGGTATTGTCCACAGCACGACCAAAAACAGGACACTGAGCTGCATCGTCCAATTGAGTAATTTACCTTCTTTAGACCTAACCATCTCAACGATTCTCCACTTCAGCATTAGCCCGACGAATATTCCAGATCATGATGGGAATCACCAGCGCCATAATCACCACCGCAATCGCCGCACCCCGCCCGAAATCACCACCGCCCCGGAACATCCAGTCATACATCATGTTCGCAAGTACCTGGGTATCCCACTGGCCGTTGGTCATGGCCAGCACGATATCGAATACTTTCAACACCGTAATGGTAATCGTTGTCCAAACGACGGCAATCGTGCCCCAGATTTGCGGGATCATGATACGAAAGAAAATCTGAACGCCATTGGCACCGTCAATCACCGCTGCTTCCAGTGTCTCTTCGGAAATACCGCGTAACGCCGCTGACAGGATCACCATGGCAAAACCGGTCTGTATCCAGATCAAAATCACCATCAGAAAAATACTGTTCCAGAATGGCAAGGTAATCCAGGGCTCAGGGGTACCCCCAAAGTACTGCACGACCGCATTCAGCAAACCAATCTGCTCACCACCGTCACCCCGGTAATCGTAAACAAATTTCCAGATAATGGATGCGCCAATAAAAGAAATGGCCATCGGCATAAAAATCAGGCTTTTCGCGATATTGCCCCACCAGATACGATCGGTCATCGCAGCGATGATCAGACCAAAAAAGGTGGAGGCAGCTGGCACAATAAATAACCACAGCATATTGTTGCGGAATGAACGCCAAAATTCGGCATCACCAAACAACCAGATATAGTTAGCCATTCCGACATAAGTCTCGCCATTCCGGTCGTAAAAAGACAGACGGATGGAATCGATAGCCGGGTAAATCAGATAAAAACCTAACGCCAGCAGCGCGGGGCCCAGAAAGAGCCAGGGGCGGATGGCATTGGTAATGCGCAGGTTGCGGGCGGTCTTGGCGTGAGTATCACAATCCAGTGGAAACCAGCGATCGAGCAACAGGTTCGATCCCCAGAAATAAGCAGCACAACCCAAAACCCCCAAGACCATGACAAAAAGAGCTGACAGGAGCTGTCCCATTGCGACCTCCTTGATAAATCAAGCGTAAATATTAATGTGCGTCACAGGTTACACCTGCTACAACATTCCCGGTTCGGGTGTTACAGAACCGGGAATGTACAAGCAGTACTTAGATTAAAATCAAGGTGCGTGCTTACTTGAGCGCATCCCAGGTTTTCTGGATGTTGCCAGCTACTTCTTCAGCAGACTTGCCACCGGAGTAGTCCACCATACCCGTCCAGAATGCACCCGCACCAATCTTGCCGGGCATCAGATCAGAACCATCAAAACGGAAAGTAGTCGCATCCAGCAGAATCTGCCCCTGCTTTTTCAACGCATCATTCGCATAAGCATCCGCATTCACACCTTTAAACGGCGTGAGGAAACCAGACTGCGCCATCCATACCTCATGCGCAATCGGTGATTTCAGGAAGTCGATGAACGCATGTGCACCTTTGGAATCATTGGTGATAGCAAACATGGTGCCTGCACCCAGAACTGGCTTGCCCAGATCCTTATCTGCATAGGCAGGGAAATAGAAGAAGTCAGCATCTGCACCCAGCTGGGTGCCTTCCGGGAAGAAAGTCGGGATAAAAGACGCCTGACGGTGCATATAACACTTGGGTGGAGAGGCGAACAGGCCTTTAGGGCTGTCACGGAAATCGGTAGACGCAACCGATGCGGCACCACCACTGACAAACTTGTCATTACGGGCAAACCAGCCATAGTCTTCGATAGCCGCAATTACGGCAGGATCATCAAACTTGATTTCATTTTTAACCCACTTGTCATAGACATCAGGTGCATTGTGACGCAGCATCATGTCTTCAACCCAGTCGGTGGCTGTCCAGCCGGTTGCATCACCGGAACCCAGACCGATGCACCAAGGAGTCTTGCCATCAGCCGCTATTTTCTCCGTCAGTGCTTTCAGCTCTTCCATGCTTTCAGGAATCTTATAGCCTGCATCTTCGAAGTTTTCAGGCGAATACCACACCAGAGATTTCAAGTCAGCCTTGTAGAAGAAACCGTACAGATTCTCTGCGCCTTCCTTGTTCTTGAAAGTACCCAGATCAACCCAGGACTGGCCAGCCGCATAATTCTCTTTTACCCAGTCTTTGGTCGCATCATCCAGTGGAGACAGGAAGCCTTTCTGCGCCAAATCGGCTGCCAAACCTGGCTGTGGGAAAACAGATACGTTGGCCGCGCTACCTGCTTGGCTATCAATAACGATTTGCTGTTCAAATGAGTCAGAACCGGTGTATTCAACATCAGCACCCGTCGCTTCTTCGAAGTAAGCGATGACACTTTCTACCAGTTCTTTGTCAGGGCCAACCCATGGGCCAAAAACAGTGATCTTCTCACCTTTCAGATCAGTATTTTTCAGGGCTTCAAAGCTGTCCCAGTGGAATTTTGCATCTTCACCGGGCTTGAACTTAAGCTCTGCGTGCGCAGCGCCCATCCCCAAGGTCAGGGCAATCGCGGTCGCCAGCAAAGACTTGTTCAGAAATTTACTCATTGATGTCACTCCTCCAAGTTAACAGAAAGGTATAGATGTGTAGATGCATAGATAATCAAACCATCCAAAGCGCTTTGAATTTTTCTTCAAAGACTACAATGAACCTTTAGTTAACCAATTTCTGGCACAAAGGTCAATTGATTTGAAATAACAAATGTACAAAACAGCAAAGGCTTGTTCCACAAGGCGGAAGCTGCCCGCTGGCCAAACTGCAAGCGGCCATGGCTTGCATTAAGGCAAAAGGAATGTTATGCTGCCAATGCGTTTTGAAATTCTACCAGGAGCTAGGCTATGCCATTTGATTTTTCCCGTCGTGACTTCCCTGCCGATTTCGAGTTTGGCGTCGCCACGTCCGCTTACCAGATTGAAGGCAGCCAGTTTGGTGGCTGTGGGCAATCCCAATGGGATGTATTTGCGGCGACACCCGGCAACGTAGTGCGCGGTGAACACGGCGCCATTGCCTGCGACCATTATCATCGCTGGGCAGAAGATCTCGACCTGATCAAGGCCTGTGGGCTGGACAGCTACCGTTTTTCGACCTCGTGGGCGCGGGTTATGCCGGAGGGACGCGGGCAGGTTAATCAGCAAGGTCTGGATTTTTATGACCGGCTGGTCGATGGCCTGCTGGAACGTGGCATCAAACCTTATGCCTGCCTGTATCACTGGGAGCTACCCGCTGCCCTGCTGGATCGGGGTGGCTGGCGCAATCGGGATATTGCGGACTGGTTTGCTGATTTCACCGAGGTCGTGATGGGGCGCATCGGTGACCGCCTGCATACGGCGGCCACCTTCAATGAGCCGTGGTGTATTGCCTGGTTGAGCCACTTCCTCGGTCACCATGCACCGGGGCTGAAGGATATTCGCGCTGCCAGTCGTGCCATGCACCATGTACTGCTGGCACATGGGCGTGCCATTCAAACCATGCGCGGTTTAGGGATGGATAATCTGGGCGTGGTCATGAATTTTGAATACGCCAGCCCCGCCGATGAGCGCCCGGAAACGCTGGCGGCCACCCGCCTGTATGACGGCATCTATAACCGTTTCTTCCTGGGAGGCGTTTTCAAGCAGGCTTACCCAGACGACGTACTGGTCGGGCTGGAACAATACCTGCCTGCCCATTATGCCGATGACTTCGCAACCATTGCCGCCCCCGTGGACTGGCTGGGGATCAATTACTATACGCGCAAAGTGATTGCCGCCGATCTTGGCGGACAGTTCCCCGCCACAAAAGAAGTTGAAGGGCCTTTACCAAAAACCGCCATGGATTGGGAGGTCTACCCGGAGGGTCTGCACCATTTTATTACCTGGGCGCAGCGCGAGTACACCGGGGATTTACCCATTTATATCACTGAAAACGGGGTGGCTTCCTATGACAAGGTGGCGCACGGTGAAGTGGCTGATCCGGCACGGATTGATTACCTGAATCAGCATGTCGCGGCAGTCAAGCGGGCGATGGCGGATGGCGCACCCGTGAAAGGTTATTTCATCTGGTCACTGCTCGATAATTACGAGTGGTCACTGGGGTATGACAAGCGCTTTGGGCTGGTGCATGTTGATTTTGAAACTTTGCAGCGCACGCCCAAGGCTTCCTGGCACGGCCTGAAAAAAGCATTGGAAAGATAACATCAGACAGACTGTGCGCTGCTCAACGATCCTTGGGGTCAAGGGCATCGCGCAGCCCGTCGCCCACATAGTTAAAACAGAACAAGGTCACCAGCATAAAGCCTGCCGGGAATAATAACTGCCAGATGGCCACCTCCATGGTCTGCGCCCCCTCCTGTAGCAAAGCGCCCCAGCTGGTCATCGGCTCCTGCACACCCAGCCCCAGAAAGCTCAGAAAGGACTCGGTGAGGATCATGCCCGGAATCAGCAAGGTCGCGTAAACAGCCACAATCCCCAACACGTTCGGCACAATATGGCGGGTGATAATCTTCCACTTGGAAACGCCGTAGACCTCCGCCGCTTCGATAAACTCTTTCTGCTTCAGGCTCAGCGTCTGGCCACGCACAATCCGCGCCATATCCAGCCATGACACCGCACCAATCGCGATAAAGATCAGAAAAATATTCCGCCCGAAAAACGTCACCAGCAGAATCACCAGAAACATGAAGGGAATACCGTACATGATTTCCAGAATGCGCATCATCACCCGATCTACCGTGCCACCGAGAAACCCGGAACTGGCGCCGTACAGCGTCCCGATCACCACCGCTACCAGCGCCCCGAGCACACCGACCAGCAGCGAAATCTGCCCACCCAGCAAGGTACGCACAAACAGATCGCGCCCGAGTGTATCAGTCCCGAAATAATGCCCACTTTCCAGTGCGGGGGGTGCACTCAAGGCCGTCCAATCCGGCTCATCAAACACAAAACCACTGAAGTAACCGCCAAACATCACCAGCAGGGTCAGCAGCAACAAAATGAACAGGCTGACCATCGCCGCGCGGTTACGCATAAATCGCCGCCGGGCATCCTGCCAGAGACTGCGCCCCTGCACCTCCGTTAACTGGTCAGCGAAGTCACCGATGGCAGTCTTTTTGCGGTGAGTGAGCATTATGCGGGGGTAACTCCTGCCCGCTGCATGCCTTTCGTCTCAGGGCGTTGTGCCAACAGTTTCAGTACACCTCGCGCAGCGGTGACCCGATTCTGTTCGGCATAAGCCTCGTGATACTGCTCGACCCGGCTCAGGTCATAATAATAATTCACCATCACACCGGCGGCCTGCCGCAATCCTTTGGCGGATACATCCGCTAAAGGATTGATACGTTCCAGACGGGCACCATTGCCTAAATGAAAACGTGCCACCGGGTCTTGCGCCTGCCCATCGGCGGTTTTGGCGGTTAATAAATACTGTGCAGCCAACACCGGCAATTGCTCATTCAGTTGCGCCACTTTATCCGCCTCCTGCTGCCAGTTCTGCTCAGCCAACAGCGCTAGGGCGGCATCACGCTGGGCGGGATCGACCTGCTCACTGTGTTGTAGCCATTTCATAAAACCGGGCAAGGGCGACAGGGTGACAAAATCCGTCAGATTGGGCAGATGGGTACGCAGATCACTCGCCACCTGTTTGATCAGGAAATTCCCGAAGGAAATACCCGCCAAGCCACTCTGACAATTGGAAATGGAATAAAACACGGCAGCCGTCGCCTCTTCAGCCGCCAATACAGTACGTTCCGGGGATAGCACCGTCTGGATCGCTGCCGGGATATGATCGGTGAGCGCCACCTCAACAAAAATCAGGGGTTCGTCCTGCATCGCCAGATGAAAAAAGGCAAAACAACGCCGGTCAGAGGGTTGCAACCGCAGGCGCAGCTCCTGCCAGGTGCCAATTTCGTGGACAGCCTCATAGGCAATGATTTTTTCCAGAATATGCGCGGGGGTTGTCCAGTCAATCGGTTTCATCACCAGAAAACCCCGGTTAAACCAGGAATGAAACAGGTGTACCAAATCAATATCCACCGGTTTCAATAGCGGATCGGTCTGCAGTGCCTGCAACAGGTCACGGCGCAGGCGCACCAGCTGAATAGTACCGTGCTGGGTCGCATTCAAACGTCGAAACAGGGACTGACGGCGCGACTTGAGCGCCTGAAAAATCCCGGAATAATGATTTGCCGACGGTTCAGCCGCATACTTGCCCGCCGCCGTCAGCAGCGCATTGGCATCCAGGGCAAAATCGTTCAGTAGCACATGAAAAAAGGCCAGACGCTCGTCATCACTGCTGTCTGCGTACTTGATCAGCATCCGTTCGGCATGTACTAGGGCAGACACTTCACCACGGGCAGCGACCACCATCTCGGCCAGACTGGCCAGGCTCGCATTTTTACCACCAACATACTTGTCCAGACCCAGTGCCGGTAAACGGCCAGCGCGGGTCAACATGCTCGACAGCAAGTCCTGAAAATAGGCAAAATTACTGCCTTTACTACTGTCCTGTAAGTACTTATAGGCGTTCATGAGACGCGCTTGCGTAATTCGTATTTCTGGATTTTGCCAGTCGCCGTCTTGGGTAATGGCCCAAAGACCACCTTGCCCGGTTTTTTAAAACGCGCCAGATGCTGCAGGCAATGCGCAATCAGTTCCTGTTCACTCGCCACCATGCCATTTTTCAACTCGACAAAGGCACACGGCGTTTCACCCCACTTCTCATCCGGCATCGCCACCACGGCGGCCTCACCGACGGCAGGATGTTTATACAGCGCATTTTCTATTTCTACGGAAGAGATATTCTCGCCACCCGAAATGATAATGTCCTTGGCGCGGTCTTTCACCTGGATATAGCCGTCCGGGTTGATCACCGCCAAATCACCGCTCCAGAACCAGCCTTCCCTGAAGGCCTCAGCGGTCGCTTGCGGATTCTTCAGATACCCGGTCATGACCGTATTCCCGCGCAGCACCAACTCACCCATTTCCAGCCCGTCATGCACAACCGGTTGCAGGGTTTCCGGGTCAAGCACATCCGCTGCCCCTGTCATCGGAAAACGCACACCCTGCCGGGATTTCAGTTCAGCCACCGTATCCCGGTCTGCCTCCGCCCAGTCCGGTTGTGGCACCCCTTGCAAAACATGGCCGTAGGTTTCGGTCAGGCCATACACATGCATGATTTCAAAGCCCATCGATTCCATTCGCCCCAGTACCGCTGCCGGTGGTGGCGCACCGGCTGTCATGCAGTACACCACCCGATCCTCCGCAATCCGTGCCGGGCAATCCGGTGAATTCGCCAGCATGTTCAAAACAATCGGTGCACCGCCAAAATGCGTGACTTTATGCGTCCGGATCAGCTCAAAAATAGCCTTGGGCACGATACTGCGCGTACACACCACCGTGGCAGCCATCGCCGTCATCGTCCACGCATGCCCCCAGCCGTTACAATGAAACAGCGGCACGGTATACAGGTAGACCGGGTGGCGCGGAAGCGGCCAACCGGCAATCGTACCCAACGCCATCAGGTAAGAACCCCGGTGATGATAAACCACGCCCTTGGGGTGCCCTGAGGTGCCTGAGGTAAAATTAATCGCCAGTGGATGCAGCTCGTACCCGACGGTCGCAGGCAAGTAATCCGCCGGTTCGATGGGGGTGGAGGCCAGCAATTCCTCATAAAAATGCAAAGGAATGTCAGTAGGTAATTCCGGTGCGGACGTGGCTTCCGGGTCATCAATGATAATCACGGCGACATCATGACCTTGTTGCCTGCGCTCGCGAATCCCTGCCAGCGCCAGTGGCAGCAATTCACGATCCACCAGAATGGCTTTGGTTTCGGAGAAATTCAGGATATAGCGCACGGTCGGCTCATCCAGCCGGGTATTGATGGTATTGAGCACGCCCCCGGCTAGTGGCACAAAAAAGTGTGCCTCGAAGGTCTCTGGCGTATTAAACGCCAGGACTGAAACCGTCTCGTGTGCCTGTAAACCCAGTGTTTGCAGTGCGTGCGCCATTTGCTGGCAACGCTGTTCGGTCTGTGCCCAGGTATACGATCGTCCGGCATAGACCAGGCTGGTCAGCTCCGGGTGTACATCAGCCGTGCGTGCCAGAAAAACAATCGGCGTCAACTCTACATGGTTGGCGGCATGGCCGGTACTCTCCGCCAAAGAGGCGTACATGGCGGGCAGATTTTCGCTTGCGGGGTGGGTGCTCATCATCAATATCCTTTTAATATCCTTTTTAGCGCATTACTTTCTTAGTTTCTTAAAGTCCGACCCAGATCCAGCATGCTGTTGATGCGTGCTTGCGTACCGGCAGTGTGTGCCAGTTTCAGGAAAACACGCCGCTCGGCATCGAACAGATCCTGCTCAGTCCAGACCGTACCAGGCGCAATATCACCGCCGGTAATGATTTCGGCCACGCCGGTATTCACCACCCGGTCATGCTCCAGAATCACCCCTTTGGCAACCGCCTTGTCCAGCCAGGTGAGCATGGCCTGATAAACCTCACGACCCGGCATGTGCAGATCAGGGCGGGCATAATGAATCGCCGTCGGTTGTTGCTTAATCCGCTCCAGCGCCGCCGCCAGCAAACGATCCCGGTTCATCAACCAGCGATCATTGGCGCGCAACATCGCCAGTTCACGCGCTTCCAGCGGAGAAGTCGCCGTGCGCCCGTAGCCCAGACTCATAAACGCTTTCCACGCCGCCTCCGCCACATTATCCGGCGTCAGTTTCAGTTGCTCCATCCAGCGATACAGTGTCTCCTTACAGCCACCACCGCCGGGAATAACCCCGACCCCGGTTTCCACCAGCCCCAGCACCGAATTGGCATGACAGACCACTTGCTGGGCATGTAATACGACTTCGAAGCCCCCACCAATCGACAAGCCTGACGGGGCGGCGACGACCGGAAAATCAGCCCGTGCCATGGTGAGCACCGTCTGCTGGAAATGCGCCAAAAACTGATCCAGCCCCGCATAATCGTCCTTGCGGAAAAAATGACGCACCACTTCCAGATTAACCCCGCAGGAAAAATGCTGGGCATCGTTATGCACGATCAGGCCTTTCAGCCCCAACGTCGGTACTTGCGCGATGGCATCGCCCAGAATCGCCATCGAATCACCATCCAGCGCATTTGCCTTGGAATGAAACTCAACCAGTGCTACGTCCTCCCAGGCATACCAGCTGGCGACCGCATTACGATTGACCGGCTTCAGAGTCTGGCGGGTTTCGGTGAAGCGAATGACGCCGGGCGCGTGCCGAATCGTTTGCCAGCGCGCGGTAGTTGATTTATCTGTCGCGGTCGCCCATTGCCGTACCTGCAATTCAGCGGCAGGCGTCGCCACGCGATAGAAGCCCGCCTCCGGCTCAGTCGCCAAGGCTTGCCGTAATACCGGAGCAACCGGGCTGCCTTCGGCCTGCCGCCGTGCCACAAAATAGCGGACACCGATTTCGTCCAGCAGCTCAAAAGGCCCGCGAATCCAGTTGTAACCGAGCTTCATGGCATCATCAATCGCGGTCGGGTCGTCACCCACTTCCGGCAATAATGAAGCGGCATAATTCAGCGTATTCGACAACACCCGCCACGCATACCGGCCATAGACACTGTCATCATCCAGCAGGCATTTCACGCCTTGCTGCTCCGCACGCAGGGTAATCGCGATGTGTGGGCGGGCAAAGGTCTGGTATTCACCACTGGCGAAATCCAGCACCTCACGTTCACCCGCTGCATTATCCCGATAAAAACCCTTGCCTTGCTTGTTACCGGTCTGGCCGTTGGCAATCATCTGCACCATCTGTTCAATCGGTGCGGCATACGCATGGAAAGCATCCTGTTCAGGCAGAATATTCACCAGACTTTGCGCCACGTCGGACATCAGATCAATGCCGATCAGGTCATATAAACCAAATACGCCGGTTTTCGGAATCCCCATCGGGCGGCCAAACACCGCATCGGCTATTTGTGGGCGTAAACCGGCCTGAAACGCTTCATGCAGGGCGCACTGAATCGCATACACACCGACCCGGTTGGCCAGAAATCCGGGGGTATCCGCACACGGCACTACCCCTTTACCCAGCTGTTCCTCCGAAAAGGCCTCCAGCCTGTCCATGATATCCGGGCGGGTATGTTCACCGCGCACCAGCTCCAACAGACGCATGAAACGCACCGGATTAAAGAAATGCGTAATCGCAAAGCGCTGTTTCAAGCCCTCATCCATGCCATCGGTCAACAGCCGAATCGGAATGGTCGAAGTGTTCGAACTGAGAATCGCATCCGGGTTCATGTGCACGGCCAGCTCACGGTACAGGCGGTGCTTCACGTCCAGTCGCTCCACGACCGCTTCCGCCACCCAGTCGCAATCCGCCACGTTGTGCAAGTCATCGCGGATATTACCCAAGGTGATACGCTGCTCAGCTTCGGCACTCATGAGGCCGGGTGCATCCGGGTTTTTCAGGCGCTCCAGCCCACGGCGGGCGGCAGCATTCACATCGTCACCCTCACCCGGCAAATCAAGCAACAGCACCTCCAAACCCGCATTAGCCACCTGTCCGGCAATACCTGCGCCCATCGTGCCCGCGCCTATGACGGCTACTTTCTTAAACATTCCCTACTCCTTACCTGTATCCGTGTCTGTATCCGTAGTGTCAGTGTCCAGCCCGATCCAGCCCGACGATAAACTGCTGCAAATGCCGCAAACAGGTATCCGGTGCTTCCATCGGCAGCATGTGCCCGACCCGTTTCAGTTCAGTGTGCTCACGCACATTCGGTAATTGTGCACTCAGTGCCCGCCCGGCTTTGATCGGTGTCATCCGGTCATTCAGTGCCAGAAGCAATTGTGCCGGTGCGGTGATTTTCAGAGCGGCCTCCATGCCATGGGTATACGTCTGGCAGGCCAGCAAATCCGCCTGCAGCGGGTTATTGTTCATGATCTGCCCACCAATCGCCAACGGTGCCTGTCCCGGTACATGCGAGCGCCCGAACTGATACGCTTCACCAAAGCCCCAGCTCAGCATCGCATCGACCGCCGCCGGTTTATTGCTTTCCGCCAGCATCAGCAACTGGTCATTGACCGGAATCGCCGCACCACAACCGAGTAAGCTGATGGAACGCACCCGTGTTGCTTGCGTAGCAGCGGCTTCCAGCGCCACCAGCCCACCTTGTGAATGCCCGACCAGACTGCATTGCTCAACACCCAAGGTGTCCAGCAATTGCCATAACCAGGCAGCCATCGCCTCGATGCTAGTGAGTGCGTCACCCGCCGACAGGCTATGCCCCGGAAAGTCGGGTGCGATCACCGAATAGCCGTGAAACGCAAACCAGCGCGTTTGTAATACCCAGCTACGGTGGTCGAGGCCACTGCCATGCAGGAACACCAGCGTCGGTAAACTGGCGTCAAAGTCTTTACCACCGGTCGCCACGTACACACGTTCATTATTCATACTGAGGTACATGACTATTGCCCTCCCTGACGGTTTGCCGCGATTTCAGCGGCTTTTTGGGCGGCTTTCAAGCCCCGCGCAAAGTCGGCTTTAATATCCTTCAACGCTTCAATACCCACCGAGACACGAATCAAGTCTTCGCTGATCCCGGCGGCTTTCATCGCCACCGCATCCAGCCGCGAGTGCGTGGTGGAACCGGGGTGCAATACCAGGGTGCGTGAGTCACCGACATTGGCCAGATTAGTCGCCAGTTGCAGGGCATCCATAAAGGCAGCACCCGCGACCCGCCCGCCTTTCACCCCGAAACTCAAGATAGAACCGGCACCGTGCGGGAATAATTGATCCGCCAGCGCCTTGTTCGGGTGACTCTCCAGACTGGGGTGATTCACCCAACTGACCGCTTCATGCGCGAGCAGCCATTGCGCCAGTTTCGTCGCATTTTCGACATGGCGCGGCATGCGCAGCGCCAGACTTTCCAGCCCCTGCAACAACAGGAAGGCGTTATTCGGGCTTAAAGTCGCCCCAAAATCACGCATCGCCTCGGCACGGATACGCATGGAGAGCGCACTCGGGCCAAACTCTTCCCAGAAATTAATGCCATGAAACGGGGCATACGGCTGGGTCAGCGTCGGGAATTTATCAGTCGCCCCCCAGTTGAAGTTACCCCCGTCGACAATCGCGCCACCAATAGCATTGCCACTGCCGCCCATCCACTTGGTCAGCGAATGCACCACCACATGCGCACCGTGGGCAATCGGGTTATTCAATACCGGCGTGGCAAAGGTCGCATCCACTACCAGCGGCACATTGCATTCATTACCCATCGCAGCCAGCGCCGGAATATCGGCAATATCCAGCCCCGGATTACCAATCGATTCGCAAAACAGCACTTTGGTATTGGGCTGAATCGCGGCTTTCAGTGCCGCGTGATCATTCACCGAGACAAAGGTGGTATCAATGCCAAAGCGTTTCAGGGTGTGGCGCAACAGGGTCGCGGTTGAACCATAGATTTGTGCAGCGGACACGATATGATCACCCGCCGAACACAAACTCGCAAAGGTGACAAACAAAGCGCTCATGCCTGATGCAGTGCACACACAGGCCGCGCCACCTTCCAGCGCCGCAACCCGCTGTTCCAGCACCGCCACCGTCGGGTTAGTCATGCGGCTATAAATATGCCCACCCTGCTCAACGTTAAACAGCGCCGCACCGTGCGCTACGTCCTTGAACGCATAACTGGTGGTCTGGTAAATCGGCACGGCACGACTGCCATGCTCGCTTTCCGGCTGGTAGCCGGTGTGCAGGGCGATGGTTTCCGGGGCAAAAAAAGAAGCTTTACTCATCAGTCAATATTCCTCGGTGACAGGTTCAGGGCCACAAAATCAAACGGCACCTCGACACAGCTCGCCGTATAATCACCGTCGGGCATGCGTACCGTGATGTTTTGTGCAGAGGCCTGACCCGGTAACAAGCCCGGCGGATTAACCGCATTAATCGCCGCCGTGTCGATCATGGCCAAGCCTAACCAGGCATCATACCGGCCTGACAGGCAATGTGCAGTCACTTCACCTACCACGGTATTATCCAGCAGCACTTCCGCTTTGGCCGGTGCCGATGCCAGTTCCGGTATCACCAGCCCCATCAAACGGGAAGGCACACCTTCTGCCAGCTGGCGGGCGAGTGCGGCCACGCTCATGCTGTCCAGATCCTGATCAAGGTGGCAATATTTATCGAGGCCGCACTGCAAGGGCGTGTGGCTCATATCCATGTCGCTGCCAAACGACAGCAGGCCGCTTTCAATGCGTTCAATCAGGTTAGGGCTGCCGTGGCCGACATTCAGGTCTTCACCCACAGCAAACAGTTCATCCCACAGCGCCTGGCCGATTTCAGCGTTATCAACATAGACCTCAAAACCGCCCTGCTTTGACCAGCCGGAACGAGCCACAATCATTTCATGCCCTTGATAAGCCAAGCGCTTGTAGCGGAAGAAACGAATCGAGAGCACCTCTTCACCAAACACGCGCTGCATCAGTGCTTCGGCTTTTGGCCCCTGAATTGCGACCGGCCAGACCTGTGGCTCAGTCACGGTCACATTCAGACCCTTGCCATAGGCCAGCCCTTTAGCCCACAACAGGACATCCGAGTCGGCAATGCTCAGCCACCAGGTATCAGGTGAAACATTAATCGCAATCGGGTCGTTGATCAGCCTGCCGGTTTCATCACACAGCGGTACATAAAAACACTGATCCGCTTGTGCTTTGTCCAGATTGCGCGGCGTCATCCATTGCACCAGTCGGGTGGCATCCGGCCCCTGAATTTGCACCTGACGTTCGCAGGAGACATCCCAGACCTGAACATGCTCACACAGGTGGCGGTAATCCTCTTCCACCGAACGGAACACGGTCGGCAAGAGCATGTGGTTATAAACGGTATACGCTTTGACGCCCCCGGCCTGCAAACGCGAGGTAAAAGGGGTGGAACGGACGCGGCGGGAAATGCTTAATAAAGGGCTGGGCATGGTGTGTTCATCAATATCAATAGAAAGAAACGGGCTGCCCAAACACACTTGACCGGTCAAAACTGGCAGGCGCTATGGGCGGATCACTGTCGGTTCTCCTCCGGCATTGGTACTATTGTCGGGTGCATGGCTGCCTTTCTGCAAGCGAAAATGCTAGAGTCTCAGACCCTGTTTTTGTTATGTCTGTGGTGTGATTGGTTATGAGTAAACAAGCGCCGTTAAGCGGATTACGCAGTTTTGAAGCGGCTGCCCGCCATAACAGTTTCACCCGTGCGGCGCTGGAGCTGAATATCACGCAGGCGGCGGTCAGCAAACAAATCAAATCACTGGAGGCCCAGCTGCATTGCCAATTGTTCACCCGCCATGCGCATGGTCTGAGCCTGACCGAGCAGGGACGCCGCTACTGGCTGGACACGCGTGAACTCATGCAGCAACTCGACAAAGTGACGGCACAATTCATCAGCCGCCAGCAAACCCGGCACGTTCAACTGCGGTGTAACATCAGTTACAGCGCGCTGGTGTTATGCCAGCGACTCCCCGCTTTCCGGCAGGCACACCCGGACATCGATATCGAAATCACCCATGACATCTGGGAGCCGGGCAACCCAAGCCACAATGCCCATATTGATATTGGCTACCGCCTGATCGACAAGCCTGACAACCCGCAGGACACGCGCTGTTTACTCGCGCAGGACGCCTTGTTTCCCGTGGTTGCTGCGGGCATCGATGCGGCCACAGTCCGGCGGCTACCACTGATTCATGTCGCCGGGTACTACCGCGAGTGGCGCTGGTGGCTGGAACAGGTACAAATACTGCCAAACGCCCACCATTACCAGCCCGGACAACACGACTGGCACGTCGACAATTCCCTCGTTGCCTACCAACTGGCGGTTCAGGGGCTGGGCGTTGCACTGGGGCGCACCAGCCTGGTGACACACCTGCTGACGAGTGGGCAGCTTCAACGCGCAGAGCCGCTGACCGAACTGCCTGCCCCTGAAGGTTTTTTTATTTCACTCACTCCATTGGGGCAGCAGCACCGTGCCGCACAGGCTGTATTTAGCTATCTGGCTGCAACGGCGGCTGGGTTAGCTGGGTCACGCTGAATGACACCTGTCAAGACCCTGCCGGCCTGCAAAAGTATCCCTGTCAGCAGCTAATCGTTATACTTGCGGAAGAACCCAGGGCGCAATTCCGATTTGATAGCTGCATGACCGAAGAGTTGACCGGATGACGACCAAAGAAAACGCAATTGAGCAGAAACTCATTGAGAAATTGCAAGACCTCAAATACACCTACCGCCCCGACATCCGTCACAACGCGGCACTGGAACACAACTTCCAACAGCGCATCAAAGACCATAAGTACAGCAATGTCGGAACGTACACTGCCAGCAACGATGAAGAGATTTTAACCAATGGAAGCCACCCATAAAAACAGCTTGCGCGGCAGTTTAAAGCACCACACTAATCCTGCACTGATTGAGCAGGAAAAAGACGCATGGCAACGTGTTGTGGAAGAATCAACGGATACCGATCAAATGATGGGAGTCAATACCATGTCAATCGCTCAACTATTACCCTCTGTGGTAGCACTGTCCCACGCGGATAAATTCCAGCTAGTCCAATTCGTACTAGCACAATTGGCGCAGGAAGACGGCGTGCCGCTGGCATCCCCCCCCATTGCGCCATTCGACCCCCGCCGCTTTTTTGGGGTTGCGCACCAACCCCGCCAAGCCATTGATGATTATTTGGCGAACACACGCGAAGGCTGGTTGTAAATGGCTTATTTGATTGACACCAACATCGTCATCTATTACTTCAATGGTTTGACGGACGACGAGTCCATACACACCCTGCTGATGGAGAGCTTCAATACTTCTATCATTACCAAAATCGAATTCCTAGGTTGGGGGCAGTTTGTAGCTGACCCCAGCCTCTACGCACAAGCCAAAGCTTTTATTAACCACGCAACCATATATGATTTGAATGACACGATTGCCGAGCAAGCGATCCTGCTACGCCAGCAATTCAAAGTCAAAACACCCGATGCCATCATTGCAGCAACAGCACTGATTCATGACTTAGCCGTTATTACTAATAACACAGCGGACTTTAGCCGTTTAGGTGTAAAAACGATTGCGGTGAAATTGAAATGACCGACCAAGACCACAAACAACTCGGCGCAACCCTCTGGAACATCGCCGACCAGCTACGCGGCGCGATGAATGCCGACGACTTCCGCGACCATGCTATCGTTCCTGTTCCTGCGTTACCTGTCGGACAACTACGAAACCGCCGCCAAAAAGGAACTGGGCAGCGATTACCCGGATACCTCTGACATCCCAACCGTCACACCGCTGACCCTATGGTATGAGGACTACCCCGAAGACGTAGCGGATTTTGAAAAGCAGATGCGCATCAAGGTGCATTAATCTTGGGCGATGCTTACGAATACCTGATTGGTCAGTTTGCCGCTGGTTCGGGTAAAAAGCGGGTGAGTTTTATACCCCGCAGCAAATTTCCACCATCCTCTCCGAAATCGTCACACTGGACAGCCAAGAGCCCAAAAACGGCAAAAAAACCAAACTCGCCAAACTGCTGAAAGACGGGCATATCGACACGGTGATTGGCCTGCCTGCCAACCTGTTTTTCTCCAGCTGCCGGAACACATCGACAAAATCATTGATACCTATAAGCAGCGCCCCAAAAAAGTAGAGCGTTATGCCCGACGTGTGGAAATGAAGGAGATTAGACATTATTTAAAAATACCGACCTAAAGTCCCATCAAAAAAACTAATACTT
>CAXYXY010000018.1:0-76543 GCA_964293125.1 uncultured Thiothrix sp. | reverse complement strand
TGCTTTGAATAATGGGTAGCTCCTTGAGGGAATATGATCCCATGGGACATGACACGTAAGGTCTAATTTACCGCTTGATAAATTTTTGCTCGTTACTAGGGGATAACCTTGATCATAATACTTTGGTGTATCATGAGTGCCATCCCTTATATCATACAAATCAATTAATCGACACCAAGCCCACCCCTTCGGCAACCCAAACGGCTTCTCCTCCTCCGTAATCGGCGGCAGCGCCTTCTGCTGCTTAATCACCCCCTCCTTCACCAACCGCGCCTTCTCCGCTGCAATCCGTTTCAGCAGTACACTCGCCGGTTCATCCGCAGGGTCTTGCGGCACCAGCAACCCACGCACCGCCAGCTCCAGAATCAGCTCGCGTAATTTCTTGATGCCATACAACTCATACTTGCTTGATGTGCCCTGTCCTGCGCTGGACTTGCGTTTAATGGTGGTAGTCCACAGATCGAGGTGATCATGGATAAAATCATTCATGAGCACCTTCCAAAAACATCAAACTATCGCGGGGTGTTAAAATCGGTATATCCCGATAAGGATGCAGCACAAGGAGGTCTTTATCACCACTAACCAACAAATCAGCACCACCTGCAACAGCGAGTTCTAAAAATTGATTATCTTTAACATCACGGCAATCCGTGAGAGTAATGTTAACCGAGGTCAACTCGCCTGCCTGAGACAACAACCGCATAAACTCCTGTCCCTCACTCTCTGAAAAATAAGGCCGGAATTTCGGTCTTTTGCACTTATCAGCCAACTCCTGCACCGTAGAGTCTGACAATAACAAGTTATGATGCTCCAACACTTGCGCAACCAACAGGCCGGGCAAGGACTGGCGTTTCATCAAAAAGCTAAGCAATACATTCGTATCAACCACAACCCGCAGCACACGGTCAGTCAAGCAGCAACTCCTGCAACTGCGCATCGGACAGATGCTCATTGCGGCGGCTCACTGTTTCACTTAACGCCAACAAGCGCTTCACGGCGGTACGGCGTTGCAACTCACGCTTGATAGCCTCAAGCAAAAAACTACGCTGATCCGGTAAATTACGCACCGCCTGCTCAAGGTCGTCTGGTAAATCAATTGCCAAATTCATGATCATCACCTCTCAAATAAGGATAGAGCCTTGACATCAGTTTACCTTACTCCCCAACGCTTCCGCCAATATCACCTTCAACTGATCCCGCAAGCCCTGAATCCCCGCCTGCTGCGCCTGATACTGCGCCAACAACACCTGCGGGTCATGCACCACCTGTTCCACCACATGCGGGTTTTTAATATCCAGATTATAATTCCGGGCGATAATATCAGCCAAACTCACCGGCCACGCCTGCTCGGTTTCCTCACGGGCGGCAAACCCATCCGCCTCATCCCCCCACCACGCGCACTCGGTCGCAAACTCCTCAAACTGCATCGGACGGGTTTTGTTATAGCTGCTCACGCCCTCCGGATAAGGATGCTCGTAATACCAAACGGTCTGCGTCGCAGGCCAGTCACTTTCCGGCTGTTTGGTGAAGAACAAAATATTGGTCTTGATACCGGTGTAAGGACTAAACACCCCATTCGGCAAGCGCACAATCGTATGCAAATGGCATTCATTCAACAGGCGCTCTTTCAGGCGGGTTTTCATCCCCTCACCAAACAAAAAGCCATCCGGCAACACCACCGCCGCCCGCCCTTTATTTTTCAGCAGCTTGATCACCAGCGCCATAAACAAATCGGCTGTCTCACGGGTACGCAAGGTCGCGGGGAACTGGTTCTCCACCCCGTCCTCTTCCTGCCCGCCAAACGGCGGATTGGTGACAATCACCTGCACCCGGTCTTTCTCGCCATAATCGGTATAAGCCCGCCGACTGAGCATATTGTCATGTTCAATCTGGGTCGGGGTATCGATGCCGTGCAGAATCATATTGGTGGTGCACAGCATATGCGGCAGCGACTTCTTCTCCACCCCATGAATACTGGCGGCCAGCGTCGCCTCGTCCTCACTGTTGCTTACATAACGGCTGCGTTTATGGTCGATAGTGCAGGCCAAAAAGCCCCCCGTCCCACAGGCCGGATCGAGCACACTGTCCGCCAGTTTCGGATCAACCCGATCCACAATAAACTGCGTCACCGCACGCGGGGTATAAAACTCCCCCGCATTGCCCGCGCTTTGCAGGTCTTTGAGGATTTGCTCATAAATGCTGCCGAAGGTGTGGCGATCCTGCGTATTGTTGAAATCAATCTCGCAGATTTTATTGATCACCTGCCGCATCAGCGTGCCGGACTTCATGTAGTTGTAAGTATCTTCAAAAATGGTGCGGATCATCAGCGCCCGTCGGGTCTTTTGGCGGGCATGCTCATCTTCCGCTGCCGTATTAAATATGACCATCCCCTTCAACGCCGGAAACAAGCGCAAGTTAACAAAATCGTTCAGCTCATCCCCGGTCATGCCTTCCGCATCTGCCGCCCAATTCCGCCAGCGCAGCTTCTCCGGCAAGGGTGATTCATAATCATCTTCCAGCAGCTCGACTTCCGCTTCACGGTCATCATAGATTTTCAGAAAAAACAGCCACACCAACTGACTGATGCGCTGCGCGTCGCCATCCACGCCCACATCTTTGCGCATAATGTCCTGAATCGATTTGATAATACCGCTGACGTTGCTCATTGATCTTCCTGAAGAGTTTTAATTCGCCGCTCTAAACAGCTCGTGTTCCAAAGCCTGTACCGCCTGCTCATACTGAGCCTTACCACCAAAGACACCATTGATGATTTCGACCGGGGTGCCGATAGTACTAAACGGGTCGAGTTTTAACACCTTGTTATTTTCAATGCTGGTGATGCCCTCATCAGCATACTTATCCAGCAAGGCCTCCAGCACCGCCCGCGCCTGTTCACCGTATTGGGTGAAGTAGTTACGCTTTTTCACCTGATTGGCGCGTTCCTTGCGGGTCAGCGGTGGCTGATCGAAGGCGATATGGCAGATCAAATCAAAGTCACCGTAATCCTTGCCCACCTCCTGCGCCAGCTTCTCAAGCTCAATGCCATAGTCGGCCAGCGCATCAATAATGACTGCCTTCTTTCCGGTACTGCTCCACTTTTGCAAAAACTCGTCCAACGAAGCGAACTCCTGCCGGATATGCTTGCGGCTGTAATCACGGTAGCTTTCCGTCACCATCTGCCCGTCTTCGCCCAAAAACTCCACCCGCTCGGAGAGAATGCGCACATCCACGCCACTGACCCGGACTTTATAGACCCCGCCCTCTTCCTTGATTCCGTCATCCTCCTCACCCTCCTCTGGCTCAGGGTCAGGCGGCACCGGATCATCACCGTCCTCGGGTTCATAAATCACCACTGGCTCGCCGTCAAAATCCGGATCGTTAAACAGCTCAGTGGCCTTCTTGAAATCCATAATGGTGAAAAAATACTTGTTCTGCGACTCTTCAATGCGCGTGCCACGCCCGACAATCTGCTTGAAGGTCGTCATGGAACTGATGTTTTTATCCAGCACAATCACTTTGCAGGTTTTGGCATCCACACCCGTCGTCAGCAATTCCGACGTGGTGACGACAACCGGATAGCGGCTTTCCGGGTCAATGAAATTATCCAGCTCCGCCTTGCCCTCCACGCTATCACCCGTAATGCGCATCACATACTTGCTGTTCTCAATCGCCAAACGCCCGGCAGCATTAACAATCGCCTTGCGCATCCGCTCGGCATGGTCTATGTCCTCGCAAAAGATAATGGTTTTTGAGTAAGGGTCGGTGGCATTCAGCAGCTTCATCACCCGCTCGGCCACCAGTTTGGTGCGCTGGTTGAGCACCAGCACCCGATCCATGTCGGCCTGATTATAGACGCGCTGCTCGATCTCTTGGCCGAGGTCATCTTTCATCCCCTTGGGCGGTGTCCAGCCTTCCAGATCACGGTCGATATGGATGCGCACCACTTTATACGGTGCCAGAAATCCGTCTTGAATTCCCTGCTTCAGGGTGTAGGTATACACCGGCTCACCAAAATAGGTGATATTGGAAGCGTATTCGGTTTCCTTAGGTGTCGCGGTCAGGCCAAGCTGAATCGCACTGTCAAAATATTCCAGAATCTCCCGCCAAGCCGAATCCTCCTTGGCACTGCCGCGATGACACTCATCAATCACAATCAGGTCAAAAAAATCCGCCGAAACGCTTTTAAAAATCTTGTCTTCTTCAGCCGGCCCGGTCAGCGCCTGATACAAACCCAGATACACCTCATAGGCCGGGTCGATCTTGCGGTTTTTGATTTTGGTCATCACCGCACCAAAGGGCTTGAAATCATTCACATAAGTCTGATCCGCCAGAATATTCCGGTCTACCAGAAACAGAATGCGCCGGGCTTGCTTGCCCTTCCACAAGCGCCAGATAATCTGGAAGGTGGTGTACGTTTTGCCGGTGCCGGTCGCCATCACCAACAATAAACGCCGGTTGCCCTGCGCGACTTTTTCAATCACACGATTAATCGCCTCGGCCTGATAATAGCGTGGCTCTTTGCCGCTGCCGTCCTCGTAATACGGCTGGGTAATCAGCGCTTCCTGATCGTCCTCAATCCCCCGGAAAGACTTGTAACGCTGCCACAGCTCCAATGGTGACGGAAAAGCCTCCATACCAAACTCCGTCTCAATCGCCTCACCCGCCGCCGGTACTTTATTGTGGGCAGCAAACCCGTCGCCATTGGAGCTAAAAGCACACGGCACTTGCAGAATATCGGCATAGCCCAAAGCCTGCTGCAGACCGTGGCTGATGCTGTAGTTATTTTCCTTGGCCTCCACCACTGCAATCGGTACACCTTTTTCTTTTTGCAGCACGTAGTCGGCAAATTTCTTTTTCTTCTTGTTGCGCGACGACAGGTTGCCGCGCACGATCACCGGGCCGGGTGTCAGTGTGACTTCCCGCCGGATTTGAGTCATTTCATCCCAACCCGCTTTCACCAAAGCAGGGGTAATAAACTTGGCTTTGATGTCAGACTCACTCAGCTGCTTTTTCTCTTGGCTGTCCATGATGCCTTCCCTACCTTTCCAGCGTTCGCTTTAAAACCATGCAGGGGAATATAACATCAGTCGCAGACAGGAGGGACAAGAATCAGGGAGCAGGGATAAACTATTGACCAGAAAGAAGCCGCCCCAATCATGTTAAACTCCTGCATGGCTAATGAAAAAAACAGGAGCGATAACATGGCACAACGCAAACGAAACAGGGCTTTGTTCAGCATGATGATGGCAGCATGCTGTGTATTCACCAGTTCACAGGCATGGGCAGCGAACACACCCATCACATCCATTCAGGGCAAACAGTTCAAAGACTGGGGTGGCAATTGCGAACGCACCCAGAACAACCAACCGGTCTGTTATCTGGAACAGGTGCTCAGTCAGGGCAACAACCAGCTAATGGTCAGCGTCATCGGCTATCCACCGGGTCAAAACTCACCCACTGTGGTTTTTGAGTTACCGGCCAAGGTACACGCACCCGCCGGTTTTTCCTTGCAGGTCGACAACAACCCGCCGATTCGCTTCAAAGGCACCTGTACCGCCGAGCGCTGTACGGCAGGCTTTGCGCTGGATCAGGTCATGCTGCAGCAGTTCAAAAAAGGTCGGCAGGCTATCATGACTTATACGCCTGCCCCCCATCAGCCAGTCGTCCAGCTGCCCTTATCGCTGCTGGGCATTACTGCCGGTCTGGCCGCCATCATTCGTTAAGCAAGCAAAAATGAAGCATGCCTAACCCACACACCTAACCCAAATGACCGCTGGACAGCGCATCCTGAATTTCACGCAGTTGCCCGGCATCCAAAGCAGGGTCAGGCGTTAAGATCACTGGCTCCTGCATTCCACGCATCATCATGGGCGCTACTACCGCCGCCTGCCCCTGTACCGGCTGGTTAAGGTGCAGATTGGAGGCCACCATGGCATCATCCTGGATGTTCACAATATCGGTATTGCGCTTGATGATGTCAGACAGGCTTAGACCCTGCAGATCGGTCAAGGCCTGTCCTGAGAACTGGTTTTCATACCAGAAACGGTCACCGTCGCGGAGCGCGGTAAACTGATTACCAATAATAGTGCTTAAGGTATCACCCATCAACGAGTCACCCTTGGGCTTCTCGGCCAAGCCGCCTACCCATAAGTCCACCTCATCCGGACTGGCGTAAACTTGAGACAGTTTCTGGCCAAAATCACCTTGCCACACAGGATCATCGAAGCGGGTGATACGCTCCAGCCCCATCGCTTCCCGCGCATCATTCAAGCTGGGCAGGCCATGATCACGCCCCCGTTGAATATTCAAGGCGACCAGATCAAAACCACCCTGCCCCGGCTGACCAAACAGGAAATTGCGCACATCATCAATCACCATCGGATCAAGCGCCTGTGCCGTTTGTGATGCAGCCCCCCGCAAAATAGGGTCTATCCCTGCCTCTGCCACCTTGTCAGGCTGGAAGAAAGCGTCACGCAGTGCCAGATTACCGGCGGCCACTTCCTGCCCGTTTTCATCCAGTCGTAACAGCTCGGGTGACAGCATGGAATGACCAAAGCGATAGGCGGCGGCTGCAAACTCATTGTTAATGGACGGGTTTTGCTCTGCGTCATAACCTTGGTAAGCAGGCAAGGCATTATCCCCCAGCAAATTAGGCAAAAATTCGTTATAAGTAATCGCCTGTATTTCAGCTACTACCGTGCGGCGCGCCTCCTGATACAAGGTTTCATCTGACCAGCCCGGGTGCTGGTCGGCCAGCTCAGTGGCAATCCGGTTATGTTCCCGCACCCACAGCGTATGCATCGAGGTCAGTGCTACATTTTCATTCGCCCGCACATCACCCGCCATGTACTGCCCAGACTCATCCTTGGGCAAGTAACCCCCCTCAATCATTGTCATCTGCCCACCGGTAAATGCGCGCAGCTTGTCAGCGGTCGCCTGATCCGAACCATAAACATTCGAGCCATCGACAAACGCAGTGATGCTATTGGTTTGCTGATTCAAGCCACTGGCATCAGGCACGCTATTGCTGCGTGTAAAACCAATGGTCGCCGCACCCGTACCTTCCGGGTCAAAATAAGCATCCCCGCTGGGCACGGCAATATCCGCACTGTCACCCTCGGCATGTACCAGCGTAATATCATGATCAAGAAACTGCCCCCAGACCCAGAACAGGTCACTCAAGCCTTTCGCATTAGCTGTACTGCCGGTTTGCGCAGACACGGCATTACTGACTTCACGGGCACTGGGTAGATTAACTTCGGTCGCACCGCCTGGTTCACGGCTAGTATCCTTTGGAACTTGCCGCGTTTGGGCGCTGTCACTACTACCCCAATCAGGATGAGCCTGGTTATTACCAGTGCCGTTCACACTGCGGTATTCAGTTGGTGGCGTACAGTTGTGCTGCTGACTGAGTTGTTCCAGTAACAACTTAACCAGCTGTAAGATCAAAATCAGCAGCGATTTGTTAAAATTTTGTGGCAGGTTATTACCTTGATATTGCTGGGAAAAACCATCATGACGCCCTGAGTTTTCTGCCCTGCCATTGGAGTAAGCCAGCGGATCAGTCCGGCGCATACCCAATGCAGGAGTGGTTGTATTAATTTGATTCTGCATTTCATCCCTTCCTTGAAAACACTTGTCCACACAATAGTCGCATCATTGCTGCAAACCGATGCCATCAGCAAGGCTGACTGATCCTAACGGTGAGATTTTCGGGATAAAAACCAAAAAGGCTGCCGAAGCAGCCTTTTTGAACAAGCCATCACATCAGCCCAGATCAGACGCGGCGAGCAATCCCAGGTTCATCGGTCGCATCGACCTCAAAGGGGTCTTCACGGTGTCTGGCATCATTATCATCAATCTTGCGCATAAAATTGCGATAAATAAACCAGTCCATACTGAACCAGCGCCCAGCGCCCATGAAAAACAGTGCCAATAGCAAAATCAGATAGGTCACATACACTTCCAGTGAACTGTCGACCATGGTGACAAAGCCATGCTCTGCCACCAGCTTGCTCAATGAGGCCACCACCGGCTCACCCTGTAGCGACAGATAAGTGAGCAAGGTTGTCACCGCCAACAGAGCCAAAGTAATCCAGCGCACCGCCAGCCCTAAAATCAGCAATACCGCACCTGCAATCTCGATACCGCCCACAATCCACACCAGCGTTTCGGCACCCAACCCGGAAAACAGGGGGATATCCAAAGCCGCTGCATTCGCCTGAACAACCGCAGGATCCACCCAGCTCAAGGGATTTGCAAACGCAAAATCCGGACTGCTGCCCAAACCCAAATGCTTGATGCCTAAGACCCAGAAGATGGGAGCCAACAAAATACGGATAGCAACCGGAGCGAGAAAATCAAAAACACGCATCCACCGCAAGCTAAAAAATCCTAAAAGAAACTTCATGACAACTCCTGTAAACGGGTTTGATGGACTGGCCAACTTGGGGGGCAACCAGAGATGAACCACAGATCATAGGTACTGACTCGTCCACTTTACGAATCAGCCTAAGACAATAATGGCACTAAACCTGTCAGCGGACAAGAACCGAACTGAGTGCCGGGCGTGTATGACCTTTGGCTTTTACAACGGCGGCGGCACGAATCCGGGCAATCAAACTGGGCGCATCCAGCCCACACTCGACAATTTGCTCTTCGCGCAGTGCATGCTCCACATATTGATCGGGAATGCCGATATTCATCACCGCCACCGACAGCTCATGGGCATGCAGGAATTCGTTGACCGCACTCCCCGCTCCGCCTTGCACGGCATTATCTTCCAGCGTTACCAACAGGGAATGTGTTTGCGCCAGTTCGGTAATCAGGGCTTCATCCAGCGGTTTGACGAAGCGCATGTTGACCAAGGTGGCGTCCAGCGTAGCGGCAACCTGCTGCGCTTCCGCCAGTAATGAGCCAAACAGCAAGATAGCTATCCCTGAGTGGCCATTGCTTATTATTTCTGCCTTGCCAATATCCAGCGCCTGCATAACTGCCTGTGGAATCAGGCCAATGCCCTTACCACGCGGATAACGTACCGCCGTCGGCCCATCCTGCTGGAAGGCCGTAAACAACATCTGTCGACACTCATCCTCGTGCGCGGGTGCCATTACAATCATGTTCGGGATACAGCGCAAATAAGACAGGTCATAATTACCGGAATGAGTCGGCCCATCCGCACCCACGAGGCCTGCGCGGTCGATCGCAAACACCACGGGCAAATTCTGGATAGCCACATCATGAATCAGCTGATCATAAGCACGCTGTAAAAAGGTAGAATAAATGGCAACCACCGGCTTCAGGCCTTCACAAGCCAATCCGGCAGCCAACGTCACCGCATGTTGCTCGGCGATACCGACATCAAAATAACGTTCGGGGTATTGCTCGGAAAACTTCACCAGACCGGAGCCTTCCCGCATCGCCGGGGTAATCCCGATCAGGCGCTCATCCTGCGCGGCCATGTCACACAGCCATTGCCCGAATACCTGAGTATAAGTCGGCGTCGAGGGTTTCTTGCTAGGCACCAGGCCAGTCTGCAAATCAAATGGGGACACGCCATGATAGGCAATCGGATCATCCTCGGCGAGTTCGTAACCTTTACCTTTTTGCGTGATGACATGCAGCAGGCGCGGCCCTTTGATCTGCCGCAGGTTAAGCAGTACGCTGGTCATCTCCTCAACGTCATGCCCGTCAATCGGCCCGTAGTATTTGAACCCCATTTCTTCAAACAGGGTACCGGGCAACACCATGCCTTTCATGTGTTCTTCAGTCAGTTTGGCGAGTTTGGATAAGGCTTTACTGCTGGACAGAACTTTTTTGCCGCCCTCACGCATGGTGGAATACATGCGCCCGGACAGCAAGCGCGTCAGGTATTTACTCAAAGCGCCCACATTGGGAGAAATCGACATTTCATTATCGTTCAACACCACCAGCAGGTCAGCATCCAGATCACCGGCATTGATCAGCGCTTCATAGGCCATGCCCGCCGTCATCGCGCCATCGCCAATCACGGCTATCGCCTGATAATCCTCCTGCTTGTGGCGCGCCGCCAGCGCCATGCCCAGTGCAGCCGCAATCGAGGTACTGGAATGACCCACACCAAAGGTGTCGTATTCACTTTCGGAACGCTTGGGGAAACCGGCCAGACCATTCGCCTGACGGATGGTATGCATTTCGTCACGGCGACCCGTCAAGATTTTGTGGGCATAAGCCTGATGACCAACATCCCAGACCAGACGGTCACGCGGGGTATCAAACACATAATGCAAGGCGACAGTCAATTCGACCGTACCCAGATTGGATGCAAAATGCCCACCACCCCCTGAAACACTGCTCAGTAGAAAGTCACGGACTTCCTGACAAAGTGCGGGCAAATCAGTTGCCTCCAAACGGCGTAAATCCGCTGGGGACTGGATTGTTTCAAGCATGCGCTCACCTTTGTTGCTCATTCATCATCACCCGTGCCTGACTGGATATGCATACCCCAGCCCCCATTGGCTAGCGCAAGCGCTTGACCGTAAATTCTGCCATTTCCAGCAGTAGCGGCGCTTCCATACCGTCCAGTGAATTCACCGCCTCCCGGTAAAGTTCCTGCAGCTTGTCCTTGGCAGCACGCATGCCAATGATTGAAGGATAAGTCGGCTTGCCTGCCGCTGCATCAGCACCCCGCGTCTTGCCCAGGGTCTGGGTATCACTTTCCACATCCAGAATATCATCCTGCACCTGAAAAGCCAGACCAATGCATTTGGCAAAATGATCAAGACGCGCTATCTGCACGCTATCCACCTGTTCGGCACAGTATGCTGCCAACAGTACACTGGTGCGAATCAGTGCGCCGGTTTTGTGGATATGCATGTTTTCCAGCTCAAGTTCGGTCAGGGGCAAACCCACCGCCGCCAGATCAATCGCCTGACCACCGACCATACCCCGTGACCCGGCAGCACTTCCCAACTGGCCAATCATTTGCAGGCGTTGTTCCGCAGACACTGCCAGCAGCGGGGACGTGGCCAACACATGGAACGCCAAAGCCTGCAAGGCATCACCCGCCAAAATGGCTGTAGCTTCATCAAAAGCACAATGGCAGGTGGGCTTGCCACGCCGCAACACGTCATCATCCATCGCGGGCAGATCATCATGGATCAGGGAGTAAACATGAATCAGTTCGATAGCAGCGGCAGGAATATCAAGAATCTCAGGTTTGACGCCCAGCGCCTCACCCGTTGCATAGACCAACAGGGGGCGTGCACGCTTACCGCCATTAAGCACGGAATAGCGCATGGCCGCATGCAAACGCTCGGGGAGGATGGTTTCAGCAGGCAAGACCTGGATCAGCGCCTGCTCGACCCGCTGCTGATAAGCGCTCAAGCGCTCGCTGACATTCAACACGCAGTATCATCCGCTGGGAAGTCCGTTTCTGTGCCACTCGCGGTTAACACCATAACCCGTTGCTCCGCGAGCTTGAGTGCGTCCTGGCAAATGCGAGTCAGCTGCACGCCCCGCTCAAATTCACGCAGGGAATCCTCTAGCGAGAGCTCCCCCCCTTCCATCCTTTGCACCAGGGTTTCCAGTTCACCCATCGCCGTTTCAAAATCAGGCTGAGCAGGAGTCGTTTTCTTTGCCATACTCAAAGCACCTAGTCGGTCATCTGGTCAGGCTGAATCGCCTTGTACTTTTCCAACTGTTCCGCAGTCGCCTTGGCCTGAAAGCGGTCTTTGAATTCGTTATAGGGCATACCGTAAACCAGCTCACGCGCCTGCTCATAATCCATATCCTGATCACGCTCATTGGCGGCGCCCATGTACCACTTCGACAGGCAGTTACGGCAAAAACCCGCAAGATTCATCAGATCAATATTCTGCACATCAGTACGCTTCTGGAAATGCCCCACCAGCTTGCGCCAGGCGGCTGCCTCAATTTCCAGCCTTGTTTGCTCATCCATGGACTGCCTCCTCACTCTTGAAAATTCACTTGACTTAGAAAGTACAGAGCTTCAAACGAAACTCCACATTATCCTGCAACTGCTTGCCACGCTCGGAGAGCATATCCATCTCTACAAAGCGCAGGGAAAAACGCTGCTTGCCCGCACTGATCTCAGGATAAACATGGGTATTGTCATCCAGCTCGATTTGCAGCATCTGATAAACCCGGTTCAGACTCAATGACATCTGAAAAAACCCTTCTTTGGCCACATGGGTTTCGCCATCACAGTAAGTGCGAATCAGCCCCAGAATATAACCCGCCGCATCGGCAGTCGCCATGAATGGCTCACCCCACACCTTCAGATCGGACACGCGGTTATCTGAACTTTGTGCCAGCCAATGATTAAGGATAGGAATATCGGCACCGTTCAAGCCGCCCGGCAAAGAGGCGCGCTGGCGCAAACTGCTAAACAGCATGTGGGTACGCAAGTGCTGGCCGAGGGGGCCACGTAACTGATAAAGCCGGTTGCACAGGTCGGTCAAAGCCCCCAGGGTTTCATCCTGCTTGCCGGTACTCTCAATCACTTTGCGCACCGACTGGCTGACACGATCCATGTCCTTGATCACATCACTTTTTATATCCACCCGCGACGACAGATTATAAAGCTCCAGCAACAAGGTCAGTGCAGTTAGCGCATCCGCCTGATCATCCTTGCCCAGATGGTATCTGAAACGTCTGACCAATAGTTCAAGCCGCAGGAAAAGCCTGATCTTTTCATTCAGCGGTTGTTCGTAGGTGATCATGGCAACACTCAACAGGTTAACTCAAAAAGTTTAAATTGACAGAACTTACAGACAATCTACAGATTAACAACGGGCACTTAATACCCGGAAATTTCTAACATGCGCTGATGTAACGCGTCTATCTGGGATACAAGCCAAGCTTTTGATAGCGTATTATCCAGCACGTCAGTAGCCGCTGCCAGCCTTTCAGTACGAGTGGCTTGGGCACGCATGATACCTTCAATCTGACCCTCATCACCACCGTCGCGTTCCCTCACCCGTTCCAGTTGTTGCTCCGGAAGGCAGTCAACAACGATGATGCGGTCAAACATAGTCGCATAGCCCTGCTCGACCAACAAAGGTATGTCTATTATAACATAAACAGGCTTATGCGCTTGCACACGCAAGAGATCCGCCTGGATACGCTGGCGAATAAGGGGGTGTAAAATGCCTTCAAGCTGCGTGCGGGCGGCTGGATCCGCAAAGACCTTTGCCCGCAGCCAAGCGCGATCCAAAGCCTGCTCAGCCGTCAATACGCCTGCCCCAAAAACACGCACCAGCTCCAGCAACGCAGGTTGGCCCGGTTCGACGACTTCACGCGCCAGCCGGTCTGCATCAATCACCGGTACACCTAACGCTTGGAAGTGCTCTACCGCACTGCTTTTGCCGCAGCCGATACCGCCAGTCAAACCTACTTTCAGCATATCCACACGCCAATGCGAAAAGGCCGGTTTGAGGACAAACCGGCCTGAAAATCTTTCACATGCAAAGTCTGTTAAAGTAGCTTAAGCAGACGCTTGCAACGCATGGATATGCGCATTCAAGCGACTCTTGTGACGCGCAGCCTTATTCTTGTGAATAATGCCCTTGTCAGCAATTGAGTCAATTACCGGGACAGCGACCTGATAGGCAGCCATAGCTGCATCGCGATCACCCGCTTCGATTGCATTCAAAACGCCTTTAATGTGTGTACGCAGGCGTGAACGCAAATGTTTGTTGTGCATACGACGCTTCGTTGATTGGCGAACGCGCTTTCTGGCAGACTTAATGTTAGGCAAGGGTATTCTCCGCAAAACCGATCCAAAACTAAGGCGCGTATTATGCAGATAATAACGATCGCCTTCAACTTTTTCTGTGCCTGATTACCAAAAAAGCATAAAATGTTTATTGGGTAATCCGCTTATAGACCCTGAACAGGGTTTAATACTACTCAGTGAATATGATTCAGGATGCCATCCAGCTCATCCAAGCTATTGTATTCTATTACCATTTTACCTCTGCCCTTCTGATTGTAACGAATGGCTACCGTTGCACCCAGCTGCTCGGATAATTTTTGCTCCAGGTGCTGCACATCAGGAGAAAGTGCGACCGCCGTCTTTTTTTGCCCGCCTTCGAGCAAGGTTTTCACCAGACGCTCGGTATCACGTACCGATAATTGCCGCTGCACCACCTTTTGTGCTGCGGCTAATTGCACCCGCTCCTGAGTCAACGCCAGCAAAGCACGGGCATGCCCCATCTCCATCTTCCGTTCTTCCAACAGCTTCTTCACGTCCGGACTCAGTTCCAGCAAACGCAACAAATTGGTCACCGCCGCCCGCGAACGCCCAACCGCCTCAGCCGTTTGCTGATGGGTCAGGCCAAATTCATCAATCAAACGCCGCAAAGCAAGCGCTTCTTCCAGGGCATTCAGGTCTTCGCGCTGGATATTCTCGATCAGCGACATAGCGGCAGCGGCCTGATCAGGTATGTCACGCACAATCGCCGGGATTTCATGCAATCCCGCCAATTGTGCAGCCCGCCAGCGCCGCTCACCGGCGATCAGCTCATAACCCCCTGCCACCAAGCGCCGTACCACCACCGGCTGCACCAGCCCCTGGGATTTGATCGAGTCGGCCAGTTCTTGCAAGGCATCCGGGTCAATATGACTGCGGGGCTGGTAAGCACCCGGCTGGATCCGTTCTACCGGCAGCTTTTTCAGAATAACTTCATCTGCCGGTGTATTAGCCGTGCGCGCTGAACTAAGCAGGACATCAAGACCACGCCCAAGGCCTGGCTTTTTCACCATGATGACACCTCCTGCTCCAGAGAACTACTGTCCTTGCGCAACATCTCGGCAGCCAGCGCCAGATACGCGAGAGCACCCCGCGAATTCTTGTCATAGATCAAGACCGGCAGACCATGACTGGGGGCTTCTGCCAGACGGATATTCCGTGGAATCGAGGTATTGTAGACTTTCTCTTTAAAGTGACTTTGCAACTGCTCTGAGACATCTCGCGACAGATTGCTACGCGGGTCGAACATGGTGCGCACCAAACCCAGCACCTGCAAATCCGGGTTGGCCGTGCGGGCAATTTCCTCAATGGTATTCATCAAGGCACTTAAGCCTTCCAGGGCGTAATACTCGCACTGCATGGGAATCAGCACACCATCTGCCGCCACCAGCGCATTCACCGTCAGCATATTCAAGGAGGGCGGACAGTCAATGAAAATAAAATCATAGTCCTCACGAATGGGCGCCAACGCATCCCTCAGCCTGAACTCACGCCGTTCCTGCTGCATCAGGGCAACTTCTGCGACGGTCAGATCCGGCGTACCCGGCAGTACGGATAGCTTCATATCCGGCAGAACGCGCAAAATATCGCGAACATGCGCCTGCCCCAGCAATACATCATTCAAAGAAACAGACTGATTGTGCTTCTCCAGCCCGACACCCGTCGTGGCGTTACCCTGTGGATCCAGATCAATCAGCAGGATCTTGCGCTGCATGGCGGCCAAAGATGCCACCAGATTCACGCTGGTCGTGGTTTTGCCAACGCCACCCTTTTGATTAGCAATCGCTATAACCTTGCTCATGAAAAACTCTCGTTTGCAGACGTTGCGTTATGCAGTCCGGGTAAGTTCCAGTAAATGACGCTCAGCATCCAGACCGGGCACCTCAAGATGATGCATGGCGGACAGTTGCCAACCAGAGGGCAAAGCAGATACTTCATCTGCCGGATACCGCCCTTTCATCGCATATAACACACCGTTTTCCTGTAAATGGGGGGCGGTAACGGTAACAAAATCCGCCAGTGAGGCAAAGGCACGACTGATAATACCGGCAAATAAGGCAGGAGGCTGCCACTGCTCAACCCGCGCCTGCATGACTTGTGCATTCGACAAGCCCAATTCCGCAATCGTCTGCTGGATAAAGCGTGTCTTTTTGCCATTGGTGTCCAGCAAGGTAAAACAGTGCTGTGGCTGCATGATCGCCAGTGGAATGCCCGGTAAACCGGCACCACTACCGACATCCAGACAGGATGGCAACTGTACGTGCCGGGCAACGCTCAGGCTATCCCACAGATGCACACTGAGCATTTGCGCAGGATCACGTACCGCCGTCAGGTTATACACCTTGTTCCAGCGTTGCAGCAAGCGTAAATAGGCCTGCAGCTGATCAAGCTGCTGAGGGGTAGGCGCACAGCCCAAAGCCTGCAGCGCAGACGCCCAGTCCGCAGGCTGCATCAAGCAGTCGCCTGCAAGGTGGTTGCAGACAGGGATTTTTTCTTCAGATGCACCAGGAGCAATGAAATAGCCGCCGGAGTAACCCCCGGAATGCGTCCTGCCTGGCCAATACTGGCTGGCTTATGGTTGATTAACTTCTGCCGTACTTCGTTTGACAGACCGCTAACTTGCTGATAATCAAAGTCGACGGCCAAACGGGTCTCTTCATTACGTAGCTGACGCTCAATTTCTTCCTGCTGGCGACCAATATAGCCTGCATACTTGCATTGAATTTCAACCTGCTCAGCCACCTTCTGATCCGTAATGTCAGTACCGACCATCGGCAGACTGGTCAAGCCCGCATAAGTGACTTGTGGACGCCGCAACAGCTCGGATAAACGGTACTCATGCGCCAATACATCACCAAACACGCGTTGACTGTCTTCTGCTGAAATTTTGTGCGGATGCAGGAAAGTTTCGTGCAGCCGCTGTTGCTCACGCTCGATAGCTTCACGCTTACTGCTAAACTGCTGCCAACGTTCATCACTGACCAGACCAAACTGCCTACCCAATTCTGTCAAACGCAGATCGGCATTATCCTCACGCAGCAACAGACGATGCTCGGCACGGCTGGTAAACATGCGGTAAGGCTCTTGCGTGCCACAGGTAATCAGGTCATCGACCAACACCCCCAAATAGGCCTGGTCACGGCGTGGGCACCAGCCTTCCTTGTCCTGCACCAGCAAACCGGCATTCATACCCGCCAGCAAGCCCTGTGCACCGGCTTCTTCATAACCCGTAGTCCCATTGATCTGCCCGGCGAAAAACAGCCCCTGAATCACCTTGGTTTCCAAAGTGGGCTTCAGGTCACGCGGGTCAAAGAAATCATACTCAATCGCGTAGCCCGGTCGGGTGATATGCGCATTTTCAAAACCGGCAATCGAACGCACCAAAGCCAGCTGCACATCAAACGGCAAACTGGTGGAAATACCGTTCGGGTACAGCTCATAGGTATCCAGACCCTCTGGCTCAATAAAGATCTGATGGCGATCCTTATCCGCAAAGCGCACCACTTTATCTTCGATCGATGGGCAGTAACGTGGCCCCACCCCTTCAATCTTGCCAGTATACAAGGGCGAACGATCCATCCCGCCCTGAATGATTTCATGGGTACGCGGGTTGGTGTAAGTGATGTGGCAGGCAAGCTGCGCCGGATGCTCAGCAACAGACCCGAGGAAAGAAAACACCGGTGTCGGCGTATCACCCGGTTGTGCGACTAACTGGCTAAAATCAACACTACGCGCATCAATACGCGGGGGCGTACCGGTTTTCAGGCGATCAACCCGCAAGGGCATCTCCCGCAAACGCTGCGCCAACGCAATCGACGGTGGATCACCCGCCCGGCCACCGCTGTGGTTTTCCATGCCAATATGGATCTTGCCCCCCAGAAAAGTGCCCGTTGTCAGCACCACGGCACGGCACATGAAATCCAGCCCCATTTGGGTACGCACACCGATGACGCGCCCACCTTCAATGATCAGATCATCCGCCGCCTGTTGAAACACATCCAGATTTTCCTGGGTTTCGACCAGATGACGCACCGCTGCCTTGTAGCGCACCCGATCCGCCTGCGCACGGGTAGCACGCACCGCCGGCCCCTTGCGCGCATTCAGAATTCTGAACTGAATCCCACCCCGGTCAGCTGCATGCGCCATCCCACCGCCAAGCGCATCGATTTCTTTAACCAGATGCCCCTTGCCAATACCGCCAATCGCCGGATTACAACTCATCTGACCGATGGTTTCGATATTATGGGTTAGCAACAAGGTACGCTGCCCCATTCGGGCAGCCGCCAGCGCAGCCTCGGTGCCAGCATGGCCGCCACCGATGACAATCACAGCATAAGTCTGGGGATAACGCATATACTACTACTCCTGCACCCGACTTGAATCAGGCGCTACATACTGGCCGCGCCGCGTCTGACACCAACCCCTTCTCAGGTTGAATGCCCAAACGGGCAAATAACTGCATATCGTGATTTTCATTCGGATTGTCAGTTGTCAGCAAACGCTCCCCATAAAAAATCGAATTGGCGCCCGCAAAAAAGCACCACGCCTGTGTTTCGTCACTCATCTCAGTCCGTCCGGCAGACAGGCGCACATACGATTTAGGCATCAGAATACGTGCCACCGCGATGGTGCGGATAAAATCAAGCGCATCCAGCTTGTCATTCGCAGCCAGCGGCGTACCTTCGATCCGCACCAGATCATTGATCGGCACCGATTCGGGGTGTACCTTCAGATTAGCCAACTGTTGCAGCAAACGCGCCCGATCACGCTCACTTTCACCCATGCCGAGGATACCGCCACTGCAAACGTTAATCCCGGCATCCCGCACATACTGCAGGGTATCAATCCTGTCCTGATAGGTACGAGTAGTGATTACCTGCCCATAAAACTCAGGTGAGGTATCCAGATTATGATTGTAATAATCCAGTCCTGCCTGCTGGAGGCGCTTGGCCTGCAGATCGGTCAGCATGCCGAGCGTTACACAGGTTTCCAGCCCCATGCCCTTGACTGACTTGACCATCTCAATCACACGTTCAAGATTCTTGTCAGTTGGATTCCGCCAGGCAGCGCCCATACAAAAACGGGTTGCCCCACTGTCCTGAGCCGCTTTCGCAGCGGACAAAACTTCGCTCAAAGGCAACAAGCGTTCTTTCTCAAGGTTGGTATCATAGCGCGAGCTTTGCGAACAATAACTGCAGTCTTCCGGGCATGCGCCGGTTTTGATACTCAACAAGGTACTAATTTGCACCTGATTAACCGTGAAATTCTCACGGTGTACCTGATGCGCCTGAAACATCAGGTCATTGAACGGCAAGGCGTATAAAGCCTGGATTTCTTCAAGTTGCCAATCATGGCGCAGCTCTGTCACAGTCAACCTCATTTCTGTAATTCAACATCATGCCACTGTTCACGGCTGATCTGCACCATTTGATACACAGACAGCGGGATCAACACAGCGGCACATAATAGCCATAACGCCCACCAGTAATCCTTGAAAAAGTCACCGGGCGCGAAGGTCAATACCGGCACCAGCAACCCCGCAAGACCATAGTAATGGTAAGCCGCAATCTGGGTATAATAACCTACACGCGGGTTGGGGTGGTGGCGAAACATAGCATAAACAAACATCGACGCTCCAAACCAGAGAATAAAGACCGGAAACGGGATGATGACCGCCAATAAATTGCCATAATAAAAAATTTTGGCTGTTTTCTGCGAGCTGAGCGCAGTGATTGTTTCAGAAGCAGTATGCATGATGGGGATGCCAATCTCGAAAGAAAGCCAGAGTCTAACCGGGTCACACCGGCTGTCAATGATATATAACAAACAGGATGACCACAAAAAAGCCGGTACGAGACCGGCTTTTTTGCTTATGGGCAGCAGATAAGCAGATTATTCAGCTACTTGCTCGGCTTCACCCATCCCACCCACCAGCGATACATAAGCCATCGGTGCATTGTCACCTGCGCGGCGACCACACTTGATAATGCGCAAATAACCACCAGGGCGTGCCTGGTAGCGTGGGCCAAGATCAGTAAACAACTTGGCAACCACAGCATCATCCCGCAAGCGGGCAAACACGATCCGACGATTATGCACGGTGTCTTCTTTGGCACGCGTAATCAAAGGCTCAGCAACACGGCGTAACTCTTTCGCTTTAGGCAAAGTCGTTTTGATGGCTTCATAGCGCAGCAAAGAGTTGGTCAGGCTCTGCAGCAGTGCTTTACGGTGGCTGCTGTTACGACTCAATTGACGACCAGTTTTACGATGACGCATTTTAAAAATCCTTCAGGAGGCAGCGCTAACCCAGAGGTTAGCCTACTTTACTGTCTTTGTGATCGAGACCAGCAGGTGGCCAGTTTTCCAGCTTTGTTCCCAGTGTCAAACCGTGAGAAGCGAGCACATCCTTGATTTCTGTCAAAGACTTCTTACCTAAGTTAGGCGTCTTCAACAGTTCCGTTTCAGTCCGCTGCACCAGATCACCGATATAGAACAAATTTTCAGCTTTCAGGCAATTGGCAGAACGAACTGTCAACTCAAGATCATCTACCGGACGCAGCAGAACAGGCTCGACTTCGGGCTGGTTATCTACATGCTTGACTGGCTCTTCGATATGCAAATCAAAGAAAACTGCCAGTTGTTGCTGCAGGATCTGTGCCGCCATGCTCAACGCATTTTCAGCATCCACCGAACCATCGGTTTCGATCTCAATAATCAGCTTGTCCATGTCAGTACGCTGTTCAACACGCGCACTGTCTACATTGTAGGCAACACGAATCATTGGACTGTAACTAGCATCCAGCACCAGAGTACCTAATGGCAATTCTGGTGAATCCGGGCCACGGCGCACTGACGCCGGCTGATAACCACGACCACTGGTGATGGTCAGTGTCATTTCCAGCTCAGCATCGTCCTTGGTGATATGGGCAATCACAAAGTCCGGGTTGATGATTTCTACATCATGATCCAGTTCGATGTCCGCAGCAGTGACTACACCCTTCCCTTTTTTCTTCAAGGTCAGCGTTGCTTCATCACGCGCATTCAAACGCACGGCCAGTTTCTTCAGGTTCAGCAGGATCTCAACAACATCCTCCTGCACACCTTCGATAGATGTATACTCGTGCACCACACCAGCGATCTGCACTTCTGTAACCGCGCTGCCTGGAATAGAGGACAGCAATATACGGCGCAGAGCATTACCCAGTGTATGACCAAAACCACGCTCCAAAGGCTCAAGCGTAATCCGGGATGTGTTTAACCCCAGCTCTTGTACCTCAACATTGCGTGGTTTTAGCAAATCAATCATTTTTGAAGTCATGCTTGTCCCTGTAATCGTTTATGAATCGAATGAATGATTACTTGGAATACAATTCAACAATCAAGGATTCATTAATTTCAGCTGGCAAATCAGAACGGTCAGGAACTGACTTATAAGTACCTTCAAGCTTCTTCGTATCGACTTCAACCCATGAAGGGAAACCAAGTTGCTCAGCAACACTGATTGAGTCCTGGATACGCGCCTGCTTTTTGGAACGTTCACGGACAGCAATCACGTCACCCGGCTTAACCTGATAGGATGCAATGTTCACCAACTGCTCGTTTACACGGATAGCCTTATGGCTAACCAGCTGACGTGCTTCAGCACGCGTAGAGCCGAAACCCATACGATAAACCACATTGTCCAGACGGTTTTCCAGCAGTTGCAACAGGTTCTCACCGGTTGAACCCTTGAGCTGGGCAGCCTTCTTGAAATAGTTACGGAATTGACGCTCTAGCACACCGTAAATACGCCGTACTTTTTGCTTTTCACGTAACTGGATACCATAGTCAGAAAGACGACCACGCCCTTCACCATGCATACCTGGCTTTTTTTCCAGTTTGCACTTCTTCTCAAGCGAATTACCACGACTCTTGAGAAATAAATCTGTACCTTCACGCCTGCTTAGCTTACAGGTAGGTCCAATATATCTTGCCATTGTTAACTACTCCTGCTACACGCGACGCTTTTTAGGTGGGCGACAACCGTTATGTGGAATCGGTGTCACATCAGTGATGTTAGTAATCTTGTAGCCGACATTATTCAATGCACGGACTGCAGACTCACGACCAGGGCCGGGACCCTTGACTTCAACATCCAGATTTTTCAAACCGTATTCTTTCGCCGCATTACCTGCCCGTTCAGCTGCAACCTGTGCAGCAAACGGCGTGCTCTTGCGTGAACCACGGAAGCCGGAGCCACCCGAAGTCGCCCACGCCAGCGCATTGCCTTGACGGTCAGTGATAGTCACGATTGTGTTGTTGAATGAAGCATTTACGTGTGCAACACCATCCGTGACCACTTTTTTAATCTTTTTACGAGCGCTGGAAGCACCTTTTTTTGGCTGTTTTGCCATAACTATCTATCCTGTTCCTAATCACTTACGAATTGGACGACGCGGACCTTTCCGGGTACGTGCGTTGGTTTTGCTGCGTTGACCGCGAACCGGCAGGCCACGTCTGTGGCGAACACCACGATAGCAGCCCATATCCATCAGGCGCTTGATGCTCATTGAAACTTCACGGCGCAAATCACCTTCGACCATGAACTTGCCAACTTCTGCACGAACTCTTTCCAGTTCGTCTTCACTCAGGTCGCGAATCTTTGCAGAGGGACTGACACCAGCCGCCTTACAAATATCGCTTGAACGCGAACGACCAATTCCGTAAATAGCAGTCAAACCAATAACTGCATGTTTATTTACAGGAAGATTAATACCCGCAATACGAGCCATTAACTAATTCTCCAGATTCTCGGGAAAGCCGGCGATTATGCAGCAATCCCGTATATTTATCAACAAATAACCCCTGCGGAGGCAGAGGTTATTTAAGGTTCTTCCCCACCGAAGGGAAAAACAATCTGTTTTTAACCCTGACGTTGCTTATGACGCGGATCAGAGGAGCAGATTACACGTACAACACCGTTCCTGCGGATAATCCGACAGTTACGGCACATTTTTTTAACTGAAGCTCTAACCTTCATAACAACCTCTTTATCTTAACTATCAACGTAACGCGCCAGGGCGAGTTTGCGCCTTAAAGTTTGCTTTCTTCATCAGGCCATCGTACTGATGAGACATCATGTGTGCTTGCAGTTGAGACAGAAAATCCATCACGACCACAACAATGATCAACAGGGAGGTGCCACCAAAATAGAAGGGCACATCCCAACCAAGGATCAAAAACTCAGGCAACAGGCAAACCAGTGTAATATAAATGGCGCCTACCGCAGTCAACCGTGTCATCACACCGTCAATGTATTTTGTGGTTTGCTCACCAGGACGGATCCCGGGGATAAACGCACCTGCTTTCTTCAGATTGTCGGCAGTTTCACGTGAGTTAAAGACCAACGCTGTGTAGAAGAAACAGAAAAAGACAATCGCAATCGCATAGCAAATGACATACAGCGGCTGACCAGGTTGCAACATGCTAAAAAAGCCTGAAATCACACCTGTCCCATTTGAACCACCCAACCACTGTCCCAGTGTTGCAGGAAACAAGATAATACTGGAGGCAAAGATAGGCGGAATAACACCGGCCATGTTTAGCTTCAATGGCAAATGACTGGATTGTCCGGCATACGCCTTGCGACCCTGTTGGCGATTTGCATAATTGACGGTAATACGCCGCTGCCCACGCTCAACAAAAATAACCAGCGCAGTGACCATGAGCACCAAAGCAAGCAGCAGTATCATCAATACGGGTGACAGTGCCCCCGTATTAACCAACTCCAAAGTACCACCAATCGCAGCAGGCAAACCAGCAACAATACCACCGAAAATGATCAGCGAAATACCGTTACCAATCCCGCGTTCAGTAATTTGCTCACCCAGCCACATCAGGAACAAAGTACCCGTTACCAAAGTAATGACCGTCGTCAAGGTAAAACCAAAACCAGGGTTAAGCGCTATCGTTTGCCCTCCGCCCAGATCCTGACCACCTAAAGTAATAGCAACCCCGAAGCTTTGAAACAAAGCCAAGATGACTGTTCCATAACGCGTATACTGAGTAATCTTACGTCTACCTGACTCGCCTTCCTTTTTCAGTTGCTCCAATGTCGGAACAACCGTAGCCATCAGCTGCATGATAATAGACGCAGAAATGTAAGGCATAATGCCCAGTGCAAATACACTCAGTCGCTCAAGCGCACCACCTGAGAACATATTGAAGACGCCCAGAATAGTCCCACTATGCTGTGCGAAGAATTGACTCATCGCCAAAGGATTCACACCGGGAACCGGTATAAATGTCCCAATACGATAAACAATCAGCGCCAACAATACAAAGATCAGGCGCTGACGGACTTCGACCATGTTGCCGAAGCCTGCAAAAGAGCCTGATGAAGTAGGTGACTTAGCCATGAGTTATTGTTATTCCTCGATCTTGCCACCTGCAGCCTCGATCGCTTCCTTGGCACCTTTGGTCACGCCGACACCTTGAATGGTGACAGCCTTTTCAATTTTACCGGAAAGAATGATCTTTGCCTGCAGAGTACGCGGAGCAATCACATTGGCAGCCTTCAAAGTATCCAGACTGATAACATCGCCTTCAACTTTGTCCAACTCGTTCAAACGAACTTCAGCGGTACGACGACCAATGCGTGATGTAAAACCAACTTTTGGCAGGCGGCGCTGCAAAGGCATCTGACCGCCTTCAAATCCAACTTTATGAAAGCCACCGGCGCGTGATTTCTGACCTTTGTGGCCACGACCTGCTGTCTTGCCTAAACCAGAGCCGATACCGCGACCAACACGGGTACGTGCCGGACGACTGCCTTTAGCTGGCTGTAAAGTATTAAGTCTCATTTCAGGCTTCCTCAACTTTCAACATATAGGAAATCTTGTTAATCATGCCACGATTTTCTGGAGTGTCGATGACTACCACTGAGTTATGCATCTTACGGATACCCAGGCCACTGGCACATTGCTTATGGCTTTTCAAACGACCGTTCAAACTGCGCACCAGCGTCAATTTAACCTTATTCGTCTCAGACATGACTTACCCCTTGATATCTTCAACTGTTTTTCCGCGTTTCGCAGCGATCATTTCAGGTGACTTCATGGAAGCCAAACCGTTGATCGTAGCACGGATAACATTGCCCGCATTACGGGTGCCGATACATTTCGACAACACGTTACGTACGCCAGCAACTTCCAGTACGGCACGCATGGCACCACCGGCAATAACGCCAGTACCTTCAGACGCGGGTTGCATATAAACAGTAGCGGCACCGGTCGAATGACGGATCGGGTACTGTAAGGTACCATCAATCAATGCCACATCGATCATACCACGGCGTGCCTGCTCCATCGCCTTCTGGATAGCGGCTGGCACTTCACGTGCCTTTCCGTAACCAAAACCAACGCGACCATTACCATCACCAACAACAGTCAGTGCAGTAAAACTGAAGATACGACCACCTTTAACTACTTTAGAAACACGATTGACGTGAACCAGCTTTTCTTGCAGGCCGTCCGCTGCTGCTGTTGTACTTTCTGCCTTTGCCATTAGACTTAACCTTTAGAATTGCAGGCCAGCTTCACGCGCGGCATCCGCCAGCGCTTTGATACGACCATGATATTTAAAACCGGAACGATCAAACGCAACGGATTCAACGCCTTTTGCACGAGCGCGTTCAGCCACCAGCTTGCCAACTGCACTTGCAGCAGCAACATTGCCGGTATAATCCATACTACCACGCAAATCTTTCTCTACAGTAGAAGCAGAAGCTAATACCGTGTCACCCTCAGGAGAAATAATCTGGGCATAAATATGGCGTGGCGTACGATACACGCACAAACGTGTCACACGTAATTCACGCATCTTACCGCGTGAACGCTTACTACGGCGAATACGACTTGATTTCTTATCCATTTATGCCACCTTACTTCTTCTTGGCTTCTTTACGCACAACGTGCTCATCAAAATACTTCACACCTTTGCCCTTATAAGGCTCTGGCGGACGGTACGCACGAACTTCTGCAGCAACCTGACCCACCTTCTGCTTGTCAATACCGCGAATCACGATTTCGGTCTGAGAAGGTGTCTCTACGGTAATGCCTTCAGGGATGTCATAGGCAATCGGATGAGAAAAACCCAAAGTCAGATTCAGCTTGTTACCTTGCGCTTGTGCACGATAACCAACACCTACCAACTGCAATTTCTTCTCAAATCCTTCACTCACACCCTTAACCATGTTACCGGCCAAGGCGCGTGTCGTACCTGCTTGTGCCCAAGCATCCGTAGTACCTTCACTACGTGGACGGAACGTTAATACATTATCTTCTTGAGCAACTTCAACAGCGTGATGTACCTGGAAAGCCATAGTACCTTTCCCGCCCTTGACATGCAGATTTTGCCCATCAATCTTGACTTCAACCCCTTTGGGGAGCTCTAGTCCTTTCTTTGCTATACGTGACATGACAACCTGCCTACTTTACTCAACAACACAGATTACTTCGCCACCCTGACCGGCTGCACGGGCAGCACGATCGCTCATAACACCTGACGATGTTGAGACGATGGCAATTCCATAACCACCCATGACGCTAGGCAGCTCACCTTTTCCGCGAAAAACGCGCAGGCCAGGACGACTGGAACGGACAATGCGACTGATAACTGGCTGACCTTGAAAATATTTCAAAGTCACCTTCGTTACCGGCTTTCCACCGTTTTCATCAACCTCATAGCCCTGGACATAACCTTCTGACACCAGCACATCCAGAATAGCTTTCTTCAGCTTGGATGCGGGGAAAGAAACGCTGGCTTTATTCGCACGTTGGCCGTTACGAATGCGGGTCAGCATATCAGCAATAGGATCACTCATACTCATGATTTAAATCTCCCTTACCAGCTGGCCTTGGTTAAACCAGGAACATCACCACGCATTGCGGCTTCGCGCAGCTTGTTACGGCACAGGCCGAACTTGCGATACACACCATGCGGACGACCTGTCAAATTGCAACGACGTTGCTTGCGAACCGGACTACTGTCACGCGGTAATTTCTGCAGCTTATCAGTTGCAGCCATTACTTCTTCGTAAGAGCTTTCCGGATTCGAGATAATCTTTTTCAATTCTGCACGCTTCTGTGCATATGCATCGACTGCCTTTGCGCGTTTTACTTCGCGAGCAATCATGGATTTCTTTGCCATGAGTTTCCTGTCCTTTTACTGTTTGAAAGGGAACTTGAACGCTGTCAACAGCGCCCGCCCTTCTTCGTCAGTTTTCGCCGTAGTTGTGATGGTAATATTCATACCACGCAACGCGTCAATCTTGTCATAATCAATTTCGGGGAAAATGATCTGCTCTTTGATACCCATGTTGAAATTACCACGGCCATCGAATGCTTTCGGATTCAGGCCACGGAAGTCACGAACACGAGGAATGGACACGTTAACCAGACGATCCAGAAACTCATACATGCGTTCACCACGCAAGGTTACCATACAGCCAATGGGCCAGTTGTCACGAATCTTGAAACCTGCAATTGATTTCCGACTCATAGTAACTACCGGTTTTTGACCTGCAATTTTGGTCATGTCATTAACCGCATGCTCGATAATCTTTTTGTCACCAACGGCCTCACCCAAACCCATGTTCAGGGTAATTTTGGTGACCTTCGGGATTTCCATCACATTTTTTAAACCGAGTTTCTCTGCCAGTTCATTAACGACAGTTTCACGGTAATATTGCTGTAACCTTGCCATGAATATACTTACCTATTAAGCGTCTACACGCTCACCGTTGGATTTAAAGACACGGACTTTCTTGCCATCTTCCAGGAGCTTGAATCCAATCCGGTCACCTGTACCAGTGGCCGGGTTAACTAACATAACATTAGATTGCTGAATGGGCATTTCTTTCTCAATGACTCCACCCTGCACACCTGCTGTTGGATTTGGTTTCTGGTGTTTTTTAACCATATTAACACCTTTAACCAAAAACTTTCCGTTCGCCAGAACCTGCATAACCGTGCCACGACGACCTTTGTCTTTGCCGGTAATGACAACAACTTCATCGTTTGTACGAATTTTACGCATTACGTCACCTATTACTTGTCGCTTTAGCAGTCTTAAAGCACCTCAGGTGCCAGCGAAATAATCTTCATAAAACGGTCGCCACGCAATTCGCGTGTGACCGGGCCAAAAATACGTGTACCGATTGGCTCCAGCTTACTGTTCAACAAGACTGCTGCATTGCTGTCAAAGCGGATTACCGAACCATCACTGCGACGCACACCCTTTGCAGTACGAACAATTACTGCATTGTAAACATCGCCTTTCTTAACTTTACCGCGCGGGATAGCATCACGAATACTGACCTTGATGATGTCACCAACGCCTGCATAGCGGCGATGCGAGCCGCCCAAAACCTTGATACACATTACACGCCGTGCACCACTGTTGTCTGCAATTTGCAGAACTGATTGCATCTGGATCATATCTGTTCTCCGTCCTGAAAGTTAGCTAGCCGCACGATCAACGACTTTAATCAAAGTCCAGTGCTTGGTTTTGGACAGAGGACGACATTCCTTAAAAGTAATGGTATCGCCCGTCTTGCATTCATTTGTTTCATCATGCACATGGTATTTTTTGGAACGCTTGATGTACTTCCCATACATGGGATGCTTAATCTGGCTCTCCAGCAAAACCACAACAGACTTGTCCATCTTGTCGCTGATGACACGCCCCATCAAGCTGCGTTCGACTTTAACTTCTTCGCTCATCATCATTCACCTGCGACTTTCTTTTCAGACAAAATAGTCTTTACACGAGCAATCTCACGACGCACACGCTTCACATCAGAAGGGCGTGACAACTGGCCTGCAGCCTGTTGCATACGTAGCTTAAATTGCTCTTTCAAGTTCTCAGTCAGTTCGGATGTTAACTCATCCACGGACTTTTCACGTAGTTCAGTTGCTTTCATCACATCACCTGACGGGAAACAAACGCTGTCTTAAACGGTAATTTAGCAGATGCCAACTTGAACGCTTCACGCGCCATCTCTTCAGACACACCTTGCATTTCATAAAGGACTTTGCCTGGCTGAACCAGAGCAACCCAATATTCCACATTACCCTTACCTTTACCCATCCGGACTTCAAGTGGTTTCTTACTGATAGGCTTATCAGGGAAAACACGAATCCAGAGCTTACCGCCACGACGAACATGACGATTAATAGCACGACGGGCTGATTCAATCTGGCGTGCCGTCATCCGGCCACGCTCGACTGCTTTTAAACCATACTCACCAAAGCTAACCTTGTTGCCTGACTGCGCCAGACCACGGTTACGTCCTTTGTGCTGCTTACGAAATTTGGTTCTTTTGGGCTGTAACATCTCAAACCTCTATCACTTCTTCTTTCTACCCGGGTTATTGTTATTGCCCGGATTAGATTGTTTCTGTTCAAGGTCAAAGACCTCACCCTTAAAGATCCAGACCTTGATACCAATGATACCGTAGGTGGTCAGTGCCTCAGCTGTTGCGTAATCAATGTCTGCACGCAGTGTATGCAAGGGCACCCGACCTTCACGATACCATTCGGTACGTGCGATCTCGGCACCATTCAAACGACCACCGACGCTAACCTTGATTCCCAACGCACCAAGACGCATGGCATTACTTACCGCCCGCTTCATGGCGCGACGGAACATAATGCGACGCTCAAGCTGGCTGGCAATACTTTCTGCGACCAATTGTGCATCCAGCTCTGGCTTGCGAATCTCTTCAATATTCAACTTAACGTTATTGAAGTGCAGACCCATAATCCCGGCAACTTCTGTGCGTAAGCGCTCGATATCCTCACCTTTCTTACCGATAACCATTCCTGGACGAGCGGTATGAATAGTAATAAATGCGGACTTCGCCGGGCGTTCAATTTGGATGCGACTGACAGACGCTTCTTTCAAACGCTTTTTCAGGAATGCACGAACTTCCAAGTCTTTATGCAGAAATTCCGCATAATCCTTGCCTTCGGCATACCACTTCGAACGCCAATCAGCAGAAATGCCGAGACGAATGCCAGTTGGATGTACTTTTTGACCCATTTTTAACCTCTGACCTTCAATCACCAACCGCAACAGTGATATGACTGGTACGTTTCAAAATACGGTTTGCACGACCTTTGGCACGCGGACGAATACGTTTCATCGTTGGGCCTTGATCAACAAAGACAGTTTTTACAGAAAGCTCATCAACATCAGCACCTTCATTGTGCTCTGCGTTGGCAATCGCCGATTCAAGAACTTTCTTCATCAACGCCGCGCCTTTTTTAGGGCTAAACGCCAGAATATCCAGTGCCTTGTCAACGCGAAGACCACGAATCTGATCTGCTACCAAACGACCTTTCTGAGGTGAAATACGCGCAAAACGCAAGCGAGCTGCAACTTCCATATCTACTACCTCTTATCTCTTAGATTTCTTATCAGCGGCATGACCACGATAAGAGCGAGTCGCTGAAAATTCACCGAGCTTGTGACCAACCATGTTTTCGTTGACCAAAACCGGCACGTGCTGCTTGCCATTATGAATTGCAATCGTAAGACCAACCATATTCGGCACAATCATCGACCGACGTGACCAGGTCTTGATAGGCTTACGGTCGTTTTTAGCAACCGCAGTTTCAACTTTTTGCAGCAGGTGATGGTCGACAAAAGGACCTTTCTTTAATGAACGTGGCACTGCCTATTCCTCTTACTTCTTGTTCCGGCGACGCACAATCATCTTGTCCGTACGCTTATTACTACGAGTCTTGTAACCCTTAGTCGGAACACCCCAAGGTGTTACGGGGTGACGACCACCAGATGTACGACCTTCACCACCACCGTGCGGGTGATCGACCGGGTTCATGACAACACCACGCACAGTTGGACGGATACCGCGCCAACGTGTTGCACCGGCTTTGCCTAACTTGATCAAGCCATGTTCGGAGTTACCTACTTCGCCGATAGTCGCACGGCATTCAGCCAGAACCTTCCGCATCTCACCGGAACGCAAACGAATCGTTGCATGATTCCCTTCTTTGGCAACCAGCTGTACAGATGCACCCGCACTACGTGCCATTTGTGCGCCCTTACCTGGCTTCATTTCGATGCAATGAATCACCGAACCAATCGGGATATTACGCATCGGCAAAGAATTACCTACTGCAATCGGGGCGTGCTGCCCGGATAACACAGAATCGCCTGCAGACAGATTTTTTGGCGCAATAATATAACGACGCTCACCATCCGCATACAACAGCAGAGCAATATTTGCGCTGCGGTTCGGATCATACTCCAAACGCTCAACACGTGCTGGAATATCGTCTTTGCGCCGCTTAAAATCAATGATCCGGTAGTGCTGACGATGACCGCCACCTACATGACGTACCGTAATACGACCATTATTGTTACGCCCACCACTTTTGGTTTTACGATCCAACAAACTCTTACAAGGCTCGCCCTTGTGCAGTTCTTTGTTGACAACACGTACCTGGAAGCGACGACCTGGGGATGTTGGTTTTGCCTTAACGACTGCCATGACTCATCCTTATCTTATTCAGCTGAAGCATCAAGAGACTGACCTTCAGCCAGGCGTACATACGCCTTCTTCCAGTCGCTGCGCTTACCCGCGCGACGGCTAAAGTTCTTCTGCTTACCTTTAACATTAACTGTCCGGACTTGATCGACTTCAACTTCAAACAAAACCTGGACTGCTTCTTTGATGTCACTCTTGGTAGCCGTTTTAGCCACCTTGAATACATACTGGTTTGATGACTCTGATGCCATGACGCTTTTTTCAGTCATGCGCGGAGCCAACAGAACCTTGTATAAATGATCCTGACTCATACCAACCACTCCTGCACCTTCTCAATAGCGCCCTTGGTCATTACAACCTTATCATGACCCACCAGACTCACCGGGTTCAGCTCTGCAACGGTAGCGACTTCACAATACGACAGATTGCGGGATGCCAGCAGAACATTGACATCATCAACTTCGCTTACCATCAACACATTAGCCGTACCGTATTCTTTCAGACGCGCAACCATTGTCTTGGTCTTGGCATCGTCAATTGAAATTGACTCAACCACCACCAGACGATCCTGACGAACCAGCTCGGACAGAATTGCACGAATAGCAGCACGATACATTTTCTTGTTCAGTTTCTGAACATAGTTACGTGGGCGCGCCGCAAAAGTCACACCACCCGTTCTCCAAAGAGGACTACGAATAGTCCCGGCACGGGCACGACCCGTACCTTTCTGACGGAATGGCTTAATACCGCCACCGCTCACATCAGAACGGGACTTTTGAGCCTTGGTACCAGCACGTGCTGCAGCCATATAAGCCACAACAGCCTGATGCACCAAACCTTCATTAAATTCGCGGTCGAACACAACATCACTGACTGTAACGGAGCCGCCATTTGCTACTTGCAATTCCATACCTAAATCCTTATGCCTTCACTGATTGCTTGACGGAGACACTACCACCAGTAGCACCAGGAACCGCACCTTTAACCAGCAACAAGTTACGCTCGACATCCACACGGATAATTTCCAGATTCTGCGTAGTTACGTTGACTGCACCCATATGACCAGACATCTTTTTGCCCGGAAAAACGCGACCTGGCGTTTGATTCTGACCAATAGAACCCGGAACACGATGAGATCGTGAGTTACCGTGGGTTGCATCCTGAGTTGCAAAGTTATAGCGCTTGACCGTACCGGCAAAGCCCTTACCCTTACTAACACCCGACACATCCACATATTGACCTGCTTCAAACATGGAAACTGTCAATTCGCCGCCCACTTCATATTCAGATGCCGAGTCAACTCGCGACTCACGAACCTGCGTGCCAACCGGAACGCCGGATTTAGCAAAATGACCAGCCTGGGCTTTCAAAACACGTGAGGCCTTTTTTTCTCCTGTTGACAACTGAATGGCCTCATAGCCATCACTTGCAACAGTTTTTACTTGAGACACACGGTTTGGCGCAATCTCCAAAACGGTGACAGGAACCGCATCCCCAGCCTCACCGAAGATACGGGTCATCCCTACTTTGCGACCCAATAGACTGATAGCCATCTGCTTACCTCTTAACTACTCTAAGCGAGTAAATTTGCTACTTCTTGCCTTTAGAAAAACTCGGCTCGACATGATGTCGAGCCGAAGAAAGCCGCGCATTATAACAGAAAATTAACGCACGTTAAGTCTTTATTGCAAATCAGTTCAATTTAATCTGAACGTCAACGCCTGCCGCCAAATCTAACTTCATTAATGCATCAACCGTTTTGTCGGTTGGGTCAATAATATCCATCAGACGCTTGTGCGTACGGATCTCATACTGATCACGCGCATCCTTGTTGACATGCGGAGAGATCAGGATGGTATGACGCTCGATACGCGTTGGCAAGGGGATAGGCCCCTTCACACGCGCACCCGTGCGCTTTGCTGTTTCAACAATTTCCAGCGCCGAACGATCAATCAGGCGATGGTCAAATGCTTTCAGGCGGATACGAATTCTTTGATCAGACATAAATTTTACTCAACAATCTTGGCAACAACACCAGCGCCGACAGTACGACCGCCTTCACGGATCGCAAAACGCAGACCTTCTTCCATCGCAATCGGGGCAATCAGGGACACAATCATTTTGACGTTATCGCCTGGCATGACCATTTCAATGCCTTCTGGCAAATCACACGCACCGGTCACATCCGTCGTACGGAAGTAAAACTGTGGACGGTAGCCATTGAAGAAAGGCGTATGACGACCCCCTTCATTCTTGGACAGAATATAAACTTCTGCTTCGAACTTGGCATGCGGCTTGATGCTATTGGGCTTGCACAACACCTGACCACGTTCAACGTCATCACGCTTGGTGCCACGTAGCAACAGACCGACGTTATCACCTGCCTGACCTTGATCCAGCAGCTTGCGGAACATTTCAACGCCCGTGACCGTACTCTTTTGAGTCGCACGCACACCGACAATCTCAACTTCCTCACCGACCTTGACAATACCGCGCTCGATACGACCAGTCACTACCGTACCACGACCAGAGATAGAGAATACATCTTCTACCGGCATCAGGAAGGCACCGTCAATCGCACGCTCAGGCTCAGGAATATAAGTATCCAGTGCATTGATCAGCTCCTGGATAGCCGGCTCGCCCAAAGGCCCCGTATCACCATTCAGTGCTTTCAGCGCGGAACCTTTAATAATCGGCGTGTCATCGCCCGGGAAATCATAGCTGCTGAGCAGTTCACGAATTTCCATCTCGACCAGCTCAAGCAGCTCTTCATCATCGACCATGTCACATTTGTTCATGAACACGATGATGTAAGGAACGCCCACCTGACGGGACAGCAGGATATGCTCACGAGTTTGTGGCATCGGGCCATCCGCAGCAGAACAAACCAGAATCGCACCGTCCATCTGGGCAGCACCGGTGATCATGTTTTTCACATAGTCAGCGTGTCCTGGGCAGTCAACGTGTGCATAGTGACGGTTATCAGACTCATACTCAACGTGTGAAGTAGAGATCGTGATACCCCGCGCTTTTTCTTCAGGCGCATTGTCAATCTGGTCAAACTTCTTGGTCTCACCGCCAAACTTCTTGCTCTGCACCACAGACAGCGCTGCCGTCAGCGTCGTTTTGCCGTGGTCAACGTGACCGATTGTGCCCACATTGACGTGCGGCTTGTTACGCTCAAATTTGCTCTTTGCCATTAATTACTCACCTTTTTTTCAACACTGCCTGAATAACACTGGCAGGTGCTTCTGCGTATTTCGCGAACTCCATCGAGTAACTGGCTCGCCCTTGAGTTGCTGAACGCAAATCAGTGGCATAACCAAACATCTCACCCAACGGCACTTCCGCACGTATAATCTTACCCGCAGGAGAATCATCCATCCCCTGAACGATACCACGGCGGCGACTCAAGTCACCCATGACATCGCCCATGTAATCTTCCGGCGTTGCCACTTCAACCTTCATGGTCGGCTCCAGCAACACTGGATCAGCCTCCATAACCCCATCTCTGACAGCCATGGAGCCTGCAATCTTAAAAGCCAACTCGCTCGAATCAACGTCATGAAACGATCCATCGAACAAAGTAACCTTCATATCAACCAATGGATAACCCAGCAGGACACCATTGGCCATCTGCTCCTGTGCACCTTTACTGACCGCCGGAATAAACTCCTTAGGCACAGTCCCGCCCACAACAGCATTCTCAAATTTGTAGCCTTCGCCTTCAGCCAACGGCTCAAGCCGCAGCCAGACATGCCCATACTGGCCACGCCCGCCGGACTGGCGAATAAACTTGCCTTCCACCTTGGTTGACTTACGGATAGTCTCCCGATAAGCAACCTGGGGAGCACCGACATTACACTCAACCTTAAACTCGCGCTTCATACGGTCGACAATGATATCAAGGTGTAACTCACCCATCCCGGAGATAATCACCTGACCAGACTCCTGATCGGTATGCACCCTGAACGATGGGTCTTCCTGAGCCAGGCGCGCCAAAGCCAGACCCATTTTTTCCTGATCAGCCTGCGAGCGCGGCTCTACCGCCACCGAAATAACCGGCTCCGGGAACTCCATCCGCTCCAAAGTGATCACATGGCCGGGATCTGTCAAAGTCTCACCGGTCGTCACGTCTTTCAGGCCTACGGCAGCAGCGATATCACCTGCATAAACCTCTTGAATCTCTTCGCGTGAATTGGCATGCATCTGCATGATCCGGCCAATTCGCTCACGCTTGGACTTGATTGGATTAAACACCACATCGCCGGTGCGCATCACGCCCGAATACACCCGGAAAAAAGTCAATGACCCCACAAACGGATCAGTTGCAATCTTAAATGCCAACGCAGAAAAAGGCTCATCATCCGTAGCATGCCGTTCTGCGGGTGTTTCCGCAGCATCACTCAGCACACCTTTGATGGCAGGCACATCCGTAGGGGCGGGCATATAGCGCACCACCCCATCCAGCATTGCCTGCACGCCTTTATTCTTAAAAGCCGAACCACACAACACCGGCACAATCTCACCTGCCAATGTACGGACACGCAAACCACGATGAATATCATCATTGGAAAGCGCATGGCCTTCCAGATACTGATCCATCAATGCGTCATCAGCCTCTGCCGCCACCTCAATCATGTACTCACGATGCTCTTGACAAAGATCCAGCATCGCCTCAGGGATAGCCTCAGCTGTATAGGTCATCCCCATGTCAGCTTCGTTCCAGTAAATCGCCTGCATACTCACCAGATCGACCACGCCCTTGAACTCATCCTCAGCACCAATCGGCAACTGAATCGGTACAGGCAGCGAACCCAAGCGTGACTTTATCTGAGCAACAACTCGCAGAAAATTAGCACCGGCACGATCCATCTTGTTAACGAAACACATGCGCGGCACATGATATTTGTTTGCCTGCCGCCAGACCGTTTCTGATTGCGGCTCGACACCACCTACTGCACAGAACACGGCAACCGCCCCATCCAGCACCCGCAGGGAACGCTCAACTTCAATCGTAAAGTCCACATGACCAGGCGTATCAATAATGTTGATACGATGCTGATCAAACTGCTTATCCATCCCCGCCCAGAAACAGGTAGTTGCAGCAGAAGTAATGGTTATACCCCGCTCCTGCTCTTGTGCCATCCAGTCCATGGTGGCCGCACCGTCATGAACTTCGCCAATCTTGTGCGAGACACCCGTGTAAAACAAAACGCGTTCTGTCGTTGTTGTCTTACCTGCATCAATATGAGCCATGATGCCGATATTACGATAACGCTCAATAGATGTTTGACGGGGCACAGTGTTCTTTCCTGAACTTACCAGCGGAAGTGAGCGAAGGCTTTGTTGGCTTCAGCCATACGGTGCGTGTCTTCACGCTTCTTCACTGCAGTTCCACGCTTCTCGGACGCATCCATCAACTCACCCGCCAACTTGCGTGCCATTGACTTCTCACCACGCTTGCGAGCAGCATCAATCAACCAGCGCATCGCCAGTGCATTTTGACGGGAAGGACGCACTTCAACCGGCACCTGATAGGTAGCACCACCGACACGGCGAGCTTTAACTTCAACTGAAGGGCGTGCATTTTCCAGCGCATCACTCAGCACAGACATACCGTCCCCGCCTTTCTTCTGGGAAATTTCTGCCAGCGCGCCATAAATAATCTTTTCCGCAACAGCTTTCTTGCCATCTTTCATTACGGCATTCATGAACTTGCTCAGCAGCTCACTTCCGAATTTGGGATCTGGCAGAATCTCGCGTTTGGGGACTTCTCTTCTTCTAGGCATTTCTAGTACTCGTGTTCAATTATTTCTTGGGACGCTTCGTGCCGTACTTGGAACGAGCCTGTTTGCGGTCTTTAACACCCTGGGTATCCAGACTACCGCGCACAGTGTGGTAACGAACACCTGGCAAGTCTTTTACACGACCGCCACGAATCAATACAACGGAGTGCTCTTGCAGGTTATGACCTTCGCCACCAATGTAGCTACTGACCTCAAAGCCATTCGTCAGACGCACGCGCGCAACTTTACGCAAAGCCGAATTCGGCTTCTTTGGCGTAGTTGTATAAACACGAGTGCAAACACCACGACGCTGCGGACAAGCCTCAAGCGCGGGCACATTACTCTTTTCAACTTTGCTCTTGCGCGGTTTGCGCACCAACTGGTTAATCGTTGCCATTTAAAAAAATTTCTCCTAACCTGCATGAGGAAATGCTTAGCTTGCTATACCCCATAAAAACAACAGACCGTTTTTCGGTCTGTGTAAGGTCGCAAGATTTTAGGGATGGTATAACCATCTGTCAAGGAATGTTTCTGATTCCTTAAAAACAGACCTGTCCGTCACCCCTCTCAGGGGGACGGACAGGTCACTCGCTGCCAATTTATTCGGCAGTTGTTACTGTTTCGTCCTGCACATCAGCACTTTCTGTCAAATCAGCCTGACCAGCCTTATCGACATCGGCAGCAACTGCACTCGGACTGCCCGCAAACGCCCTGTCCAGCGCAAACGGATCACGCTGACGCCGACGCTGTTCGTGGTAAGCAAGCCCTGTTCCTGCCGGAATCAAGCGACCGACAATAACATTCTCTTTCAGACCACGTAACTCATCACGTGCACCACGTACTGCAGCATCCGTCAGCACTCGCGTAGTTTCCTGGAAGGAGGCTGCCGAGATAAACGAATCCGTGACCAGAGACGCCTTGGTAATCCCCATCAGGACACGATCGAACTTGATAGGCAACCGGCCTTCCTTGTCCAGCTCCTTGTTGGCTGCAACCACACGCCAGAAGTCGGTCTGTTCGCCCCGCAGGAACTCGCTATCACCTGCATCAATAATATCAACCTTGCGCATCATCTGGCGAATAATCACCTCAATGTGCTTGTCGTTGATACCCACACCTTGCAGGCGATAAACGTCCTGAATTTCCTTGACCAGATACTCAGCCAAGGTGGTGGCACCCAGCAGGCGTAAAATATCGTGCGGATTCGGCTCACCTTCTGCGATGACCTCCCCACGCGTTACTTTTTCACCCTCAAACACATCCAGATTCCGCCATTTCGGAATCAGCTCTTCGTACTGCTCGCCATCCTCGTCCGTGATAACGATACGCTGCTTCCCCTTGGTTTCCTTGCCAAAAGAAATCGTACCCGTCTTCTCAGCCAGAATAGCTCCGTCCTTGGGACGGCGCGCTTCGAACAAGTCAGCAACACGCGGCAAACCACCCGTGATGTCGCGCGTCTTGGACGATGCCTGCGGCAGGCGCGCCATAACCTCACCTACCTCGATATCCGCACCATTGGTGGTCGTGACGATCGCACCAGCAGGCAAAGGATACTGAACCGGGATACGGGTACCTTCGAAGAAGATACTGTCGCCTGCCGCATCCAGCAGCCGCACAGTCGGACGCAAATCACGCCCACTGCTAGGCCGGCTTTTCGGATCCATCACCTCAATGGAGGACAAACCGGTAATCTCGTCTACCTTGGTTTGCACGGTACCGTTGTCAATGAAGTCAATGAAGTCAATGCGTCCGGACACTTCCGAGATAATCGGATGAGTATGCGGATCCCACTGCGCAACCGTTTGACCTGCTTCGACACGATCACCATTGGACACTTTCAGGGTCGCACCATAAGGCAGCTTGTAACGTTCTTTATCACGACCGTTCTCATCCACCACACCCAGCTCACCGGAACGGGAAACCGCCACCAGATGACCCTGCTTGTTAGTTACCGTCTTGATATTGATCAAACTCACCTTACCGGAAGACTTGACCGCAATCCCGCTTTCTGCCGCTGACCGGCTCGCGGCTCCACCGATGTGGAAAGTACGCATGGTTAACTGGGTACCTGGCTCACCGATAGACTGTGCCGCAATAACACCGACTGACTCGCCTTTACCGACAATGTGACCACGCGCCAGATCACGCCCATAACACTGGCGGCAAACACCATGACGTGACTCACAGGTAATCGCCGAGCGCACCAGCAATTCATCAATCGCCAAGCGGTCAATTTCACTGACCCAGTGCTCATCGATCAATGTACCGGCAGGTAGAACCACCTTGTCAGCCCGTACCACATCCTGGGCAACCACACGCCCCAGCACCCGCTCAGACAAACCGGACACCACATCACCACCTTCAATGATCGGGCGCATCAGCATGCCTTTGGTGGTAAAGCAGTTGTCCATAATAACGGCCATATCCTGAGCAACGTCCACCAGACGCCGTGTCAGGTAACCCGAGTTCGCCGTCTTCAGCGCGGTATCTGCCAAACCTTTCCGCGCGCCGTGCGTAGAAATAAAGTACTGCAGAACCGTCAAACCTTCACGGAAATTGGAGGTAATCGGCGTTTCGATGATGGAACCATCCGGCTTCGCCATCAAACCGCGCATCCCCGCCAGCTGGCGAATCTGCGCTGCCGAACCCCGCGCTCCAGAGTCCGCCATCATGTAAATGGAGTTAAAAGAAGGCTGCTCTTCGGTTTTACCCTCGGCATTAACCACATCTTCCTTACCAATTTTTTCCATCATCGCCTTGGCGACCTGGTCATTGGTACGTGCCCAGATGTCGATAACCTTGTTGTAACGCTCACCTTGGGTGACCAAACCATTCGCAAACTGCGACTGAATTTCCTTTACATTGTTTTCGGCAGCAGCCAGTAGCTCGACCTTTTTCTCTGGAATGATCATGTCATCCGCACAGAAAGAAACGCCAGAACGGGTCGCATAACGATAACCGGTATACATCAGCTGGTCAGCAAAGATAACCGCTTCCTTCATGCCCACATGACGATAGGCTTCGTCCAGCAGGCGGGAAATGGCCTTCTTCTTCAGCACCGTGTTGAAAATATCAAACGGCAAACCTTTCGGCATAATAGTCGTCAGGATGGAACGACCTACCGTCGTATCAATCAGGCGTGTGCGTGTTTCCCACTCACCGTCATCATCCTTGATATGATCCGTGATACGCACTTTTACCCGAGCATGCAAAGAAGCATGACCCGTTTCATAAGCACGTTGCGCTTCCTGCGGATCGGAGAAGACCATGCCTTCACCTTTCGCATTCACCGCCTCACGCGTCATGTAATAAAGACCCAATACGATGTCTTGCGACGGCACAATAATCGGCGCACCGTTGGCAGGTGACAACACGTTATTGGTCGACATCATCAGGCTGCGTGCTTCCAGCTGCGCTTCCAGCGACAACGGCACATGTACTGCCATCTGGTCACCATCAAAGTCAGCGTTGAAGGCCGCACACACCAAAGGATGCAACTGAATAGCCTTGCCTTCGATCAAAACCGGTTCAAACGCCTGGATACCCAAGCGGTGCAACGTCGGTGCACGGTTCAGCATGACCGGATGCTCACGAATAACTTCAGCCAGGATATCCCAGACTTCCGCTGTTTCGCGCTCAACCAGTTTTTTCGCTGCCTTGATGGTAGTCGCCAAACCACGACGTTGTAACTTGCCGAAAATAAACGGCTTGAACAATTCCAGTGCCATCTTCTTTGGCAAACCGCACTGATGCAGGCGCAAGGTAGGCCCTACCACGATCACCGAACGACCGGAGTAGTCGACCCGCTTGCCCAGCAGATTCTGGCGGAAGCGGCCTTGCTTACCCTTGATCATGTCGGACAAGGATTTCAGTGGACGCTTGTTGGAACCCGTAATGGCACGACCACGACGACCATTATCCAGCAGCGCATCTACCGACTCTTGCAGCATCCGTTTTTCGTTGCGCACGATAATGTCTGGCGCATTCAGCTCCAGCAAACGCTTCAGACGATTATTACGGTTAATAACACGGCGATACAAGTCGTTCAGGTCAGAAGTCGCAAAACGACCCCCATCCAACGGCACTAATGGACGCAGATCAGGTGGCAATACCGGCAACACAGTCATAATCATCCATTCAGGACGATTTCCGGAATTGACAAAGGCCTCCATCACCTTCAACCGCTTGCTCAAGCGCTTCAGCTTGGTCTCAGAGCCGGTTTCAGCAATTTCTTCGCGCATCCTGGCAATTTCATGCTTCAGATCGATAGTGCCCAGCAGGTCTTGCACTGCTTCTGCACCCATCTTCGCTTCGAATTCATCACCGAATTCCTCAACGGCCTCCAGGTACTGCTCATCGGTTAACAGCGAGCCACGCTCCAGCGTAGTCATACCCGGCTCAGTCACCACGAAAATCTCGAAGTAGAGAATCCGTTCGATATCCCGCAGCGTCATATCAAGCATCAAACCAATGCGTGAAGGCAATGATTTCAGGAACCAGATATGTGCAACCGGGCTGGCCAAATCGATGTGACCCATGCGATCACGCCGTACTTTGGTCTGGGTAACTTCCACGCCACACTTCTCGCACACCACACCACGATGCTTGAGACGCTTGTATTTCCCGCACAAGCATTCAAAGTCTTTGACTGGGCCAAAGATCTTTGCACAAAACAAACCGTCACGCTCTGGCTTGAAGGTACGGTAGTTAATCGTTTCCGGCTTTTTAACCTCACCGTAAGACCATGAGCGTATTACCTCAGGAGAAGCCAAGCCGATACGAATGGCATCAAACTCCTGGGTTTCATTTTGTGTCTTATAGAGGTTCAGTAAATCTTTCATCGCTATTTTTCCCGCCTGCTGAATTCGGTCAAATTAATCTCTTTCCAGTTCGATATTCAAACCTAGAGAACGGATCTCCTTCATCAATACATTAAAGGACTCAGGCATACTGGCTTCCATAAAATGATCGCCATCGACGATATTCTTGTACATCTTGTTACGTCCATTGACGTCATCGGACTTCACCGTAAGCATTTCCTGCAAGGTATACGCTGCGCCATAAGCTTCCAGTGCCCAGACTTCCATTTCACCAAAGCGCTGACCACCAAACTGGGCTTTACCCCCCAGCGGCTGCTGCGTTACCAGACTGTAAGGCCCGGTTGAGCGCGCATGCATCTTGTCATCGACCAAGTGATTCAGTTTAAGCATGTGCATGTAACCTACCGTTACCTCACGCTCAAAATGATCGCCGGTGCGACCGTCATACAAGCGGGTTTGCCCACTCTCAGGCAAATCTGCCAAACGCAACATGGCTTTGATTTCGGATTCATCCGCACCATCAAAGACCTGTGTAGCCATCGGCACACCCTTGCGCAGGTTACCCGCCATTTCGACGACTTCAATATCCGTCATCTCTGACAAATCACCTTGACGCGGGTTACCACCGGTCGAATAGATCTCAGTCAAAAACTGGCGCACTTCATCGACCTTGGCCTTGGCATCAATCATGCGGCCAATCTTGTGACCCAAGCCTTTTGCCGCCCAGCCCAGATGGGTTTCGAGTACCTGCCCTACGTTCATACGGGAAGGAACACCCAATGGATTCAAAACGATATCAACCGTTTGACCATTCTCCAGATAAGGCATGTCCTCAACCGGTACGATGCGCGAAACCACACCCTTGTTACCGTGACGCCCAGCCATCTTGTCGCCTGGCTGCATGCGGCGCTTGACTGCTACGTACACCTTGACCATTTTCAGAACACCAGGCGCCAGATCATCACCTGCCGTCAACTTATCGCGCTGCTTCTGCAGGCGAATCTCGTATTCCTTCTTCTTGTCAGACATCTGGGTAGACAAGGTTTCCAACTGCTTATTCAGCATTTCGTCACGCATGCGCACTGTAAACCACTCATGGCGCATGGCAGCATCCAGATGCTCCTGTGTCACAACCGTGCCAGCAGCCAGACCTTTCAAGCCACCATCCGCGATATTACCAACAATCAGTTTGGCAACACGACTGAACACATCCGCTTCATAGATGCGCAGCTCATCCAACAAGTCCTTGCGAACCTGCTTGAGATCATCTTCCTGAATAGCCAAGGCACGCGCATCACGCTCAACGCCGTCACGGGTAAAGACACGCACATCAATAACAGTACCTGTCATGCCGGTTGACACCCGCAGTGAACTGTCCTTAACGTCCGATGCTTTCTCGCCGAAAATGGCGCGCAACAGCTTTTCCTCTGGCGTCAGCTGGCTCTCGCCCTTAGGCGTGACCTTACCGACCAGAATGTCATTGGGCTTAACTTCCGCACCGACGTGAATAATCCCGCACTCATCCAGCTTGGCGAGCAGGCTCTCACTGACATTCGGAATATCCGCTGTAATCTCCTCAGGCCCCAACTTGGTATCACGCGCCAGGCAAGACATTTCTTCGATATGGATTGTGGTGTACCGATCCTCATCGACCACCCGCTCAGACAACAAGATCGAGTCTTCGAAGTTGTAACCATTCCAGGGCATGAAAGCGATGAACATATTCTGTCCCAACGCCAACTCACCCAGATCCGTCGAAGACCCATCGGCCAGTACATCGCCCCGTGCAATCTGGTCACCCACCTTGACGATAGGGCGCTGATTGATACAGGTATTCTGGTTGGAACGCGTGTATTTGATCAGGTTATAAATATCAACACCACCGCGTTCATCGGCCTCGTCATCATTGACGCGCACGACTACCCGCCCGGCATCCACCGAGTCAATCACCCCGCCCCGCTTGGCCGACACCGTCGAACCCGAGTCAACAGCCACTGCCCGCTCCATACCGGTGCCCGATAGCGCCGTTTCAGCACGCAAGCAAGGCACTGCCTGACGTTGCATGTTTGACCCCATCAGGGCGCGGTTAGCATCGTCGTGCTCCAGAAACGGAATCAACGAGGCGGCTACCGAAACAATCTGCTTGGGCGATACATCCATATACTGGATGCGGTCAGTCGTCATCAAAGTCGATTCATTACGATGGCGGCAAGTGACCAGCTCATCGGTAAAGACGCCACTGACATCCAGCTCGGCATTCGCCTGGGCAATAACGTACTGCGACTCTTCAATCGCTGACAGGTAATCAATATCACTGGTAACCTGACCATCGACTACGCGCCGGTAAGGTGTTTCCAGGAAGCCATAGTCGTTAGTACGCGCATAGACAGCCAGCGAGTTAATCAGACCGATATTGGGGCCTTCCGGCGTTTCAATCGGGCACACACGGCCATAGTGGGTCGGATGCACGTCGCGCACCTCGAAGCCAGCACGCTCACGCGTCAAACCACCGGGGCCCAGCGCCGAAATACGCCGCTTGTGCGTCACTTCAGACAGAGGGTTGTTCTGATCCATGAACTGCGACAACTGGCTGGAACCAAAGAATTCCTTGATGGCTGCCGACACAGGCTTGGAGTTAACCAGCTCCTGCGGCATCAAACCTTCGCTTTCCGCCATGGTCAGACGTTCTTTGACCGCACGCTCAACCCGCACCAAGCCCACCCGGAAGGCATTTTCTGCCATCTCGCCGACGCTACGGATACGACGATTACCCAGGTGATCAATGTCGTCGATGTCATCCCGACCATCGCGAATATCGATCAGCTTGCGCAGCACTTCCAGAATGTCAGACTGATCCAGCACACCATTGCCGGTCGACTCTTCACGCCCCAGCCGACGATTAAATTTCATGCGACCCACTGCAGACAGGTCATAGCGATCATCAGTGAAGAACAAGTTATTGAACAGGTTCTCCGCAGACTCTTTAGTCGGCGGCTCACCGGGACGCATCATGCGATAAATTTCAACTTGTGCTTCCAGCTTGGAACGCGTTGGGTCTATATTTAGCGTGTTGGAGACAAACGGCCCACGATCCAGGTCATTGGTATACAGAATATCAAACGCAGCAACACCATTATCACGCAGGGTATTGATCAGCTCTTCAGTCAACTCGGCGTTGGCTTCGGCAATCAACTCGCCCGTAGCGGTGTCAATAATGTTTTTTGCAAGCACCTTGCCGTGCATATAATCTTCGGGCACGGCAAGTTTGCTGATATTGTTTTTTTCCAGCTCACGGATATGTTTGGCCGTGATACGCCGACCGCCTTCTACCAGCGTTTTACCATCGATCGTAATATCAAATGAAGCCAGCTCGCCACGCAGACGCTCCGGTATCAAATCAATTTCGGCACCCTTATCGATCAGGTTGACCTGCACGGTTTCAAAGAAATAATCCAGTATTTCCTCGTTTTCCATGCCCAGCGCACGCAACAAAATAGTCGATGCCAGTTTACGCCGACGGTCGATCCGCACATAAATACTGTCTTTCGGGTCGAACTCAAAGTCAAGCCAAGAGCCACGGTAAGGAATAACACGGGCACTGTGCAACAACTTGCCTGCCGTATTTGACTTGCCCTTGTCATGTTCAAAGAACACACCCGGCGAACGATGCAACTGGGAGACGATAACGCGCTCAGTACCATTGATGATAAAGGTACCTTTATCAGTCATCAGCGGCAGCTCGCCCAAATAAACATCCTGTTCCTTGATCGCCTTGACAACCTTTGCCTCAACCGGCGCTTCTTTGTCATGAATGACCAAGCGCAACTTGACGCGCAAAGACGCCGCATAAGTCAGACCACGCAGCTGGCACTCACGCACATCAAACACCGGATCAGCCAAGCGGTAATCAGCATATTCCAGCGAAACGTAGTTATTGTAGCTGACAATTGGAAAAACCGACGAGAAAGCCGCATGCAAGCCGCTCAAAGAACGCTCTTCAACGGGCTTGTGCAGTTGCAGGAATTGGCGGTAGGATTCCAGCTGGATAGTTAACAGGTCAGGTACTTCCAGAATCTGCTCGCGTTTGCCAAAATCTTTGCGAATCCGTTTTTTCTCAGTATAACTTAGTCCCATCGTACATCCTCAACTGGAATCAAAATCTGGTTTGTCATTTAATGTCTGACAAGCGACAAAAGGCCGACAGCGAAAACGCTATCAGCCTTGTAATCCAAGCGAACTTTTAAAAGCTACGCAAAGTCATACGCCACACAAGATTACTTGAGTGTAACTTCTGCGCCTGCTTCCACCAGTTCAGCTTTGATCTTTTCAGCTTCTGCTTTAGGGGCAGCTTCTTTGACAGTTGAAGGTACGCCTTCAACCATGTCTTTCGCTTCCTTCAAACCCAAGCCCGTGATGGCACGAACAGCCTTGATTACGCCGATTTTGTTAGCGCCAAAACTTGTCATGACAACATCAAATTCGGTTTGTTCTTCAACTGCTTCAGCAGCAGCGGCAGCAGGTGCTGCTGCTGCAACAGCGCTAGCAGCCGTTACACCGAATTTCTCTTCCATTGCAGAGATCAGATCAACGACCTCCATTACAGTCATGTTAGCAATCGCGTCCAACATTTCGTCTTTTGTTACAGCCATGGTAAATCTCCTAAAACCGAGTCAATTTGCAATTAAGTCGATAGATATTCAGGCAGAAGCCTCTTTCTGATCGCGAATTGCTGCAAGTGTGCGAACCAATTTGCCGGGTACTTCATTAATTGTGCGAGCGAGCTTATCAAGCGGCGCACGCAACGTACCAGCCAACATAGCCAGAGCCTGATCGCGAGTAGGCAGTTTTGACAACCGTTCTAACTCGGTAGCAGCTAACATTTGTCCACCAACGGCGACAAATTTTACTTCCAGCTTGGCATTCGCCTTGTCTTTGATGAAGTCCTTAATCAAGCGAGCCGCAGAGCCGGGGTCTTCCTGAGAAAACGCCAACACCAACGGACCAACCAGACCATCCTGAATACACTCAAATTCGGTATTCTTGACAGCGATTTTCGCTAAATTATTCTTCACCACACGCAAATAGACACCACTAGCACGCGCTTGCTTGCGTAGTTTAGTCATTTGCTCAACGGTCAATCCACGGTATTCAGCTACTACCGCAGAGTGAGCACTTGCAGCTACCGCGGCCACTTCAGAGACAATCTGCTTTTTCTCTTCCAGTGTTAATGCCACGATATCTACTCCTGGTTCGGCGGCTTACACCACCGTTAAACAACACGCCGGTAAAAAGCTACCAGTGTGATGGAAACGGCGCGCCCCAAACCAGTAAACTGACTCGGGTAACGCCATCTGCGCAGGTTTGTTCCGAAGAACACCGATTAAGCCAGGAAAACCCCGACACCTGCGGTCTGTGACGACATGCATCCTTGCATATCTCTTTGAGCCTTGCGGCAACCCTCATCCTTGAGGGCGGAAATCTGGACATGACTGCCCAAATAAAACTTTACTTAGTGCTCAGGCTCGACTGATCAACACTCAGGCCTGGCCCCATCGTGGTAGATACGGCAACACCACGCAAATAGATGCCTTTCGAAGTTGACGGCTTGGCCTTGATCAGGTCAGCCACCAGTGCATTCAGATTTTGTTCAAGTGCAGGCGCATCAAATTCAACATTACCAATACTGCAATGAATGATACCGGCCTTGTCGGTACGGTAACGCACCTGACCAGACTTGGCATTTTTTACTGCTTCTGCCACATTGGGCGTAACAGTACCCACCTTCGGGTTAGGCATCAGGCCGCGTGGCCCCAGAATCTGACCTAGCTGGCCGACCACACGCATGGCATCAGGACTAGCGATAACCACATCAAAGTCCATCATGCCACCTTTGATTTCAGCAGCCAGATCGTCCATACCGACGATATCAGCACCCGCTGCTTTCGCAGCTTCGACATTGGACCCTTGAGTAAATACAGCAACGCGTACAGTCTTGCCATTACCATTCGGCAGTACGGTAGAACCACGCACAACCTGGTCAGATTTACGCGGATCAACACCCAAATTAACACTGACATCGACGCTTTCGACGAACTTGGCACGTGGCAGTGATTTCAGTAGTTCCAGCGCCTCAACGATTGGATAGGCTTTGCTCGGATCAATCTGCGCTTGAACTGCTTTTTGACGCTTAGTTAACTTGGCCATTACACAAGCTCCACATCAAGACCCATACTACGGGCAGTACCAGCAATTGTCCGCACAGCGGAATCAAGATCAGCCGCAGTCAAATCCGGCTCTTTAGTCTTGGCGATTTCTTCCAGCTGTGCACGTGTCACCTTGCCCACTTTTTCAGTGTTCGGACGCGCACTACCTGACTTCAGACCCATCGCTTTTTTCAGCAATACGGAAGCTGGCGGCGTTTTAGTAACAAAGGTAAAACTCTTGTCACTGTAGACCGTGATAACCACTGGAATCGGCAGGCCGACTTCAAGACTCTGTGTAGCCGCATTAAAGGCCTTACAGAATTCCATGATATTTACACCTTTCTGACCCAGCGCAGGACCAACCGGTGGGCTTGGATTAGCTTTACCAGCCGCAACCTGCAGCTTGATATAACCCGTGACTTTCTTTGCCATTGTGTGATTTACCTATAAATGGGTACGAACGCCTTACGGCTCCCCTTGAATCAGGCCTTTTCGACCTGATAAAACTCAAGCTCAACGGGCGTTGAGCGACCAAAAATCTGCACAGCCACCAACAGGCGACTTTTTTCGTAGTTGACTTCCTCAACCACGCCATTAAAGTCTTTGAATGGCCCATCGTTCACGCGAACCACCTCACCTGCATCAAACAGCACCTTCGGCTTCGGCTTGTCCACACCCTCTTCAACACGACGCAAAATATTATCTACTTCTTTTTGCGTAATGGGGGCAGGCTTGTCGCCCGATCCACCGATAAACCCAAGCACACGGTTCGTATCTTTAACCATGTGCCAAGTATCATCATTCATTTCCATCTCGACCAACACATAGCCGGGGAAAAATTTGCGTTCACTGCGGCGCTTCTGCCCTTCACGCATTTCAACGACTTCTTCAGTTGGGACGAGAATCTCGCCAAACATGTCTTCCATACCAAAGCGCTGCATACGCTCAGCCAAAGAACGCTGAACTTGCAACTCGAAGCCAGAGAAAGCCTGCACAACATACCAGCGCTTAGCCATTATTAGCCACCTCCCAGCAAGGACTTAACACCCCAACCGAGCAACATATCAACCAGCCAAAGGAAAATTGAAAGAATAATAACGATGACCATAACCATTAGCGTAGTCTGCATGGTTTCGGCGCGTGTTGGCCAAACCATCTTACGCACTTCAGTGCGTGCATCCTTCATGAAGCCGAGAAGGCCTCGACCGCTAGCGGTAATTAGCGCTACATAGATAGCAATACCAACCACAAACAGCAAACCCAAAACCCTGTACAGCAGGGAAACAGGCTCGCCATTGACGTTTTCAAAATAGTAAAAACCTGCAATACCGAGAATCAGCAAAGCAACGGATGCAACTAGCTTGACCGTATCGAGTGGAGAACTTTGTTGTTCAGCTTTTGACGACATAATTTTCTGATAACCCATACAGCCAAAATGACTTTATACAAAGCCCAATGAAACCGAACAATTTAGATTATGTATAAAGCCATCTTATTAAGATGGCAGGCCAGGAGGGAATCGAACCCCCAACCTACGGTTTTGGAGACCGTCGCTCTGCCAATTGAGCTACTGGCCTAACAAACGAAGAGACGGGAGTGTACACACTCCCGTCTATTTTTTCAAATTAATTCGAAAAAATTATTCGACGATTTTGGCAACAACACCAGCGCCGACAGTACGACCGCCTTCACGGATCGCAAAACGCAGACCTTCTTCCATCGCAATCGGGGCAATCAGGGACACAATCATTTTGACGTTATCGCCTGGCATGACCATTTCAATGCCTTCTGGCAAATCACACGCACCGGTCACATCCGTCGTACGGAAGTAAAACTGTGGACGGTAGCCATTGAAGAAAGGCGTATGACGACCCCCTTCATTCTTGGACAGAATATAAACTTCTGCTTCGAACTTGGCATGCGGCTTGATGCTATTGGGCTTGCACAACACCTGACCACGTTCAACGTCATCACGCTTGGTGCCACGTAGCAACAGACCGACGTTATCACCTGCCTGACCTTGATCCAGCAGCTTGCGGAACATTTCAACGCCCGTGACCGTACTCTTTTGAGTCGCACGCACACCGACAATCTCAACTTCCTCACCGACCTTGACAATACCGCGCTCGATACGACCAGTCACTACCGTACCACGACCAGAGATAGAGAATACATCTTCTACCGGCATCAGGAAGGCACCGTCAATCGCACGCTCAGGCTCAGGAATATAAGTATCCAGTGCATTGATCAGCTCCTGGATAGCCGGCTCGCCCAAAGGCCCCGTATCACCATTCAGTGCTTTCAGCGCGGAACCTTTAATAATCGGCGTGTCATCGCCCGGGAAATCATAGCTGCTGAGCAGTTCACGAATTTCCATCTCGACCAGCTCAAGCAGCTCTTCATCATCGACCATGTCACATTTGTTCATGAACACGATGATGTAAGGAACGCCCACCTGACGGGACAGCAGGATATGCTCACGAGTTTGTGGCATCGGGCCATCCGCAGCAGAACAAACCAGAATCGCACCGTCCATCTGGGCAGCACCGGTGATCATGTTTTTCACATAGTCAGCGTGTCCTGGGCAGTCAACGTGTGCATAGTGACGGTTATCAGACTCATACTCAACGTGTGAAGTAGAGATCGTGATACCCCGCGCTTTTTCTTCAGGCGCATTGTCAATCTGGTCAAACTTCTTGGTCTCACCGCCAAACTTCTTGCTCTGCACCACAGACAGCGCTGCCGTCAGCGTCGTTTTGCCGTGGTCAACGTGACCGATTGTGCCCACATTGACGTGCGGCTTGTTACGCTCAAATTTGCTCTTTGCCATTTGATTAGCACCCCGTTAATGCTCAAATAACCTAATTACTTGGTGCCCATGGGCAGAGTCGAACTGCCGACCTCATCCTTACCAAGGATGCGCTCTACCACCTGAGCTACATGGGCATTGATCTTATACTCGCACTTAATAAGGCGAGTGGAGCGGGTGATGGGAATCGAACCCACTCCATCAGCTTGGAAGGCTGAGGTTCTACCAGTGAACTACACCCGCTTGAGTGATGACTGATGCATGTTATTTTACTATACACCATCAACCTAAGCTTATGGTGGAGGGAGAAGGATTCGAACCTTCGAAGGCAGTGCCAACAGATTTACAGTCTGTCCCCTTTGACCGCTCGGGAACCCCTCCAACTGGAAAGGTCGACATTTTCGGGCAATCGCCCTTCAATGTCAACCAGCCAAACCAAAAAATTCAAAACTATTTAATAATTACCGAAGATTAATTGCCAAAAGGCCCCGTGTCAGTGTCCAGCTTGTAGATCAGGTCGAGACTTTGTTCCACACCGGTGGTCGCTTCCACCTGCAAACGCTTGTTAATGTCATACGTTATCGCTATGCGCTGCAATGAATCAAACAGCCCGACAATGTACTTGATATAAAGCTTCGGCCCCAGGCGCTTACCTAATGACAATTCACTCTGCTGGAAGTCACCGCCATTGGCATTCAACCCCACATCATCCAACCCTAGCTGGCCACCCAGGTTCTGCGCAAGACTTTCTCCACCGGCCAATCCCAGCCCTGTCACCGCCTGAGTCAGAATCGCCGACTGACCACCCGACACCCCTGACAAGGCACGCCCGGTCAGCAAGTAACTCAGTGTGTCCGTTTGTGTCTGTTGTGGTGACGAGAACAAGGTAGACTCGGGCTTTTGCACCGAACCGCCCAAGGCGATACCTACCCTAATATCATCCTCAACATTGCGCACGGCGCGCACGTCCAGCCCCGGATTATCGAGCGGGCCATTGAACAACAAGCGCCCACGCTCAATAGTCAGATCCTGTCCATACGCCTTGTATACCCCATTAATAACGCTCAATACGCCTTCAGCTACGACATCCTGTCGATTCCTGAGGATACGTAATTTACCTGACAGACGCGCATCCAGACCGAAGCCACTGATCTTCACCCGATCGCCCAGCTCAATCAGCACATTAGGCAAAATTTCAATCGGGTCACCCTCTTCCTGCATCACGACTTGCGCCTTACCCTTGCTCTGGGGCTGCTCACGCCCGACAATCACAATATCATCCGAACGCACACTCGCCCCAACCGGCAATTCACGCAAGCTAATGGTTGCTTCAGGGATGCGCACCGTCCCTGTGATATTCACCTTCTTGGCCGTGGCCTGAATGGTCAAATCGGGAGAAATCTTAGCCTGCACCTCATGCGTATTCATTAGCAACAAATCCGACCCTTGCACCTTTAATTCTGCCGTCCAGTTGGGCAGATTCGCCAGATTCAAAATACCATTCGCATTCATCAGCCCCTGCCCGGCACGCAAGGAACCGGTAATCGCCATCTGATCCGGGCGGTTCGCTTGAGCAGTCAAATTAATGTCCTGCAGGCGTGCCCCTGTTTCTGGCAAGAACACGGAACCGCCTTGCAAACGCACCACACCCGTCACTTGCGGCTGACTCAACAGGCCAGTGACACGCACGTCACCATTAAGCTGCCCTTTCAGCTCATCTATCTGCGGGGAAAAGGTTTGCAGCCAGGCAATATCGGGCACCGTCACTGTGGCACGTGCATCAATCCGGTGTTGCCCGTTCCCTGGCGACAAATCGATGCGCCCATCAGCCTTTAATTGCCCGCGCCCGCGTATGTCCAGCTGTGCCTGCAAAGTGGCCGTGTTATCGTTCAGCGTGACATTGGCACGTGCATTCGTATACTGCAGCGTTTCTTTTTTGCCGCGCTCGCCAAGGATAGTCACCGTATTATCCGGCAGCTGAATATTCACTTGCGCAAACGGACGCCCGCCGCGTTGCTCAAACCGGTAATCGCCATTCACCACACCCGGCAACTGGATCGTATTGGGCAGGAAGGAGCGTGCCATACTGAGCGGAACCTGCTGCAAGGTACCATTCGCAATCGCACCCCCCTGTTCCGACCAATCGGTTTTGGCGCAAATACGCGCACCTTGCTGGTTGGCCAGACACGCATTCGAGGCACTGACTGCTTTGGCTGAAGCGGCAATCTTCACCGGATTAGTCAGCTGCCAATTACCCGCAGGCGTATCACGCAGCGCCAGTGTTTCCAGCGCCCCCTGCCATTGGCCATTGTTCAGACCACCGCGCGCGCGCAAATCAGCCTTGCCATCCTTATGCACGACCGCCAGTGTCACCGTATGGTTCGTCAGCAAACCCTGTGCGGTGAAATCAGCGCTATTAACCCCATTCAGCCCCTGACTCAGATTGCCCAGCGAACCACGAATATCATACTGCGCCCCATTCTGTTTTATCTGCACATCCAGACGCGCCACCCGCATATCCTGAAAGGCCAGCTGACTCCCTTTCAAACTCCCCTGCACTTGGGGTTGATCGAGGTTACCACGCACCACGCCTTCACCTTGCAGATTCCCGGCCAAGCCCGGCCAAGCTTGCGCCAGATTGCGTGCATTCACTTTCCAAGTCAGATTGAAAGGTTCACTCGCCTGACCATTCACCTCCAGACGATTATCACCGGCCAACACCTGCAGATTCCGCACATTAATCTTGTCACCCTGAATGTTGACACCCCCCACAACTTGCAAAGGGCGACCTTCGATCTGTCCCTGCAAACGGGCAATATTCAAGTCCAGCTGTGAACCATCTACCTTCCCTGCCAGCGTACCGTTGCCTTGCACACTGCCGTTGATGGCCGGATAGAGCTGACTCAGGTTTTTAGCATCCAGCTCCCAGTTCAAACCCAGCCGGTCACCGGCACTGCCATTCAGACGAACCCGGTTCTGCCCAACATCGGCCAGCAGATTATTCGCAGACAGCACCTTGTTCTTCATGCTCACTTCACCGCTGGCACGTAGCGGATAGCCTTGCACATTACCTTGCAAGTCATTCACCTTGACCGCAAAGCGCGAACCATCCAGCAAACCCCGCGCATTACCGTTACCCTGCAGGTTGCCTTGCAATTGCGGGGCGAGCTGGGTCAGATTCTTTGCATCCACCCGCCAGTTGATCCCGGTTTTTTCATCGGCCACCCCATCCAGTTGCACCTGGTTATTACCCACATTCAACACCAGATTTTTTGCCGTGAGCAACTGGTTCTTCAGGCTGACTCCGCCCGACGCACTGACCGGATAACCCTGCACACTCCCGTTAAGAGCAGCGACTTTCACCGCAAAGCTGGAGCCATCCAGACGCCCCTGAGCCGTGCCGTTACCTTGCAAATCCCCCTTCAACTCAGGGTATAGCTGCGCCAGATTATTCGCATCGATCATCCAGGCCAGCCCGGTTTTTTCGTCAGCCACCCCGTTCAACTCAAGACGGTTATTACCCACGTCCAGCTGCAGTTTTTTTGCCGCCAAACGCTGGTTCTTCAGACTGATGCTGCCCGAGGCGCGCAGCGGATAGTCTTGCACCTTGCCTCCCAGCTCATCAATTTTCACCGAAAAACGCGAACCATCCAGCAAGCCCTGGGCATTACCCTTGCCTTTCAAACTGCCTTTTAATTGCGGCGCCAGCTGCGCCAGATTTTTTGCATCAATCTGCCAATCAATCCCGGTTCTTTCATCCGCCACCCCATCCAGACGCACCTGATTATCGCCTACCCCCACCTGCAGGTTTTTAGCGACCAACAACTGGTCTTTCATGCGTACTTCGCCCGAGGCCTGCAAGGGATAATCCTGCACCTTGCCAGTCAGCTCATTGATTTTCAGTGCAAAGCGTGAACCATCCAGCAAACCCTCTGCCTTGCCATTACCTGTTAAGCTACCTTTCAATGCCGGGTAGAGCTGCGCCAGATTTTTTGCATCAATTTTCCAGGCAATCCCGGTTTTCTCATCGGCTACGCCATCCAGTTCAATGCGATTTTTGCCGACATCAACCTGTAAATCCTTCGCAACCAACAAGCCACCTTTCATCCGCACTTCACCGGAAGCTTTAAGCGGGTAATCCTGCACCTTGCCTTCCAATGCCTTGATACTCACCGCAAAACGGGAACCATCCAATAAACCGTCTGCCTTGCCATTACCTTTTAAGCTACCTTTCAATGCCGGGTAGAGCTGTGTCAGATTTTTTGCATCAATGTCCCAGTCAATCCCGGTGTTCTCATCCGCCACCCCATTCAGCTTGATCCGGTTCTTCCCGACCTCGGCCTGCAAATCCTTGGCCGCCAACAAACCGTCGCTCATACTCACGCCACCCGAGGCCTTGAGCGGATAACCCTGCACCTTGCCCTCCAGTGTTTTAATGTTGACGGCAAACCGCGAACCGTCCAGCAAACCCTGAGCATTACCCTTGCCTTGCAGGTTCCCCTTTAGCTCGGGGTAAAGCTGGGTCAGATTTTTTGCATCAATGTCCCAGTCAATCCCGGTGACTTCATCCGCCACGCCATTCAGACTGACACGGTTGTTGCCAACCTCGACCTGCAGGTCTTTGGCGGTCAGCAGCTGGTCTTGCATCCGAATTTCGCCAGACGCCTTGAGCGGATAATTCTGTACTTTACCTTCCAGCTCATCCAGCTTAACCGCAAAACGGGAACCATCGAGCAAACCTTGCGCATTACCACTGCCCTTCAGGCGGCCTTGTAACTCCGGATAAAGCTGGGAAAGTTCAGGTGCATCAATCACCCAATCGACCCCGGTCAATTCATCCGCAATCCCATCCAGTTTTACCTGATTTTTGCCGACATTCGCCTGAAACTCACGCGCAGTAATCAGGCCATCCTGCAGGCTCACGCCGCCTGTTGCATCCAGTGGATAATCCAGCACCTTGCCGGTCAGCTCTTCAATATCCAGCGCAAACTGTGAACCATCAATCTTGCCAGAGAGCTTGCCTTTACCCTGCAGCTTGCCATTGATTTCCGGGTAAAGTTGTTCCAAATCCGGCGCATCCAGATCCCAACGAACCTGTAATTCATCCCCGGCTTCACCCTGCGCTTTCAGACGGTTATCGCCCACCAGAATGTCCAGCGCGTGCAAAGTCAGGGCATCGCCTTCCAGCCCCGCTTTCATGCTGGCATCCAGGGGGTAATCACGCAATGAACCCTGCAAGCGGCTGATCTCGACCTGCATGAAAGGCTTGCCATTTTCCAGCCTGCCCGTTGTTGTTAGCGCCACGTCCAGCATACCAGGCACGTCTGGCGCGAAGGTTTCCGGCTTCAAACCTTCTGCACTGGCGGCAAGATCCCAAACCAACTGGGGTGACCAAGCCAGCTTACCCTGTAAATCCAGATTACCCGCCTCACCACGCAGGGCAAGCTTCTCAAAATTCATACCTTCCAAGTTACCGGTGCCGACCACATCCAGCCGGTATTCAGGGTAATCCGCATACTGCCAGTCACCCGCCAGCTCAACCCGGTAATTCTGCAATTCACCGGTCGCCGTCAAGGCAAGATCACCCACCCCATAAGTGCCACTACCACCCTTCACTGACAATTTAACGTCCAGCGCCTGCGGTTGTGCCAGCTCCATTTGCCCTTGGGCGCTGATTTGTACGTTGCCGGTATCATCATATAACTCACCCACCAGCTGCTGGAGATGTAACACCCCGGCATCGGTATAAGCCCCAAGCCGGGCATCACGAACCTTGAAGACAGCTTCGCCCTGGTATATTTCCAGCTCAGCCAAACCGATGTCAGTTAACCGCATATCAACCGGAAGCTTTAAATCCGGCAGCGTAAACGGCTCAGTGACTTCATCCGTTGAAGGCGGCAAATTGATAATCAATTTGTCAGCCGCCAGCATTTGCACATGAATGACCGGCGGCAAGCGAGCACCCAGGCTAACACCCAGCTGCGCCTGCTGCGCTTCGACCTTGATGCCGTTATCCTCCCAAACCAGACTGTCCACAGACACCCTGTCCAGCAAGGTTCCGCCGACACCCTCCAGTTGCAAGGATGGCAGGGCACGCTGTGCGAGCTTAACGATCACGCCCGTACCCGTTTCGGTAGTAGACAAGACAGTCAACCCGGCCAACAGCAGCAACACCAACAGCAAAATAGCCGCCAGTGGGTGAATCACCAAATACCGAAACAGCTTCCTCACAAATCAGGCCCCAGGCTGAAATAGAAATGTATATCGCTGCTATCTTCTTTCGGTACGGCAAAATCAACCCGAATCGGCCCCAAAGGTGACTGGTAACGCGCACCGATACCTGCGCCGATGCTGACGGCATAATCATTCCACTGATCAAATGCACTGCCGGCATCGACAAAAATCGCCGCACTGATTTTATCCGCGACCGGATGTTCATACTCGATACTGCTCACCAGCAAATGCTTGCCACCGATGACATTGCCCTCGTCATCCATTTCACCAAGCGACTCAAAATCATAGCCGCGCACCGAGGTCTGCCCACCGGTAAAAAACCGCAGTGATTTGGGCATGGCGGACAGATCATCGATAAAGGTGGTGCCCAATTCCCCTCTTAACAACATTTTATCCTTGTTCTCAAAGGTATAAAGGTACTTGGCATTGACATCACCCTGCAGCAGGCTCTGGTCACTCAATACACCTTGATAAGCGCCCTGCACCTGTGCCTGCAAACGCCAGCCTTCGGTAGGTTTCAACGCATCATCGGATTTGGTTTTACTCACCCGCGCACCGAGCAGAGTGAGCTGGGTACGGGTAGAAGGATCACTGTTAACCTGGGTCTTTTCGTCCACAAAATTGACAAAAGCAGTCTGCTTCCAGTTATTACTGTTCAAGCGGTTATAATTCAGCTCAAGATTGAGCGCTTCGCTTTTAATATCGTCATTGTCACTTTTATTCCAACCGGTCGACAAACTGGCATACTCATGCTCAGGGTTCCACAAAGGCACCTTGTAGTTAAGCACCACCCCCGGGTCTTTCTGTGACAACCGCAATTTGGTATCCAGACTGTGTCCTTTATTGTTGACCCAATGCGCCTCCATCCCGCCTTCGATACGAATATCCGTATCGGTCGCATAACCGATATTGGCGCTATACGTGTAGCGTTTGCGGCGGGTCGCATTGATCGCTACCGGCACCTGACTGTTTTCGGCTTCCTGAAAGCGGCTGCTGATTTGCACATCACTGTAATAACCACTCGCTTCCAGCACCCGCTGCTGCTTGAGTATCTGTTCGGAGTCATACGGCTGCCCCGGCACCAGTCGCACATAACGGTTCAGATGCTTGTCATCGAGCACGTCCTGTTCAACGTTGATGGTGCCCACCTGATAACGTGACCCGGTCACAAAATGCAGATTAATCACCGCCTCGCGCGTATCCACATTGACGCGGACTTCACGCTCTTCAAACTTGGCATCAAAGAAGCCCAATCGGCTGGCAGCGTGAGTCAGATTGGCTTTAAAGTCTTCGTATTTTTGTGTGACCAGCACCTCACCCGAGGTATAAGGCAGATTGGCCGCGACCTTGCGAAAGGCGGGCAATGATTCACCGTCACCCGATACCCGGATATTTGACTCAGCCACCCTGACCGGCAAGCCGGGTTCAACCGCAATATTCAACACCCAGCAATTCGACGTGCGGGCTGATGTCATCTTGAAGCTTGCTGAAAAATAGCCAACGGCCTCAGCTCCTTCAGTCAGCTTGCTTTGTGATGCATCAATAAAGCGCTCCACCCGCTCCTCGGGCGAATCACACTTCAGATTACGTAATGACGGCAGGAATGCCTTGAGATTATCTGCCAACACTTCATCATTGGCTCCACTCACATTCACTTTAACAGGAGACTCATTGACCGGGTCATCTTCTGCCATTAAGGGTGATGTAACCAGCAAACTCAACAAACCCAACAGCCTCAACAACCATGCACACATCCAGATCCCGCCTCTAACCGTCATAATTACTGTCCTTAAACTATTGCTCAAACACCCATTCGAGAAGCATGTTTTGCAAAGCCTGCCCGTAGCCACCGGCTTTTTTGCCATTATGCTGCATGACGATGACTACACGCTTACCGCTGCGTGTCAGCATGTAACCGGCCAGTGCACTGACCTGATTCAGCGTTCCGGTCTTCATCCGGCTACGCCCGGTCAGATCACTATGCCTGAAGCGGCGTGCCAGCGTGCCATCTTCACCCAGTAGCGGCAATGAATTCAGCATTTCCGGCATGTAGGGGTCACGCCAGATCGCCTGTAACAACAAACCCAACTGCCGGGCACTGATACGGGTACTACGCGACAAACCGGCACCATTATCAATCACCATGCCATCCGTAGGGATACTGGCATCAGTCATAACCTTCAGAGTAGCCAGCCGACCTTTCTCTAAGGTGGCGGGTGCACCGAACATTTTTGCCCCGACACTCAGCAACAACTGGCGGGTCATCACATTATTGCTCCATTTGTTGATCAGCCGCACCTGCTCACCTACCGCAGGCGAGGTATGCACTTCAAGCCGCTGATCACTCGCCTGCACAGACCCGACTTTATAGCCGCCGTGCAGTGTTCCACCCAGCATCAGCCAGAAATCATGGAATGCATTAAACACATGTTCTTCCGGCGAGGTCATGACCATCATCGCGAACTGCTGGCCACAAGCTTCTGAGTAATCTCCCTTCACCCGGATAACACCATCGGGTAATTTCGTGATATTCGGACGGGTCTGCCATTTCGAACAGCCGCCCTTGATCAACTTCACCTGGTTATCAAGCGTAGCGCCTTTTGGCATGGGAAATGCAGTTATATTTACTTTGCCCTGTGCCGTATCGGGGTCAAGCAGCAAGCGGGTAGCCTGAAAATTAAACATGAGCGCCGAGGGTGGTGCATTATAAACCCGGTCAGGTTCACCATCGAAGGCAGCCGGATCAGTCGCGGGGATAGAAAAAAAGCTATTATCAATAATGATGTCGCCGGTGATCTCACGCAGACCTTTCAGGCGCAAGTCATGGACAAACTGCCAAAAAGACTCATAAACCAGAAAAGGATCACCATAGCCCTTCAGAATCAGATCACCGTTGAGTACGCCATTTTCCAGGCTGCCGCGCATCCAGGCCTCTGTATCCCAGCTGGCGGAAGGCCCTAATACTTTAAGCGCACTCCAGGTCGTGAGCAGTTTCATGGTCGAAGCAGGATTGCGCGGCGTATCCGCATCGTGCAGCAGGAGCGGTTTATCTGCATTCACGTCTTGCACAAACAGACTGATTTCTTCCAGCGGAATTTTCTGTTTTTTCATGTAGGCCAGCAGGTTTTCTGGTAAATCTTGTGTTTCCGGCGAACGCGCAATAAACTGCTCTGCAGGCTGGGGAGCCTGATACGTTGCAGGTACTGACGGTACTAAAGGCTCTGAGGGCGCCGAATCTGGCGGCTCCTCACTTGCGGTTTCCGCCCAAGCGGGGAAAACCATGCCAATCGACAAAATCAAAATATACAGTGCTCTGTTAGCCATTGTTGTTAGTATGAATCCAGACAAGCCCAATAATATCTGGCCGACCATCAGGCCTCTGCCAGTTCCAAAACCTCAATACCGGCAGCAGCATACCGCCAGCGGAGATCAAAATCATATAATTTCATTGCATAGTAACGCGCATCCGGCCTGTCAGCACGATAAGAAGGACGCGGATCCTGCCCCAGAATCTGACGCACCAGCTGTTCAATGTCCAACTGCCATTGCCTGCTTTTACCGGCGCATTGCTCGGCTGCCAAGGCAGAAAATACCACCGGCAAACCTGTAGTCGGTGCGGAGGGGGCAAAACCACCCGCAGCATCCAACACACAGTCAGCATACGGCAGGTAAGGCTTAATATCCAACACGGGCGTACCCTCCAGCAAATCCGTACCGGAGAAGTGCAAACAGACATCCTTACCCGACTGTTCAACCCGTTCCAAAGTCACAACCGACAAGCCAATAGGATTCGGGCGAAACATGGAGCGGGTGGCAAAAACGCCCAGACGGGCATTACCACCCAAACGTGGCGGACGTACTGTAGGGTGCCAGCCTGCTTGCCGGGTGGCGTGAAACAGGAAAATCACCCAAACATGACTGAAGTCCTCCAAACCACGCACCGCATCAGCACTGGCGAACTCAGGCAACAGCTTGAGCATGGCCTTGGCTTCAGTCACCAAGCCGGGCTGACGGGGGATGCCAAACTTTTCCTTATAGCATGAGCTGATGAATCCGATCGGTGCCAGCGGAACAGGGGGTAACGCTCCGGGTAGTTCTCTCACAAGATCACCAATTGTCAGTTCTCACTGTCGCTTTCACAAAAAAAGAATCATACTATCTGCTGCAACTTTTCTACACACAGTCACTCTACATAAAAAGAATAACACCAAAAGGAAATGTTTCGTGATCAAAAAATTCATTGCCTCCTTTGCCGGGCAAATATTTATCGTTTTAATGGGACTAGCCATTGTTTCCGCTTGCAGTGTCTCCCCCAAAGCCTATACAGAGACAGCCTTGAGCTTGGACAACACCCATTGGGTACTGAAGTCCATTGACGGACAAGCCGTCAGCAGCAAACGTTTGCCCGAACTCAGTTTCGAAGCAGGCCGGATCAGTGGCTTCAGTGGCTGCAATCGCCTGTTTGGCAACTATGCCGCCAGCAATGATGGCACATTGGCACTTGGTCAGCTGGGCGCAACCAAGATGGCTTGCATGGGGTCGGCAGATGCACTGGAGAAACAGGTCATGGCCGGGCTGAACCATGTAGGCATGTACTCCCTCACCCACAGCCAGTTGAGCCTGATGGATGCTAGACGTAAAGTGTTAATGATTTACACGCCTAAAAAATAATGCCCGTCAGTGAGTGATGGGCATTATTTTTTCATAGGTAGCACAGACGACCACCACTGACCATCAAGAATGAAGCATCAGGCCTCAGCCATCAGTTGCTCATATTTGAGCTGCAGTTGTGGCTGTGATTCGACCATGTCCGGATCTTTGGGGATACAGTCTACCGGGCAGACTGCCACGCATTGCGGCTCATCATAATGACCGACACATTCGGTGCAGCGTTTGGGATCAATCACATAAATCTCGTCACCCGGAGAAATGGCATTATTCGGGCACTCCGGCTCACACACATCACAGTTGATGCATTCATCAGTTATCATCAGTGCCATAAACATGGGCTCCTAAGTAGTTTGAGTAAAATCTGGTGTAATCTTAGCAAGCAACAAGCGCAATGAACATTCATCTGAATCAATGACTCGCTCATACTGCCCTCAAGAATCTGTTAAATCAGCACCTTTCCCCGCTTTCCACTCGGTAATTTTGGTTTTTAATGCGGCCAACACCTGTGGAGAGACAAAGCGCGAAATATCCCCGTCCAGCTTGGCTACCTCTTTTACCAGTGTCGATGAGACAAAGGAAAAACTCTCGCCGGGCATAAGGAATACAGATTCAACATCCGGTGCCAGAGTACGGTTCATACTCGCCAGTTGAAACTCAAACTCAAAATCCGAAACAGCACGCATGCCACGAATGAGGATATGTGCCTTACACTCGTGTGCGAACTCTACCAACAGACCTTCAAAACCAATGACTTCTACAGAATCTGACAAGCCGTGATTAATGACTTCCTGTTGAATCAGCTCGACACGTTCCTGCAGGGAAAACAGCGGTTTTTTCTTCGGATTCGCCGCAACGCCAACAATAATGCGCGGGAACAACCGCCGGGAGCGCTTGATCAAATCCAGGTGCCCATTGGTCAACGGGTCAAAAGTACCCGGGTAAACTGCTGTTTCCATCGAAGACCGCCATCACAAAGGTTCAAAAATGCCGACACACAGGTCGGCATGAGTGTTTTAACACGTTATTGTGCAGTGCACAATAACGTGAAACCAATCAGTTGCGGAATGAACAGCTATAAAATCAGGATGACAGGTGCCTGCGACTGGGGCGAAGCTCGCCGCCCGCATAGTCAAAACGCCTTGCCTCACCGAGATGCAGATCCGGCTGATACTGACCTACCCGGAACGAGCTTCCCCCCCGCAACATGACAATATTCCGATCATTCATCTTCAATTGCAAATTTGCGCCACGCACGGTACTGACGACATCATCCGTATAAATGGGATCACCACGCTTCAGAATACGCATATCCTCGCCTACTCTGGTCGCAGTCACCTTGCCACGCTTCGACAGAACAGCGCCTATCGGGGCTGTCTCTACCCATTGTTGTCCCATAACCAAACTCCTTTTGTTAATGGTTCGTCTCCCTAAGCATAGAACAAACGCCAGCTTATACAGTAGCTACCACACCAGAAAAGCCATAATTTTGGAGTTAATGGTTAAAACTTAATAATGAAATCTGCATTCTAGCCAATTTTCATTCAGTACAGGTCGGCCTATGTCGGCTATTTCAGCTATTCCGGCAGCAATGCTTCGCCCCGCCACAAGTCTTCCAGTGTTTCGCGCTGGCGCACCACATGCACATGACTGCCATCCACCATCACTTCCGGCACACGCGGACGTGAATTGTAGTTGGAGGCCATCACAAAGCCATACGCCCCCGAAGAACGGACTGCCAACAGGTCGCCGGGCTGAATATTCAAATCGCGTTCCTTGCCGATAAAATCCCCCGTTTCACAAATCGGGCCGACGATATCATAAGTCTCAAGTTGCCCATCGCTACGTGGCGCTACCGGAATGATCTGTTGCCAGGCACTGTATAACGCCGGTCGAATCAAATCATTCATCGCCGCATCGACCACGGCAAAGTTTTTATAGGCAGCGTGCTTCAAGTATTCGACTTGTGTCACCAAAATGCCTGCATTGGCGGCAATCGCCCGACCCGGCTCGACCAGAATTTCATAACGACGCAAACGCTCATCGATAAACAGCTGGCGCATGTACTCGGCAGGCTCAGGGGGAGTCTCTGCGTTATACCGCACGCCCAGGCCACCACCGATGTCAAGGTGATGCACCGTCACACCCTGAGCCTCCAGTCGCTCAGCCAGCGCCAGCAGCCGGTCTAGTGCATCCATGAAGGGCGATAAAGTCAATAACTGCGAACCAATATGGCAGTCAATGCCCTCGACCCGAATATTCGGCAGGTCTGCCGCCCGCAGATAAACCGCCTCAGCCCGCTGGATATCAATCCCGAACTTGTTTTCTTTCAGACCGGTCGAAATATACGGATGGGTTTGCGCATCCACATCAGGATTCACCCGCAGTGAAACCGGTGCAATCTTGCCCATTCCAGCAGCGATCGCCTGAATACGTTCGAGTTCTGCTTCCGATTCAACATTAAAGCAGCGGATTCCGACTTCCAGCGCATAATGGATTTCGTCTGGTTTTTTACCCACACCCGAGAAAACAATTTTTGTCCGATCCCCCCCCGCACGCAGTACCCGTTCCAGCTCACCCCGCGAGACGATGTCAAACCCCGACCCCAGCCGCGCGAACAGGTTAAGAATCGCCAGATTGGAATTGGCCTTGACCGCATAACACACCAGATGCGCCTGATCGGCAAAGGCATTGTTAAACGCATGCCAGTGCCGCTCCAGCGTGGCGCGGGAATAAACGTAACAGGGCGTACCGTGTTCACGGGCAATCGCTGCAACCGCGACATCTTCGGCAAACAGCTGCCCATCACGATAATTAAAATGATCCATTACTGCTTTAACTCCCGCTTTTGTTGATCGGGTTCATCACCCGGTAAATACAATGGCCCCTTGTTGCCACAGGCGGACAACACCAGCATCGTCAACAACACCCAAGCTATCCGCTTCATACCTTGAAATCCTGTAATTCAAACCGCATCGACAGATCCAGCGCCTGCACATGTTTGGTAATCCCGCCGACAGAAATAAAATCCACCCCGGTTTCAGCAATCGCCGCCACGGTCTGCAGATTCACGCCGCCAGAAGCCTCCAATACAATGGCAGCGCCAGTATCAGTGCCACTTGCTGCATTCAGCCGGTTCAGACGCACCGCTTCACGCATGCTCGCCAGATCATAATCATCCAGCATGATAATATCGGCCTGCGCTGCACTCGCCTCGGCAAATTCCTGCAGGTTCTCGGTTTCCACCTCGACCTTGATGCCAGGGTGTAACTGGCGCGCCTGTTGCACGGCAGCACGGATTGAACCTGCCGCCATGATATGATTTTCCTTGATCAGAACCCGGTCATACAAGCCAATACGATGATTCACGCCGCCGCCACATAATACCGCATATTTTTGTGCAGTACGCAAGCCAGGCAAGGTTTTGCGGGTATCGAGAATACGGCAGGCGGTATGCGCGATCAAATCCACATAACGGCGGGTCGCTGTCGCAGTGCCCGAGAGGGTTTGCAGAAAATTAAGGGCACTGCGCTCAGCCGTCAGCATACCGCGCGCATTACCGGCAATCTCGCATAAAACCGCGTTAGCCGTGACGGCGTCACCATCCTTGAAGTGCCAGTTAAGCTTTATCGCCGGATTCACCTGCCGGAATACCTCATCAAACCAGGCAACACCACACAAAATGGCGTTTTCACGGCTGATCACGCGGGCACGGGAATGAGTATCGGCAGCGATCAGGTCGGCGGTCACGTCGCCACTGCCGATGTCTTCGGCCAGCGCCAGCGCGACACTGCTGGCAATATTGGTGGGGAGCGGAGGGTGAAGGGGAGTGTTTAAATTCATTGTTTATCTACACTAAAAATAAAAAAGCGAGAGACAGCATACACCATCTCCCGCTTCAAAAGCCCAGACTCCTGATCATCTGGTTCTTTACGCTACCCTAGATGCGGGTAATTCCCATCATCTTCAGGATCGATTTTTCGTAGAATGGCTCGGAACTGCCTTTTTTCATCTTGCGGATGAAGTATTTCTCAAAGGCAATTTTCGCCAAATGCACCCATTTACCCTTTTTGAACCATGCCACATTACGGGGTGGCAGCTGCGGTAGTGCGACAAAAGCCGCCCCCGTATCACCAAAGTCAGCCAGACAGATGGTATTCCATGTGCCGGTTGTGTGTGGCTGCTTGCCTGCCAGTTCGTCTGCAATATTATGTACCGCAGAAGTGACCATCGATTCAATCATATAACCGGTTTTCGGTGCACCTGTCGGGACAGGCGTAACTTCGACCGGTGGAATGGCGATACAGACGCCTGCCGAGTAGATGTTTTTGTAGGTAGGATTACGATGCAGTTCATCGACAAAGACAAAACCACGCGGATTACATAAACCGGGTACCGCTGCGACCGCATCCACCCCTTTGAAGGCAGGCAACATCATCGCCAGATCAAAATTAAGCTCATGCTGCTTTTTCACACCCTTGCCTTCCGGATCATATTCATCCACGAACATCTTGCCCGCTTCGACCTTGGTGGTCTTGGCGTTGACAATCCAGTCCATGTGATGATTCCGCAGCTCATGCTCCAGCATGCCTTTCGAGTCACCCACACCGCCCAAGCCCAAGTGACCGATATAAGGCTCGGACGAGACATAAGTCATCTTGAATTTGTGGCGAATTTTACGTTTGCGCAAATCGGCATCAACGATGAAGGCAAATTCATAGGCGGGGCCAAAGCAACTGGCAAACGGCATCGCGCCCACCACAATATGCCCACTGCCTTTTTGCAACAGCTTCTGGTAATCAGCCCAGACCCCTTCCGCATGATCCACACTGCAAATCGAATGTGAATGCCCACCGTGCGGGCCTGCGCCTTCCACTTCTTCGAAAAACAGCTTGGGGCCGGTAGCGATCAACAGATAGTCGTACTTGACGGTCTGGCCGTTAGCCAGTTCCAGCGTACTGTTTTCCGCATCAATTTTATCGCAGCGGCTGGCAATGAATTTTATATCTCTGCGGTTCAGGTATTTTTCAATCGGAAAGGTAATGTCAGCGCGTGAACGCCAGCCGACGGCTACCCAGGGATTGGAAGGCACGAACTGGAAATAGTCGCGTTCGTTGATGACAGTGATTTCGTGGTCTTTTCCCAGGGCATCCCGGAATTCGTAGGCAGCCGGCATCCCACCGGTACCTGCACCCAACACAACTATATGAGCCATATCTTGAAAAACTCCTCTTGTTTGCGATAGCCTTGATTACATTACATTTCAGCAACGCTATCTGATTTCCAACCCCAATTTCTCATTTCCCCAGCGCTTTGATCACACCATAAATACAAAACAGCGTCAATGACGTGGATCATGCACAGCACCGATAATAATCAGATTCAGCTAATAGAGCGATCACGGGTATAATAGCGCTTATATAACTAACAGGGTATTTTTACAGGCCATATGAACACAATTCAATACCACTTGGTGGGTGGTGCAGTCCGTGACCGCCTGCTCGGCCTGCCCGTTAAAGACCGCGACTGGGTCGTGACCGGTGCCACGCCCGAGCTGATGAAAGCGCGGGGCTTTCGTCCGGTCGGCAAAGACTTCCCGGTATTTCTGCACCCGCAGACCCACGAAGAATACGCCCTCGCCCGTACTGAACGCAAAACAGCACGCGGTTATCACGGTTTTCAGTTCCACGCATCACCGGATGTAACGCTGGAAGAAGACTTGCTGCGCCGCGACCTGACCATCAATGCACTGGCTGAAGATGCCGACGGCAATATCATTGACTACCACAGCGGACAAAGTGACCTGCAGGCACGCCTGCTGCGGCATGTTTCACCCGCCTTTAGCGAAGACCCGGTCAGGATTCTACGGGTGGCACGCTTTGCAGCTCGCTTTGCAGAACAAGGTTTCAGTATCGCCCCCGAAACCCTGCAGCTGATGCAGGACATGGTGCAACAAGGTGAGGTCGATAGCCTGGTGCCGGAACGGGTCTGGCAGGAAACGGTACGTGCCCTGGCAGAAAACACCCCGGCGCGCTTTTTTGAAACCTTGCGTGCCTGTGGCGCACTCAAGGTACTGTTCCCGGAAATAGACTGCCTGTTTGGCATCCCCCAACCCGCACAACACCATCCGGAAATAGACACTGGCCTCCATACTTTGCTGGTTCTGCAGCGTGCTGCCGAACTTAGCGCGGAGAGTGAGGTACGTTTTGCGGCGCTGGTACATGATCTGGGTAAGGGCCTCACGCCCCCCGAGCTACTCCCCAGTCACCCTGCCCATGAGAAAAACGGCATCACCCCGGTCATCGCATTGTGTGAGCGCTATCGGGTGCCGAACACCTTCAGGCAACTCGCCTTGCTGGCCGCCGAATATCATTTGCATTTCCACCGTGCTCTGGAACTGACGCCGAAGAAGCTGCTAAAAGTGCTGGAAGCCACGGATGCTTTCCGCAAACCGGAACGCTTTCAGCAGCTGCTCCTGACCTGCATGGCAGATAGCCAAGGGCGTACCGGCTTTGAGCGCCGCCCCTATCCACAGGCTGATTTATTGGCTCATCTGCTTGCGGTCTGCCAACAAGTGGATGTGCAAGCCATCATCCGGCAGGGCTTTACCGGCAGCCACATCAAGGAAGAATTGCATCGTCAACGCATCACGCTGATCAAACAACAAATATCCATGCATTCAACACCGGGTGCTTGATAAGTCACATTAAAAACCACATATTGTTTCCATGAATCCAGTATTGAAGAAGGTATATCAGCAGATGAACAAACAAGCAGACTTTTCGATAGGCCAGGTGATTCATCACCGCCTGTTCGACTATCGGGGGGTGATCTTCGATGTGGATGCCGACTTCCAAGGTTCGGAGGAGTGGTATGAAAAAAACGCCAAAACCGGCATGCCACCCAAAGATGAGCCGTGGTACCACGTCCTGATCGACAATGATGGCCGGGTTGCCTATGTGGCGCAGCGCAATCTGGAAGTCGACTATAATGAAGATCCGGTTGAACACCCGTTGCTGGAAAACTTTTTCACCGGCTATGAACAGGGGCATTATCAGTTACGCCAGTTATTAAACTAAGCCGTTAAGCACACTCGTTTATACCCGTTTCTCATGGATTTTTCATGGATTTAACCTGGCTCTCCTGGCTCTACCCGTCTGATTATGCCGCTGCCTTTCTGGTCGGCATGCTCGGCGGGGTGCATTGCCTGAACATGTGTGGCGGCATCGTCAGCGCCTTAAGCTTCAGTCAGGCACATACCAGCACTTCCCCCGGTTCACGATTCCCCATTTTGCTGGGGTACAACCTGGGGCGCATCAGCAGCTATACCCTGCTCGGCACATTAGCAGGTGGCCTCGGTGCGGGCGTGCTCTCACTCGCAGGCTTGCAACAGGCACAACACCTGCTGGGCTTGGTTGCCGCAGGCTTCATGATTGTACTGGGTCTGTATCTGGCGGGTATCTGGCATGGGGCTGCCTATCTGGAAAAAGCGGGCAGAGGCTTATGGAAACACATAGAGCCACTCGGCAGGCGTTTCATGCCCGTACAAACACCGTGGCAGGCCTTGCCCTTTGGCATGATCTGGGGGTGGTTACCCTGCGGGCTGGTATATAGCGTACTGTTCTGGAGCCTGGCCGCTGGCAGCTGGCTAAAGGGTGGCTTACTGATGCTGGCTTTTGGCCTGGGGACTTTGCCTAACCTGCTGTTAATCGGGAGCGCCGCCAGCCATCTGTTGCACTGGATACGTCATCCGCGTGTCCGACAGATCGCGGGGTTATTAACTGTTCTGGTCGGTCTTTCCATGCTGTGGCGCAGTTGGCTAGCCTACTGATAAGGCCATTATCGCCTGTCTCTGTTCCTATTTCCCCAGCTTGTCCGCCAGCCACAAGCGCAGCCGCAAACCCCAACTGGAGGTCAAACCGATTTCACTGAAGCGAATCTGACCCTCAGGGTCGATGATGTAACTGGTAGGAACCCCGATGACGCCATACTGACGGGCAATATCACCATCATGATCCACCACCGTTGTCCAGTCTTCAATGCCTTTGCGCTGCATATAGCGTTCGACTTCTTCCGACTCACCCGACGCATAAGCAACCGTAATCACTGGCCAGCCAGCCGCCTTGACTTTACTGATCACATCCTGCTCGACCTCGCAGACCGAACACCATGATGCCCAAAAGTGCAACATCACCGGTTTACCCTGATAACTGGCCAAAGTCAGCTCATCACCGGACAAGGTAATCTCATCAAAAGCGGGAGCCGTCCCAGCGACAAGGCTGCGTTGTTGCCAGCCACGAATCCCTAACACAATGCCAATAATAATCAGCAGCTCAATCGTCCATAACAGCCAGCGTTTTTTCCTGACCGGCCTGGCTTGCATCCCCATTGGAATAGTTGTCCTTTTTTTTACATTTTCCATAGACTGTTTTCAGGCTCTCCAGTTTCTTAACCCCCAAAAAAAACAGGGCGGCAGCCTTTAGACCACCGCCCTGCAGGATTATGCAGGAAACGGACGATTAATCAATAATATTGATATAAACCGTCGCAACTGCCTCATTTCCGTACTGATCACGCACTTTATAGGTGAAGCTGTGATCTTCGCAGTACCCACTACGCAGCGTGTACACAATCGTTTGACCGTCCTTGTCAATCGCAGCGGAGCCAAAACGTGGCTGGGAGACAATCTCAATAATGGTCATGCCATCACCGCTATCATTGCCCAGCACATCCAGCGTGACCGGCACTACATTCCCGGACACGGCATTGTGGGTGTCATCCTCCAGCTCCAGCTTGCCGCCACCCGAACCATTAGGTAACTGAATAGTCACCGTCGCCTGTTCACTGACATTGCCTGCGCTATCCACCAGTACATAAACAAAACTGTCCGTGCCGGTCGCACCTGCAGTCGGCGCATAGCTCACCAAACCATCCGCCACATCCCCGTTGGCCGCTGCATTACGAATCGTACCTTTGGAGGGGTGAGTGATAATCCGGATAGTCACCTCACCCGAGTAAACATCACCCTCCAGCACATTCAGACCCAGCTTGCCATCACCATCCAGATCACCCGACGAAACCGTGAAACTGTCGTCATCCGGCTTCATGCCATCATCACCGCCACCATCAACTACCGTGATCGTCACTGTGGCTGTAGACTCACCGCCATTGCCATCCGTAATGGTATAGTCGAACGTGTCGGTTCCGGTGAAACCACTGGCCGGTGTATAAACCAGTTGGCCATCGACCAAGGTAATAGCACCCCCCTCGGTACTCACATCGGCATGGCCAAGAATCGCCAGCACATCACCCTCAGGGTCAGTGTCATTCGCCAGCACATCCAGCGTGACGGCGGTGTCAATGGTGGTAGTCTTGCTGTCATTGACCGCAGTCGGTGCCGTATTACCACCGCCGCCAGTACCTTCGAGCACCGTGATGGTAACAGTCGCAGTCGCTTCGCCGCCGTTACTGTCAGTCACCGTGTAATTAAAGGTGTCGGTTCCGGTGAAACCGTCCGCAGGCGTATAAACCAGCTGGCCATTCTGCCAAATCACCGTGCCGCCTTGGGCACTGGCCGGGTTATAATCCAGAATCTTGAGAATATCGCCATCCGGATCAGTGTCATTGCCCAGTACATCAATCGTTACCGGCGTGTTGGCCGTGGTTTCCTTGGTGTCATCCCCGGCTACCGGTTGATTATTACCCCCTTCAGCCGTGACGGTAATGGTCACGGTCGCAGTTGCTTCGCCGCCGTTGCCATCACTAATGGTATAGGTAAAGGTATCGGTGCCGCTGAAACCCGCTGCCGGTACATAAGTAAACAAGCCATCTGCCAGTGTAACCGTGCCACCATTGGTGCTGTTCTGGTCGAAACGGATAATGCTGAGCGCATCACCTTCCGGATCACTGTCATTAGCCAACACATCGAAGCTCACCGAGGTATCAACCGTCGTAGTAATACCCGTATCATCGACGGCCACGGGCGCAGAATTTCCTGGGTCAACCGTGCCATTACCATCCGCACCCAGCGTGCGATAGGTATCAATCGTTTGTTTATACTGGATATTATTACGCAAAGCCTGACCTACCCAGGTCGGCATGGTCGGGATCAGCTCTTTACGCCACACAATCTGGCCGGGCGTTGTCGTCCTGATCTCTTCCTCACCCTGATTGATGACTTCATCTTTGTACTTGGTTTGATAAGTCACGTATTCAATATCAACCCGGCGGTTACGATGCCGTGACTCTTCAGTATTTGGATATTTAGGCTGCGTCTCACCCAAGCCCCGCGCTTGCAGTTCACCCGGATTAAAGCCATTGGCAGCCAAAAAGTTACGCACTGCTCCGGCACGCCGTTCAGACAAGGCCTGATTATAAGCATCCGTGCCACGGTCACAGGTATTTCCCGTAATACGGATATTACCTTCATGCCCGGAATCACGCAGGCGAGCAACTACGCTCATCAGACGCTGTTGCGCATCGGGTGTCAGCATATGCTTGCCCACCTGGAAGAAAGTATCCGACTCCAGCTCCATCGTGTGCTTGACCAGCTTGCGTTCAACCTTGGGGGCACGCGGTTTCTTGGTCACGGTGGTCTTGCCCGGAATTTCTACCCGCACCCGCCGGTACTTTTCATCCGACTGGAACAGGCCATCGCCGCCAAATTCATAGCGATAATTCACATTACCGCGCACATCTGCTTCATGCTTGTCGCCAGCATACCCACCCTGCTCTTTCAGGACTTCAATATTCGCACCCACACTATGGGGTGAATCAGGGAAGAACTTCTCCACACCCCCAGAAACCGTCAACTGGGAAGCCGTATCTTCAGAGGCAGCCACATCGGTGCCCCACTCGTAATCAAGACCACCCTGTACACGCAGCAGCTGGTCGTCCATAAAAGCACCGACACGCCCCCCCACACCAAAGTCATAGGCCTTTTCATAAATAGCTTGCCCATCGACTGCCTGGCCGGAAACCCGCTTGTCCGACAAACCCTTGCTCAGATGGCCTGACCAAAACAGGTTTTCACGTTCCTGACCATAGCCGAACGTCACTTTCTTGTCTTTGGCCTCGTTCTGGTCGTAAGCGCCAAATACTTTGTTTACATAAGCAGGCTGACCATTTTCATCAGTCGCGAGCCAATGATGGTTCAGTTTTACTCCGGCACCTGTCAGCACTTCTTCGCCCAGATCACTATCAGCGGATGGATTAACACCCACCCAGCCCTGGCCACTGGTTACACTGTTGTCAGTCTCAGAGAAAACATGGCTCAGATCAGCCCGACCCTTGAATTCGGTATCAATGCCGACACCCAAACGAGTATTGCCCCCGACAAAATTCAGATTACCCGTACTGACCTCCTGTGCATCATCCAGAAAGCCATCAGACTCGCCCGCCAACGTATCCGCCTGATCGGCTGCAGAGGGAGAGGGAGAGGGTGCCATAGCAGCAAAACCGTCCGACACAGCAGGACACTCCACACAGGGGTCATCAGGAGTGAGTGCAGAGACTTGGTCAGAACCAGCCAAAACAGCAGCGGAGGAAAACAGGATAGGAAGTAATACCCACTTGAAGGAGGAGCCCTTTTTATTTTTCATTGCCATACTCTCATTATTATCATTATGGTGGTCGCGCCCAACAACCAAGACTTATACACCCTAAAAGTATAGTGTTTGTCGTCTTTCAGCCACACATTCACCCGACGAACGACACAAATAGAGTAAAAAATAAGCATTTCTACACAAATATGCATAAATGCCTGTAAATGATTAATGACTGCCAGACTGACGACGACCATCGCATAGCTTATAATGATACTATCTGGATTCGTGTGCTCACTGCGAGCCGATCAGCGCCGCTCAACACTGTTGTTGACTGTTGACTGAACGCGCCTCCCGTGACTGACGACCTAAAGTGAAAGTGGTACACGGGTCGCCGTGAAATTAATAAAACTCGCTGGAAACAGTCTTATGATCCGATTCATACAATTCGTTCCGCTATTTGGTGTGTTATTATTCGCCTATTGGTTCTTTGTCAAAGTCGGCTTTTTCCCACTGCACCTGAATGATGTTCTGTTCACCGTTCGGCTGCCGTCCAAGGCTATCTGGAAGCCTACTTGGGGAGATTTACTGGTGATGGCGGGCGTGATAACGCTCTATTTCGAATTATTCAAGGCGACACGGACATCAGAATCCACTATTTTTGATCATCTGTTATCCACTTTTGTCTTGATTGGGTATCTGGTGATCTGGCTGATCTACCCTTGGGGAGGAAACTCGGTATTCCTGATCCTGGCCGCCATGTCATTTCTGGACGTGGTCGCCGGTTTCACCATTACCATTTCAGCCGCCCGCCGTGACTTGGCGCTTGGCTCACATCACTAGCGGTAACAAGAGATACACCAAGAATACAACCATAGCAATTTAATCTGAGGAGACCCGCATGCAGAAACTATCGACAGGCCTGACGCTGATAGCGCTCATATCAGCCATCGCCGTAGCTGACTCGCAACCACCCGCCCCACCAGGAGCCAGCGAGGGTACCGCTTCCGCCTCCAGCACAGCAAGTCCCGCTGTCGCTGCGGGAACAGGCGCCGATAGTGGGTTGAACCTCACGACCGAAACAGCGGGAGGCTACACCTACCCGGTTGAACAGGGTATGGCCGTCGATACCGGCAACCCGCTCTGGGGCTACTTCTACCCACCGGGTTATACCGGCACAGAAGGCGCTGTGGTCACGCCTGAAGAAATGATGGGCTATACCTGGCCAGTGATGGAAGGGCAAGCCGCGCCAGCAGAAGGTAGTGACACGGCTGGAACAGCTACTGCAGCTGCCCCGGTCGTCAGCCCTTACACCTACATGTATGGCTACCCACAAGCGGGCTATGAAGAGATGCCTGGCTACGCTACACCCGGCATGTATTATATGCCCGATACGGGCATGATGCCTGCTCCGGCGGTACAGCCAATGATGGCTCCTACCATGCCCACCTATCCGATGGATATGGGTGCTGTAGCCCCTCTACCCGTTGCCCCCGCTCCAGTTGCCCCCGATCCAGTCGCTGCCCAGTCGCAGACGGCACCCGCTAATACCGCCACTGCAGATGCACTCAAGCAGTCGTTGAACATGCTGGGTGAACAGCAGAAACAGCTCTATACAAAATCGCAGGAAACCGTCGTTGCCCAGCAAAAGATCATTGCTGAATTACGGCAGCAACTGGATAACTTGCGCAGTAAACAACCCGAGTTGAACAACAAACTGTCACTGCTCTCGGCACAAATGGAAGGCAACAACACCCAGACCAATGAACTGAACTCTGCCTTGAAAGCCAGCCTGACTGAGCAGGAACAACTGAAGGCAGCACTGGAAAAAACAACGGCCAGAAAAGACCAGCTGTTAGCACAACTGGATGCTGCCCAGACTCGTCAGGGAGAGCTAAACCAGGAACTGGAAGCCAGCCGCCAGCAACAACTCGCGCTCAATACCCGTATTGATAACAGCAAAGCAGAGCGAGACAGACTAAGCGCCCAACTGGCTGATCAGGATGATCTGGTTTCAGAAATAAATGAAGGCGAAGCCAAACAAACTGAACTGACCGCCCAACTGGCCGCTAGCCAGACCAAGCAGGACGAACTGACCGCACAGCTGGAAAAAGGCAAAACCCAACAGGCTGAATTAAGCACTCAACTGACAGCCAGCCAGACCCAACAGGCTGAACTAAACACTCAACTGACAGCCAGCCAGGCCAAACAGGCTGAACTGACTGCCCAACTCGCGGATAGTCAGGCCAAACAGACTGAATTAACTGCGCAGCTAACCGACAGCCAGGCCAAACGCGAAGCGCTTGCCAAACAACTGACGGATAGTCAGGCCAAGCAAGACGAACTGGTGGCACAACAGACTGCCAGCCAGCAAAGCATCAAGGACATGGAAGGCAAGCTCAACGAGCTGAATCAGCAAGTTGGCACCATTCCTGACATGTCCCAGAAACTCAGCCTGCTGAACAAGGATTATGGTTCGCTGGAGGCTGAAAAAGCGCAGTTGCTCGCTGCTCTGACCGCCGCCAAACAGGATACTGATGCGGATGGCGTACTCGACCAAACCGATCTTTGCCCAGAGACGCCCGCTGAAACCAAAGTGGATTTTACCGGCTGCGAACTGGATAGCGACCAGGATGGCATCAAGGACAGCGCCGATAAATGTGCGGATACACCGGCTGATACCGCAGTTGATGCGGAGGGTTGCAAGCTGGATGCCGACAACGACACGGTGGCAGATGCCCTCGACTACTGCCCGATGACTCCGGAAGGCACCCAGGTTGATGAAATCGGTTGTGAACTGGATACCGACAAAGACGGCATCAAAGACAGTGCTGACCAGTGTGCGGATACCCCGGCAGACTCCAAGGTCGATGAAACCGGCTGTGGACTTGATTCTGATAAAGACGGGGTAAAAGACAGGATTGACCAGTGTGCTGACACCCCCGCAGGCATCAAAGTTAACGAAACCGGCTGTGAAGTCGATACCGACAAAGATGGCGTCGTCGACAGTGCTGACCAGTGTGCTGACACCCCCGCAGGCATCAAAGTTAACGAAACCGGCTGTGAAGTCGATACCGACAAAGATGGCGTCGTCGACAGTGCTGACCAGTGTGCGGATACGCCTGAAGGCACCAAGGTCAACGAAACCGGCTGTGAAGTCGATACCGACA
>CAXYXY010000017.1:0-81171 GCA_964293125.1 uncultured Thiothrix sp. | reverse complement strand
AAACTTTGTTTGATTGATCAGCAAAATAAAGTTACACAGAATACTTTACAGTCTCCTACAGGCTGCATACAAACCTGCCGCCTGCACGCAATAAACCAGCAGCGACCCCAGCACGATGCCGTTCCAGCCCTGCAAGGCATGCAGAGCCAGCAACACCCAACACCGGCTAACCCCTCATTTAGCGGCGCGTCTTGCGTAACATTTCCGCCAACAAAAAGGCCAGCTCCAGACTCTGGCTCGCATTCAGACGCGGGTCACACTGGGTCTCATACTGGCGCTGCAAGGCGTCATCATCCAGTTGCTCCGCGCCCCCCACGCATTCGGTGACATTGCGCCCGGTCATTTCGACATGCACCCCACCGGCATACGTGCCTTCGGCCTGATGCACTTCAAAAAACTGGCGCACTTCGGCCATAATGTTGTCAAACTGGCGAGTTTTCAGGCCACTGGCCGTACTGCGCGTGTTGCCATGCATCGGGTCACACGACCAGACCACTTTCGCCCCCGCCTGTTGCACCGTTTGAATCAGCGTCGGCAGATGCTGGCCGACTTTACCCGCCCCCATCCGTGTGATCAGGGTCAGACGCCCCGGAATATTTTGCGGGTTCAAAATGTCCAGCAGGCGCAACAAGCTATCGGGCGTCATGCTCGGGCCGACTTTCAGGCCAATCGGGTTAGCGACCCCTTGCAGGAAGTTGACATGCGCCCCGTCGGGTTCACGGGTACGGTCACCGATCCACAGCATGTGCGCCGAGGTCGCATACCAGCAGTCACGCGCCCCATCAAACCGTGCCAGTGCCTGTTCGTATTCCAGCAGCAAGCCTTCATGGGAAACATGAAAATCCACACCATGCAAACCGCCTTGCGCAGCGGTATTCAGGCCACATGCCTGCAGAAAGCGCAACGCATCATCAATCTGGCTGTTCATGGCATGATAACGTTCTGCCAGTGGGCTATCGCTGAGGAAATCGACATTCCAGCGATTCACTTGCGCGAGGTCTGCAAAGCCACCTTGTGCCAAACCCCGCAGAAAATTCAGGGTGGCAGCGGACTGCGAATAAGCGCGTAACATCCGCTCCGGGTCAGGCATCCGTGCTGCCGCATTAAATGCCGCGCCGTTGATAATGTCGCCACGGTAAGACGGCAGGGTCACCCCCGCACTGGTTTCCGCATCCGAGGAACGCGGCTTGGCAAACTGCCCGGCAATTCGCCCGACCTTGATCACCGGGCAGCCCGCGCCATAAGTCAGCACCATCGCCATTTGCAAAAACACCCTGAACATCTGCTGGATATTATCGGGGTGATAATGGGCAAAACTCTCCGCACAATCGCCACCTTGCAGCAGAAACGCCCGGCCTTCCGCCACCTCACCCAGCGAGTGCAGCAAGTTGTCGGCCTCGCCCGCAAACACCAGCGGTGCCGACTGATGCAGACGTTGGGTGACAAGCTGCAACGCAGCAGGATTGGGGTAAACCGGCATCTGGTCGGGTGGACAGGTGCGCCAGCTATCAGGCGTCCATACGGTAGTCATGGTGGTATTTCCTGTGTTATTGCTGTTTATTTTTCAATCGGATGATGGGATGAATCAGGTTGTGCCACCACGGTTTCGACCTGATTGGCCGGGGCACTGTCGCGCACGATGGCCGCCTGGATGTGCGGCAACTCGCTGGCGTGAATATAGCCTTGTGCCACTGCATGCGTGGCTGCCACCAGCGTATCCGCCATCAGAATCAGTTCGACATTGTGTTGGCGGGTCTGCTCGGCCAGACGCAACACTTCGGCATCACGGCGCGCATCGGGGCTGACATCACGGATATAGACAGCCCGTACCTGCTGGGGACGGGTCGCAACAATATCCGCGTATACTTCCGGATCCTGCTGGCCGCTATCACCCAGCAAAATAAAAGACAGCTGGGGATAAGTATCCATGATCTGCTGGATGCGGGTGAGTTTATGCTGGTAGTGGCTGGATTGCACCCATTGCTCGCTGTTCAGCCCGAAATCACGCAACAACAAAGAGCCGGGTGGAATGTCGTGCAAAGCCATGAACTCGACCAGAAAATCATACAAATTCCACGGGCTGCTGGAGACATAAAACACCGGGCGTGCAGTCAGCCCGCCCTCAGACAAGGCACGATAAAACGCAGCGACCCCGGCAAACGCTTGGCGGGTGGCCGGACTGTGCAGAAAGGTGAGGCGCGCCATGGTCAGCAGGTTGTTTGCATCCGTCACCATGATGGTGTCGTCGATATCGCTGATAATCCCGAAATCACAGTGCGCAGGCGGCACCATCACCGCCCCGGTCACCGGCTCGGGTAGCGCCTTCAAAGCGGCCTGTGGCGGGAGAGTGAGCGTAACCGGATACCAGAGGGTGTTTGTCTCCAGGCCTGCGGGTGTCGGCAAAGTCACCCGATAATAACCTTCTTCATCCGTTTGCGTACTCACCTGCACGCCCAACACGCTGATGTTTACCTGCACACCCGGCACTTCATCACTGTCAAAGCGTTGGTAGGTATCCACCAGATTGTCCCACAAGGATTCTTCATCCAGCCGGTCAATCTTGCCCTTGTGTTCCAGTACCCGGCCTTGCAGGTAAAGCGTCTGCTGATTGCCGTACCCTGCATAAGGGATCAGTTGCAGCGGCTGATCATAGCGCAGGCGGCGTTTCAGGGTATAACGCAACTGGTCAAAACGGGTTTCGATCAGATGCCCGATTTGGCGAACGGTGTGATTCCAGCGAGTCATGGCAGGCTTTAAAGTCCAGAATAGTCAGGTTCGGCGATTATAGCAGGGTTGCTTCTCGACCCATCAGGCTGACTTTAATCCCATTTTAACGCACCGCCGGTCTGATATTCCGTCACCCGTGTTTCAAAGAAATTCTTTTCTTTACGCATGTTGGATTGTTCATCCAGCCACGGCAGGGCATTCTTTGCACCGGGGAACGGCTCTTCAAAACCCAGTTGCCGCGCCCGCCGGTTGGCAATAAACCGGAACTGCTCATGATGATCCTGCTGGCTATAACCCAGAATCGGCTTGGGCAGCAGGAACTTTGAGTAGGCCGCTTCTGCTGCTTCTGCCTCATCCCACATGTCACGAATATCACGCGGGTCGAGCGTCACGTTTTCTTCCTGCATGATCTGGCGCACCACCCGGATACCAAACGAGCAGTGCATCACTTCATCGCGCATGATGTACTGTAACTGCTCAGCCGTGCCTTTCATCAAGCCACGACGTTGCAGGGCAAATATAGGACTAAAGCCGTTGTAGAACCAGCAGCCTTCAAATACACCCGAGAAGAAGGCGTACGACAGCACAAATTCTTCGAGGTCATCCTTGTTGCGCAGGTTAATATCCGGGCGCATGACCGCATTCAGGCGGCGGTTGCCAATCCGGATTTTCTGGTTAATCTCCGGCACTACGCGATAACGGTTATAAATCTCGCTCTGATCCAAGCCGATCGTCTCGATGCAATGCTGGTAAGTCCAGGTATGCAGCGCTTCTTCATACACCTGCCGCGCCTGATAGATCTGTAACTCGGGCGCGGTCATTTTTTCCATCACCGCCAGCCCAATATTACGCATCGCCAGGATGTCCGACGTGGTCAGATAAGCCAGCACATTTTCATACACATGCCGTTCTTCCGGCTTCAGATTGTGATGATAATCCTGCACATCCTGCGCCATGTTAATATCGAGCGGTGTCCAGTGATTCTTGTTGGCATTGATGAAAAAATCCCAAGCCCACGGGTACTTGAACGGTGCGAGTTGATTAATATCGCCCATACCGTTGATCACGCGCTTGTCTTCCGAGTTAATCGGCCCCATCGGCTTGAACGGAGCCGCATCTTCACGCTGGCGGCGCTGGTTCAAGGGTGTTGCCTGCGCCTCAGTGGTTACCGCTTCAGGCGTCGCCGCAGCTTTTTCTTCTGCTGCAGGCGTTGTAACTTCGTGCGAACTAGGTTCAGTGTCATTAGCACTCTCTGCAAACGTGTTAGCCGTATCCGTTGTTTTGTACTCGGCACGCGGCTCAGCCACCTTTGCCGCTTGCTCGTTTTTTTGCGTGTTTTTGTCTGGCTGCACGCGGGGTACGGGTGCGGCCAATGGGTCATCCCAGTTGAGCATCATATTCTTGTTCTCCTTTAGATTACTGGCACGCTTCACAATCCGGCTCCAGAATCGAGCACGCCTTCGGCGCAGCCGACCCGACCGTCAACAGGCTGGAAGCCATTTTCAGAGCAGGTTTGGCTTCACTGACTGATGCATCATTCAGTTTTTCCGCGCCGGTCGCACCAATCGAGCGCAGGTAGTAAGTGGTTTTCAGGCCACGTACCCAAGCCAGTTTGTAGAGGTTATCCAGTTTCTGACCGTTTGGTTCCGCCATGTACAGGTTAAGTGATTGTCCCTGATCGATCCACTTCTGGCGACGGCTGCCCGCCTCCACCAGCCAACGCGCATCAATCTCGAAGGCGGTTGCGTATTTAGCCTTGAGCTCATCCGGCACGCGGTCGAGTTTCTGCACGGAACCATCAAAATATTTCAGGTCGTTGATCATCACTTCATCCCACATATCCAGCGCTTTCAAGTCCTGCACCAGGTAGGGATTGATGACCGTGAACTCACCCGACAGGTTCGATTTGACGAACAGGTTCTGATAAGTCGGCTCAATCGACTGCGAGACACCGCAGATGTTAGAAATGGTCGCAGTCGGGGCAATTGCCATCACGTTGGAGTTGCGCATGCCCTGTTCTTTTACCTGCGCCCGCAATGCATCCCAATCCAGCGTCTGGGTGCGGTCAACAACAAAATAGTCACCGCGTTCTGCCGCCAACAGTTCCAGTGAGTCAATCGGCAGAATGCCTTTGCTCCACAATGAACCCTGGAAACTGGGGTAAGTGCCACGCTCTGCCGCCAGATGACTGGAGGCACGAATCGCGAAATAAGACACCGCTTCCATGCTGGTATCCGCAAAGGCCAGCGCATGCTCGGACGCATAAGCCATGTCCTGCTTGTAGAGCGCATCCTGGAAACCCATGATACCCAGACCCACCGGACGGTGGCGCAGGTTGGATTTACGCGCCTGTGGCACGCTGTAATAGTTGTAGTCGATGACATTGTCCAGCATACGCATTGCGGTGTTGACGGTGCGCTCCAGCTTGTCCATGTCGAGGCCATCGGCGGTCGTATGTGCGGGCAGGTTAATCGAACCGAGATTACAGACCGCAATTTCACTGTCGTTGGTATGCAAGGTGATTTCAGTACACAGGTTGGAGCTGTGCACCACGCCCATGTGCTGGTTGGTATAGCGAATGTTGCACGGGTCTTTGAAAGTGATCCACGGATGGCCGGTTTCAAAAATCATACTCAACATCTTGCGCCACAACTGGTTGGCCGGAAGCTTGCGGAACAGCCTGACTTCACCACGCTCCGCCTTGGCTTCGTACTCGGCATAACGCTGCTCGAAAGCTTTACCCGTCAGGTCATGCAAGTCAGGCGCATCATCCGGGGAGAACAGCGTCCATTCCTTGTCTTCCGCCACCCGCTTCATGAACAGGTCGGGAATCCAGTTGGCGGTATTCATGTCATGGGTACGGCGACGCTCATCGCCGGTATTCTTGCGCAGCTCCAGAAAATCTTCGATGTCGATGTGCCAGGTTTCAAGGTAGGCACAGACGGCACCCTTCCGTTTTCCTCCATTGTGCGCCAGCGCGGCGGTGGTCATGTAGGACTCATCGCCCTCAACAATCAGGTCAAACACAAATGGCAGGGCAGTCATTGCTTCAACGCTACGCACACGGCTGAAAATAAAGCCTTTGTGGGTCAGCCAGTTACGCTTCTTAATCGCCTGGCAACCGACTAACCGGGCAATGTCCTGCACAGCGGGCACCCGCACATCAAACGCCTTACTCACACCGTTAAAATGAATCTCAGTCCCATCTACCCGCGTGCCGGTATGCGCATTATCACGCTCACGGTACTGGCCGGAAGTAGGCACACCCAAACGCAAACACTGATAACGTAAACCTTCTGCCAAAGCGCGGGAGGTATGGGTAAAGTAAATTTCTTTGCCGCGACTCACACCACCGCCAGTTTCCAGCAGGCCTTGCAGCAGAGCCAGTATCTGTGCACGCGGCAAATGGTTGAAACGACGGGCAATACGCTTTTCATGTTGAGCATTGTAGATATCATCATAAGCGAACGGTAAGGTCGCCGCGCCCGCACCAACGATCTGGCCGTTAGTTGCATTACGCACCACACCGCGCCCGCTTGCCCAATGAATTTGCGCGTAAGCCTCATTGCGTGAAGTTTCCCAGCAATGAATGCCCCGTGCGGTCAGATACTCACGTACAAACTGCAGGTGTGTATCTTTTTGCGGATTGCCGGAGACACCCCACTGCATCCCGTCTTTTGACAGATGACCATCGCCGAGCAAAATACCGTAGAGGCGCGCATCCTCAGCATCAAAGCTGGCTACGGGTAGCGTTTCCGTGGGGATCACCTGCGCCAGATAATCGCCTGTTTGCAATAGCCCGGCATCCACCCAGGCCGGACTCACCTTGCCTTTCGCCAGCCATTGTTGGCTACGTGCACTACTCTGTCCCAGCGGAATGCCACGCACCGCATAGAAAGGGTGTCCGGCAGTCACTTTAACCGGCTCCAGCGCGTGCTTCACATTGAGCGCGACCATCGCATCCTGCTGGTTATAAGTCATCGTCTGCCTGACTTCGCGGTAAGTGCCGCTGATGCCCAGCACCAGATCACCTTTCTTCACGTCACGGATAGCCTTGACACCTTCCGCCGTGTGCAAAAAAGTATCCGGCGCAAAGCACTGATTAACCGCGACAGCCGTATCATTCGCCACTTTCAGGAATGGCACCACGCCCTGTGACTTGCCATTGGTGCCCTTGATATGTGACCCCATGCCGCGCACCCGGCTCCAGTCATTGCCTAAGCCGCCTGCAAATTTGGACAGCAGCGCATTATCCTTGATCGAACCGTAAATACCGTCCAGATCATCCGAAATGGTCGTGAGGTAACAAGACGACAATTGTGGGCGCAAAGTACCCGCGTTGAACAGGGTCGGCGTGCTGCTCATAAAGTCGAAACTGGACAGCAGATGATAAAACTCAATCGCACGCGCTTCCCGCTCTACTTCATTGATCGCCAGCCCCATCGCCACCCGCATGAAGAACACTTGTGGCAGCTCGAAACGGGTGCCGTCCGCATGCAGGAAGTAGCGGTCATACAGGGTTTGCAGGCCCAGGTAAGTAAACTGCAGATCACCTTCCGGCTTCAGGGCAGCGCCTAATTGCTCCAGATCATAGCGGGAGAGTTCTTCATCCAGCAGATGCACTTCGATCCCGCGCTTGATGGACTTCTTCAGCGCGTCAGCATACAGACCCGCCATTTCAGCCTGAGTCGCTTCGGTCGGCTGGCCTTCGAGGAAGGTCAGCACCTCACGCCGCAACGCATCCATCAGCATGCGCGCCGCCACTTGTGAATAATTCGGGTCATGGTCGATCAGGACACGGGTACTGATCACCAGCGCAGTTTCCACTTCACGCTCAGAAATGCCGTCATACAGGTTACGCATGGCCGTCAGCGTGACTTGCTCCGCATCTACCCCTTCCAGACCCTCAACCGCTTCAGCAATGATTTTGTGCAGGCGTTCTTCATCCAGCGGACGCAGCTCGCCGTTATCCATTTTCACGTTAATCACCGTTTCTGGCAGTTTACGCTTGCCACCCTTGCGGTCTTTTTTCGCCCGCAGGCGGGAACGCTCTTCGCGATACAGCACATAGCTACGCGCAATTTTATGCTCACCCGCCCGCATCAAAGCCAGCTCAACCTGATCCTGCACATCTTCGATATGAATCATGCCACCGTCCGGCATCCGCCGAAACAACGCATCAACCACTTGCTCGGTCAGATTTTTAACCGTGTCATGGATCCGGGCTGAACCCGAGGCCGAGCTACCTTCCACATCCAGGAAGGCCTTCGTCAGCGCGACATGAATTTTGCCAGCATTAAAATCAGTGACCTGCCCATTGCGGCGGATTACTTTACATTTTGGGGTAGAAAACTGTGGAACTGGCATATCCTGTATATCATCCCTTAGCTGTACTTTGGCATTGACTGACTGCATAGAAACCTCTGTCACTTGCCCAAAGAAGTGACCCGAAAAGAGTGGATGGTGAGTTAAAACTGAGTTACAACTACTGGCTGTTAACTTCGTTTGTTTGTTGATGGATATACTATAGAGTGTGTCTGTTCAGACGGTCAAGCACAAGATGTTGGCATAAAGCTGTGCATAGCCTGTGGATAAAGCGGGTAGAGCAAGGTGGGCTGCGCCTTGCAAAAAACGCGATTCTACCTAAAAATTTTTTTAAACATAAACGGTGCAATCATTGTATTTTTCGATGTAAACATCGCCTGCCCAGACCTTGGAACAAAAAATGCTGGAATAACCACGACTTGAGTTTGTTTGTTCAGATAATGCCTGACTGCACTGGCAGCCGACACTTTACAGGGTGAAAGCATTTGATGCATGCTAGCGGCAGATAGATTATATGTGTTAGTGGAGACTACGATGATAACCCGCTTGCCCCTGCTGTGCTTACTCGCTGGCAGTACCCTGTTGACCGGGTGCTTTTTGACACCTGCTGATGAAACAACCCCTGCTGCTGCTGTGCAACCTTCCGTACAAACAACCAAGACCGGTACGGTTCAGCCCCAGCCCCAGACCAAACCCAAACCCAAACCCAAACCCAACCCACCTGCGGCTGTAACCCAAAAATCACCGCCTAAATCCGTTACCCGGCAAGCAGCAGCTACCGTGAAAACCATCAAACCCGGCTCAGCCAGCGCCCTGAAGGTTGGACAAAAATTGTCTCCGCAAGAAGTCGAAGATCTGATTCGCAAACTCAGCGTCTGCCGACCCAGCTGAATGACTTGAACGGTCTGAGTAATCTGAATAACCGGGTGGATCAGCTGGTACTGTGTTTGATTAATCGCGGTCTTTACTATTTCATTAAATTATAATATTCTAATGTTAATGATCAAACGACTGAGAGGAAACGGATATGACTATTGGACGCATAGTAAGTGCGCTGGCTGGCACGATGATACTACTGAGTGTGTTGTTGGCGGTTTATCACAATATTAATTGGTTATGGTTGACCGGTTTTGTAGGTTTGAACCTGCTGCAATCATCCATTACCGGCTTCTGCCCACCGGCAATCCTGCTAAAAAAGCTGGGTTTTCAGCCAGGCAGTGCTTTTTAGCCATGCCTGTCCGCTAAACGCACCTTAAGGCCTCGGCACAAAGCCCTTTTCGAAGAAAGACAAGGGCTTGAAATCAGCCACACAGCGCAAAGCCGGAATCCACTCCTGCAAATGTGTCGTCGTAAACAAGCGCCCTTCGTGCATCTGGTTATCGACGCCATCATGAAACAACACGACCCCGCCCTGTTTGCGCGAACACATTTGTTCCATCACATTTGCCAGAATTTTGTCACCTTGCTGATTCGCTTCATTCCAGTCGAACGCCGATAATTGCCAGGCTACGTGCTGAAACCCGACTTCCTGCAAAGCCTGTAGCACCTGCGGTTTCTCCACGCGGTTAAACCAGCCATCCCCATAAGGCAAGCGGAATAGCGGCGGGTTTGTATTCAGGTAAGGATCAAGCAGGCTGCGTGACTTGCGAAAATCAGTCAGCATCTGCTGGGGAGGTATTTCCGAGTGGCGCAAGTGTGAGTAAGAATGCGAACCGATCACATGCCCATCCTGTTTGGTACGTGCCAGAATCTGTTTGCGCAACTGGCATTGCTGCAGCGCCTCACAGGTTTCCACGGCGGCACCGGGTTGGGCAGCCTTGCACTCCCGCTCGGTGCGTGCACAATCAATCTTCTCGGCTAATACGAAAAAAGTCGCGGGGATTTTTTCACGTTTAAGCACATCCAGTACATCGGTGGTCTGCAAGGCAGGGCCATCATCAAAACTCAGGTGCAACGGGTATTTAACATTCGCCTCACACTGAAAACGGGCTCGATAGGCCGCACAATCGGTTGCCTGCGCCCAACCGGGAGTCAGCACTGCTAACAGCCCCATCAACGTCCAACGTTTGATTATCCACGTCATCGCTTGATCATCCTTGGTAAAGAAAGCCTTAAGCTTACTTCATAACTTCCAGTTTTACGCGCGCTACGCCACGGCGAACCATGCCTAGCGCACTGGCAGCGGCACGTGACACATCAATAATGCGCCCGTGTTTGTTAAAGCCACCCCGGTCGTTTACCTTCACCACCACCGAACGCTTGTTCCGCAAATTGGTGACTTTGACTTTAGTCCCAAACGGCAAACTGGGGTGAGCGGCAGTGAATTCATTTTTATCGAACTGCTCACCATTGGCCGTGTATCTACCCTGGAATTTCTTGCCGTAAAAAGAAGCCATACCGATCAAGCCGGGTATCTGATTTGCCTGAGAAGTGGATGGGAGGGGAGATCTAGCATGCGGCACCGCTGCTGAAGACTGGTGCACCCGGGCAGCGTTCTGCATATCGCTGGCCACACAGGCTGACACCGGCAGCATGTTCAGGATTGATATGACGGTTGATATGAATAATAACTTCATCGTTTCCCTAAATCTCTCACTGTTGCTTTTGGCACAAGATACCCTATTTCAAGTAGAAAGCTTGTTGTTTTTTTACGAATCGACTAAAAGTTCTCCAGTTTTTAGTCCGTGTTAATCACCAGTTTATCTGAATGTGGCACATTCATTAATTATCGAGCCGGTCGGAGACTTGTGTTTTCCGACAGCACCTTCTACGCTACAGATCATTCCAGTCAAGACAACTAAATAGTCAGGGGATCGCATGTTAACTTTACGCATCAGTGCCATAGCCGTCTGTTCGGTGTTGCTGACGGCCTGTGGAACCAATTCGATACCACCTGAATCAGGTAATCGGCCAGTCGTCAATCAACCCGCCCAGCAAGAACAACAACGCCGCTATATTGCCCAATATCAGCAAAAAATGTCTGCCCAACGCTATGCCGAGCAAATCCGGCAGGAAGAACAGCAACGTGCAGCACAACTGGCTGCGCAACAACGTGACATGGTGCAACGCCAGAATACACAACAGCAACTGGCACAACAACGCCAGTGGGAAGCACAGCGCGAGCAGGCAGCGCGTCAACAACAGCAGCAACTGGCGCAACAGCAACAACTGGCGCAACAACAGCGCACCGTCAGTAACCCGCCACAAATTGCCGCCCAGCCAGAAAGCCCACAAGTTCAGTACGCCTCCAGCCGCATGTATACCGGCCCAGGGCGTTTTAACAAACTACCCGATGCAGTGGCCTCCAACCTGCGCCTGCGCGGTGTATCTGAAAGTGGCATGAGCACTTATGTTCGGGCAGCACAAGGCAATCAACCCGCCCTGTTGACCGCGAGTGCAGACAAAGCCAGTAGCCCGGCATCGACCATGAAGCTGGTCACAACCTATGCCGCACTGGGGGTACTTGGCCCGAATTATCAGTGGCCTACCGAAATTTACACCACCGGCAATGTAGTCGGCGGCACCCTGCAAGGTGATGTGATTATCAAGGGCTATGGCAACCCGGCTTTTTCGGAAGCTGATTTCCGTAGCATGCTGCAGGCACTGCGCGGGCGGGGTATCAACAATATCGCGGGCAATCTGGTCGCGGATACCAGCTTTTTCAACGTACCCTATCAGCATCCGGGTGCCTTCGACGGCAATGCCAAAGCCGATTACAACGCTCAACCCGAAGCCCTGCTCTATCAGGAACGGGGTAGCTGTTATGAATTCACCAACCTGAAAGGCCAGGTACAAAAAGTCTGCCCGGTGATGCCACGCAATGCCAAAGCCCGTGAAGATCTGAATACCAATATTTTTGGGGGGTTCTGGAAGCTATGGGTCGGTGAGTTACGTGGCCAGATGCAAGGCAGCTTTGTGCGCAGCAACACACCGGGCAATGCCCAGCTGGTTTACACGCACCGTTCACGCCCGCTGCGTGACATCATTATCGAGATCAACAAGGACAGCAACAACGTGATGGCGCGGCAGGTGATGCTGTCGATTGGTGCCAAACAAATGGGTGCTCCGAGCACACCGCAAAAAGGCGCTGCTGCCATTGGCCAGTGGCTGGCATCACGCGGCTTGGACTTCCCTGAATTGCGGATTGAAAATGGCTCCGGGCTAAGCCGTACCGAGCGGATCAGTTCCCGTCATCTGGGCGAAATGCTGGTCGATGCCTATAACAGCCCGCACCGGGATGATTTCATGAACTCGCTGGCAGTATTGGGTGTGGATGGCACGCTAAAGAACCGCATGAAACGCAGCGCCATGAGCGGGCGCGGCAAGTTCAAAACGGGCACCTTGCGCGATGTGCGCGGTCTGGCGGGCTACCTGCAAGCCTCCAACGGCGAGACTTATGTCGTATCCATCCTGCACAATGACCCACGGGCACGCACCAAAGCACGCGAAGCCCATGACGAACTAGTAGAGTGGGTGTATTGGGGGCCACGTAACAATTTTGCGGGTCTGCAATACTAGAATACTAGGCGCATCAGGCGTTTGCTAGGTTTACCGGGGCGCATGTTTGCGCCCCGATTCATGGTCTGTGATTAAAGCTTGAGTCTCAAGGTTTGAATCTTAAATCTGCTCCGCCCACAAGTCATGCTCGTCGGCATGCGTGACCATCACCTTCACAAACTCACCCACCGGCAATTCCACGCCCTCGATTAACACTTGCCCATCAATTTCCGGCGCATCCCGATAACTGCGGGCAATCGTCATGCCATCGCTAGCCTCATCCACCAGCACATTCAGGGTTTTACCAATCATGCCGCCGAGTTTTTCCGCGCTGATTTCGGCCTGCATTTCCATGAAACGTTCCAGACGCTCTTCCTTCACCTCTTCAGGTACTGCACCCGGCAGATCATTGGCAGGCGCACCCTCTACCGGCGAATAGGCAAAGGCACCAACCCGATCGAGTTGTGCTTCCTGCAGGAAATCCAGCAGCATTTCAAAGTCGTCTTCAGTCTCACCCGGAAAACCGACGATAAAAGTACTGCGCACCGCAATATCCGGGCATTGCTCACGCCAGCGATACAGGCGCTCCAGTACTTTTTCGGAGTGTGCCGGACGCCGCATGTTTTTCAGCACTGTCGGGCTGGCATGCTGGAAAGGAATATCCAGATACGGCAGGATTTTGCCATCGGCCATCAACGGAATGAGCTTGTCGACATGCGGATACGGGTAAACATAATGCAGACGCACCCACACCCCCAATTCACCGAGCGCTTCCGCCAGTTGCTGGCTATGTGTTTTCAAGGGGCGACCTTGCCAAAAACCGGTGCGGTATTTCACATCCACCCCGTAGGCGCTGGTATCTTGTGAAATCACCAGTAATTCCTTCACCCCGGCGTTAACCAGATTTTCCGCCTCCTGCATCACATCACCCATCGGGCGCGACACCAGATCGCCCCGCATCGACGGGATGATGCAGAAAGAACAGCGGTGATTACAGCCTTCGGAGATTTTCAGGTAGGCATAATGGCGAGGGGTCAGGCGAATGCCTTGCGGTGGAATCAAATCCATATAAGGATCATGCAGCGGTGGCAGATTATCATGCACCGAACTCATCACCGCCTCATAGGCATGTGGCCCGGTGACCGCCAGTACATTCGGATAGGCTTTCAGGATTTTCGCCGAATCCGCCCCCAGACAGCCAGTGACAATCACCCGGCCATTCTCTTCCATGGCCTCGCCAATCGCATCCAGCGACTCCTGTACCGCAGAATCTATAAAGCCACAGGTATTGACAACCACCAAATCAGCACCGTCATAGCTGGGGCTAATTTCATAGCCTTCCGCCCGTAACTGGGTAAGGATTCGCTCTGAATCAACGAGTGCCTTGGGGCAACCGAGGCTGACAAAACCGACACGGGGCTGAGAGGATTGTTTCATAATGCGGCTACCGATCAAGCTGGGCTAAAAAAAGGAACTCATTATAGCCTATCTATCACAAGTATTCTGTATGAACGCTTACAAACTTAGTCTTGGCTGAATGAATTCTGTAAACGCAGAAATCCGGCAGGTCGCGTCGTGCCAGATAAGCGGATGCAGCGACAACATGCAGCAGGCTTTTGCCTAAAGGCCTGACGTGCAGTGTGGAGTCTTCCAGCTTGCCAGTGCGAATCCCGACATCAGTGCGTTTTTCCAGCAGACCGACAGTAAACGTCGCTTCCTACCGAGACAGGTGTTGCTGCCAGAATTGCTGACCCACCTACCAGTTATGTGAGGCGCGGATAGGCTGTAGGAATAATTCCTGCCAACAATGCCTCCAGGCTTTGTTGCGCCTGCTGCAAAGCCAGCTCAGGCTGCTCATTCTGCGCAATCCACAGTGCAGCCTGGTTCATCGCACCGTTCAACAAGTGAAACAAAGCATCAATCGATGGTGTCTGAATCAGGTCTGCGCTCTGTAGCTCAAGCAGGCCTTCCCTAAGTAGCGATGCACCACTTTCCGCATCTATTTGCAGCCATTTCTCCCAACCCAACACAGCAGGTGCGTCGATCAGCAGAATTTTCTGGGTTTGCGGGTCACTGGCGGCGTTGAGCCATGCATGGCAAGCAGCGATAAATCCCTGCCATAGGTCAGACGGGTTCTGGTTGGCTAACGCTGTTCGGGTTGCGATGGACTGTTGTATGCGTTTGATAACTGCTTCAAACAATGCCTGTTTACCCTTGAAATGATGGTAAAGCGCACCACGGGTAACACCCGCTTCCCTAACTACTTCCTCTAGCGAGGTGGCTGCGAAACCATATTCCCCAAAGTGACGCAAAGCGACGGTCAGGATAGTTTCCAAGGTTTGTTCGGCGACTTTAGCAGTTTGTTTAGCCATATTGCACTCTTCGTGTGGTCGTGTTCAATAAAATTCTTGATTTACATACATAACGTATGTTAAATTCATACATACAGTATGTATGATTAACCTCCATCCAGCAAGAGGATGTAACAATGAAAATCAATAGTCTTTACCCCGTAATACAAACCATCCTGATAGACGAATCGAAGGATTTCTATACAAACCATTTTGGTTTTGAGGTGACATTTGATAGTGACTGGTATGTAAGCCTTAAATCGCAGGGTGAAGCGCCTTTTGAGTTGGCTTTGCTGGATCCGACGCACCCAACCATTCCGGAAGGGTATCGTAACGCTTATCAATCGGGTTTGATTATCAATTTTGAGGTGGATGATGTCGATCAGGTGTATGAGCAGTGCCGCGCAGCGGATTTACCGGTTCATTCAGAATTACGTAGTGAAGACTTTGGCCAGCGTCATTTTATAACGTCTGACCCAAGTGGCGTGTTGTTGGATATAATCAAAGTGATTCCGCCATCAGGCGCGTTTGCTACGGCGTATTCGGAACAGTTGCAGCAAACAGGACAATAATGATTGGCGAATCCGTATCATAAGTACATGACCCGTTAAGTAAGTCAGCGCTCAGGAGGCGTTTAACATACCTCCTGAAAGCGCTAAAGTAATTAGTTTTGAAGACTGAGTTAGGAAAATACCCGTTCTCGGTAAGATTCACACTCGGAAAATTGCTGCTTAGTGGCGAAGGCATTGGTCATGTGATATTACTCCACCAACCTCACAAATCTTCGACATAGGGAATAAACCGTGCCAGTACAATAATGCTGACCCACAGGCACAATGACAGACCCGTCGATAAGCGCGCATTGAGGCCTAGTTGGCTGAAATTATTGGCACCGGCTTTAATTTGCGGGCGCACTTTCAAGGTAAAGTAGAGCGCGTTCAATCCCGCAATAACAATCAGCAGAATCTTGAGTTGGAAGGCAATATTGACAAAATAGCGTCCGGGATCGCCCACGACAAACAGCACCCCCGTGAATACATTGATAGCAAAGCCGATCAGCGTGGCAATAATGAACTTATCGACCAGCCGGAGAGAAATATCACGGGCAAACCCGATCACACTCAGGTCAACAATCAACAGTGAACCGAGCAGCAGGCAAAGCCCCAGAAAATGCAACATTTCCAGTGTGGGCCAGACCCAGCTTTGGCTGAGAATGAAGTGATGGAGCGCCGTATTATTCGTAAATTCAATGATCGTTTCCATGGGTCTGCTCCTTAAAGTACATAGCCGATGAGGCGGCCAAAAACAATCGTGACGATCCACAAAACAATCGCGGCCACCGCCAGTAGTCGATCACGGCCAGTCACCTCACTCTGCTCACGAAAGCAGGCTTTGAAGATGCGATAAGTCAGGATGAGTGACAGAATCAGGCCTGCCAGTTTGGCATAAAAAGCCCAGTTTTCCGCCAGCGAGGCGGCACTGCCCATGAACAGTGCGGTGCCGGACAGCAGATTCACCGTGAAACCCGCCAGTGCAAGATACCAGTAGGGCATCACTGCCGAACGGGGTATGGCATCGGCAAAGCCGAGGACACGCAGCGACAGCATGACGGAGATGCCCACCAGCACACCCATACCTAATGCATGTAGCGAAAGGGCTATCGGGTAGCCCCACATCGATGAGGAGATCATCATTCCGATGGAAGACTCCTCAAGTGCAGATAAAAAATCCATGACATAGGTTCCTGGCTGAGTTGCGCTCATTCTTAAGTGTTTAACCGTGCGTGCGCAAGCTACCTCCCGCAAACTTACCTGAAACTCCATAATGTGTTCACATTGTCTCCTTAATGTTCTGCCGGATAACAACTTGCACATTGTCTTCACATTTTCTGCCGAATCACCCTACAATCGTGCGTTAAGCTGCTGTTGCATGAAACCAAGGAAAAAAGATGAAAAAAAAGATGATTAAAAATGGCATAGCCAGCTTGTCGTTGCTGGCGTTATCAATGGGCGTTGCTCACGCACACCACGGTGTCAACGGGCAGTTCGATACCTCGAAGAGTATTGAAGTCAGAGGCGTAGTCACAAAAGTCAAATTCGTGAACCCGCATTCCTATGTCTATTTCGATGTTACCGGTGCCGATGGTAAAGCCGAGGAATGGCGCTGCGAATTGAGTTCCGGCAGCGTTTTAAAACGCAAAGGCTGGTCTGTCGACATGTTCGCAACCGGCACCCAGATCGCCATTGTTGGTTCACCCGCCCGCGAAGAGGCGAATGCTTGTTACACCTCAACCATCACATTTGCTGACGGTAACACCATCGCCCGCATGGACGAGTTGGATGCGAACGGCAAAGTGATCAAAAAAGCCGAGAGGGCGAGTGAGGAAGCGACCGAAGAGACAGCGGTCGAAGCAGCAGCTCTTGATCCTGATGTCCCGAATCTCAATGGTCATTGGGTCGCCGAGCGCCCAGAAAGGCCAGGCCCTCCGCCAGGTGAAAAGGGTGCACCTCCACCTCAGGATGGGAAGGATGCCCCCCCACCCCCACCTCAGGATGGGAAGGGCGCACATCCACCGGATGACAAGCGCGGCGGGCCCCCGAAAGTTGAACGCACCGAAGCCGGTAATGCCGCTGTGGAAGGCTTTGTGCGTGAAGACAATCCGCGTTTTCATTGCAAAGCCACCAACATCCTGCTGGATTGGTGGTTCGATCAGCTGGTCAACAATATTGAACAGACTAAAGATGACATCACGCTGACTTATGGCTTCATGGATATTGTCCGCACCATTCATCTGGATCTGGATAAACACCCTGAGAATATCGAACCCAGCCTTGCGGGGCATTCGATCGGTCAGTGGGAAGACGGTGTATTGGTTGTCGATACCGTCGGCTTTGCAGAAGGTTATCTGGATGTCCCGCCGAATGCCGATGGTGTCGTTAGAAACAGTACCCAACTGCATATTGTTGAGCGGTTTACACTGAGCGAGGACGGCAAAACCCTGACCCGTGAATACGTGGCTGATGATGCACTTAATATAGTCGGAACCTATTCCGGAAAAGATGTGGTGATGCGCACTGATGCAGCGACTGAGCCGTATGCTTGTGAAGACCTGACCGGAAAGACTTATTAAGGTTAAGGATTGTTGGTTTGCCCTTATCGTGAACGGGATGAAAATGGGTAAAAATTATTGCGCAGAAAATTGATCTGGGACAACAAAAGTGCGACTACCCGACCACTTTTGATTTTGCGCAAAGCCAGAGGATCAACATCGGCCTAGGATTACTCTGAGAATCAAATCCAAGGAGTAAAAGGTCATGAGTTTTTTCTCTAGCTTTGAAGGTATCCTGCTAATGTCAGTTGTTACCATCGTTTTCATTCTGGGTTTTCTGGGTTATCTGGTCTGGAAATTCATGAAGTTATCCGGCCACAAACCTGAACCGGGTGAAAAAACCTGGTAGGCCTGCGTGAAAAGGCGCTTGGCTCCGAGGATTATCCTCCGTCAGGTCTCCCGGAGCCGGTTGCGCTTATTGTGTGACTTCAGCCTTTTTCATCCAAAACCTAGCGCATGGTCACCAGCTCTTCTGCACTCACCGGGTGAATCGCGATGGTGTCATCAAAGTCTTTTTTGGTGGCTCCCATCCGAATCGCCACGGCAAAACCCTGCATCATTTCATCCGCACCGAGGCCAATCACATGGCAGCCAACGATGCGTTCTTCCGGCCCGACCACGACCAGTTTCATCGCGGTTTTCACCTTGTGTTTGACGAAGGCGTAATACATGGGCGTGAATTCGGTGCTATACACTTTTACCGCATCGCCATACTGCTCACGCGCCGCTTCTTCGGAAAGTCCAATCGTACCAATCGGCGGATGCGTGAACATCACGGTCGGGATCAGGCTGTAATCGACTTTGCGCCCTTCCATACCCCCAAACAGGCGATCCGCCAGACGCCGCCCGGCAGCAATCGCGACCGGGGTGAGTTGTACGCCGCGTTTATTGATAATATCGCCAATCGCGTAAACACCTTTGACCGCAGTTTCCTGATAGTCATCCACATCAATCAGACCACCGCGCGCCAGCTCAATACCCGCATTTTCCAGACCCAACGTGTCGGTATTGGGTACGCGGCCAATTGCCCAAATCAACTGATCGAGGTCGGCCAGGGTAGCGCCGTCTTCATAGTTCAGCGTCAGTTTTCCATCCGCCTGTTTTTCCACGCTGGAAATCTTGCCGTGATGATCAAAGATGATGCCATCGGCTTCCATTTGTACCTGCAGCGTCCGTTTCACCATCTCATCAAAACCGATCAACACCGGGAAGCCCTGATGCAGCATGTGCGTTTCTGAGCCGAGTGCATTCAAAACACCGGCCAGTTCCAGCGCGATGTAACCGCCGCCCACCACCGCGACTTTCAGCGGCTGTTCTTCCAGCTCAAAGAAGCCGTCCGAACTGATACCCAACTCGGCACCGGGGATATCATCAATCACCAGCGGGCGACCGCCGGTCGCGATCACAATATGCTCGGCGGTATAGGTTTGCCCATCCACTTCCAGCGTGTGTGCATCCACGAATTGAGCCGCGCCAGTGACCAGCTCAACACCTGCATCCTGCAAGAAGTTGTCCTGATACCAGTCATTGATGCCACCGATCATGTTTTCCCGTTTGTCGACCAGTGTTTTCCAGCTAAACCCCTTGTTTTCTACGGCAAAACCGTAGTCTTGAGCATGGTGGAGCGCATGAGCCAGGTTGGCACCGTACCACATGACTTTTTTCGGTACGCAGCCGCGATTGACACAAGTCCCGCCCAGCACATCGTCTGCTTCAATCAGCAGGGATTTTGCGCCGTAGCGGGCGGCTCGTTCAGCGACGGATAAACCACCACTACCGGCACCGATGGTAATTAAATCATAATGTTGGCTCATGTTAGCTCCTGTTTACTCTCGTTTACTCTCGTTTGCTCTTGTTGCCAAGGCGTGGGTCAAACCGCTATTGGCGGGTTAGCGCGTTTTTAACCAGGCTTCGAGGTGATCTGATCCACCAATCCGCTCACCGTTAATAAATACCTGAGGCACCGTATCCACACCCGCGACCGCACGCAAGGTCTGATTGTGATAATCACGGTTCAGTACCAGTTCGTCGAATTCGATGCCTGCATCATGCAGCATACCCTTGGCGCGTGCACAGAACGGGCAGCCCGGACGGGAGAATACCGTCACATCGTAAGGCTTGGCCGCTTGCGGCGCGATATAGTTCAGCAGGGTATCCGCATCCGAGACTTCAAACGGGTCACCCGGCTTGTTCGGTTCAGCAAATACTTTCTCGATCACGCCGTCTTTCACCAGCATGGAATAACGCCAGGAGCGCTTGCCGAAACCAAGATCATGCTTGTCGACCAGCAAACCCATGCCATCAGTGAACTCACCGTTGCCGTCTGGAATAAAGGTGATGTTGTCGGCTTCCTGATCCACTTTCCATTCGTTCATGACGAAGGTGTCGTTGACCGACATACAGATGATCTCATCCACACCGTGTTGCTTGAAGGTGTTGGCCAGCTGATTGTACCGTGGCACATGCGTAGAGGAACAGGTCGGGGTGAATGCACCGGGCAGTGAGAACACGATCACGGTTTTGCCAGCAAACAGCTCGTCACTGCTGACATCAACCCACTCGTTGTGCTGGCGGGTGTGGAACGTGACGCTCGGTACGCGTTGGCCTTCTTTGTTAGGGAACATGACAATCTCCTGAGTAGATTAAAAAATAATTAACGTTCTTTAAAATAGAATACGATCAGGAGAGTGTACGGGATGCAAGCACTATAAGTAAAATGGAATATATCTAATGTATCAATCTATTTTTAGGATGGATGCCAGCCTACATCAACCCATCAAACTGCTGGGCACCGTCCCGCAGGGGCTTGCGGTTGATGGTGTGGATGATCTTCAGAATGGCTTGCTTGGTCTGGCGATAGTCAGATTTCGTGGCTGGCTGGTAATGGTAGGTGGCGCGGGCAAACTGGTGATCCCATTCCACCACGTCCAGCCCTTTAAAGCGGGTTGGGCGGTTTTCATGGAGTTTTTCGAAGCGCGTACCGGGGATCGCCTTGAAACGTGCCGGGCGCACCCGGTCGAACCGCTCTTGGTTATTGAGTAGAAAATCGCGGGTGGCCTGCAGGTCTTCCACCGTTTCGCCCGGATAACCGAGCATCATTGAACAGCGTACACTCAAGCCCGCACGGTAAGCATCCTGCACAAACTGTTGGTTACTGGCGGTGCGGGTGCCCTTCGCCATGCGCCGTGACAGGCGTTCGCTGCCGGTTTCCAGACCAAAACTGATACGTCTTAGCCCGGCAGCACGGGCGGCTACCAAGGTCGAGAAATCCAGACCATGATTGCCGTGGCCATCGACGTGCACGGTAGCGATCCAGCGTCCGCCGGGAATAATGCGCTGGAAGTTATCGATCAAGGCATGCCACATGGCCAGATTCGAGTTCAGCTTCAGGTCGAGAAACATGAAATCCTTGCTGTGATACCGCAGTGATTGCACCTGTAACTCATTCAGCACCGCTTGTACCGGACGCGAGCGATAAGTGCGGCCATTGGCACTGGTCACATCACTACAAAAAGTACAGACCCCCCAGCTGCAGCCCCGCCCGGTCATGACCGGAATAATGCGGTGCGGGTGCATGTCCCAGGGGAAATCATCAAAATCAGGGATGGGCAGCTTGTCCATAGCCTGTAGCGGCGGCGCGATTTGGCGATGGGTACGCCCACGCAGAAACACCCCCGGCCAGATACCCAGATCCTTGTGCTGCCAGGCTGCAGTGACCAGATCAACAATCACCGCGTCGGCTTCACCAGCAAAGATGGCGCTTAAGCCTTCGATTTCCAGCCAGCTTTCCACCGTTTTGGGCTGGCTGAACGCGGGGCCACCGAGTAGCAGCGGAATTTTGCGCGCCTTCGCCAGCTGTGCAATCGCGGCTACGACCGGGTAATGATCAAGATAGGCGGATAACAGAATCACATCCGGCGGATGTTGCTCCAGCTGGGTTCTCACTGCATCCAGTGTGGGTGGGTGAGGGCGTGCCTGGCGCTGGCTGTGCCACTTGCGCAGTGGCTCATGCAGTGGCCGCATGAGCGGGTGGGTCGCAAAGTTCACCCGTCGCTTCAGGTGTTCCTGCCAGTTTTCAGTGCCTTCACGTTCGAAAGCAGGCGCACCCAGATTCAAGGGAGATAACACATCGACCCTGAATCCCGCCGCCCGTAAGGGGGCCAGCAGATAGCCAATCGCCAAAGTCGGATAACGGGCAAAATTATTTAAATCCACCAGCAGTACAGCAGGCATGACGACACTCCCTCGCGAGTTTTATTCTGGCCTTGATTGTAGCGATAAATGCCGGTCTTTGCCGTCTGCTGCCCATTTGCCATGGTTACTGCGTTGTTTGTCCCGATAAACTGTGTCAGTCGTCTCTTATCTAAAAATGTGATTTTTTTATCTTTTTATATCACTAAAAAGAATTAATATGCTGTTGCATACTACGCCCACATTCAATCATTCGATGAGGGCAGCCATGACACTGCTAAGCACACAACAACTGGAACGCATTTCTTCCGCTGTCACTGACCTGACACCGGCGCAGCTGGCATGGGTAGGGGGCTATCTCTCTGGCATGTCATTGGGGCAGAATAATGTCATCCAGTTCCCGCATGTTGCCGCCGTGCCTGTTCCTGCCCAACAGCCTGCGCTCACTACCACTATTTTATACGGCAGCCAGACCGGCAACGGTAAAAAGATTGCCGAGAAGCTGCAGCAGGTGTTAGGTGCCGCTGGTCATAGTGTGGTACTGAAAAACCTGCTCGATTACCGTCCGCAGCAGCTGAAAAAAGAACAGCGCATCCTGTTTGTCGTCAGCACCCACGGTAACGGTGAAGCCCCGGATGATGCTCGTACCTTCTTCCAGTTCCTGAATGGCGCGCGCGCCCCACAATTAGCCCAACTGGAGTATGCGGTATTGGCGCTGGGTGATTCCAGCTACGACGAATTCTGCCAGACCGGGCTTGAGCTTGATCAACGTCTGGAAACGCTGGGCGCGACTCGCTGGTTGCCACGCATCGACTGTGATGTTGATTTTGCGGAGGATGCTGCCAGCTGGCAGACCCAGATACTCGACCAGTTACACCGTGAACAGGCCAAAAATACCGACAGCGCCGTCAACGCCAACACGGTGACTGCATTCCAACCGACTGCGGTAGGTGCTGCCGTACAGCAAGCCGTTTTGGGTACAGCGGACGCGCCGTATCAGGCGGAACTGCTGGCGGCGACCCCGCTGACGGATGTGTTGTCGGATAAAGATGTGCTGCATCTGGAATTCTCGCTGGAAGATAGCGGCATCCAGTATCAGCCGGGCGATATTCTGGCGGTACAAGTGCGCAATGATGCGGCACTGGTTGCGGGTATTCTGGCGCATACCGGCCTGGCAGCAGATAGCCGCGTGCAGATCAAGGGCAAAACATGGGCGTTGGATGCTGCTCTGTTGGAAAAGCTGGAAATTTCCACGATTACCCGCAAGCAGCTGAATACCTACGCCACGCAAACCGAACAGGCTGCACTGGCTGCGCTGGCACAGGACAAAACAGCCTTGCTGGACTATTTGGAAGCCGCCGACTGGCTGGATGTATTACAAGACTACCCGGCGAGTTTGACGGCTCAGGCATTGGTCGATCTGTTGCGGCCTTTGCAGGTACGTGAGTATTCGATTGCCTCCAGTCTGGAAGCGCACCCGGAAGAAGTTCATTTGCTGGTCAAGCGCGTGGAGTACCCGCATGCCGGGCGTGAGCATCTGGGGGCGGGTTCCAACTGGCTGGCGCGTCTGCAGGCGGGCGAACTGGCACAGATTTATATCAAGGCGAATGAGCGCTTCAAGCTGCCCGCACAGGATGACACCAAAATCATCATGGTCGGTGCAGGCACCGGGGTAGCGCCCTTCCGTAGTTTCCTGTTTGAACGTGAAGCGCGGGGTGTGAGCGGCAATAGCTGGCTGTTCTTTGGTGAGCAACATTTCCAGACGGACTTTTTGTATCAGGCGGAATGGCTGAATCATCTGAAAAGCGGCGTGCTGGAGCACATGAGCGTCGCGTTCTCGCGGGATCAGGCCGAAAAAGTGTATGTGCAGCAGCGCCTGCTGGAAGCGGGAGCCGAAGTCTGGCAGTGGTTGCAGGACGGGGCACACTTCTATGTGTGTGGCGACATGCACAAAATGGCCAAAGACGTGAACGCTGCCTTGCTGCAAATTATCGTTGAACACGGTGGCAGAACGTCTGAGCAAGCCGCAGCTGAACTGGAACAATGGATCACGACTGGCAGGTATCAACGCGATGTTTATTAAATGGGAACAATTAAAGGCCGATTTCAGTGCGCTGGGTGTGAGTCAGTCGCTACAGAAATTACGCGCGCACTTCAGCGGCAAGCTGGTGTTTTCGACCAGCCTCGGGCTGGAAGATCAGGTGATTACCGATGCGATTTTCCGTAACGGGCTGGATATTGAAGTATTCACCCTCGATACCGGGCGCAATTTTCCGGAAACCTACGAGACGCTGGAGGCAACCCGCCGCAAATACGGTAAACCGATCAAGGCTTATTACCCGCAGACCGCTGCGCTGGAACAGTATGTGAGCGAGCAGGGCATTAATGCCTTGTATGATTCAGTCGAGCAGCGCAAACAGTGCTGCCAGATTCGCAAGATTGAACCTTTGAACCGTGCACTGTTGGGTGCGGAAGTCTGGATCACTGGCTTGCGGGCGGCGCAATCAAATAATCGCGCCAGCGTGCAGTTGTTTGAAGAGGACTCCGCGCGTGACTTGGTGAAATTTAACCCCTTGCGTGACTGGAATACTGAGCAGTTGTGGGCGTATATCCGCCAGTATGAAGTGCCGTTTAATGCCTTGCATCAGCGCGGCTTCCCCAGTATTGGTTGCGCACCGTGTACCCGTGCGGTGGCGGCGGGTGAAGATGAACGCGCCGGGCGTTGGTGGTGGGAAGCACAGGGTGCCCAGGAATGTGGCCTGCATGTGCAGGATGGCAAATTAGTGCGGAGAGCAGCATGAGTACAACCTTTTACAAAGTTCTGAAACCGCGTCAGGTGTGTGACACTGAGTTATTGTTGAACGGTGGTTTTGCGCCACTGGAAGGCTTTCATAATGAAGCGGACTATAACAGCGTGCTGGATAACATGCGGCTGGCTGATGGCCGTTTGTGGCCGATTCCGGTCAACCTCGCATTTACGCCGGAAGAGGCCAAAGCCGTGCGGAGTGCCGAGCGGGTTGTGCTAACCATGCCCGACGGTTTGGAGCTGGCCGAGTTGCTGGTTGAGGATATTTATCAGCCGGATCTGGCGCGTGAGGCGGAAAAAACCTTTGGAGTCGATGATGCCAATCATCCGTTTGTGCAGATTTTGCGCCAGCGGGCAGGCATGTTTTATATCGGCGGCAAACTGAAGAAAATCAACGCAGTCCCGCATACCCGCTTCCCGGAAATCCGCCATTCCCCGGCAGAACTGCGCCAGGTGTTCAAGGCGTTGGGTTGGGAAAAGATAGTCGCTTTCCAGACGCGCAACCCGATGCACAAGTCGCATTATCACCTGACGCTGAAAGCGTTGGAAGAAGTCGGAGAAGGTGCCAAACTGCTGATTCATCCGGTGGTGGGGGTCACGCAGGACGTGGATATTCATTATGACCTGCGCGTGCGTTGCTACCAGAAGCTGCTCAAGCAATACGCCGAGGGGCAGGTTTACCTGTCGCTGCTGCCCTTGTCCATGCGCATGGCCGGCCCGCGCGAGGCGGTGTGGCATGCGATTATCCGCAAGAATTACGGTGCCACCCATTTTGTGATCGGGCGTGATCATGCCGGCCCCTCCTTTAAACAGCAGGATGGTAGCGATTTTTATGCCCCCTATGCAGCGCAGGAACTGTTGTTGGCGCATGCGGATGAGATTGGTATCAAGGTCGTGATTTCACGGCAGATTGCTTACGTGGCAGAGGTGCAGCAATACCTGAGTGATGACCAGATTCAGCCCCATCATCAAGTACTGAACATCTCCGGCACTGAACAGCGTGAACTGTTGCGTACCGGCAAACCCTTACATGACTGGTTTACCTTCCCGGATATCCGCGAAGAATTGCAGCGCGAATTTCAGGAGCAGGCAGCATGAACACACCCATCCCTAAGCCCTTGAACGAGAAGGCAGCCAACGGTTCCGATGTCGAGCGCATCAAGGACAACAGCAACTATTTACGCGGTACGCTGGTGGAAAGTTTTGCCAACCCGCTGACCGGTTCGATCTCGGCGGACGATCACCAGTTGATCAAATTCCACGGCACTTATGAGCAGGATGACCGCGACCGCCGCGCCGAGCGCCAGAACCGCAAGCTGGAACCGGCCTATTCGTTCATGATCCGGGCGCGCATTCCGGGCGGTGACCTGAGCGCTGCGCAATGGCAGGCGGTGGATGCGATCAGCGACCAGTATGGCAATCATACTTTCCGCCTGACGACCCGCCAGGCAGTGCAGTTTCACGGCATTATCAAGTTTGACCTGAAGCAGACGATTCAGGCGATGGACAAGGCGCTGATGGACAGCATCGCGGGCTGTGGCGACGTGAACCGCAATGTGATGTGCGCACCTGACCCGACTTTGTCGAGTGTGCATGCGCAGGTATTCCCGTGGGCGACCCGCATCAGTGAGCATCTGATGCCGCAATCACGCGCCTATCATGAAATCTGGCTGGATGAACCGGAAGGCAAGACACTGGTCGCAGGCGGCGAGCCGAAAGACATCGAGCCGCTGTATGGCAAGCATTATCTGCCGCGCAAGTTCAAGGTCGGGATCAGCATCCCGCCGTATAACGAAGGCGATGTGCACAGTAACGATATTGGCTTGATTGCGATAGCTGAAAACGGCCAGTTGCAAGGCTTTAATGTCGCGGTCGGCGGCGGCTTGGGGATGACCTTCGGGCGTGAGGATACCTATGCGCGGCTGGCGACGGACATTGGTTTTTGCACGCCGGAGCAGCTGTTGGATACGGTTTATCATATCGTCGCCATCCAGCGCGACTACGGCAACCGGCAAGATCGCAAGCTGTCGCGCTTCAAGTATACGGTGGATAAATACGGCCTTGCCTGGTTCAAGCAGGAACTGGCGGAACGTACCGGCTTTGCATTACAGCCGCTGCGCCCGTATGAATTTATTACCACCGGCGACCGTTTCGGCTGGAGCGAAACCACCGACGGATTCTGGCATCTGGGCTTGCGCCTTGAATACGGGCGGGTGGTGGATACGGCTGCGCATCAGGTGAAAACGGCACTGGCGAAAATCGCGGCTGAAAACGTGTGTGGTTTCCGCTTGACCGCGAACCAGAACGTGCTGCTGACCGGCGTGCGTGCTGAGCACAAAACGCTGATTGAAGCGATCCTGAACGCGCATCATTACGCCGTGGATGCGAGCCATTTGTCGGGCTTGCGCCGTAACTCGATTGCCTGTGTGGCGATGGGAACCTGCCCGCAGGCGATGGCGGAAGCAGAACGTTACCTGCCCGACCTGATCACCCGCCTGGATACGGTGCTGGCTCACTATGACTTGTTGCAGGATGACATCAAGATTCGCATGACCGGCTGCCCGAATGGTTGTGGGCGCTCGGTGATGGCGGAAATTGGTTTGATCGGCAAATCACCGGGGCGCTATAACCTGTACCTGGGCGGCGGGTTTGAAGGCCAGCGGCTGAATACCCTCTATAAGGAGAATCTGGATGAGGCGGGGATTATTGCCGCGCTGGAGCCGATGTTTGCGGATTATGCGGGGAATCGGCGGAGTGGGGAAAGGTTGGGGGATTTTGTGATTCGGTTGGGGTATGTGGGGTAGGTTATTCTGCTGAGAGTAATACATGGAGCCGCTGCGGTGTGAACTGTGGCGGCTTTTTGTAACTTCTCACTAATCACAGACAGTCCTGATAAAAATCGCTTAAACTGGCTCCCTTGACAGACTCAATCCTCCCCACCTTAACGAACTGTCCTAATTTATTTGACCATTACACAACGCAATAATCCATCTTACCTATGCGCCTATGCAATATTCCCTTATGATCCTCCTACTTTCTACGATAAAAAAACCATGAGAAACAGGCATGAAAACAGTGGATGTCAGGAGCTTGAAAAATGAAGGTTTGTCGTGGCTGCCGCATTTGTTCGGTAAAATCTGGCTAGATTCAGCGGCAGTCATTCGGCTATGGTAAATCCTGTTGCCAAGCGCTACTTGGGCGATTTGGTGGGGGGGGGGCTGTTGATGAGTGAGAGCCGCATTGTCGCACCCAGCTTGTTGCAAGACCTGAGTGAAGCTGAGTGGCGGCACCGGTTTGAGGCGGACAACGGGTTGCAAAAGCCGTCACGTTATACCTCTATTCGTTATGCCCGGACAATACGTCGCCGTTTGGAGCCTTTAGGCGGGGATTTTATTCAGGCACTGATACAGGCTGATGAGCCGGAATACCAGCAGATGTTGCTGCTGGCCTTAATGCTGCAAGCTCCTGTTTTGACTGATTTTATGCAAAACGTGGTCAGAGAACAAAAAAGACTTTATAAAACCACTCTGTCGAGCGATGCCTGGGAGGTTTTTATCAGTGATCAGCAAGCAAAAATACCAGAGCTAAACACCTTCTCACCCGCAACCCTGAAAAAAACCGGTACCAACGTGATACGGATACTGGTCGAAGGGCATTACCTAAGCTCCAATCGCCAGCGGGTATTTCAACCGGTTTATGTGCTCGCGGCTGTGCGCCTTTGGCTGGCGCGGCTGGGGCATCCCGAACTGGAGGAGATTATCGAATGCACGCTGTAAATGCGGGAAACGCGGTAACTGGCTTGCAAAATCGGCTCGACCTGATTCTGAAGCGTCTGGAAGACCCCCGTTTCCTGCGCAATGACGGTCTGGGCAATGAGATTGGCTTTTGGCTGTTTGATTACCCTGCTGAGTATGAGGTGCAGGTCAGGCAGCATATTGCACTGCTGACCGACAAACTCCAAAAACGTAACCGCCAGTTTGCCTGCGTGAATATTTTCCAGATGCTCGTGGGGATGCTGGAAGCACGCGGGTTGCTGGAACGCACCTTCGAGCGCGAACGGCAGGTGGGTGCCGAAGCGCTGCGCAAAACCCTGGCCGGGCCACTCAGTCAGGACAAGGTAGCGCGTTACATCGCTGAACAGATACAACCCGGATCACAGGAATTTGTCATCCTCTGGGGCTTGGGCAGCGCCTGGCCGCTGGTGCGTGGACACGAGCTGCTGAGCTCTTTGCAGGATGTGATGGGTAAGACGCCACTGCTGCTGTTTTACCCCGGTACGTATAGCGGACAGGACTTGCACCCCTTCGGATTGGTGGAATCACGCAATTATTACCGTGCTTTCAAACTGGTTCCAGAAGACGGCAAAACCGCATTACTCACGTAAATTATCCACGCAAACTAACAACCAAGGGCTTGCATGAACGTTGAACATATTTTCAATAAACCGTTGACCCGTGACATCAACGGAGTGGTCAAAGCTGAACAACTGGATAACGCCAGCGTTTATGTGGAGCTGGATGAATATGTAGTGACACGGGAGCTGGAGCGGCATTTTCGTCATTTTTTTGAAGTTTACACGCCAGCACTCACCCGCCGCAGCCCCGCCATGGGTGGCAAGGTCGGTGTGTGGGTCTCTGGTTTTTTTGGTTCAGGTAAATCGCATTTCATCAAAATCCTGTCTTATCTGCTGGAAAACAGGCAAACCGAAAGGGACAGTCAGCAGCGTCACGCCATCGACTTTTTTCAGGAAAAACGGGATACCGGCGCGCTGGACGCAAGCCTGTATGCGGACATCCATAGCGCTGCCCAGCATGCCGCCGATGTGATTCTGTTCAACATTGATTCGCGTGCCAATACTGATGAACAGGAAAACGCGATCCTCAAGGTATTCCTGAAAGTGTTCAATGAACGGGTGGGCTATTGTGCCGATTTTCCCTACATTGCCCATCTGGAACGGGAACTGGATAGCCGGGGGCAATATCAGGCATTCAAGGATAAATTTGCCGAGCTGACGAGTTCGACCTGGGAACAGGAACGTGACGCTTTCGATTTTTACCGCGATGAATTGGTGGCAAGCCTGGCCACCGCCAGCCAGCAGAGTGCTGCCTCGGTACGGCAGTGGGTGGAGCAACTGGAAAACAATTTCCCGCTCGACATCCGCAATTTCTGCAAGTGGGTGAACGACTATATCGAACACAACGGCGGGCGCAACGTCTTGTTCCTGGTGGATGAAGTCGGACAGTTCGTGGGCAAAAATTCGCAGATGATGCTCAAGCTGCAAACCATTACCGAAGATTTGGGCACGTATTGCGGTGGCCGTGCCTGGGTGATCGTGACGGCGCAGGCGGATATTGATGCGGCTATCGGCCAACTCGACAAACGTCAGGGTGATGATTTTTCCAAGATTCAGGGGCGTTTTTACACCCGTTTGCAGCTTTCCAGCACCAACACGGCGGAAGTCATCCAGAAACGTTTGCTGGAAAAAACTGAACCCGCCAAAGCGCAACTGGAGGCCATTTTTACCGAGAAGGGCGACATCCTGCGCAACCAGCTCAGTTTCGACAAGACCACCACAGCGGAACTGAAAGGCTATACCGATGCTCGCTCGTTCGTCGACAACTACCCGTTTATTCCTTACCACTATGCGCTGGTGCAGAAGGTGTTTGAGTCGATCCGCACCAAAGGGGCAACCGGCAAGCATCTGGCGATGGGGGAGCGTTCCCTGCTGGATGCCTTCCAGTCAGCCGCCAAACAGGTCAAGGATCAGGGGCTGGATGTACTGATCCCGTTCCACCGTTTTTATGCACCGATTGAAAGCTTCCTTGAACCTGCCGTTAAACGCACGATTGATCAGGCGTGCGAACTGGATTCCCTGACGGCCTTTGATGCCGACATTCTCAAGACGCTGTTCCTGATCCGCTATGTGGAGGCGGTGAAAAGCACCCTCGATAATCTGGTCACGCTGCTGGTGGAGCGGATTGATACCGACAAGGTAGCGTTGCGCCGCCAGATTGAAGACAGCCTCAACCGGCTGGAACGGCAATTGCTGATTGCCCGTAATGGCGATGAATTCATTTTCCTGACCAATGAAGAGAAGGAAATCGAGAACGAAATCCGCCATACCGAGATTGAATCCTCCGAGCAGACCCACCGGCTGGCGCAGATTGTGTTTGATACCCTGCTGCAACGCCAGACCGCCTACCGCTACCCGGTCAATAAGCAGGACTTCAAGGTGAGTCGCTTCTGTAATGGGCATCCACGGGATGGCGCAACGCTGGAAGATTTGGTGGTGAAGATTGTGTCGCCGCTTGACCCGGCCTATGACAGTTATAATCACGAGTCCAACTGCCTGCGGCACTCGCTGGAAAACGACGGCTGTATCCTGATCAAGTTGGGAGAAAACAAGCGCCTGTGGGATGAGCTGACTACCTTCATCAAGACTGAGCGCTTCCTGAAAGTGGCATCTGGCCAGCGCCCGGAACAGGAACACCTGCTGCGTGACAAGGCACTGGAAAACACCCAGCGTGAAAAACGCCTGCACACCGAATTCACGGCTTTGTTCACCGCAGCGGATGCCTACGCCATCGGCGCGCGGCTGCAACCGAAAAACACCACGCCCTCCGCCATGCTGGATGAGGCGTACCGTTATGTACTCGAAAACACCTTCGGTAAACTCAGGATGCTGCGCCCCACGCAAGGGGAGATCAACCGCGAACTGCAAGCGGTGCTGGCGGCAGATGATGTGGCACAACTGGGGCTGGATTTGAATGCGCCGGAATGCAACCCGGAAGCCATGCGCGAAATCGAAATGTTCATCAGCCTGAAAATCAGCCGCAATGAGGCGGTGTATCTGAAGGATGTACTGACCCAGTTTACCCGGCGTCCGTATGGTTGGCAGGAAAATGAAATCCTGTTGCTGGTGGCGCGCTTGGGGCTGACGGGCAAACTCAGCTTCACCCTGCAAGCGGCCGAGTTGCCACTGAAAAAAGCGTATCAGCCGTTTACCAGTGTGCGTTCGCGGGCTGAAATCCGCCTCCAGAAAATCCGCCAGCATGACGAACGCCAGCTCCGGAAAGCGGCGGCGTTGGTGAAAGGCCTGTTCCAGAAAGCCTTCACCGGCTCCGGCGAAAAAGAGCTGGCCGAACTGATCCGCCGCGAACTGGGGCAATGGCACAACAGCCTGAAAGAATTCCGCAGCAAGGCACAAACTGGCCAGTATCCCGGCAAGGCCGACATCGACAAGGGTATTATCCTGGTGGCTGGCCTGCTGGAACAAAGCGGCAGCTACACCCTGATCGAACAGATGCTGCACGATGCCCATGCGCTGGAAGATTTTGCTGAAGATTATGAGGATCTGGATAACTTCTACAACAGCCAGTTCCAGACTTGGCTGACACTGGCAAGTGCCCTGAATGACCAGTTCAAGGTCAACCGGCAGGCGCTGGAAAAGGATGAACCCGCCCGGAATGCTGTGGCAGAACTGGAAGGCATTTACCACAGCGCTTCCCCGTATGGACAATTACGGCGTATCAATCCGCTGATTGAGCAGGTGCAAACCATCAACCAGCAATTGCTGGCGGAAAAGCGTACTCATGCGCTGGAACGGGTTGGCCTGCGTATCAGTAACATCACCACCACGCTGGAGGCCGCAGGAGCAGTGCCCGAGTTGCAGAACCGTGCATTGCGCCCTTTACAGCAATGCCGCCAGAACATTGAGAAAACCCACTCCATTCCGCTGATCCTTTCCCAGCAAACCGAAGCGGGTACGCTGGAAGAGGACGCTTACGAGCTAATCAACCGCTACATTGAGGAAAAGGCCAAACAGCCGCCACCGCCACCCGTATCCAGCAAGGGGAATGATCCTCAACCTCCACCCCGGAAGCCGGTCACTCCACCCGTCAAGCGCACCATCACCGTGCGGGCGGCAGGCAGTAGTGGGGAAACCATGCTGGAAACCGAAGCGCAGGTCGAACAATACATCCGTCAGTTGCAGGACAGCTTGCTGAAAGCCGTCCGCGCCGGGGACCGGGTGCGGGTGAAATGACAAACCGGAAAAAATTCCGCATACTTCCATTCTTCAGAAGTTAGTGGAATTTCATTAATGCAAACCCTGACGCAAGTATTACTGGAACAAGGCTGGGACAAGCGGGTACTGGATGATGTGCAACTTGCCCGGTTGGTGGGCGGCACGGCGGCGCGGCGTTATGGTCTGGTCAACCGCGCCTTGCAAGCGGGTGAACTGTTGCGGCTGAAACGGGGTTTGTATCTCATGAGTCCGCGTTTTCGCCCAAGCTTGCCGCACCCGTTTGTGGTGGCACAGGCGTTGTTGCCTGCCAGCTATGTTTCGTTTGAATCCGCGCTGGCTTATCATGGCTGGATTCCTGAAGCGGTCTACACTACCGCCTCGGTCACACCGGGGCGTAAATCCATCAGCCATGAGGTGGCAGGCTACGGAGCGTTTGTGTTTCAGCCGTTGGCACTGACCAGCGGCCAGTTCCTGAATGGTGTGCAACGGGTGGCATTGGCGGGGCAATACTGCCTGCTGGCCAGCCCTTTGCGGGCTTTGCTGGACTGGGTTTGCCTGCGTAAATTAACTTGGCAGGGGTTGCCCGCCTTGCTCGATGGGATGCGGCTGGATGAGGATGAGTTGTACCGCGTGACCCTTGCTGATGTGCGGCAGCTCCAGCCTGTTTACCAGCATCAGCGGGTGCAAGACTATCTGCAACAGTTGGCGGGCGAACTTGGCATCAAGCGGGAGGCGGCATGATTGATATTATCCAGCAACGGCTGGCGCGTTATCAGGCGGGCAATTTGGCGGAAGAAACGCAGGCGCTCAAGGAGATCCTGCAAGAACTCGCGCTGTATGGTTTGTGGCGTGCCGGTTTTTTTGAGGTGGCGGCGTTTCAGGGCGGAACCAGCCTGCGGATACTGCACCAGTTGCCCCGCTTTTCGGAAGACCTGGATTTTATTCTGCTCCAGCCGCAGACGACGTTTGTCTGGCAGCCGTATCTGCAACAATTATTAACCACTCTGGAATTGTTCGGGTTGCAACCGGAAGTGCTGGACAAAAGCCGCATGGAACAACCGATCAGGAAAGCCCTGCTGAAGGATGATTCGATTGCCCAGCAACTGAACCTTGCCTTTTACCCGGCACAGGCGGGTAGCCGTGACACGCCGCACAAGCTGAAGATCAAGCTGGAAATCGACATCAACCCGCCTGCCGCTTCCGGGTTTGCGTGGCGCTATCTGGATTTTCCGCTGGATTTCGAGGTGTGCCATCAGGATTTGCCGAGCAATTTCGCCCTGAAAATCCACGCGCTCTTGTGCCGCCCCTATGTGAAAGGCCGCGATTGGTACGATTTCAACTGGTACGTGAAACAGGGGGTGCAGCCCAATCTGGCGCATTTGCAGGCCGCCTTGCAGCAGGCCGGGCCATGGCAGGGACAGAACCCGCCCGTCGATGCACTTTGGCTGCAACAGGTATTGCTGGAGCGGATTGCCACGATTGACTGGAAAGCTGCGGTGCAGGATGTGGAGCGCTTTGTGCTCGCGCTTGAACAGCCTAGCCTGCGCCTGTGGAGTGAGCGTTTTTATACCCAGCGGGTAGCACAACTATTCAAGGAAACCCCATGAACACCGCCAAAATCAAAGCCTACGCACCCGCTGCCCGCCGCGACTTCATTGCTGCTGTCACCCAGCGTTTCAACCTGTTCGGTATCCGTGCGGACAAGCAGGGCAAGCTCAAGGCCGAGCCTGCTACGGTCACGGGGTCGGTGCTGCAAATCGGCGGGCAGACTTTCGATGCGAAACTGGCACGCGCCCGTGAGCGGCTGGTGGAGCGTGCCCAAAGCCAAGGCTTAGCAGCACTGGTGGAGCGGGTGGCGTATACGTGGTTTAACCGTTTGTGCGCGATCCGCTTCATGGAGTTGCAGGACGGTAATTACCTGGAGCATGGTTTCCGGGTGTTGTCGCACCCTGAGCAGGCCAAAGGGTTTCAGGTGCTGGATCATGTGCCGGAGGTGGCGGCGGAGCTGGGGCTGGATGCGGAGCATCTGGTCGGGCTGAAGCTGGCGGGCAATCAGGATGAGGCACTGTTCCGCGCTATCTTGCTCGGGCAGTGCCATGCCTTGCATCAGGCGATGCCGTTTTTGTTCGAGGCGCTGGAGGATGATACCGAGCTGTTGTTGCCGGATAACCTGACGCGCACCGATTCGCTATTGCGTCCGCTGGTGGATGCTATCCCGGAAAGTGATTGGCAGCAGGTGGAGATTATCGGTTGGCTGTACCAGTTCTACATTGCCGAGCGTAAGGATCAGGTGATTGGCCGTGTGGTGAACAGCGAAGACATCCCCGCCGCCACGCAGTTGTTCACGCCGAACTGGATTGTGCAGTATCTGGTGCAGAATTCCATCGGGCGGCAGTGGTTGCAGACTTACCCGGAATCCGGCCTCAAGGCGCAGATGCCGTATTATATCGAGCCTGCGGAACAAAGCGCGGCAGTGGCGGCGCAGTTGGCGGCGTTGACTCCGGCCAGCCTTGACCCGGAAACGTTGAAGGTGCTCGATCCGGCGTGTGGGTCGGGGCATATTCTGGTGGAAGCTTATCAGGTGTTGAAGGCGATTTATCAGGAACGCGGTTATCGGCTGCGGGATATTCCGCAACTGATTCTGGAAAAGAATCTGTACGGGCTGGATATTGATGAGCGGGCGGCGCAGTTGGCGGGGTTTGCGTTGTTGATGTTGGCGCGGGCGGATGACCGGCGCATCTTTACGCGGCAGGTGAAGCTGAATGTGGTGGCGCTTAAAGAACCCCCTTCCCCCAGAAGAAACCCCACCCCAGCCCTCCCCTTATCAGGGGAGGGAGCAAGAGGGGACTCTGCTTCTGGTTCCTCCCCTGATAAGGGGAGGTTAGGAGGGGTTTCTTCATTGCATTCATTGTGGCAAGCCCTCAATCTGCGGGGTGACTGGCAGAAAGGCACATCCGCCGATTTGTTTGGGGGTGGGCAGATGGCGCTGGGGGATGGGGCTAACGATCCGGTGTATCAACTGCTGCTGACGCTGGAGGGCTTGTTCCGCGAGGCCAAAACCTTTGGTTCGTTGATTGATGTGCCTGTCAGGTTGTTGCCGGAACTGCAAGCTTTGCAGGGTACGCTGGATGCGCTGGCGGAACGTGGGGATACGCTCCAGCAACCGGCGGCGCGGGCGTTGTTGCCGCTGGTGCGGCAGGCTATTATTTTGGCGCAACGCTATGATGCGGTGGTGGCTAATCCGCCCTACATGGGCAGCAAATTTTATACACCTGCCCTGAAAACCTTTATCAATAGCCATTACAAAAAATCGAAAGCGGATTTGTACACGGCATTCATTGAGAAGAACCTGAAACTGGTCGCCAAGAACGGCTATGTTGGCATGATCACTATCCCCAACTGGATGTTCTTATCTTCGTTTGAAGATATCAGAACCAGCATTCTTGACGACCAATACATTGATACTTTTGTGCATAACGGACGTGGTGTGTGGGGTTCTGACTTCGGAAGCTGTTCGTTTGTCATCCGCAATGTCGCTTTAGATGATGCCAAAGGTATTTTTAAACGCCTGTTTGAAAAACAAGGCAGTACTGCTTCTAATGAAGAACTGATTGACCGATTCTTCAATTTTCCCAATTACACCGCAGCCCCTTCCGACTTCAAAAAAATCCCCGGCAGTCCAATCGCCTATTGGGTTAGTGATCCAATAAGAAATATATTTGTTGAAAGTCGAAAAATGTCAGATGTTGTAAATGCCAAACAAAGTTTGGCCACAGCGGCTAATGATCGCTTCATCAGAATATGGCAAGAAGTTTCACTTGTGAAAATAGGGTTTGGTTTCAAAAATCGAAAAGAAGCAAAAGACTCAAAAAGCAAATGGTTTCCTCATCAAAAGGGTGGAGATTTTAGAAAATGGTATGGTAATCATGAATACTTAGTGAATTGGGAAAATGATGGTCAAGAGCTTTTTAATTTTAGACCAACATCTGTGATCCGAAATCCTGATTATTACTTTCAGGATTGTGTTACATGGTCTGACGTTACGTCTGCTGCAACGGCCTTCCGCTATGATGGCATTGGTTTTATACCTAATGTCATAGCCCCTACATTATTTAAAAAAGATGTTGACCTAAGAATATTTTTACTATCTGGAAATAACAAATTTTACGACTTAATTAGTAAGGCATTGAACCCAACTATACACTTCCATGTGGGCTATTTTTCAACACTCCCTTTCCCTGAAAAAATATCAAATATTGATCTTTGTATTGCGGATAGTTTAATTAAAATTGCCAAAAGGGATTGGGATTCGTTTGAGGGGAGCTGGGATTTTGCGGTAAATCCGTTGCTGGCGGCGAAGCGCGAGAGCGTGAAGCTGGCGTTTGCGGCATGGCAGGCTGAAAACACCGCCGCCGTGACAGAAATGCAGCGCCTCGAAGAAGAAAACAACCGCCTCTTCATTGGCGCTTACGGCCTGCAAGACGAACTCACCCCCGCCGTACCGCTGGAGCAAATCACCCTCACCGTCAACCCCCGCTACCGCTACGGCGGCAACGCCACCGACGCTGAACTGAGCCTTAGATTCCAGTCCGACACCTGCGCCGAACTCATCAGCTACGCCCTCGGCTGCATGATGGGGCGGTATCGGGTGGACAGGGAGGGGCTTGTCTATGCGCATAGTGGTAACGTCGACTTCTGGAAGGTGTATGAAGAAACCCCTCCTAACCTCCCCTTATCAGGGGAGGGACAAGAGCAAGAAGCGGAGTCCCCTCTTGCTCCCTCCCCTGATAAGGGGAGGGCTGGGGTGGGGTTTCTTCCCGAAGCTGGGGGTGGGGTTTCTTCTAATGTTGGGGAAGGGGGTTCTTCTGTCTTCCCCCCCGACGACGACGGCATCATCCCCCTCACCGACCAGGAATGGTTCGCCGACGACGCCACCCACCGCTTCCGCGAATTCGTGCGCATCGTCTGGGGCGAAACCCGCGTGCAGGAAAACCTCGATTTCGTGGCCCTAAGCCTCACCCAACACGCCCTCAAACCCAAACGCGACGAAAGCAGCCTCGACACCCTCCGCCGCTACCTCTCCACCCAGTTCTACAAAGACCACCTGCGCACCTACAAAAAACGCCCGATCTACTGGCTGTTCAGCTCCGGCAAACACAAAGCGTTTGAATGCCTCGTCTACCTGCACCGCTACCATGAAGGCACCCTCGCCCGGATGCGCACCGAATACGTCACGCCCCTGCTCGGCAAATACACCCACTACGCCGCGCAACTCGAACAACAGGCCGAAAGCGCCGACTCCACCGCCGACAAAAACCGCCTGAAAAAGGAACTCACTGCACTCGAAAAACAACGCGCCGAACTGAGCGCCTTCGACGACCAGCTCAAACACTACGCCGATAGGCGCATCACGCTCGATCTCGATGACGGCGTAAAGGTGAACTATGCTAAGTTTGGGGAGTTGCTGGCAGACGTGAAAGCGGTGACGGGCGGGAAAGACAAGGAGTAAATGATGAAAGATCTGCCGATTGGTATCAGTACCTTTGAAAAAATCATTCTGAATAATTTTGTCTATGTTGATAAAACAGCCTACATGTGGAAGTTGGCGCAAAATCCCGGTTATTATTTCCTATCACGCCCACGCCGCTTCGGTAAGTCGTTGTTGCTCGATACGCTACACCAATTATTTGCAGGCAATGAAGCCTTGTTTCAGGGCTTGCATATTCACCCTCTTTGGGATTGGTCAGTACGCTACCCGATTATCCGCATCAGCTTTGGCGGTGGCGTCCCCAGCAGTAAAGCCGATTTGGACAAGAGCATCCAGCGCCAGTTACGGCGCAACCAGCAACAGCTTGGCATCACTTGTCTGGATCAGGAAGATAATGCAGGCTTTTTTGCTGACCTCATCCAGCAAGCCGCCGCGCACTACGGGCAACCTGTGGTCGTGCTGGTAGATGAATACGACAAGCCTATTCTCGATAATGTCTCAAATGACGCGATTGCGGCAGAGATGCGCAACGGCTTACGGGATTTTTATTCCGTGATCAAGGATAACGACGCCGATATTCGCTTTGCCTTTTTAACGGGTGTCAGCAAGTTTTCTAAAGTGTCGATTTTCAGCGGGTTAAATAACCTCAACGACATTTCGATGGATACCCGCTACAGTGCCCTGTGTGGATACACCCAAACCGAGCTGGAGCGTGATTTTGCCGAGCACTTGCAAGGTGCTGATTTCCCGGAAATTCGCGCCTGGTATAACGGCTATAACTGGTTAGGGGAAAGTGTTTATAACCCCTTTGATGTGTTGCTGTTTATCGACAAGAACCGGGAGTATTTGCCTTACTGGTTCAGTACTGGCACACCGACCTTTCTGGTGGAGGTGCTGAAGGCTCGCCATTTCCACCTGCCTGATCTGGAAGCCATCAAAATAGGTGCTAATGCGCTGGATACGTTTGACATCGGTAAAGTCGAGCTGGTGGCACTGCTGTTTCAGACCGGTTATCTGACGATAAAGAACAAGGAAACCACCTTTGGTGGGCAGCCCGAATACACCTTGGGCTACCCGAATCGGGAGGTGCGTTACAGTTTAACCCAGCATTTGCTGGAGAATTATCTGCTGGATGGCTCACAAGAACGCCATTCGGTGTATAAGGCATTCTTGAACAATGATTTTGCGGCGCTGGAGCGGCGTTTCCATACCCTGTTTGACGAAATCGCTTATCAGAACCACACCAAAAACAAGCTGGCAGAGTATGAGGGCTATTACGCCTCAGTGATGTATGCGTTTTTGTGTTCACTGGGTATTGATACGCGCGCGGAAGAAAGCAGCAGCAAAGGGCGGGTCGATATTGCCTTGCGTTTCACACTACCCGATGGACAAAAACAAGTGTACATCTTTGAATTCAAGATGGTGGAAGGGAGCGAAGGCAATGGCAGTGCGATGGCACAAATCAAGCAAAACGACTACGCCGCCCCCTATCGCGATGGGCAACACCGTATTTTCCTGATTGGCATGGAGTTTAGTAAACAGGTGCGTAATATTGTTGGGTTTGAGTGGGAGGAAAGTCTACTTTGAACCTCGACCAACTCACCCAAGGCATCCTCGCCAAATTCACCCAGCATCGCATCGTGTTCTGGCATGACCCGGAGCAAAGTTTCCAGTCCGACCTGCCCAACTTGGTGCTGGACGGCATCACCGTGCTGGATATGCAAGGCTGTTCCCTGTTCGAGACCAAAAAGCGGATTGAGCTGGATGAGCCGGAATCCCGCTTTCTGCTGTATTTCCCGACTACCGAGCCAGCGCCTGACAATGACTGGCTACTGGATATGCGCCTCTATAGCGAGCCGTTCTTTGCTGATGCCAGTTCGATGCTACTGCACGAGTTGGGTATCTCCAGCATGACCTTGCGCAGCCGTATCCGTGAGCGTCAGGGGTTTTTCACCAAGAAACACACGGCAGCCCTCCAGCGGCTAGTGACGGACAACGAGGACGAGTTGTCACTCGACCGTAAGATGATGGTGGTGCTGCTCAAAGCCGACTCGGCAGAACTGACCGATATTCTGCTCAGTCTGTTGAAAGACTATGCGTTGGCACTGGCAGCCGATACGGATACCGACAAGCTGCCCGGTATAACCCTGTTGCAAAAACAGGGGCTGCTGGAATCCCTGTGGGTGCTATTACAGGCTGAATTTAGCTACACCAGTGAAGCCCCCTCCCTCCCTGATTTCACCCTCAAGCTGTTCTGCACCGAATTGTGGTCACAGACGGATAGTCTGGATCGTGACTGGCTGCTACAAAACGTCCTCAAGACGGCCGCCGGGCGCTCCACGGCATTGGCTTTACTGGTGAACTGGCGTGACAGCCTGAGTTACGCCGGGTATTACCAGACCATTGCGGGTGTATTGGAGCGGCAACTGGAAATCAGCCACCGTCTGCACGATTGCACGCCTGAGCATTTGGCCGCTTGCAAAACTTTTGAAGCCATTGAGCAGATCATCATCCGAGGTCTGGTTTCCGCATTGCTGGAAGCGGACAAGGCGCTGGATCGTGCCTATTTCGAATCCATGTTGTCCGAACGGCGCAGTGGTTATTGGTGCCGGGTCAAGAATGCTTATTACGCGCATATCTATGCCGCCCTGCAACAGGCTGAACGCCTGTTTGGCCTGCGCCAGGCTCATCCGGATGGTTTCCATTATGCTTCCGCCCGCGACATGTTCATCGCCTATGCACAGGAGCTGTTTGGCTTTGATCAGGCATACCGCCAGTGCAAATACGCTGTTCGTCAGGTGGCCAACCAGCGTGGTGAAATACTACGCCGTCTGGATGAAGCGGTCGAGAAGCTCTACACCCACTGGTATCTGTACGAGCTGGGTCTGGCTTGGGATCGGCATCTGGCCAGTGAGGAACGCATGACCCACTGGACGCTGCCCGGCGTTCCCTCCCAACGGCAGTTTTACGCACGGCAGGTAAACAGCCTGCTGGCGGGCAAGCAGGTCAAACGGGTATTCGTCATTATTTCCGATGCACTGCGCTATGAAGTGGCAGAAGAGCTCGCCAGCCTGATCAATGCTGAAAAGCGTTTCAAAGCCGATATGGGCAGTCAACTGGGGGTGTTGCCGAGTTATACCCAGTTGGGTATGGCAGCATTGTTACCGCACCAACAGCTGACTTATGCCAAAGGACAAGCCGTTGTGCAGGTCGATGGCCAGTCATCCGCCGGGCTGGACAATCGCAACCGGATTCTGGCGAGAGTGAACGGCATGGCCGTTAACAGCAAGGACGTGATGGGTTGGAGCAAGCAGGAAGGCCGTGCTCAAGTGCGTGACAAAGCGGTGGTCTACATTTATCACAACACCATTGACGATATTTGTGACAAACAGGGGGGCGAGGATCGCACGCCCGAAGTCTGTCGGGACGCGATTGCTGAACTCAATCATCTGGTTGGCCGTATCGTCAACAACCTCAATGGCAGCCGGATTATCATCACGGCGGATCATGGTTTCCTGTTCCAGCAACAAGCGCTGGAGCAAACGGGCAAGACGGAACTGGCGGTCAAACCAGTGGACAGCATTGAGGCCAAAAAACGCTATATTATCGGCAGACAGCTACCCACTTATGACGAATGCTGGAAAGGGCGTATTGCTGACACCGCCGATGGTGGTGATGATACTGAATTCCTGTTGCCCAAAGGCGCACAACGTTTTCATTTTGTCGGCGGGGCGCGGTTTGTGCATGGTGGAGCCATGCTGCAGGAAATCTGCGTGCCGGTGCTTCATATCCGCGAACTGGAAAAGGAATCTGTGGCGCGGCACGAAAAGCAGGCGGTGGGCGTGGTAGTGGTCAGTCAGCCGGTTCGGCTGGTGAACAATATCGACAAGGTGCGCTTCATTCAGACCGACCCATTGGGAGAACATTTCAAACCCAGAAATCTGGAAGTGTACGTGCAGGATGCCGCCGGTCAGATAGTCTCCAGTCGCGAACGACTCAGCTTTGACAGTACCTCGGCTGTCATGGAGGAGCGAATCAGGGAGGCTCGCCTGAAATTGATCGGTTCCGGCTTTGACCGCCGTAGCGTGTACACGCTGGTATTGGCAGATGTCGATACCCATACCCGTTACAGCCAGTATGCACTAACCATTGATCTGGCCTTTGGTCAGGATGATTTTTTCTAGGGCAGGCGCTGTAGGAATAACTTGATGGCCTGCTTTTGCAAGCCTACATGTCAAGTCCCGCAAGATTATAGACTTTCTTTTTGAATAGCTCTGGTTTCTTTTTCTGCCATTCCTTCAACGCATCAATCGGTGTTTTATGGCCGAGTGCTGATTGGGGAGGTGAAAATGAATCCGGCACGTATCCGCATTCCCGCGTTGCAGCACAAGGCGGCGAAGCTGGAACAGGTGTTTGCCGGGTATACGTTTGCGTATCAGGGGTTTAGTTTGGAGGCGATTGATCAGTATGTTGGGCGGTGGGGGTAATGCCATTATGGTTTCCCCGGATGCTGAAACTTCTGCCGTTACAGTGGACATCCAGTGAAGAACCGCCCTCGAAATGCAAACGGCACAGATCTTGAGCCACAAGCTGACTGCTAACGATAACCGGTAGCCGGGAGCTATGGGTGCTCGCACTTGCCTTGATGAGAGTAACGGTTGTTGATGATTTCGCAGAGGGTGCGCGTTCAGCGGCACGTTCTGTCGCATCGGCGGATACCACGGTGAGAGACGATACCGCAAACGATAAGATCGCTGAAACGATTATTCTGTGCATTTTGTAAGCCCTGTCTTGTGTAGTTATTAAACTTGTGTGAATCTTGCCACTGAGAATGGGCAACAGTAGCTTTGTCGCCACAAGGCAAACTCCGGTTCAGCGACCAGCAGGGTTTTTATGCAAAATGTTCATGAAAATTATCATCAAAAATACACACGACTGATCGACGCAGAAACCTGGGCGTTTATTGCCGCCACCGAGGCCTGCTACCCGCCGGGGGCTGAAGAACAGTCGATGACCGGGCAACGGGCGCTTTACAACGCCATGTGCCGGAAATTTCATGCCGGACGACCAACAGGTGTCAGCGTGTACGAAGATACAAACGCTGCGTTATCTGCCAGCGCTCCGCCTGTCCCGGTGCGGATTTACCAGCCACAGGGGCACTCGCCGCATGCCCATCTACTCTATTTCCACGGTGGCGGCTTTGTAGTCGGTGATTTGGACAGCCATGATGATGTCTGTGCAGAATTCTGTGCGCACACTGGCTTGTTAGTGACTTCGGTCGATTACCGCCTTGCCCCGGAGCATGTTTACCCGGCTGCGTTTGACGATGCACTCGCCAGTTTCCAGCATGCCACAGCGGGCAACAAACTACCGGTGATACTGGCCGGAGACAGCGCCGGGGCAACACTTGCCGCTTCGGTCGCCCACCGCAGCCGTCAGGGCGACATCCAGCCTCTTGGGCAATTATTGATTTATCCGGTAATCGGCAGTGATTTCAGCCAGGGTACTTACCTTGAACATGCCCACGCCCCCATGCTTGCCACCGAGGACATGCTGTTTTATCAGCAAATGCTACTGGGTGGAGCCGATATTCCCGATGACCCGGTATTTGCCCCATTGAACGATGTGGATTTCAGTGGCTTGCCACCAACTTGGGTATTCACGGCAGAATGCGACCCACTCGCCGGGGATGGCAAAGCTTATTGTGAGAAAATTCAGGCAGCCGGAGGCGTGGCACATTGCAGCGAAGAAACCGGGCTGGTACACGGCTATTTACGGGCACGCCACAGCGTGACGCGTGCACGCGCCAGTTTTGCGCGGATACTGGCAGCTTTGGGCAGCTTGACCTTGGCGCAACGGGGTCTTTAACACATGTCGCTGACCGTCACCGCCCTTGTGCTGCGGGCGGTGCTTCTGCAACCTATACTCGTCTCGCGGAGGTAGAGGGATTTCACACGACAGCGTAAACAGTTTCCTGTTGCGGGAGGCTTACGAACTGAAAGACCTGTTCAACGAGGCAAAGTCGGCCCTGAATTTGATCGGTGGGACATTAAGCGTGGATAATAGTGTTTTGGACAAACCCTATTCCAAGCACATGGATTTAGTGGGACACTTCTGGTCTGGCAAGCATCATCGCGTGGTTAACGGGTTGAGTTTAATCACATTGTATTATACCGATGTACAAGGGCTGCATCTTCCAATGGATTATCGGGTGTATGACCAATCGGAAAGGAAGACTAAAACGCTTATTTTCAGGACATGTTGGCTGAAGTGCTGGAGTGGGGGCTGCCGCCTGCTTTTGGGACAAGCGACAGTGGGTACAGTTGCGTAGAGAACCTCAAAACGGTAAAAAATCACCCCATGGGGTTTCTATTTGCGGTGGAAAGTAACCGAATGGTATCCACTGAAAAGGGCAAGTGTTACCGGATGCTCTCCGCCCGGTGGAGGATGGCAAGATCAAATGCGGACGGGCGCATTTTGCTGCGTTGGAAAATGATGTGCGCTTTACCAAGGCGAATGAATTTGAGGCGTTTGCGGGGCAGTGGTAAAACGCTCTGATTGATGCCTTCCAATATGGCGTGGAGCGTGAAATTGGCTTTGATCTGACCGGTGTGGAAGACGGTACAGCAAACCCTCAAGACTTGGCCATGGTTTTTAGTGTCTGCCGGTTATTTCTGATGCCCTGGATCAAAGCGGGCGTTGCAAGGTGTAATCTGTACACGATTCTGACCGCTCAGAGCAAAAAAACACGCTGGACAGCCGCTCCCCCTATCCCCTATTCTGCAGATACTTCCCACCGTCACCGAGTCTCATCCATGCACCCTGGCACCATGCACGCTGTTTACCTCACCGGCCACGGCGGCTTCGAGACACTCGAATACCGCACCGATGTCCCCGTACCCACGCCACAAGCCGACGAAGTGCTGATCAAAGTCGCTGCCTGCGGCATTAACAACACCGACATCAACACCCGCACCGCCTGGTATTCGAAAGCGGTCACTACCGGCACCCATGAAGGTGGCGCCAGCGGTTTCAGCACGGCCAATAAGAATGATGCCAGCTGGTCAGGCGCTACCTTGCAGTTCCCGCGTATCCAGGGCGCTGATTGTTGCGGTTATATCATCGCGGTCGGGGCAGCGGTCGACCCGCAGCGGATGGGTGAACGGGTGCTGGTGCGCCCCATGCATGACAACCCGGCTAATCCGGGTCAGCTGGATTTCCTGACCTTTGGCTCCGAGTTGGATGGCAGCTTTGCACAATACACCGTTGCCCGCAGTGCGATTGTGCAGGCGGTTGACTGTGACTGGACAGACGCTGAACTCGCGTCCATTCCCTGCGCCTATTCCACTGCCGAGAACATGCTGCATCGGGCAGGTTTGGCAGCGGCTGAACGGGTTTTAATTACCGGTGCATCCGGCGGGGTCGGTTCGGCGGCGATCCAGTTGGCCAAACGGCGGGGTGCTACGGTGATTGCCCTGGCGAGCCCCGCCAAATTTGCCGAGGTACAAGCCCTGGGAGCGGACAAGGTATTGGCGCGGGATGCCGATCTGGTGGCGGAACTGGGCAAAGACAGCATTGATCTGGTGGTCGATCTGGTCGCGGGGGCGGGCTGGCCTGCGTTGCTGGACGTATTGCGCCGGGGTGGGCGGTACGCGACGGCGGGTGCTATCGCAGGTCCAATCGTCGAACTGGATGTGCGCACCCTCTACCTGAAAGACCTGAGCTTTTTTGGCTGTACCTATCAGGATGAGATCGTGTTCAATCATCTGATCGGCTATATCGAACGCGGCGAGATTCGCCCGGTGGTGGCAAAAACCTACCCCCTCGCCGAAATTGTCAGGGCGCAGCAGGATTTTCTGGCCAAGCAGTTCACCGGCAAGCTGGTACTGATTCCACCCGTGACCGACTAAAGCGTGTTGAGTTTGTTCAGCTGTGGTGGACTGGTGCTTGCGCCGAGAGAAACACAAGGCATCGAAGACTTTGAAGTAGTAAGCTACTTGACCATGCAATGAGGGAATGCTCATAATGACGACGCAATATTGCATTTACTGTGGCTCTGTACACGACAATTCGCTTAACTCATTGAATTTTTTCAAAAGAAAAACGCCTGAGTTTCATACGTCCATCCTCCATCGCCATGAATTGTGGTGGACAAAGGAACAGAAGCAGCAGCCTAAGCATATCCACTGTTTCCCGTACCCTTCCATTCAATAAATCGGTCAGGTAGTCCAAGCCGTAACGGAAGACACTTTGCTCTTTGCGCCCATGTTTTTTCATCTTCAAAGGCTTGATGGCTTTTTCCTTCCATTCGCCGACTTTGTGCGCCCAACAGAAGCCAATGGCAAGCAGCGCCATCATTTTTTTGATGCGAGGAGGTTTGGTGAAGTGAGTGGCTTCCATGTGAAAACCGCGTCCTTTCAAGCACTGAAACAGGTTTTCGATTTCCCAACGCAGCTGATAAGTGCCAATGGGATCAGCCGTGTAGTGATTACTGGCGACAATCAACAACTCAATCCTCAATTACTATCGTGATGATGTGGTAAAGAAAGTCCATGCAAAATACGCAAAGCCCAATGAGTGATACGTCTGAGTTCTTCGTCTCGTTTGGGGTGCCCGCCACCACCCTTGGTTTCCTGCAAGCCTTCCGCTTTGAGGTTTGTGACCAGCAACACCTGTACGCCTTCTGGCAATGCCTGACGGGCAAACTCGCGAGGCTGGAAACGGCTCGCTATACCGGGCATTATGTGGCAAACCCCAAGCTGGAACTGAACCTGCAGGCCAAGCAGTGCCAGCAACAGATACAGGCATTAACCGCCCAACTCGAACAAAGGAATACCATGCACCAGAAAGGCATCGCCAAACTCAAAGACGAACTCCAGCCCGAAGACAACATGATGCGCGCGGTATTCCGCGATTCCGGCTTTGCCGACGACGTGGTGAAGGTCAACGCCGTGCAAATCCTCAAACAGGCGGGGATTGACGACGTGCGGAGCGTGTAACATGAAAAACTTGCCAACCAATACCGACTTGCTGGCTGAAGTCCGCCAACTGATCGAATCCGCCAAAACACAGGCAGTCGCTGCTGTTAATGCTGAAATGACGCTGCTGTACTGGCGCATCGGGCAACGCATCAACCATGAAATCTTGGGCGGTGAGCGGGCAGAATACGGTGAACGCCTGATCCTGAACCTTTCCCAGCAACTGAGCTGTGAATACGGGCGTGGATTCACCGAAAAAAATCTGCGCCGAATGATACAGTTTGCTCAAAACTTTCCTGATGAGCAGATTGTCGCAACACTGTCACGACAATTGAGCTGGAGTCATTTCACCCTGTTACTTCCACTCAAACAACCGCTGCAACGCGAGTTCTACGCAGAAATGTGCCGCGTAGAACGCTGGAGTGTACGTACCTTACGCAAACGGATTGACTCCATGCTGTACGAACGCACGGCACTCTCCCGCAAACCGGATGAACTCATTTCACAAGAGTTGGCAACTTTGCGTAATGCGGAAAAAGTATCACCGGATTTGCTTCTGCGTGACCCCTACATGCTGGACTTTCTGGGCTTGCAGGATACCTTCCTGGAAGTCGACCTTGAACAAGCCATCATCCGCGAGATGGAACGGTTTTTGCTGGAGCTGGGTGCTGGCTTCAGTTTTCTGGCGCGGCAAAAACGTATCCAGTTGGATGGTGACGACTTTTACCTCGACCTGCTGTTTTACAACCGCAAACTGAAACGGCTGGTCGCTATTGAACTCAAGATTGGCGAGTTCAAGGCTGAATACAAAGGCCAGATGGAGCTTTACCTGCGCTGGCTGGATAAATTTGACCGCGAGCCAGATGAAAAGCCCCCATTGGGTATCATTTTGTGTACCGGAAAAAAGGCTGAACAGGTTGAACTGTTGGAGCTGGATAAATCCGGCATTCATGTGGCTGAATACCTGACAGAATTACCTGACCGTGAATTATTGGCTGAACGCCTGCACCGCTCTATCAAACGCGCCAAAGCCCGTTTTGAACTGCTTCAGTTTAGTGAAAAAGTTGGCAACCGCAATCAGGGTTTGACTGATCAACAGTTAGAGGACTTGCTGGATGACTGAAGCGGTTTCTGAAAAGGCTACGCACTGCGTAGCGCATTGCTCCCGGCAATCAGGGGCGCGGCAGTTGACATGAAAATCCAGTTCGATAGCAAGCTTGCCTACCAACAACAGGCGGTGAAGCCATTCTCGGCGTCTTTGAAGGGCAGGAAACCACCTTTTCGAGTTGAACCGGCGTTACGGCTTCACCAAGTTCATCATTGTCGTGCCCTCCCTCGCCATCGCTGTACCTATCAGGATGAGATCGTGTTCAGCAACCTGATCAGCTATATCGAACGCGGCGAGATTCGCCCGGTGGTGGCAAAAACCTACCCCCTCGCCGAAATTGTCAGGGCGCAGCAGGATTTTCTGGCCAAGCAGTTCACCGGCAAGCTGGTACTGATTCCACCCGTGACCGACTAAATTGACCAAACTGACTAAACTACCCACAACCTGCTAACGGAGCAGCCAATGAAAATCGCCGCCATTGATGTATTCCAGGTCGACTTACCCTATGCCGGTGGCAGTTATCAGCTCTCCGGGGGCAGAACCTATACCCACTTTGATGCCACGATAGTCCGCCTCACTACGGCTTGTGGGCTGGAAGGCTGGGGGGAGTCCACACCCTTCGGTGCCAATTACATTGCCGCTCATGCGCGGGGTGTGCGGGCAGGTATCGCCGAAATGGCACCGGGTCTGATCGGTTGTGACCCGCGCCTGAGTGACCGTTTCAATGAACGCATGGATCAGCTGCTGATCGGCCATTTGCATGCCAAAACTGCGCTGGATGTTGCCTGCTGGGATATTTTCGGTAAATCAGTGAATCTACCGGTTTGTGACCTGCTCGGTGGGAGTACCCAGGAGCGCCTGCCAGTGATTTCATCCATTTATGCGGGTGAACCGGCAGACATGCGGGCGCGGGTCGAACAGCATCGTCAACGCGGCTATCGGGGGCATTCGGTTAAAATCGGTGCCACTGAACAAGAAGGTGGCCCCCGGCTGGACGCCGCCCGCATCAAGGCGGCACTCGCGGATGCGACGCCCGGTGAGTACTTTCTGGTGGATGCCAATGGCGGCATGAGCCTTGAACACGCTTTGCGCCTGCTGAAACTGTTACCCGCCGAACTGGATTTTGTGCTGGAAGCGCCCTGTGCTACTTGGCGCGAGCATGTTGCCTTGCATCGCCGGACGGACAGACCCATCGTTTTTGATGAGCTGGCCACCGACGAAGCCAGCATCCTGCAGATCATTGCCGACGAAGCAGCGGAAGGCATTGGCCTGAAAGTCTCCAAAAATGGCGGCCTGACCCGCTGCCGCCGCCAGCGCGACATCGCCATCACGGCAGGCCTGACGATGAGTGTACAGGATACGGTCGGCTCGACGATTGCATTCGCAGCCCTGTTGCATCTGGGGCAGACGATTCCGGCCAAATACCTGCGGTGCGTGCTGGACACGCGCGATATGGTCAGCATCCAAACGGCACAGCTGGATGCCCCTATTCTGGACGGCGGGGTGCTGGCTCCCCGGCAACCGGGCTTGGGCATTAGCCCTGACAGGTCTGTTCTGGGTGAACCGGTGGCGCATTACTCATGAAAACAGACAGTACCCGCGCCAGTTACGCGCTTCTCACCCCGTCACAACTGGATAGCATCGAACAGCAAGCCGACCAGATCCTGCGGGAGATGGGCATCGAGTTACAGGATGACCCCATCAGCCTGGAGGTGCTGCGGGCAACAGGCGCAGACATCAACGGCACACGGGTACGCGCCGACGGTGCCCATTTACGCCATCTGATTCGTGCCAGCGCCCCCGCCCATTTCATCTGGCACGGCCAGAATCCGGCACGCAGCGTGCAAGTCGGGCAGGCTGAACCGGTCTTCATCCCCGTCTATGGTGCGCCGAATGTCAAGGATGAACAGGGCAATATTCACTATGGCACGCTGGACGATTACGCGCGGCTGGTAAAACGCTGTCACGCAGCAGCGGCGCTGAAAAGTACCGGCTACCTGCTCTGTTATCTGCACGATGTACCGCTGGAAACGCGGCATCTGGCCATGGCACAGGCGCACCTCACACATTCCGACAAACCGATGTTGGGCTGTGTGATATCGGAACAGGCCTTGCTGGACGTGATCGATCTGCTGGCCATCGGTGAGCCGGTGGCGGGTGAATGCCACTTGCTGCATGTGATCAACTCCACCCCGCCGCTGGTCTACCAGCCCAACCCCCTGCGCTGTTTGCGGGCTGCCGCGCGCCGGGGACAAGCCTGCATCGTCACGGCTTACATGATGATGGGGGCAACCAGCCCGGTGACTGTCGCAGCTACCTTGGCGCAAGGCTACGCCGAAGTGTTGCTAGGCCTGGCACTCACCCAGTTATACCGCCCCGGTGCACCCGTGGTACTCGGTTTGTACGCCTGCCCGTTTTCCATGCAGAAGATGGTGCCGGTGTTTGGTGACCCGGTTTCGCGGCTGGTACAGTTTGCCGGGGCGCAACTGGCGCGACGACTGGGTGTGCCGTTTCGGGCAGATGGCGGCGTGACCACTTCCAAAACCGACGATGCACAGGCCGGTTATGAAGGCGGTGTGAACACGCATACTGCTATCAGCAGCGGCGCGGATATTGTCCTGCACAGTGCAGGCTGGCTGGAGAGTGGCCGTACCATTGATTTCAGCAAGCTTGATCGTGAGTTGCTGGCGTTGGAAGGGTATTATTCCCAAAATCAGTTGAATTAACAGTGAGTTAGATGAGAAAAAAATGAGCATCCGAACATCGTTTTCCACAAAACAAGGGGTTAACGCAGGGACAACGTTTGTTGATGCGCCTGGAAGGTGACCGGATCATTCTGGAAAAAACGTCGGATATTCTCAACAAGCTCCAACAACGTTTTAGCAAGATTTCTGTTAGCTTGGCCGATGAGCTGGTTGCTGAACGCAGGGAAGAAGCCAAAAAGGAACAGGGTTTGTCTGCAACTGGCTATCAGCCTGAAACAACCGGTTATGACAACGGATAGCATCTGGCTGGATGTTCCACATCCCGACCTGACTGTACAAACTATCCGCTAACTCCCTATTTTTCCTGTCAACAGCTAAATATCAGCTTCACCCCTTATCCTGAACAGGTAGACAACCATCACCTAAAAGGATAAACACCATGAAAAACACACGGACCCCATTCGCCAGCAAAGCACTGCTCACTGCTGCCCTTATGCACGCTCGGCACATTCGCCACCGTACCGCACACCGCCGAGGCCGCTGGCACCTATAACATGCCTGCTGAAACCGGCTGAACTGCTGCCGGAAACACAACGCAGCCTCGCGACGCTGGCCAACACGCCCCTGAATGACCTGTGGATGCGTGGCACCGACCCCTTGTTTGTGCGCACGGGAAGACGGTGATCATGCAGGAGTTTGGGGATGAGAAAGCAGACGAGCCGCCAAAGCCGCCGTGCAGCGGGCGTTCCCTGAGCGCAAGCTTGAACAGATCAATATTGACGGGATTGCGGCGGGTGGCGGGAGCGCACATTGTGCTACGCAACAGGAGCCACGGGTTTAAACAAAAAGATTAGTCCTATAGCCGCCGTTGTTTTTCCACTACAATACTGGGTTTGAATGCTTGCCATAAAACTTGCCAAAGGAGCCACTATGTTCAAAGCATTGGTATTAGACCAAAAAGATGGAAAAATGATTGCCGCTATCCGTGAACTGGAGGTAACCGACCTGCCGGATGAAGAGGTGCTGATCGATGTCGCCTATTCCTCACTTAACTACAAAGATGGCTTGGCAGTAACGGGCACTGGCAAAATTATCCGTGACTTCCCGATGGTGCCGGGTATCGACTTTGCAGGTACTGTGGTTGAATCCGCATCAGACCGCTATCAGCCGGGTGATGAAGTGATTCTCACCGGCTGGAGCGTCGGGGAACGTTTCTGGGGTGGCTACGCGCAGAAAGCCCGCGTTAAAGCCGACTGGCTGGTGCCGTTGCCTGCCGGAATGGATATGAAAAAAGCCATGACCATCGGCACAGCAGGCCTGACTGCCATGCTGTGTGTGATGACACTGGAAGAAGCCGGGGTCAAACCTGATGCGGGTAAAGTCATTGTCACGGGTGCGGCGGGGGGTGTCGGCAGTGTCTCGGTCGCACTGCTCGCCGGGTTGGGCTATGACGTGACGGCGGTGTCAGGGCGTGAAGAAACCCATGATTTCCTGCGCAGCCTGGGCGCACGCGATGTTATCAGCCGTGAAGCCATGAACCAGCCTGCCCGCCCACTCGAAACCCAGCGCTGGATAGGTGCGGTTGATGTGGTGGGTGGCGATATGCTGGCACGCATTCTGGCAGAAATGGATTATAACGGGGCAGTCGCTGCTTGTGGTCTGGCGGGTAATTTCAAGTTAAACACAACCGTTATGCCCTTCATCCTGCGTAATGTCAGCTTGCGCGGCGTTGACTCGGTGATGTGCCCTTTCGAACGGCGTACCCAGGCATGGACACGCTTGACCAAAGAGCTGCCGGAGTCGGCGCTGGACAGCATTGGCCGCATTATCGGCCTGGATGAAATCAAGCAATCCGCCCGTGACATCATCGCCGGACAGGTGCAAGGGCGCATTCTGGTTGATCCTAACCGCTAGTTTTCGATAATTTTTTAGCTAATTTCAACTAATCTTGGCTAATTTCAGTTAAACTGTTTTATATACCTCACTTACCCATGCAGCCTGCTGCGTGGGTTTTTCTTGTTTGCCGATAAGAAACTTAAAGTATTTTCTCCAATCCACCCGCTAATCAGCCTCTGTTAAGGGCAAAATTGCGACGATGCCCGCGTGTAGTAGCAGTTCGTCGGCTAAATTTAAACAAGTCCACGAATGATTTTATATTTGGATAGCAAATCCTGATAATAAAAACAAAACGGCAAACCTATGAATAACAAAAAATTTCTATTACTGGCTGCATTCGCTGGCTTGGGAGTCTCGGCTTGTAGCCAAAATCCAAAGGCTATTCCGGAAGCGGACGCCATGACGGGTTCAACCTACCAACCACCGCATACCCAGCAGGTAGCACGGACAACACCGGTGCGCCCTCAGGTACAACAGCAAGCGCAACGACCACTTGCACAACGTCCGCTCCAGCAGGCCTATAACATCCCCACTTTGCAACACCAGCCTGCCCCCAACGGCTATAACCGTAATGCCAATGTCCAAGGTTCAGGCCAGCAAAACGTAGGCATGCCGCGACTGGCACGGGCTGAATTACAGGCTATCGGTCAGCAGATTTTCAATAACGAAGGTGGCGGCAACATCAACAACCTCGCGCACTGGAATGATGGTGAAGACTTCGCTGCAATGGGTATCGGCCACTTTACCTGGTACCCGGCAGGTCGTCGCCAGAGTTTTGGCAATACCTTCCCCGGCTTGCTCGATTACATGCAGCAAAACGGTGTGCAGTTACCGGGCTGGTTACAACAGGCCAAAAATACCGGTGCGCCCTGGCGGTCACGGGCTGAATTTTTCCGGGCTAAAAATACACCCGAAGTGCAGCAACTGCAGCAATTGCTGGCCAATACCAAAGAGCTGCAGGCTCAGTACATCGTTGATCGCGCCCGCCGCGCCATGCCCAAGCTGGTCAAAGCATCCAATGGCAACCAACAGCATGTGGCGCGTAACCTGAATGCAGTCGCCAATACACCGGGGGGCTGGTATGCCTTGATCGACTATGTCAACTTCAAAGGGGAAGGTCTGGGTGGCGGTGGCTATAAAGGGCAAAGCTGGGGTCTGCGGCAGGTACTCGAAGAAATGCGCCCCAGCCAGGCAGGCAGACCGGCTTTGCATGAATTTGCAGATGCGGCCATGCGTGTCCTCAACCGGCGCGTACAGAACTCTGACCCTTCCCGGAATGAGGCGCGCTGGTTACGCGGATGGCAGAATCGTGTCGACACTTACCGCAACCCGATTGTCTAACTTCTTGATTATACGGAGCGGTCACCCTTTACAAGTTGCATGCGAACTGCGCACACACTGCATACAAGTCAGGGTGACCGCTTGTCGGTGATTTAATAACACCTATCGATCATCTGGTTGTTCTCCTTTGTTGTTTTTTCTGTTACTTTTGTTGACAAACAACAGGAGGAGAGCAATTAAATGAGAAAACTACCTATCCAGTCACTGCTGGCGGTGACTATCGCTTGCGGCTTGGCGAACCCGGTGCAGGCGGCAGGCTTTGCACTGATTGAAAACTCAGCATCCGGTATGGGTAATGCCTTTGCCGGTGCCGCCGCCGTGTCTGAAGATGCCTCGACTATCTGGTTTAATCCGGCAGGCATGGGCGAGCTGGGCGAAGGCACGCATATTTCTGCTGCCGCCCACGTTATCATCCCCAAGGCTGATTTCACCAACCAAGGTTCCTGGGTTAACCCGGCGCTGACAGGTGGCGATTTCAATCAGGCGCAAGCTGCACTGAGTGGTGTAAACGATGATGGCGGTAAAACGGCGCTGGTGCCCAACAGCTATACAGCGAAACGCATCAATGACCAGTTAACGGTCGGTCTAGGCGTGAACGCCCCCTTCGGTCTGGAGATCGATTATGCCGATGACTGGTTCGGGCGTTATACCGCGCTGGATTCTGCGATGAAAACCATCAATGTCAATCCTTCAGTAGCCTATCAGATCAGCGACCAGCTGACACTGGGAGCCGGGTTCGATGCGCAATATATTGACGTTGAACTGAGCACCTCGGTGGATTCTGCTGCCGTCTGCCGTAGCATTGCCAGTGCAGCCAATAACGGTGATGTACTGGCTTCCTGTCTGGCGGCCTTACCTACGCTGGGTAATGCCGCCACCGATACCAAAGCCACGATTAGTGGTGATGATATTTCTTATGGCTACAATCTCGGTGCTATTTTCAAACCCACCCCTGCCACCAAAATCGGGGTCAGCTACCGCTCTGCCATGAACCACACCCTGGAAGGCAGCTCCAGCTATGCAGTCAATGCCGCCTTGCAGCCTATCCTGACTGCGACCGGTGTCACCCGTTTTGATGGTGCCAAGGTCACGGCAGAAGCCAACCTGCCGGATACCACTTCCATTTCAATCGCGCATAAAGTCAATGACAAGCTGGAAATACTGGGTGATGTGAGCCGTACCGGCTGGAGCAGCTTTGAGCGCCTGACCGTGATTGATACGGCCGGTAATATCGTCACTGACATCGATGAAAGCTGGAATGATGTCAATCGTTATGCTGTGGGCGCCAATTACCAGTACAACGACCGCATCAAGTTGCGCGGTGGTGTCGCCTATGACGAAACCCCGGTACCCAACGCCAAGCTCAGAACGCCCCGCACCCCGGATACGGATCGTACCTGGCTCTCGGTCGGTGGTAACTATCAACTGGCCAAAGGCCTGAGCATGGACGTAGGCTATTCACACCTGTTCATGGACGACACGCCCATCGATCATACCAGTGAAGATAATGGCTATGCGGTGCGGGGTGTGTATGAAGCAGGCGTTGACATCCTCAGCGCCCAAGTCAATTGGTCATTCTAGGAGCAGTACGGATGAAACAGAATAAACTTGCATTACTCTGCCTGTCGGCATTGCTGGGCTTGAGCGCTTGTAGCGACTCCAGCGATTATGACTTTGATGCTTCTCAGGAAGAAGCGGAGAATGAGTATTCCCCCTCGTTGGCACCGATTTTCGACCCGGCCAACGGCAAAATCCCCAGTACTAACGACCTGCTGTTTGCCGGTAGCACCGATGGCACGTTGAACATCCCGACCGCCAATGCCAGCGCCGCCCAAAAACCGCTGTTCGACATCATCAATACGCTGGATGGTTTTGGCCTCAGTTCACCCTTTACCGCTGATTTCAGCAACACGATTGACCCTGAATCAGTCGGTATCGGTAGCAGCGTGCATGTGTTCGAAGTGACCAAAGACCCGGCTACCAGTGCAGTAACCGGCGTGGTGTCTGAACTCGGTGCAGCCGACATGCTGGCGACGGTCAATAGCACTGCTGACGCCCTCGCGTTCCTGCCGCTGCGTCCTTTGAAAGAAAGCACCAGCTACATGGTAGTGCTGACCAACAGCATCAAAGACGCGAACGGCAAGGCGGCAGCCAGCCCCAGTGCTTACCTGCTCGCCAAGGGAAACAGCCCGCTGTCTGGGTCGTTTGCGGCGCTAGAACCACTGCGGCAGCTGATCGGTACGCAGGAAGCCGCAGCGCTTACCCAAGGCATCCCGCGCAATCGCGTGATCATGAGCTGGACATTCACCACCCAATCGGTATCGCCGGTACTGGCTGCTGTCACGGCCAAGGCAGAGGCCGCCACCAAGAACATGGTGGTGTCGCCAGCCATTGGCACAACGGCTACCTTCGTACCCGGCTTGCAGGGTAAGGCGAATGTGCATATCGGCACGGTTGACTTGCCTTATTACCTGAGTGAAACCGCACCCTTGAGTGATTTCTGGCACGGTGCCGGTGGTTCCTTGTTAAGCCGTTTCAACCCTAGTCCAGCTACAACTACGACGCAGACCGTACCTGTGATCATGACCACACCCGGCGCAACGTCTGCAGCCGGGGCAACTCCGCCTGCAGCGGGCTGGCCGGTGGTTATCTTCCAGCACGGTATTACCCGTAGCCGTCAGGATGTGCTGGCAATAGCTGACGCACTGGCAGATGCTGGTTTTGCGGCTGTTGCTATTGATCTGCCTTTACACGGCGTAACTGATACGGCCAGCCCCCTCAAGGCAGAAAACAGCCTGTTGTTTGCCGGTGATGCCGAGCGCACGCTCAATCTGGATGTCGCCAACAACACGACCGGTGCTGCGGGTGCGGATGGTGAAATTGACAGCTCCGGCTCACATTTCATCAATCTGACCAGCCTGTTGACCTCACGCGATAACATTCGTCAGGGTATTTCCGACCTGCTGGTATTGCGCCAAAGTCTGGCGGATGTCAATACGCTGCCTTCCGGCAAGTTGCTGCTGGATACCAGCCGGGTTGGCTTTGTTGGCCATTCATTGGGTGGCATCGTCGGCACAGGTTATCTCAGTCAGGAAGCGACATCCACGCCTTCTTCTCTGGTGACGCCCGGTGGTGGGATTGCCCGCTTGCTGGATGCCTCTGAAAGCTTTGGCCCATCCATCCACGCTGGGCTGGCGGCTGTCGGTCTGGAACAGGGCACAGCGGCTTATGATACTTTCATGGCTGTCACGCAGATGGTGACTGACCCGGCTGATCCGGTGGTATTGGGTGCTCAGGCTGCTGCAAAACACCCGATACACATGATCGAAGTCGTGGGCATCAATGGTGTCGGGGGGGATGCTGTTATCCCGAATAGCGTGGCTACCGCGCCACTGTCTGGCACTGAGCCACTTATCCGCGTGATGGGGCTGAAAAGCATTACCCAAACCACTCCCGGTTCTGATGGTGTCGTCCGTTTCAGTGAAGGGGTGCATGGCTCTATCCTTGACCCGACTGCTTCACTGGCGGCTACTGTCGAAATGCAATCTGAAGTCGCGGCCTTTCAGGCGCAAAACGGGGCAGCGATAGCGGTCTTTAACCCGGCGGTTATCTCGATGGAATAAGGCGCTATCTGGCCTAATCGCCATTAATCGCATCAAACCCGCCAAGGCGGATGAGTTTTCATCCGCCTTTTGCTATTTTGTAAGATAATAAAGGCCAATCAACACACACCCGTAAACACACAGGACGCAGCATGCCGGACACAACCCGAATGATTTCGCCACAAGGCTCCAGTGAAGAGGCCTACGTCGATGAGAAAATCCGCCCGCGCCGCCTGCAGGATTACATCGGCCAGCCGGTGGTACGTGAACAGATGGAAATTTTCATCAGTGCCGCGCGTGCACGCGGGGATGCGCTCGACCATACCCTGATTTTCGGGCCGCCGGGTCTGGGTAAAACCACACTCTCGAACATTATTGCCCAGGAAATGGGCGCAAACCTGCGCCAGACTTCGGGGCCGGTACTGGAAAAGGCCGGTGATCTGGCTGCGCTGCTCACCAATCTGGAGCCGCATGATGTGCTCTTTATTGATGAAATTCATCGCCTGAGTCCGGTCGTGGAAGAAATTCTTTACCCGGCGATGGAAGATTTCCAGCTGGATATCATGATCGGGGATGGCCCGGCAGCCCGTTCGATCAAGCTTGATCTACCCCCCTTTACACTGATCGGCGCTACCACCCGCGCCGGTTTGCTCACCTCACCTTTGCGGGATCGCTTCGGGATTGTCCAGCGGCTGGAGTTTTATAATGTGGCTGACCTGACTTACATCGTCACCCGTGCCGCCGGGATTCTCAATGTGCCGATTGACGCCGGTGGCGCGCATGAAATCGCCAAACGCTCACGCGGCACCCCCCGGATTGCCAATCGCCTGCTACGCCGGGTGCGGGACTATGCGCAGGTGAAAAGTGATGGCAACATCACGCAAATCATGGCCGATCGTGCCCTGAACATGCTGAATGTGGATGATCAGGGTTTTGATCACATGGACAGACGCCTGTTATTGGCGGTACTGGAAAAATTTGACGGCGGCCCGGTCGGCGTAGACAGCCTCGCGGCGGCGATTGGTGAAGAGCGGGGTACGATTGAAGACGTGCTGGAACCTTATTTGATCCAGCAGGGCTTTCTGATGCGCACCCCACGCGGACGGGTCGCAACCCGCCACGCATGGCAGTATTTTGGGTTGAGCATGCCTGCCAGTGCGGACACTGGCAGGGTGAACCTGAGCCTGTTTACTGAAGATGATGAAGCATGAACCTAGAAAAACAGCGCTACTTTGGCCTCTGCCCGCCGTTGATGCAATAAAGGCTCGGTGTAGCCACTCGGTTGCTCACGTCCCTTGAACACCAGATCACACGCCGCCTGGAAAGCCACGCTCTGCGCAAAATTCCCGGCCATCGGCGTATAAGCGGGGTCACCTGCATTCTGGGCATCCACCTTCGTCGCCATGCGCTGCAATGCAGCCAGTGCCTGCTCCGGCGTACAAATACCGTGGCGCAACCAGTTTGCCATGTGCTGGCTGGATATCCGCAGGGTGGCGCGGTCTTCCATCAGACCCACATCATGGACATCGGGCACCTTGGAACAACCGACCCCTTGGTTAACCCAGCGCACAACGTAGCCGAGGATGCCTTGCGCATTATTCTCCAACTCCTGCTGAATATCAGCGGCGCTCCAGTCAGGATTAACGGCCAGTGGAATACTTAAAATATCATCAATATTCGCGCGTGCACGACTTTTCAGTTCCTGCTGACGCTCAGCCACATTGACCTTGTGGTAATGCAAGGCATGCAACGTTGCCGCCGTAGGGGATGGCACCCAAGCCGTGTTCGCACCGGATAACGGATGCCCGATTTTGGCGGTCAGCATGTTCGCCATTTGATCGGGAATGGCCCACATGCCTTTGCCAATCTGGGCATGCCCCGGCAAACCGCAAGCCAGACCCATATCGACATTCCAGTCTTCATAGGCCTTGATCCAAGGCGCATTTTTCATATCGCCTTTACGCAGCATCGGGCCTGCTTCCATCGAGGTGTGAATCTCGTCGCCCGTGCGATCAAGGAAACCGGTATTGATGAATACCACCCGTTCACTGGCCGCGCGGATACACTCTTTCAGGTTCACCGTCGTGCGACGTTCTTCGTCCATGATGCCTACTTTCAGGGTATTACGCGGCAGATTCAGGGCATCTTCCACGCGGCCAAACAACTCAACGGCGAAGGCGACTTCTTCCGGCCCATGCATTTTGGGCTTGACGATATAAACCGAACCCGTCCGCGAATTGATAGCCGTGGTATCACCTTTCAGGTTATGAATGGCAATCAGGCCGGTCAGGTAGGCATCCATGATCCCTTCCGGAATCTCATGCCCCTCTTTATCCAGAATCGCCGGGTTAGTCATTAAATGACCGACATTACGGATAAACATCAGGCTCCGCCCCGGCAACCGCAGGGTAGAGCCATCTAACGCCGTATACTCACGATCCGGGTTCATCTTGCGCAGGCTGGTTTTGCCCTTTTTGGTGACGCTTTCCTGCAGATCACCCTTCATCAAGCCCAGCCAGTTGCCATATACCTGGACTTTATCCGCTGCATCGACCGCCGCCACCGAATCTTCACAGTCCATAATGGTCGTCAGCGCTGATTCCAGCCAAATATCATTAACCCCGGCAGCATCGCTTTTGCCGATCAGGCCGTTGCGATCAATCCGTATTTCAAAATGCAGACCATGATTGCGCAGTAGAATAACAGATGGCGCAGCGGCCTCACCTTGATAGCCGCGCAATTTTTCGGCTTGGGCGAGCGTGGTTTTGGTGCCATCCGCCAAGGTCACCTGCAATTGGCCAGCGACAAGCGCATACTGGGTCGCGGTGTGATGGGAGCCATGCTTTAAGGGTGCAGCTTCATCCAGAAACTCACGGGCAAATTCGATCACTTTCTTGCCACGTACCGGGTTAAACACCGTACCCGCTTCCGCGCCACCGTCATTTGCAATCGCATCGGTGCCATACAGTGCATCATACAAACTGCCCCAGCGGGCATTCACCGCATTCAGGGCAAAGCGGGCATTCATCACCGGTACAACCAACTGCGGGCCTGCCGTCGCGGTGATTTCAGTATCCACATGGTCGGTGGTCACAGAGAAGTCTTCCCCCTCAGGCAGCAAATAACCGATTTTTTGCAGGAAGGCCTTATAAGCCGCAAAATCAAAAGACCCTTGATGAGCGCGGTGCCAGTCATCAATCTGCGCCTGCAACTGTTCACGTTTTTCCAGGAGCGCACGATTGCGCGGTGCCAGTGCATTGACGATATTTTCCAGCCCCTTCCAGAAGTGCGCAGCTCCAATACCGGTGCCTGGCAGTGCTTTGTCATTCACGAAATCATGCAGAAGTGTTGACACTTGCATTCCGCCTAGTTGAATTCTGTCACTCATAATGCCTTTTCCCTTAATTCTTAACCATGATTGTCGACATTCCAGTTATAACGCAAATTTAGCAAACGCTAAAATTAGAATTCTCAATAATCACTATTATTCTATAAAACAATAGAAAAAAAGATACCGTGCTAACCACAGAACCTCTGAGTCTTTTCCCCAAAATAGAAAAAGGCCAGCAGAAGCCAGCCTTTTTCACATCACACGAACCAGACCCTGTTAACGGGCAGCGTCTTTCGCTTTCTTGCGTTCAATCGCTTCTTTAATTACTTCGTCAGCGACATTCTTCGGACAAGCCGAGTAATGCGAGAACTCCATGGAGAACTGGCCGCGACCGGAAGTAATGGTACGCAACGTACCGATATAACCGAACATTTCGCTCAAGGGGGCTTCAGCTTTGATACGAATCCCCGTTGGCGCAGTGTCTTGCGACTTGATCATGGCACGACGACGGTTCAAGTCACCGATCACATCACCGACATGATCTTCAGGCGTAAACACGTCAACCTTCATGATCGGCTCAAGAATCTGTGGGCCAGCCTTGGGCAGTGTTTGACGGAAACCGCCTTTTGCGGCAATTTCAAACGCAATCGCCGAGGAGTCAACCGCGTGGAAGCCGCCATCGGTCAAGGTCACTTTCAGGTCAACGACCGGATAACCGGCCAGCACACCTTTGTGAATGCTTTCACGGAAACCTTTCTCAATCGCAGGCCAGAATTCACGGGGTACGTTACCACCGACCACCACTGACTCAAACTTGAAGCCATCACCGGCTGCAGCAGGCTCGATCACATAGTCAATCTTACCGTATTGGCCAGAACCACCTGACTGCTTCTTGTGCGTATAGCTGTCTTCCACCCGCTGGGTGATACTTTCGCGGTAAGCCACCTGTGGGCGACCGACTTCAACATCAATACCGTGGGTACGACGCAGAATGTCAACCTTGATGTCCAGATGCAGCTCGCCCATCCCTTTGATGATGGTCTCGTTGCTTTCCTGGTCGGTTTCAACGCGGAAAGAAGGATCTTCCTGAATCATCTTGTTCAGGGCAATACCCATCTTTTCAGCGCCCGCCTTGTTCTTCGGCGCAATCGCAATTGAGATAACCGGATCAGGGAAGACCATCGGTTCCAGCGTCGCTGGGTGCTTGGGATCGGCCAGCGTATGACCTGTCTGCACGTTTTTCAGACCGACCAACGCGATAATGTCGCCTGCCTGGGCAGAGTCAATATCAATCCGCTCGTTAGCGTGCATTTCTACCATACGACCCACACGCTCGGTCTTGCCGGTGAAGGTATTAAGAATGGTATCGCCTTTTTCCAGCCTGCCAGAATAGATACGGGTAAAAGTCAAGGCACCAAAACGGTCATCCATGATCTTGAACGCCAGCGCCCGCAAAGGCTTGTCGGCATCAACGATCGCAAAAGAGCCGGTTTCGTTCCCTTCCAGATCAACCTCAGGCTGTGGAGTCACTTCGGTCGGACTGGGCAGGTAATCAACCACACCATCCAGCACCAGCTGTACACCTTTGTTCTTGAAGGAAGAACCAGCGTAAGTCGGGAAAAAGTCCAAGAGAATCGTGCCCTTGCGGATACAACGCTTGATTTCTTCAATCGAAGGTTCTACACCGTCCAGATAGGACGCCATCAGATCATCATCCTGCTCAACTGCAGTCTCGATCATGATCTCGCGATATTCTTCGACCTTGTCGACCATATCGGCAGGCACATCCTGAATTTCATAATTCAGCGGATCACCCGACGCATCCCAAACCCAGGCTTTGCGCGTCAGCACATCCACCACACCGATAAACTGGTCTTCAACACCAATCGGCAGGGTCATGACGACCGGACGCGCTGCCAGCACATTTTTAACCTGATCAACAACGCTGTAGAAATCCGCACCGATACGATCCAGCTTGTTGACGTAAATAACACGGGCGACTTCGGAGTCATTCGCATAACGCCAGTTAGTTTCGGACTGAGGCTCAACACCACCGGAACCACAGAAAACACCAATACCGCCATCCAGCACTTTCAGGGAACGGTAGACTTCAATCGTGAAGTCGACGTGACCCGGTGTGTCGATAATGTTGAAACGGTGATCTTTCCAGAAACAGGTGGTGGCCGCAGACTGGATAGTGATACCGCGCTCTTTTTCCTGATCCATGAAGTCAGTAGTTGCAGCGCCGTCGTGTACCTCACCCAGTTTGTGGATCTTACCGGTCAGTTTCAGAATGCGTTCTGTTGTTGTGGTTTTGCCCGCATCAACGTGCGCGAAGATACCGATATTCCGGTATTTGCTTAAGTCCGTCATTATTTAAAGTCTCATATAAATGCAATAACCTGCTGGCAATCACACCGTATTAGTTGGTTCGGGTGAAGCCTTGCTTGCTTGCCAGCAGGAGTTTCTATTCTGCCGACCCGTCTGCCTTGTTCCACATCTAAAGTGCGGGATACCCTCAGCCAAAGGCAGCAGTCTTAATCGCCAGCCACTTGCTTTGGAACCCCTTTTTTGCACTTAAAGCGGTGCAGTATTGTATAGCATCTAATGCAGGGGGGTAAGGGGTAGCCGCTGCAATCCGGCTAAAATAACCGGAAAGCCCCCGAATATTCATACTTCCAAGGCTTCACGCGGGTTAAAATACAGCTCTGTTGCCATCTGCTCGTATAGTTTTTTAGCTTGCTCACTATCCGCAGGCGGCAAAACAATCTCCAGGGTCAGGTATAAATCCCCTGCCGGTTTGCCGGGTATTCCCTTTTCCTTCAGGCGCAGTTTCCGCCCGGAACGTGAACCCGGCGGAATCTTCATGCCTACACTACCACCATCCGGCATGGGAACATTGACGGTTGCGCCGAGCGCGGCCTCCCAAGGTGCAACCGGTAGATTCAGCGTCAAATCACGCCCGTCGACCTGATACAAGCGGTGGGGTAAAAATTCAATTTCCAGCAACAAATCACCCGCACCGGCCATTCCCGCCTGCCCTTGCCCGCCCAGGCGAATCTTCTGGCCTTGCTTGACACCTTTCGGAATATTCACCGTAAGCGTGCGCTCGCCACTATTATTCCGCAGGGTGAAGGTACGCTTGGCACCCTGCAAAGCATCTTCCAGGTCAATCTGGATTTTGACGTTCTGGTCTTCACCCCGTGTCGGGCGGCGTTGTGGACGGGCGCCGCCGGGATGGTGTCCACCAAAGCCGCCCCCCCCGAAAATGGATGAGAAGAAATCGCTGAAGTCCGCTTCGCCACCGCCCATGCCGCCCCGGAAACCACCCGCACCGCCGCCATTCCAGCCAGGCGGCGGACGAAAGTCCTGCCCCTGTTTCCAGTCAGCGCCCAGCTGGTCATAGGCAGCCCGCTTGTCGCTATCTTTCAAGACCTCGTAAGCTTCGCCCACTTCCTTGAAACGTTCTTCCGCGTTGGTTTCTTTACTGACATCCGGATGATATTTCTTGGCCAACTTGCGATAAGCCTTGCGAATAGCCTCCGTGTCGGTGCCACGTTCTACGCCCAGTATCTTGTAGTAATCTTTGTATTCCACACAGGTTCTCCTTGCCTGACTCAATCGGGTTCTTTGCGGGTCTAGATGGGGGCAAGCCTTCCCTTTTCAAGTCAGTCAAAAATTTAAATTTATAAAATAATATTTTTGTCAAGTTTTTTATTGCCGACCCTTGAAGAGATTTCCAAGCGCCCATATCGATAGGACATAGACACATTGAACCACATGAAACGTTGGAGATTTAACATGTACGGATCATTATTCACTTTCCCGGATGACATTTTCGGCGAACTCGAACAACTGCAGCGCCAGCTACGTGGCCGCAATATTACATCCAATATCCGCCCGGTCGCACGCGGCAGCTTTCCGGCAATCAATCTGGGTGCTACCCCCACTTCGGTGGAAGTATACGCTTTTGCACCCGGCGTTGATGCAAAATCACTGGATATCCAGATCGACAAAAACCTGTTGACACTACAAGGTGAGCGTCTGCTGGATCTGCCTAAAGATGATGCACAATCGACTGTCTACGCACAGGAGCGCTTCTCTGGCAAATTCAAGCGGGTGGTAACACTGCCTGATGATGTTGATGTTAATAACGTCAGCGCCAGCTACCAGGATGGCGTGTTACGCATCCGCATCCTGCGACGTGAAGAAACTCTGCCCAAACGCATTGAAATCCAGTAATCGGAGGATAAGAAAATGACAGACAGCAAATTGAATGTACCTGCCCAAGCAGCAGAACAAATCAGTGATGCCCTACCGGCCTTGCGCCCGCTGGTCAGCATTGTTGAAGCTGAGGACGGATTTACCCTGACCGCTGAAATGCCGGGCGTACCCAAAGGCGAGGTCAGTGTGCACGTTGAAAACAACACCCTGACCTTAGAGGGCATCGCCCGTCTGGATACCCCGGACGGAATGGAAATAACCCATGCAGAGGTACAGGCGGCACGCTATAAGCGCGCATTTGCCCTAAGCCGTGAACTGAATGCCGGTAAAATTTCCGCAAGCCAGACCGATGGCGTACTGACCCTGCACATTCCCAAAGTGGAACAGGCGCAGCCACGCAAAATCGAGGTGCAGGTAGTTTAAGTGCACGTGATTTAAAACCACTCACCCTGAATTCGACCCTGGCCATCCTCAGGCTGGGGTCTGATTCACGAGCCTGGATCGGCCTACACCCGCATACACCGGGGCTGATAGCTGTTAAAATAATGCTTTGATTGCCAAACACCATTCCGATGCCACCGAACAACCCACCTCCCCATTTGCCTTATTATATAGGCACCCCGCTTTGGGCACTTCCTGCCTGGAAAGGCAACCTCTTTACTCCCAAAGCCAAGCCCGCCGAGTTTCTGTCGCAGTACGCACACGTTTTTAATGCGGTTGAAGGCAATACCACGTTTTATTCTGTGCCGTCTGAAAGCATGGTCACCCGCTGGCTGGCAGCCACGCCGGATACTTTTCGCTTCAGTTTCAAATTCCCGCGCACCATCACCCACCAGTTAAAGTTACAGAATGCGGCGGTGGAAACCAGCGCCTTTCTGCAACGGATGGCACCACTGGGTGAGCGGCTGCGCCCCTTCATGATCCAGCTGCCTGCCTCATTCTCTCCGGCCATGCTGGGTACGCTGGAACGGTTCCTGCGGGCATTACCTCGTGATTTCCAGTATGCCGTCGAAGTCCGTCACCCGGCCTTTTTCACCGATCACAACTCGCGCGCACACTATAATGGGTTATTGCAGGGGATGGGCATTGACCGGGTGATCTTTGAAAGTCGGCCCGTACACTCAGCCCCTGCGCTGGATCAGCCGACCCAGGAAGCGCAAGCACGCAAGCCACGCCTGCCCGTACAACTGGATACAACAGCCCGCTCCCCCATCCTGCGTTACATCGGCCACCCGGTGGTTGAAGAAAACCAGCGCTGGCTGGAACCGTGGGTTGCACAAACCGCCCGCTGGATAGAGGCAGGCCTCACGCCTTATATATTCCTGCACACCCCCAGTAATATTCAGGCGCCTTTACTGGTACGTGCGTTTCATCAAAGTTTGCAAACCCGTTTGGCCGGGCAACTACCCAAGCCCACCAAGCTACCCGATTTGCCAAACTACCCCGGTGAACAGGCATCATCCGGTGGGAACCGGCCATTACTATGAAATACAGTAAAATATATTGCAGTGAAATAAACAAATTCGGGTTGCCTGCCCGTACATGTTTTGCTATCCTCACGCGCCTTTAGTGTTTGAATCGCAGTTTTGGAGAAGTCCCATGGCTCGTGTATGCCAGGTAACAGGTAAGCGCCGTGTAACAGGTAACAATGTTTCACACGCAAATAACAAGACCAAGCGTCGTTTTCTGCCCAACTTGCATTGGCATCGCTTCTGGGTTGAAAGTGAAGAGCGTTTCGTCAGACTGCGTGTTTCGACGAAAGGTATGCGTATCATCGACAAGAAAGGTATCGATACCATTCTGGTTGAAATGCGTTCGCGCGGCGAAAAAGTATAATTCTGGAGTAGCAAAAAATGGCTAAGAAAGGCGGACGTGACAAAATCAAGCTGGTTTCTACGGCAGCAACCGGCTACTACTACACTACAACCAAAAACAAACGTACCACTCCCGACAAGCTGGAGTTTAAAAAGTACGATCCGGTTGTACGCAAGCATGTGATCTTTAAGGAAGCCAAGATCAAGTAGTATTGATGCAAAGATCAGCAATTACTTGCTGTTTTTGTATTAATAAAGCCCGCAACAGCGGGCTTTTCGCGTTATGATTGGGGCTGCTCAAGTTTTTACCGGAAAGCAGAATGGATGATACACTCATATGGATTCTGGCAGGGATTGTTATCCTGCTAGTGCTAATACCTTTCCTGCTGGGGATGATGATTTCACCCCATCAGCAGGCAACCAGGGTCGAGCTGATCAAGGCACCGATTGAAGATGTCTGGCTGGCCTTAAGTGAGCTGTCCCGCCAGATAGAATGGCGCACCGATCTGAAAGGTGTGCAAATGAAAGACGATGATGACGGCATGCGCTGGGTTGAACAAGCCACACGGGGCGGCACGCTGGTGTTGCGCAAAATGAAGGAAGTTCATCAGAAGGAACTGGTGATACAACTGGAAAAAGGCAAACAGGTACGCGGCACCCGTCAGGCCACCTTCATCAAGGTACCGGGTGGTACCCGTGTCACTTTCACCGAAACCAGCGTAACCAAAAACCCGTTGGCACGCTTGGGTGCACAAGTCGGTTCAAAACTGGACAAACGCCTGAATCACTATATCAGCCAGTTCAAAACAAAATTCTCTGTTCAGTAAATAAGCTACCGCTTGGTTTGTTGGCACCTGTACCTGCACATAATCAGTGCTGCAGGCAATGCAGCGTTATGGGCGTTGCCTGCAAACTAAGCGTTGAGTCGCGGGCGATCTGCTGAAAATCCTGGCGTAATACCGGGTGAATCGTCTGGGGCGCGATTTCCGCCAGTGGAAAGAGCACGAAGGGGTATTTCAAAATATCCGGGTGAGGCAGATTGTCTTCCGGTCGCTGTATTGCATCACCGTAAAGCAGCAAATCAACATCTAGCGTGCGCGAACTGAACTTGGCTCCACCGCGTACCCGTCCATGGGCATCTTCCAGCTTGTGCAAATAAACTCGCAAACTACCGATGTCCAACTCCGTAGCAAACCCCACCACCAGATTCAAAAAAGGCTGCCCCGCAAAACCCACTGCAGGTGTCTGATACACCGTCGAACTGACGATTGACCCGAAACGGGAGCGCAAATAATGCAGGCAGGAGCAAATATTCTGTTCAGCCTCGATATTACTCCCCAGGCTCAGGTAAACCTGCACCATCAACGCTGCCCGCGCTCAATTTGCACGCCGACTTCACTGGAGCCTTTGACTGCGAACGGCTTACCCAGCGTGACCCGAATCCAGGGCACCTGCATCTCGGTCATCAACGTGCTGGCTATCTGTTCAGCCAGCCGCTCGACCAGATCATAATGGTCAGCCTCAACCAGTTGCACCACCCGCTGCGCCACCGTTTTGTAGTTCAGAGTGTCTTTGATGTCGTCGCTGGCGGCGGGCACGGTGTTATCCCACGCCATCTCCAGATCGATTCGAATTTGTTGCTGAATACTTTTTTCCCAGTCATAAATACCGATGCGGGCATTGATACGCAAATCACGCACATAAACGATGTCCATACTACTCTCTTGTTAGTGGGCAAACAGACCGCCATTATACCGCAGCAAAACGATATTCTCAGGAGAGTCCACAAAAAGAACAGTCAATGCCCTACTTTAGCCTGACGGGCCGACAGATCAAACCGGGCGTCCAGCTGCAAACCATTCGGATCTTCAGCCAGCGGAGGCATCCATTTGGCCAGACAGCTTGCACTTTTGATACAGGGGTCAGTCAGTGTTTTCAGGAATGCCACCAGGTCGTTAACATTGGTTTCATTCAGATAAGCGGTTTGCAAGGGTGTCCGCCGGTTCAGCTGGTCATCGCGCAGCTTGTCCAGCGCTTCACGGGTATTCGACTGCACCTTGTCCACCTGAATCCCCGGATTCAGCGCCATGACAGTCGCCGCATCATAATGGGCAACGGCCTGTTCAGGATCAAGATGGTGGCGCACCACCGCCTCCAGATCCAGATAAGCGCCGGCGTGTGTGTAAGGCGCCATCCCTTCCACATTTAACAGCGAGGGTGTACGGAAAGAAAAACGGTCTGTCTCCAGCCGTGTCTCATTACCCCGCCCAAAGTCATTACTGTTGTCTTCCCCCCCGCGCCCACCCTTACCCAGCTGGGGTGCTGCCAATGTATAAAATTGTTCATCGGTAAACGTGTCACCCGCATGGCAGGCCACACAATTAGCACCCCCCTGTGCATAAGGCCGGTAAAACAGCAGCGCACCGCGCTTGGCACTCTCATCAATGGCCTGGGTATCGCCTTTGACGTACTGACTCCAGGGATTGTCCACAAAAATCTGGGAACGTTCATAAGCTCCAAGGGCGTCAAATACGTGTTCTGGCGTGATAACTGCTTCAGCACTACTGTTAATATCACCATAAACCATCTGGAACAGACCGACCCAATACTCCGGTACAAGCAGCTCACCTGCACCCTCGCCAAAATTACCCAAACGCCCGGACAGATGATCCCAGACATAAGTATTATCCCCTTCCGGGGCGAACTCGCCGCGCATTTCTTCATGCGAAGTCACCGGGAATTTAGCCTGGGCACTGGCCAGATTGGTGCCCGCGTTCACATCAGTAACGCCCAAGGCCGTGCTCGGGGTGCGAATACCGCCGATTGCACCATTGGCACCCGCAATGCCGGACTGACTTTCGATACGGCCATCCCAGAAAATGGCAGAATCCCACAAGGCGATATTAAATGTTGTGGGTGAATTACGCGGTACATTCGGTTTGCCCGCCAGATGTTCACGTCCCGGCCCCAGTAAATCCGGCTGCACAGCCCCCACCCCAATGGGCAGAGACAGATCATCGCCGCCACCCAGCAGTGGATGATGGCAACTCACACACGCCACGTTCTTCTCTCCTCCGAGCGCCTTGTTAAAAAACAGACGCATACCCAGTTGTGCCTTGTCACTACTGATGTCTGGAATATCCCGGCCAGATGCCGGATCACCCTTCAGACCCTGTTGAGTGATCAGACTACGCAGCGAGCTATCCAGGCTATCCGAGTTATTGGGCTGACAGTTCTGGCGACCACGGTTACGTCCATAAATTTTTGCCCAAGGCTTGTAGTTGTGATAGGGCAGATAGGCTTGTTCTCCAACAGGACTCACATTGATACAGCTGCTACCCAGTACCATAGATGCCAGCAAGGAAGAAATATTCATGTCGTTTTCTCCGGGGAGGCAGAAGTACGCTGCTCCTGCTGCTCATTATTTATTAATATGTGATTAATACGCGGTAATCGAAATCCTACTTTAATCATAAATTTTAGTAATGAGCTAATAACCAAAAGGCCACAAGCATCGGATTAAAGGAATAAGCGGGGCATACCTACAGATCGGTACAGACAAAAAGCAGGGAGACTGGTAAAAATACACTGATCTATAAACCGGCCAATAAACCAGCCAATCAAGAGGAACCAAGAATGACTACACAGATTCCGGAACGGGATGGCGACGGCTACCTGCTGGACATGAATCAATGGACACCTGAAATCGGTAAAGCGATGGCAGAAGCGGACGGAATAGAGATGACGGATGAAAAGTGGGAGCAGATATTACAGGCACGCGCATGCTACGAGGATCAGGCCGTGGTACCGCCCATCCGCAAATTTTCCAAATACATCAAGGCTGACCAGAAGCTGATGTTCAAGCAGTGGAACACCGGGCCAATGAAGCCGATCACCAAATACGGTGGCTTGCCCAAACCAACCGGCTGTGTTTGAGACCCTGAGGTCACTGCGGGTCAGGCATACTGCCCCGCGCACCACCCCGATGCCCACGCCCACTGGAAATTATAACCGCCCAACCAGCCAGTCACATCCACCGTCTCGCCGATAAAATACAGGCCAGCCACTTGGCGCGCTTCAAACGTTTTAGACGAAAGTTCACCCGTATCCACCCCGCCGAGCGCCACTTCCGCCGTGCGCATGCCTTCGGTGCCTTCCGGGCTTAACTCCCAGTTTTGCAGCAGACCGGCAATGCGTTGCAAGCCTGCCTGATCAAGCTGTTGCATGATCGGGTTGGGTAGCCACTGTTCACACAAACGCTGTGCTAGCCGCTTGGGCAGCACGGTGCTCAGGATATTCTTCAACTCAGCCTTTGGGCGCTCCTGCTGCTGCGCGGTCAGCCAGCTCTCTATATCCAGCTCTGGCAGCAAGTTGATCTGAATCGCCTGCCCTGGCTGCCAATAAGATGAAACCTGCAACATCGCCGGGCCACTCAGGCCGCGATGTGTGATCAGCATGTTTTCCCGAAAACACCCCGCGCCACAGCCAGCTTGCACATCGACACTGACCCCGGACAAATCAGCCAGCAGACCCTCCGCCGTCATCATCGGTTGCCCAAAGGTGAAGGGCACCAATGCCGGGGAGAACGGCACACTCTTCAGGCCAAACTGCTTGGCTACGTGCGTACCAAAATCAGTCGCCCCCATTTTCGGAATGGATGGCCCGCCCGTGGCTATCACCAAAGCATCAGCCTGATACTGCTGCTGCCCGCTTTGCAACTGGAAGCGGGCATGATTGCCATCACTACCGTCATAACCAGCACGACTATCCAATCGCGTGATTGCATCGATCTGCGTCTGCAAACCCAGCTCCACGCCTGCAGCGGCACACTCCGCCCACAGCATGTCCACCACGGCTTTTGACTTCTGGTCGCAGAATAACTGCCCCAGGGTTTTCTCGTGCCAGCTGAGTCCATGCTGTTGCATGAGCGCCATGAAATCGTAGGGGGTATAACGCGATAAGGCCGATTTGCAGAAATGGGGATTACGGGACAGATAACAATCGGGGTGTGTATGCAAGTTGGTAAAATTACAGCGTCCTCCCCCGGAAATCAGGATTTTTTTCCCGATCTTGTCCGCCTTGTCGAGCAACAAGACGCGCCGACCCCGCTTGCCTGCTTCAGCAGCGCACATCAACCCGGCAGCACCGGCACCGAGGATAATCACATCATAAAAGGATAGAGCTTGCATAGGCGCGCATCATAAGCGGAATGCGCCCATAAAAAAAGCCTGCTAAAGAGCAGGCTTCTAAAATCCTTCCGTGGATAATCGGGATCAGCTTAACGCATTACCACTTAATCGTGACCTTCTTGCGTCCGAAATCAAGTGCTTTGCGGCGATCCTTACCCATGTAAATGTCAATCTTCTTCTCCCAGCGCTGGTGCATTTTGTCCAGCACGGTAAACTCCCCTTCAAAACCGCTGATTCTGACCTTGTCATTACGCTTAAGGCCGTACTTGTGCAGCAGGTCACGGGAGACTGCGATAGCTTTCATACCTGGCTTTAATCTGTCACCCCAGGCAGCAACATCCGGTGTACTATCAGTTTGAGCCGGAATCGAATTGTACGCAGTTGCAGTTACGCGAAGACTGTCTGCCTCCTGTTTTCCTTGCGCCGTAGCGACGTTTGCACATGCAAATGTCAACACCGACACAGCAAGAAAATGGTTGAACTTAGTCATAACAATAACCTAACATTTTGTTTAAAAAGTAAATTTCATGAAAAACTGATGCTTGTCACAAAACTGTGACGGACTCTATCATATTAGTTTTTCCTGATGAATAGCCCCTTTCACCATTTTTTGGATGATAGGATTGGCATAAAATATTTTGTTTTTTACATAAAAAAATTTTATATACACCATAAAATTAGCTACCCATGAAAACCAGCCTGCGTTCCGCGCCCTCTGCCAAAGGGTGTAGTGCCTGCTTGAATGTACAGCCCATCGTTCGATTTAATAGATCAATATCACCTTGTTAAATGTTGAGAGGTCATCTAATCATTTTTTTTGCTGCATTGCAACATGTGCCGATATTCTGCTCAGCTGCCCGAAAGAACCTACGATACAAGTGCAATGCCCCCTCTTTATATCTGTTACTATCCCCTCTGTTTCGTTGACCACTAGCCAGACCATGCCGGAAATACTGCTTAGCACCTTGAATGCCCGTTACAGCCATGCCTCGCTCGGCCTGCGCTACCTGTATGCCAATTTGGCCGATCTTCAGACCCGCGCCGAGGTGCTAGAGTTCACTATTGCCATGCGTCCGCTGGATATTGTTGAAAAAATACTGGAAAAACAACCCACTATCATTGGCCTGGGTGTTTATATCTGGAATGTAACCGAAACGACTGAAGTGGTCGCTTTGCTGAAAACACTGGCACCGCACTTGAAAATTGTGCTGGGCGGGCCGGAAATCAGCTACGAAACCGATTTGCAAGCTTGCGCTAAGCTGGCTGATTATGTGATCACCGGGGCGGGTGAAATCAGCTTTCGTCACCTCTGCCAGCAACTGCTCAACCAGCAAAAACCGCTGGAAAAAACCATCAAGGGCGAACAGGTGCCACTGCGCCAGCTGACCTTGCCCTATACACACTACAGCAGCACTGATCTGAAAAATCGCTTTATCTATGTAGAAGCATCACGCGGTTGCCCGTTCAAGTGTGAATTTTGCCTGTCTTCACTCGACAAGACCGCTTATCCGTTTGAGCTGCAAAACTTCCTGAATGAGATGGAGACGCTTTGGCAGCGTGGTCTGCGCAATTACAAGTTTGTTGATCGCACCTTTAACCTGAAAATCACCACTACCCTCGCGATTCTCGACTTCTTTCTGGAACGGCTGGATGCCGACACCTTCCTGCACTTCGAACTGATTCCTGACCATTTGCCGGATGTGCTCAAAGAACGTATCACCCGCTTCCCCGCCGGTAGCCTGCAATTTGAGGTGGGGATTCAAAGTTTTAACCCGGAAGTACAAGCATTAATCAGCCGCAAACAGGATAACGAACAGTCCAAAGAAAACCTGCACTGGCTGCGCACCCAAAGCAGCGCCCATCTGCATACTGACCTGATTTTTGGCCTACCGGGTGAGGATTTGGCGAGCTTTGCCGCAGGCTTTGACACGCTGGTCAGCCTCAATCCGCATGAGATTCAGGTCGGTATCCTCAAGCGCCTGCGTGGCACACCGATCATCCGCCACACGGCAGCGTTCCAGATGGTGTACAACCCGCAACCCCCCTATAACATCCTGCGCACTGACCGCATCGACTTCGCTACCGTGCAACAAATGAACCGCTTTGCGCGTTATTGGGACATGATTGCCAACTCCGGGCGCTTTGAACACACCTTGCCCTATTTACTGGCGGATACGCCCTTTGCCCGCTTCTGGTTGCTCAGTGAACAGCTTTATCAGGCCGTGCAACAAACCCACCAGATCGCCCTGCCGCGCCTGTTCAAACAGGTGCACAGCATTGGCCTGAGTGTGTTGGGCATAGACCGTGCTCTGCTGGAAGACACACTGTTACAAGACTATGCACGCACCGGGCAAAAGGGCGCGATTCCCTTCCTGCCGGGGCAAACCCAGCGAGGCATACAGACCAGTACAAAAGATGGGCGTAACCAGCGTCAGGTACGTCATCTGGCTTCTTGAGAACAACCCGGACAGGACACAAACAGGACATAAACATGATCAAACACTGCGTTTTTATTCGATTCTCGGCAGATATTTCTGCACAACGACGCGACGCGCTTTATCAGGCCATCCACGCCCTGCGCCACCATTTGCCCGGCTGGTTAGGTTTCGTCGCCGGTGCCAACATCACGGTCGAAGCAGGCATGGACAAAGGCTATAACGGTGGTTTTATTATCGACCTGGCCAATGAAGCAGCCCGCAGCGCCTACCTCAATGATGCCAAGCACCAAGCAGTAGGTGCGCAGTTAGTCGCCGCTGCCGAAGGGGGTATTGAGGGTATTTTGGTGTTTGACCTGCCGGTATTTGACCTGCAGGCCAATTAACGTGGGTCTCAACGTGGGTCACCCCCGCAAATTCTGGCGTACCCGCTGATAGATATGGCTGATTTTATCACTGACTTGATGCAGTTCTTCTTCAATTTCCAGCTTCAGATCGTCGAGGGTATAAGCCACTCGCTGCTGTAGCACGTCCAGATTTTCACCCAGATCATGCGTTTCCTCTTCGGCCTGCAGGCGTAATTTCAGCAACTGCTCACGCGCCTTACCCTGCAAGGCACTGAGCTGCTCACCCAGATCATGCGCTTCCTCTTTCGCTTGCACATGCAACTTCCAAAGCCGGTCGGAAGTGCCGTGCTGCAAGGCACGCAACTCATACCCGATGTGCTGCAGTTGGTGCTCCAGCTGCTCCCAATGCGACTCGGCCTCATGCCATTCATTTCTGGATTCCATGCTGGCCAGGTGCATTTGTAAACGGAATTCATCACGTTCAGCACGCAAGCTCTCAACCGATTGCTGTAAGGACTCTTTCATGACAATACTCCTGTAAAACGAAACGGGGTCAGTTAATTATAGCGCCTTACTCTAGCGCTTTACACATCCTTCAACAGTCGCAAGGCATCATAAATCGCCGCATGGGTGTTACGGGCGGAAACCGCGTCGCCAATCCGGAATAATTGAAACTGACCCGCAGGAAACTGACCTGCCATCGGGTTCGCCAGACCTTGCGCCTGCCCAGCGATTAACGCCGTGTAATCCACCGCCCCCTGATTGGACGATAGCGGTTTCAAAGCGAAATACAACTCATCCAGCGGCAAAGTGCCATGATTCACCACTACCTGATCCACCCGCCGCTCTTTTTGCACCCCCCCATAATCACTCCCGACCAGCGCCCGCAAACCATGACCATCGGCAGCCCGCGCCACCGCCTGCAAACGGAAGGTGACCGTAAATGTCACATCCAGCTGCTGCAAACTACGCATATACGGCACCAGACTCATCCCCATCACTTCCGGGGCGAATGTCCGGTCGGGCGTCATGATTTCCAGCTGTGCCCCGCTGGCCGCGATGACCTCGGCGGCTTGCAAAGCAGCATGATCCCCGGCATCGTCATAGAGCAACACCTGACGCCCGGGCTTCACATCACCACTCAAAATATCCCAGCTCGATACCACCAGCGCATTGCCTTCTGTCAGCACGTCCGTATCTGGCAGGCCGCCAGTGGCGACAATCACCACGTCGGGCTTAAGTGCCAGCACATCCTTCGCTTCCGCCCAGACGTTATACTGAAACTGCACCCCCAGCTTCTCGCACTGTGCCAGCCGCCAGTCGATGATGCTGATCATCTCGCTGCGGCGCGGGCTTTGCGCAGTCAGGCGCACCTGCCCACCCGCGTCCGCCGCCGCTTCCAGCACCGTGACCTGATGACCGCGTTCACCCGCTACCCGCGCTGCCTCCAAGCCCCCCGGCCCTGCGCCAATAATGACCACATGCCGACGCACCGGTGCCGGGCTGATCACATGCGGCATACTCAGTTCACGCCCGGTGGCTGCGTTATGAATACACAACGCTTCACCCCCCTGATAAATCCGGTCAAGGCAATACGTCGCACCCACACAAGGCCGAATGTCATCTTCCCGCCCTTCGATGATTTTCCGTACAAGGTGCGGGTCAGCCAGATGTGCCCGCGTCATACCCACCATGTCGAGTTTGCCGCTGGCAATCGCATGCCGCGCCGTCGCCACATCCGGGATTTTTGCAGCATGAAATACCGGAAACTGTGTGGCAGCACGCACTTCACCGGCAAAATCCAGATGCGGCGAGTTTTTCATGCCCTGCACCGGGATCACATCGGTGAGAGCCGCATCCGTATCAATGTGCCCGCGAATAATGTTAAGGAAATCAATCTGTCCCGAATCACGCAGGCGGCGAGCAATCTCCATGCCCTCAGACGGAGTGATACCCCCCTCCCAGCTTTCATCCGCGACATTGCGCACCCCGATAATGAACTCGGTTCCAACCCGCTGGCGGATGGCAGTCAGCACCTCAAAGATAAAGCGCAAACGGTTATCCAGCGAACCACCGTATTCATTCTCCAGCGTGTTGGTCATCGGCGACCAGAACTGATCCAGCAAATGACCATAGGCTTCCAGCTCGATCCCATCCACCCCCGCCGCCTGCATGCGCTCGGCAGCGTCCGCGTAGTCGGTAATAATCCGCGCAATGTCCCAATCTTCGATCTGTTTGGGGAAAGCACGGTGCGCCGCCTCGCGCCGGTGCGAAGGTGTCACCACCGGCAACCAGTCGCCCTTCGCCCAGTGAGTGCGTCGCCCCAGATGGGTCAACTGGATCATCACCGCCGCGCCGTGTTCATGGCAGGCATCGGTGAGGTCACGCATGTAGGGCACCACCTCATCCTGATAGGCGAGGATATTATTAAAAGCGGGTGGACTATCCCGCGCAACAATCGCCGAACCCGCCGTCATGGTCAGCGCAATCCCGGCCTTGGCACGCTCGACATGATAGGCACGGTAACGCGCCTTCGGCATCCCGTCTTCCGGGTAAGCCGGTTCGTGCGCGGTGGTCATGATGCGATTACGCAGGGTCAGGTGCTTGAGCTGGTAGGGCTGAAGGAGTGGATCGTTGTGCATGGTCATCTTTCCTTTCGGGGTTGGCACGATGAGAAAGAATATAACAGAGCGGGGTCGGGCTGACGATGGAGCACCCGTTCATGGGAGGAATGAAAAAACTGCATGGGGTGGGGCTGCCGATAGCTTGCGTGCGATTCCTGCCTACCCGATAATACACGTATTATGTGTAACACGGAGACTGCACCATGAATATTACATTGTCAGTTGATGACAAGCTGGTAAGCGATGCCCGCAAAATTGCTGCCGATATGGGCAAGAGCCTGAATCAGGTGATTCGGGAGTATCTCGAAAACCTGACCCGTCAGCAAAAAAGCGCAGCAGACTTTGATGAATTTGTTGGTTTGTCGGGTCAGGGACACTCGCAGGGCTGGACATTTGACCGGGACGAGTTGCATGAAAGAGCGTAGCTTCTTCGATACCAACATTTTGCTGTATACCGACGACCGTAATGCGCTAGAGAAACAGATGCAATCGATTGCCCTGCTAAAGTCAGGCTGGCAAACCGGCAATGCGGTCATTTCAACCCAGGTTCTGCAAGAATACTTTGCGGCGGCTACCCGTAAACTGGCAGTGCCTGTTGAGACAGCACGCCGCAAAATAGAGTTGCTGGGCGCCCGGACAGAAGTGTTCAGTATTGCCCATGAGGATATTCTTCAGGCGATAGACCTGCACCACCTGCACAGCTTTTCATTCTGGGACTCACTGATTGTAAGGATGGCACAGAAAAGTGCCTGTAATATCTTGTATTCAGAAGATATGCAGGATGGACGAGTAATCGGGAATCTACAGATTGTGAATCCTTTTAGGGTGTGATACGCACGGTATTGTTGCATACCATTAAAAGTCCACGGCGTGTAATTTCCGGATGCCGCTTAGAATGTAGGTTTCCAGCAGCTTTATGTCGGGTATGCGCAGGATGGTCGAAGTCGCTGGTAAAATACTCATAAGCTCAGACAGTGCAAATGATAAACGGTATGATAACCGCATCCTGACCACAGCCTGAGAAACACCCATGACCAAGGTTTTCATCAGTTACAGCCACGATTCCGACGAGCACCGTGATTTTGTGCGTAGCATTTCTGATCGTTTCCGCAAGGAAGGGCTGGATTGCCTGATTGACCTGTATCTGAATGGCTTTCCACCCGAAGGCTGGCAACGCTGGATGGAAAGCCAAATCGAATCGGCTGATTTTGTCTTGCTGGTTTGTACCGAAACCTATCTGCGACGCTATCGAGGGCAGAAAACTGACGGTGGGCGTGGGGTGACGTTTGAAGGTGTGGTCATCTCGCAAACCCTGTACGACCATTACTATCGTAACACCAAGTTCATTCCAATAATCCCGGCGAATGGCCGGTTGGAACATGTGCCTCTCACACTAAAACCCTATTCAACTTATTGCCTGCCGGGTGATTATGACCAACTCTACCGGGTGCTGACCGGGCAAGCTGCATACCTTATGCCTGATTTGGGTGAAATTCGTATCCTGCCTGCTGCCAGCATGCAAACCTCGGTTAATCAAATCCACTCCGACCGTTTGCCCACCGTTAAAGGCGGCTTTTTCGGGCGTGAAGTTGAGTTGCAAATGCTGGATGCTGCTTGGGCAGGCAACACCCCCCGTATCATCCAGTTCATCGCCCCCGGTGGCACCGGCAAAACCAAACTATTGCGCCACTGGCTCGATCACACGGCAGGCATCGACGCGCTGATTGCGTGGTCGTTCTATTCGCAAGGTGCAAGCGAAGACAAACAAACTTCCGCCACCCCGTTTTTCAGCCATGCGTTTGAAAAACTCGGCTCCACCCGCGAACGGTTCACCACGGAGGAAGACAAGGGCGAACACCTCGCCGATCTGCTGCGCTGCCAGCGTTGCGTACTGGTGCTGGATGGTTTGGAGCCGCTGCAACATGCGGGTAGCGGGATGCGCGGCGAACTCAAAGACCGTGCCATCCGTCAACTGCTGAAAAGTCTGGCAGGGCACAATAACGGGCTGTGCATTATCACCACGCGCATTGCGGTGCATGAGCTGGCTAACCGTGCTGCTGTCATTTCGCATGACCTGCAAAACCTCGCGCCTGCCGACGGGGTAAAACTGCTGCAATCGCTGGGTGTGCAGGGCAAGCCAAGCGAACTGAGAAAGGCAGTGCACGAATACGGCTGTCATGCCCTTGCGCTCACCTTGCTGGGCAATGTAGTGCGGCTGCGCTATCAGGGCGATGTGCAACGGCGCGACACCCTCAAGGCATTGGTCAAACCCACGGGCAGCAAGGAAAGCCGCCACGCCTTCAAGGTCATGCAAGCTTACGAGGAATGGCTTGCAGGAGAACCTGAACTGGCCTTGCTGCAGTTGCTGGGCTTGTTCGACCACCCCATTGAACAGGCCGTGCTGCAAGTCCTCTGGGATGCGCAGATTCCGCACCTGACCGCAGGCATTGATGAAGATGACTGGCTGGATGCTATCGCCGGATTACGCGAAGAACATCACCTGTTGTCACAGCATGACGGCAGCGGTGACCTCGACTGCCATCCGCTGATCCGTGAATACTTCGGCCAGCAACTACAAACCCAACACCCCGGCACATGGCAACAAGCACATGCACGGCTGTACGAGTATTATAAAGCTTTGCCGGAGAAGGAGTTGCCCGACACGCTGGAAGAAATGCAGCCGCTGTTCAGTGCGGTGGCGCATGGGTGTGCGGCGGGTTTGCATCAGCAGACATTGGATGAGGTTTACTGGCCTCGAATTGAGAGAGGAACATACCACCTTCACAAAAAACTTGGAGCTTTCGGTGACAAGCTTGCTACTGTGGCACATTTCTTCTTAATCCCATGGTCTACTCCGGCTAAGAGAATTACTGGCCATAATAGAGGCATGGTATTAAATTGGGCTGGTTTTGCTTTACGAGCAGTGGGTCGACTACATGAAGCCATAGAGCCTACATACGCTTCTTATGCCTTATCTATGCAACAAGAAAACTGGTATCAAGCGGGTGCATTTCAATTTTACACTCCGCCTACAGCTGTGATGAAATAGCCGTACAT
>CAXYXY010000016.1:0-88236 GCA_964293125.1 uncultured Thiothrix sp. | reverse complement strand
GCTGCTTGTGGGGAATTTATCACCTCAGCCGAGGAGAGAACTTACGACTGTCGAGAAGGAGGAACTCATGAAACATATCATCAATATCATCATAACCAGCACACTGGCTCTCAGCTTCAGCAGTGTCTGCAATGCCGCCTGGGCGGACAGCAGCTTTGCCGAGGTACGTTTGGTGGCGACCATCAATAATGGCCCTGCCTTCAGAAAAGTATCCTGGGAAGTCTTTCGGGTCGATGGCTCAGGTGAGAAACTAACCTCAGATCGACATACCTTCGTCATTGATTCTTTGAAACCGGGGCGTTATACCGTACGTGCCAGAACGGGAGAAAGACCCGACAATCAGACAGTCAAGGAACGGAACTTTTATGTCATGGCAGACACCACCAATAAGATCAACATCCCTCTCGACTAAGTTTACCTGAACCTGCGCTAACTCCCTTTAACGCAGGTTCAGGCTTGTAACACTTCCTTACACAATACTTCCTCATTTGCACCCTGAACCAAAGACAGCCAGTACGTGTCAATGTATTATGGATGGGAATAACTCAAATCTATAAGCACCTAATCAGGGCTGATTAAGTGCTAATAAAAATATTAAAAATTCGGGGACATATTATGAGCTTTTCAAGTCGAAATACGACTGCTTTACTGCTGGGCATCGTGGCTGGCTTTGTCGGCTATTGCCTGTTATCAGCGGCAGAATGGCCCGTTATCGCAGCTATTGCACTCAGTGGCTACCTCGGTTTTCACCTGCCTTACATACAGCAACCTTCATCGCCTGCGTATCAGCGGGTACGCATCATCAGTATGCTGGCTGCCTTATTACTACCTTTGCAGATTTATGCTTATCGACCCACTGATTTACTACTCGCCTGGGTAGCGACCTACTTATTGTTCCATGGCGCTTGGTGGATTATCGACCGGGTGTCACTGCACCGTGACTACACACGCAGCGGCAGCGCTATTATTGTATTACCGATGGTGGTTGCTGGATGTGCCTACAGCAGTCTTGGAGCAGGAGCCGCATTGGCTGTCTTTTTGGCCAGCAGCGCCAGCTATATTCTGTATTTGCTGATAGAACAACACTATAACGAACAGAACAGCTCCAGCATTATTCAGGACTGAAGGCAAAGAGCGAACAGGAATCCTGGCGGATACGACGCGGGCATGGAACAGAGCTTGCCCCACGCCCGATCGACTTTAGTCTGCAGACGCAGACGATTCCTGCTTGGCAATTTCTTCATGTACTTTAGTCATATCGACTTCACGCACTTTGCCGATCACCTCTTCCAGCTGGGATGCGCTCAGCATGCCTGGCTGGGCAAACAGCACAACCTGCTCACGGAAAATCATCAGCATGGGGATAGAACGAATCTGAAAATGAGCCGACAGCTCCTGCTCTGCCTCAGTATCCACTTTGGCAAACTTAATATCAGGATACTTTTCGGAAACCTGCTCATAAATCGGCGCAAATGACTTGCACGGCCCGCACCAGGAAGCCCAGAAATCGATAATAACGATTTCATTCTCGGTAATAACGGAATTGAATATTTCCGATGTGATGTTTTCAGTTGCCATGGGCAAACTCCTGTCTTTAAAAAATGATGTAATTTAGCTATCTTGAACCGTACTGTCTACCAAACCGGCATTCTCTCCCCAGCGCGGTGCCAGAGTGTGCACGATGTCCAAGTGATCCAGAATACGTGCAACCATGAAATCGACCAATTCATCGATTGACTGAGGACGGTAATAAAACCCCGGATTTGCTGGCATTATAACAGCCCCCATCCGTGCCAGTCTTAACATATTTTCCAGATGAATCTCGGAGAACGGCGTTTCTCTCACCACCAAAATCAGTTTCTTGCGCTCTTTCAGTGCCACATCCGCCGCACGTTCAATCAGGCTACGACTACTGCCACAGGCAATGGCCGATAAAGTACCGGTAGTACATGGGCAAACCACGGTCGCATCGGCCACACTACTGCCGCTGGCAATCGGTGCCATCCACTGCTCACGCTCAAACACCCTCAGCTGCCCTGCTTTGGCATTAAACAGACTGGAAAAATAAGCCTCTGCTTCTTGTGCCCGCCCCGGCACCCGGTAATCGGTTTCGGTATTAATCACCAATTGAGCAGGGCGTGACATCAGCAAATAGACACGCTGTTGCAATGCCAGCAATTGCTGCAGCAAGCGCAAGCCATACTGGGCACCAGAGGCTCCCGTCATGATCAAGGTAATGGTTTTCGCACTCATTTGGTTTTTAGCACTCATTGATTCATTATTTGTTGGCTTCTTTGTTGGCTAGCCTCGCTAACAGCTTGTCATGAATCCCGCCAAACCCGCCATTACTCATCACCAGAATGTGGTCTCCTGCAGCTGCAGTGGCAACCACCGCGTCAGCCAAGCTATCAATGTTTTGCGCTAACTGACCCTTACCTGCCAAACCCTGCACGACATCAGCCAGATCCCAGCCCAGATCCGCCAGCTGGTAGAGCCAAACCTGATCGGCTACCTGCAAAGAGGCCGCCAATTGGGCTTTATGTTCGCCCATCCTCATCGTATTGGAGCGCGGCTCCAGCAAGGCGATAATACGCGCCTGCCCTACCTTGGCACGCAAACCGGCCAAGGTAGTCGTAATCGCGGTAGGGTGATGGGCAAAGTCATCATAGACCGTCACACCTGCCACCTGCCCCCGCCACTGCATACGCCGCTTGACACCTTTAAATTCATGCAATGCTGCCAAAGCCTGTTTAACCGGCACCCCGGCATGGCGAGCAGCTGCCATCGCAGCCAGTGCATTATTGACATTATGCTCACCCAACAGATCCCAGCGCACAACGCCCTGCCGCTCACCGTGTAATGAGACAGCGAACTCACTACCATCCGCTTGCAAATAATCGGCCTGCCAGACACCCTTGGCAAAATGCTCAACGGGCGTCCAGCAGCCCAGCGCCAGCGTTGCCTGCAAATTCGCATCCTTACCATTGACAACAGCCAAGCCATTGCCCGGCACCATGCGCATCAAATGATGGAATTGGGTTTTGATCGCTTCTATATTCGGAAAGATATCGGCATGATCGTATTCAAGATTATTCAGCACCACCGTACGCGGATGGTAGTGTACAAACTTCGAACGCTTGTCAAAAAAAGCGGTGTCGTATTCATCCGCTTCCACCACAAAAAACGGTGAATCTCCAAGGCGAGCCGACACCCCAAAATTGTCGGGCACTCCACCGATCAAAAAGCCGGGCTTCAAACCCGCATACTCCAGAATCCAGGCAAGCATACTGGCCGTAGTGGTCTTGCCGTGCGTCCCGGCGACGGCCAGCACCCAGCGGTCATGCAGGATATGTTCATACAGCCACTGGGGGCCTGAGGTATAGGGCAGGTTTTGGTCAAGCATCTGCTCGACGACAGGCAGACCACGCCGCATCACATTGCCCACGACTATCTTGTCGGCAGTAGCAGGTAAATCAGCAGGATCGTAACCTTCCAACAGGACAACGCCCTGCTCCGCCAACATGGTACTCATGGGTGGATAGACATTAGCATCCGACCCCGTGACTGCGATGCCCTTCTCACGCGCCAGCAAAGCAATACCGCCCATGAAAGTCCCACAAATACCTAAAATATGAATACTCATTCAGCCCTATCCTTAAATGACCAGCAAACCCTGACCTGCTTAGTGCCCAGGTTCCATGTTCATGTGTTTTTCGATAACAGCAGGCAATGGAATCGGCTTGGATATACCGTATCCCTGCCCATAATCAATCCCGATTTCACGCAAAATAGCAATAATCTGGTCATTTTCCACATATTCTGCAATAGTCTTGACTGCCATCAACTGACCAATCTGATTAATCGATTGCACCATCGCCCGCCCCACTTCATCAGTCGCAATGTCTTTGATGAAACTTCCATCAATTTTCAGGTAGTCTACCGGCAACTCTTTCAAATAACCAAATGAACTCACCCCGGTACCAAAGTCATCCAATGAAAAATCACAACCCAGCAGTTTCAAAGTATCGATGAATTTGCGTGCCAACTCCAGATTGCTGATCGCAACCCGTTCGGTAATTTCAAAACACAGTACACTGGGTGGCACCCCCGAACGCCGGATAGCCTCCAGGACATAGGGTAAAAACTTGGAATCATCCAGACTTTGTCCCGACAGATTGATCGAAAAAACCGGACAATTGGGGCGTCTTGCCAGCGCTTTGATCTGCATTAACAATTCGCGCACTACCCAGCGATCGACCTTGGGCATCATTGAGTAATATTCCGCCGCCGGAATAAATTCATCCGGTGAAACCGGCTGACCCTTTTCATCAAACAGACGCAACAAAATCTCATAGTGGCTGAAGTGTTTCAGGTACTCGCGAGGTTCCAGGTTATGAATCGGTTGGGCATACAAATGAAACTGCCCACCTTCGAACGCCTTGCGCAAACGACTCACCCAAACCAGCTGCCCACGGTGTTTGTTAATGGCAGCATCATCCGGCCGGTAAAGATGCAAACGGTTCCCCCCCTTGTCTTTCGCCACCCGGCAAGCCGCATCCGCAATCGACAAAACCCGGTTGGGTGTACCTGATTCACGATGCAAAGGTACAAAACCAATACTAGCGGTAATTCTGTGTTCACTGCCATTCCAGATAAAAGCATGGCGTACCAGTTTGTTACGCACTTCCTCGGCCTTGCGCAAAGCCGCAACCGGCTCAGTTTCACGAAACAGGATGCCAAACTCATCACCACCGATGCGTGCCAGCACATCCCGCTTCTTATCAATAGAATCTCTTAATAGACTGGAAATATGTTCGATAAATGAATCACCGGCACTATGTCCCAGCGTATCATTCACCACTTTGAACTGGTCAAGGGCAACGTGACAGAAAGCGTGCTTCACACCATTGTGCATGACCTCGTCCAAAGCCTGCTTGAGTTTAAGCTCAAAACTTTTGCGGTTTAATAATTTGGTTTGCTGGTCATTTGTACGCAGGTAATTCAGGTGAGCCTGTAGAGCGCGAACTTCAGCCTGATCCTTCAGCAACAGCAAGAAATGATCTGTATTTTTTCCATCTAAAGCAAAAGGACGCACTAGGTAAGTCGTTTCCAGATCCTGCAGACCCACACAATTCAGCAGGCAATCCTGAAAGCTCAACTGCTGACCAAGACGCCCTGAATCCAGCCAGTTGATGGGGGTGTGCTTAATCCGATCCAGCAAATGAAAGAGGTCACTGTGGTATTTCCCACGCGCACTCCGCACCTTCTGTCGAAACAATTGCTCAGCAGAAGGGTTAATGAACTCCACGTATCCATGCTTGTTTGCCAGCACCGCAGACTCTTCTATATCCAATAATGCTGCAATCAGCACATTTTCCTGTGCAATGCGCACATGACTACTGGAACGGTAACGATAATAAAACCACACACCTGCTGAAGCAGCTATGCAGGCTATAGCCAATACCCAATACCCAACAGAAAAATCAAATGCAGCAAAGTTGTCAGCATTATTGATCAAGCGACCACCTAAACTGATAAATTATACTTATTTGTCTAGAAAGATCATAAATGTTGCAAACTGTATTGTATAGCTTAAGCAGACAGGCGCACAGAAATGGGTAATAAGGTAGAATACCGGCGAGATAAACAAGGAACTAGCAAGAGACTAACAAACACAAAAAGCGGCGCAGTAGTAAATACTGAGCCGCTCTTGACTTAAAGTCTGGGGGACAGACCTTAGATTTTTTCTTTGATACGAGCTGCTTTACCGGTACGACCGCGCAAATAATAAAGCTTGGCACGACGCACATCGCCACGGCGCTTCACTTCAATACCACCAATGCTGTTGCTATAGGTCTGGAACACACGCTCCACGCCTTCGCCATGAGATATCTTGCGCACAGTGAAGGCAGAGTTCAGCCCACGGTTTTTCTTGGCGATTACAACACCTTCATAGGCCTGTAAACGCTCTTTGTCGCCTTCTTTTACACGAACCTGAACAACTACGGTATCACCCGGCGCAAACGCTGGGATTTCCTTGTTCATCTGTTCCTGTTCCAACTGTTGAATAATAATGCTCATGAGATAACCTCTGAAGAAACCTTGTATTCCTGTCTATATTCATCCAGCAGCTTTTGTTCTGCCGGCTTTAAAATCTTGCCTTGTAACAGATCCGGACGTTTTAACCACGTCTGTCCGAGCATCTGCTTTCTGCGCCAACGCGCAATTGCAGCATGGTCACCGCTTTTCAATACGGCAGGAACCTTCAGCTCCTCAACCACTTCCGGGCGCGTATAGTGTGGACAATCCAATAATCCATCCGTGAACGAGTCCTGTTCAGCAGACGCTTCATGTCCCAGTACGCCCGGCAACAACCGGGTGACGCTGTCAACCAGCACCATGGCCCCGAGCTCACCGCCACTTAACACATAATCACCTAGAGAACATTCTTCATCCACTTCCAGTTGAATGACACGTTCATCAATACCTTCGTAGCGCCCACACAACAAAATCAAATGACTTTCCTGTGCAAATTCAGCTACTTTCGCTTGGGTCAATGGTTGACCTTGCGGACTTAAATAAACAACTTTTCCATTGCTTGTAGCACGCACAGCACGAATGGTTTCTAGCAAACAATCTGCTTTCATCACCATACCAGGGCCGCCACCATAAGGACGATCATCCACGGTACGATGCACATCCGTTGTATGGTCACGTGGATTATAACAGCTCACCGTAATTAACCGGCTTTCCAATGCCCGCCGAACGATACCATGCTCTGTAACCGCAGCAACCAGCTCCGGAAACAAAGTTAGCACCGAAAAGTGCATACCCATCTCAAAAGTCGGGATCCCAGTCAACCAGAATAAGTCGTTTTTTCAAATCAACTTCCTTGATGACGTCACCCATAATCCAGGGAAGCCAACGCTCTTTCTCACCCTGAACGACCATGACATCATTCGCACCTGTTTCCAGCAGGTAATCCACCTTGCCGAAATCATGCCCACCTACCGTCATGACAGACAATCCGAACAAGTCAGACCAGTAATACTCATTGTCTGCCAGTGCAGGTAAAGCGGTGCGCTGGACACCAATGTTAAGACCGACTAAGGCAAGTGCCTGATCACGGTCGTCAATGCCTTCGAATTGGGCTATTAACCCTTTTCCCTGCCGCTGTCCACTGACCAGCTTCACTTCTTGCCATGCATCACCTTGCTGCAAATACCAGGAGCCATAATCAAATATCCCCTCGTGCTGTGCCGTGAAAGCATGTATTTTAACCCAGCCTTTCACCCCAAACACACCGGTAATCTTGCCAAGCACTACCATCGCATTCGCATCGTGATCAGGCTGCATTATTTTGCATTCCGTATCAGGCTGCAGCCGCTGCTACCTTCGCAGACTCGGCCAGCAGTTTAGCCACTCGCTCACTCGGCTGTGCACCAGTGGATAACCAGTACTGGACACGTTCCTGCTCAAGGTGCAAGCGCACTTCCTGACCGCGTGCCATAGGGTTAAAATAGCCAACACGCTCAATGTACCCACTATCACGTGGCTTGCGCTTGTCAGTTACAACGATATTATAAAATGGGCGCTTCTTCGAACCACCACGTGCCAGACGGATATTGACCATAAAGCTAAAGACCTTCAGTAATTTCAAGTAACAGTCGGCAGAGTCCTGCCAAAAGTAAACGCGCAATTGTACGGTTTTTTTGTCAAATGTGAAGAGCCAGCTGCAAATAAACTCAAAACATTAGATAAACATTGGCTAAACACTGACTAAACACTCGCTAAAAAGCAAAACCGCAGCCCAAGGACTGCGGTTAGACTAGGGTATATCGATACAAAATGATCAATAACTGACCGATGCCAACTGCGCCGATGGGCTTACTTGCCCAGGAAAGTAACGATAATGTCCGCTGATAGGCATCGTGAAGAGCACATCTTCCATCTTGTCGCCTTCAGCAATATTGTGCACGATCATGTAGCGACGCGGGTCAGCCGTTGAACGCTGGTTAACCACGATGCCGATATGTTCTTGTCCGCCACCCAAATCCCAGGTCACTAGATCACCAGGGCGATAGTCCGCAGGATTACCGGTGACAGGCAAGCGCTGTCCATGACGGGTGAAGAAAATTTTCAGGTTATGCACTCGCCGATGATCAATGTTGGGATCAGGCGCCTGCAAGCCCCATTTTGGCAAATTCGGGTAAGAGTAGAATGCACGAGAAATGTCTTCGTGCACCAAACGTTGCAGATCTACTCCCAACCGGCGGTAGGAACGTATGACCGTATCAGTGCAAACACCAATATTGGCTGGGACATCACCATTCGGATAGGAAATGGGCATATACCGCCCATCATACCTGATATGGTAGCGCGTCCGGTCGATAGCTGCGTAGGACAAGCGCTCAGAATAGTCTACGTTTGCACGACTGGCAGCTTGCCACTGTTGCTGCTGTTGTCTTTGTTGTTGCAGCACCAGTTGCTGGCCTCGCTGCTGCTGGTTTTGCTCTTGCTCTGCCTGCTGCTGTTCCCACTGCTGTTGATACCAGCGCCGCTTTTGGTCATATTCAATATGATGCTTGTCTTTGCCAACAGGCCGTGGGGAGACCCCCTTCTGCTGCTGAACGACCTTGATTTCAGTTTTTTCAGGCTTCGCCGCAGATGCTGATTCATCCACAGGCTTTACCGTATTGGTTGAACATCCGGACAGGCCACCCACCGCAAAAGCAGCAAACAGCACCACTGCCGAACTCATTTTTCTTATTAGCATGTCATTACAAAAAGAACTATCCATCACCCCTCCCATCAGGAACAAAGGTAAATACACTATACCACTCAAAGATTCGACGGTATTTTAATAACAAAAATGAACCAAATACCAGTGTAATTGTCATTGGGTTTACTAATACCTGCCATAATCAATGAAAACTGTTGGATTAACCACCCAACACCCAGCTGGGACATCACCAGAAACGGCCATGCTAGGGCACACAGCCGTTTTATACGGAATTAGTACTGGTACTGCTGAACAGCACTGCGATCAATCTCCAGCGCCCCCCGGTAGGTGCCTTTGGCCTTGACGCGAGGAACAACTACTTTTACAGGCGGAAGCTGTGGCGCTGGACGGATAACCTGGACAGGCTGTGGCTCAGGTATCGGAGCAGGCTCAACGACAGGCTCTGGTACATAATTTACAACAGGTGGTTCAGGTGTAACGTCAACAACAGGCATGGCTGTAGCAGTTTGCTGCTGGCTGCAACCCGCTGATACCATACCTGCAAGAATCAGGGACACGGCAAGGTGTCGATTGCGAATTTTCATTATTGTTTGCCTCTATTTCTGTTTTTTGTTATTAGAACTATCTATTTCGTTATTAAAACCCCCACAGATAGGCATAAATATGCACATCTATTACCTAACATGGGCTTAACAAAACGATAGCATCCTTTGGCAAACACAAAAACCAGACTAATGGCACCTACAAGCACCCAGCATGAACATGCTGGGTGCTTCGTTGACTACTCGGCGTTTAACAGCCTGATAATCAACAATTATTACTGCTGGTATTGCTGCATAACGCCACCATCAATCTGGATAGGGCCTCTGTAAGTACCTTTGGCCTTAACCTTTGGCATCATCGGTGGAGCCTGGTAGTTTTGCTTGCAGGAATAGCGATGAGTGTGGTTAGGGTTGTTGTAAGGATGGTTATGCGTAATCGAGTTAGTGCACCCTGGAATCGCAGGATGGGTATGTGCATTACCCATTGGCACAGGCGCTGGTGCTGGCATGGGTGCCGGACGGTAAACAGGCGCAGGTGCTCCACGTTTACAGCTGTACGCATGACGGTGATTGCGGTTGGTAAACTTGTGGTTATGCCTGACAGAGTTAGTACAACCCGGAATAGCAGGGTGCGTATGTGCGTTGCCACCACCACCTGAACGGGGGCGCGGTGCCGGACGTGGGCGTGGACGCGGTGCCGGACGTGCCGCCGGACGCGCACACTTGCTGCAGTCTACAATGGTCTTGACCACAGGTGCTGGAGTCGCAACTGGAGCTGCCTGAGCAACCTGCTGGGCACTCATCTGGCTACAGCCGGATGCTAGCAAGCCAGCCGCCATGATGGATGCAAGTGAAATATGGGGTTTTATATTCATAGTCTTTGGATCTCTTGCGTTGTTTAAGGGAAAGCAATTCCGAGTATAGTCAACATATTGGGTCTTTACTGAGAACAAAACCGTTCATCTGGCTTTTTTTTACGACATACGCGAGATAAAGGAGACAACTGATGGGTATTTGCGACAAGGCTGATAAAAAAAAGCCCAGCATACCGGATGGCATGCTGGGCTCATATGGTCTTACTGGCCAATCATCGCTATTGCATCAACAACAGCGAGTCAGCCTGCAAGATCAGTTTTGCTGGTACTGCTGCATAACACCACTATCAATGGCGATAGGGCCTCTGTAAGTACCTTTGGCCTTAACCTTTGGCATCACTGGCATTACTGGAGCAGCTTGCTTACAGGAATAGCGGTGATTGTGGTTAGGGTTGTTGTAAGGATGAGTATGCGTAATTGAGTTGGTGCAACCTGGAATTGCAGGGTGCGTATGCGCCCAACGATCAACCACTGGAGCCGGAGCCGGAGCTGGCTGCACAGGACGTGGACGTGGCGCAGGACGTGGACGTGGTGCAGGACGCGGCCTAACTACCGGCGCAGGTGCAGCACACTTGCTGCAATCTACAATAGTCTTGACCGCAGGTTCAGGAGCCGGAGCCGCTTGAGCAACCTGCTGGGCACTCATCTGGCTACAGCCTGATGCCAGCAGACCCGCTGCCAACACAGAAGCAATTGATAATTTAGTTTTCATCTTAATGATCTCCAATGTAATTTAGTTGTAAAGAAAAAAATTAGCTGCATTCCCGGTTTCTGTTGAAAACACATACTAAACATCACCATTCTATCAGTAGGTTGGACAAGTCGCCGCATAAGGCGATTTGACCACTCCCCAACGATACTGCAGAGGGGCATGAGGATCGGAGACCAAGTGGCCACCCTCCATATTTTTACGTAGTTCACGTAAAGTCATGTATAACTCTTCACCCAGAGTCATCTGTACCATACAAAAGTCATTCAGGTGCTTCATCTCACCGGCAGGTGGTTCATCAATTGAAAAAACCGCCTTGGCCCAACGCGCTGGCTGAGACCGTGGATCAAACCTGCCAACACGATCCAAATGATGCCGCACAGAACTGAAAAACATCCCCAAGCGCTTGTCACGGCCCGGTGTTGAGTAGTCATCATACTCCCTCGCTGTCATGCACTGACGACCTTCCTTACGAATTTCCTGCACATGCCAGAGTGCATCGTAAACATACACGCTCCGATCGTTGGCATACATGCATAAAGCCAGTAACAATCGGGTTGTCTTTTCATCAGGACGCTCAGGGCGACGACCCAGTTTCTTGGAAATGACATCCGTAAAAGCTACATAATCATATTCCAAATCTGCCGCCAGACGAAATTGTTCTTCGCTATAGCCTGGTTGGGCACTCGCTGGCTTACGAATATTTTGTGGCTGCTTGAAACGACGATAACCATCTCCAAGCGCCTTGTCTTCTGGCACATAAAACGGGAAAGATGGCGTGCGTAACATAAAACGTGCCGTCTTTGGCGTAGTTGACGCCATGACTTCTGCAATCCCTGTCTCTGTTATCTCAACAATCTGATAGGAATGCACACCGGGCGCTACATAAATGTCGCCCGCCTTGATGTCATCTAACGCTATTGGATAGGTATCCTGGCGCAGTGATTTGGTGCTGGTCATGTCAGCCACATAGTTCATGAACTGGCGAACCCGCTGTCCTTCTGATGACAGATTATTCCAGGTTGACATGTTATTGGTGATCAACTGTCCAGGGCGCTGCTGATTGTTAATCACAAAGGGCAGCTTGTTCTCGTAGGCAAACATCAGACGCATGGCATACGATGCATCCGCACAGTCTGTTTCATATTTATAGTAAATGGGCTTGGCAGGATTCATGAAAATATCATCCTTCCAGTTCGCAACCACCCACTGACGGTAACGATTCTCCCAGCTGGCATCCCATTCGCTGGTACTTGTCCAGACATCAGCTACTGCAAGCTTAAAAGGCAACAGAAGTACCGTGATGAAAAAAAATGATAGCGCTTTAAATTTATTCATGGCTTAAGGCTTTCAGAATTATCGAGATAAAAACACCCTCTGGCAAAGACCGAGGAATAACCAGAAGATTGATTAGGAAAAAATTCAAGGATTAAGACACCTGAAAAGAGTGTATTTTATGCAAAAGTGCCCGATATCACACAGGAAGTCGGGCACTTAAAACAGTTCACCCCATCATTTTAACAAAAAATGATCGGCTTATGAAAGTTTTCATTACTGCTGGTACTGCTGCATCACACCCTGATCAATCGTGATAGGCCCACGGTAAGTACCTTTGGCTTTAACCTTTGGCATAACCGGTGCTGGTGGTATAACGACGGGTGGTTGTGGCTGCATTGGCTGCACGTAAACAGGTTGCGGTGCTGGTGGTGCAACCGGACGTGGCGCAGGCTTCTTACAGCTGTAAGAATGCTTGTGGTTAGGATTGTTAAACTTGTGGTTGTGTGTCACAGAGTTAGTACAACCTGGAATCGCCGGATGCGAATGGCTATTGCCTGCTGGACGTGGAGCAGGCGCTGGCTTGTTGCAGGAGCTGCAATCCAGCACTGTCTTTGTTTCAGGAACAGGAACAGGATCCGCAGCAACTTGCTGGGCGCTCATCTGGCTACAGCCAGAGGCCAACATACCCGCAGCAATAACTGCTGCCAGTGTAAGCTGAGTCTTGATTTTCATAGTCATTAGTCTCTTTCATTATATAAGGGAAAGCACTTCCGGCCAGAGAGCCATACCAACGCATCACCTGGCCGAACCGGTTCGAGCAAATACATCTTTGACAAGGCGGCGGTGAGCTCCCAAAAGCACAACTACCTCATCATTAACCCGTCAATTCCGACAAGGGAATTCACAAAAAGTTGCGTAAAGCCAACAACACATTCATTTCCGTTGTAACTTTCGAACACAAAGAATCATACAGTGCACTTTAACCACCGTAAACCCATCTAGCACGGAATTTCAGTTCTGCAAGCAAAAATTCATCACGGAAAGCCGCCCATCGGTGGAAAACCCCCTCCTCCGGGAGGCATCCGCCCTTTCATGGACTGCATCAGCTTGCGCATGCCACCTTTGGAAAATTGCTTCATGGCCTTGCTCATCTGCTGTTGCTGCTTTAAAAGGCGGTTAACATCCTGCACCTGCAAGCCACAACCTGCTGCAATTCTGCGCTTACGGGATGCCTTGATCAAATCAGGGTGTCTGCGTTCCTGCAAAGTCATGGAATTAATAATGGCAATCATCCGTCGAATTTCACGGTCATTGGCCTGTTCTTTTACCTGTGCAGGCATCGCCCCCATGCCTGGGAGTTTTTCGAGCAGGCTGCTCATCCCCCCCATTTTCTGCATTTGCGTCATTTGTTCACGCAAATCCTCAAAATCAAAACTCTTGCCTTTATTCAGTTTTTTTGCAAGCTTCTGCGCCTTGCCATGATCGACCTTGCTCTGCGCTTCCTCAATCAAGCTGAGCACATCACCCATACCGAGAATACGCGATGCCATCCGATCAGGGTGAAAGGCTTCCAGCGCGTCCAGCTTTTCGCCCACACCAATAAACTTGATAGGTTTGCCAGTAATATACCGCACCGACAAGGCAGCTCCGCCCCGTGCATCACCGTCAGCCTTGGTCAGGATAACCCCAGTCAACGGCAAAGCATCACCAAAGGCCTTGGCCGTATTAGCCGCATCCTGACCGGTCATGCTGTCGACCACAAACAGGGTTTCTACCGGCTTGACACTGGCATGCAACTCACTGATTTCAGACATCATATCAGCATCAATATGCAAGCGCCCTGCCGTATCGATGATCAGAACATCCACATACTGGCGTTTGGCTTGTGCGAGGGCAGCCAGCGCAATATCAACAGGCTTCTGTGAAATATCGCTAGGAAAAAAAATCGCGTCGGTTTGCCCGGCAATCGTTTCCAGCTGTTTGATCGCCGCCGGGCGATACACGTCACAACTGGCAACCATTACTGACTTTTTGCCTTTGCCTTTTAAAAACCGGGTCAGCTTGCCGACGGTGGTTGTTTTACCTGCACCCTGCAAACCGGCCAGCAAAATGACGGCGGGCGGCTGCGCATTCAGCGCAAGCGTCTCATTGGCCTGCCCCATGATACCGACCAGTTCGTCATTGACCACCTTGATCAATGCCTGCCCCGGCGTCAGGCTCTGCAGCACTTCATGCCCTACTGCCCGCTCACGCACCCGGCTGATAAAATCACGTACCACCGGCAAGGCAACATCAGCCTCCAACAAGGCCATTCGTACATCGCGCAAGGCATCTTTAATATTATCGTCCGTCAGACGCGCTTGGCCACGCAGTTTTTTTACCGTTTTCGAAAGACGGTCACTTAAATTTTCAAACATGATGATGGTCTTCTGCTAGTCCCAATCGAGCACAAATTGCTATGATAGCATTAAACTGTATAGTCACACTTGTTGAGAAGCCATCCAGATTCAGAGAATGAGAATAATGATTACTTTCCTGGCCATGTTAGCTTGGACAGCAACCTGGCTGATTATTGCTTTGCGCTTACGCAAGCACCCAGCCAAACGTCCGACCGCAATCGTGCTGCATGCCTGTTGGCTGTTGGCCTTGAGCCTGCATGGTGCGAGCCTGCTGCATCCCTGGCTGGAGACCGGCATCCTGTCGGTGGACTTCCTCAGTGCACTGTCAGCTGTCCTCTGGCTAACAGGCCTGCTCCTGTTTCTGACCAACCTGAAGCGCCCCCTGGAAACATTAGGCCTGTTTGTGTTGCCATTTATTCCGCTGGCTATTCTCTCCAGTACGCTTTTCCCCTATAAGGGCATGACCATTTCGCTGCACAATGGCATAGGCATCCATATTTTTGTCTCGCTATTGGCCTATAGCATGCTGACACTGGCTGCTTTGCTAGCCGTACTGCTAGCGGCACAGAACCGTCAGCTGCACAACCACAATCCACATGGCCTGATTCGCACCCTGCCCCCTTTGCAGGATATGGAAGCATTACTGTTCACACTCATACAAATCGGCATGATCCTGCTGACCATTGGCATGATCAGTGGTGCCATCTATCTGGATGGCTTGTTTGGCAAAAAAATCGCCCACAAAACCATTCTGTCCATCATCGCATGGCTAAGTTTTGCCACCCTCCTCTACGGCCATTGGCGACACGGCTGGCGTGGACGCATTGCTATCCGCTGGACGTTATCCGGCTTTACCCTATTGCTGCTGGCATTTTTTGGTAGCAAATTTGTTCTGGAATACGTAATGGGGACAACGTGAACCTGTCTGATATCCCTTTGAGTGTACAATTCGGTGGCCTGTTTTTTCTGTTTATGCTCTCAGCCTTTTTTTCCGGCTCCGAAACAGCGCTGATCTCATTAAACCGCTACAAGCTTCGTCATCAGGCCGAAAAAGGCCATTTGGGTGCGCGCTTGGCACAAAAGCTGCTGGAAAAGCCTGATCGCCTGATCGGTCTGATTTTACTGGGCAATAATTTCGTCAACATCTTGATTACCCAGCTAGCCACCCTCATCGGCCTGAGCCTGTTCGGCAACACCGGTCTCGCCATCACCACGGGTTTACTCACCTTGTTTCTGCTGATATTCGCAGAAGTCATGCCAAAAACCCTGGCCGCCTTGCACCCGGAACGGATTGCCTTCCCGGCTGCCCACATTTATACCAGCCTGCTCAAGGTCATCTGGCCACTGGTTTGGCTGGTCAACATGATGTCCAATTCCATCCTGCACCTGTTTAATGCCAAAGCCGACGCCAGCAACAGCATCGCTATCAACCACGAAGAACTGCGCAGCATTATGCACACCGCCGGGCCACATATTCCCCAGTCCCACCTGGATATGCTGATCAGCCTGCTGGATCTGGAATCTGCTACGGTCGAAGATGTCATGATCCCGCGCAGCCAAATGTTCGGTATTGACATTGACGGTTCCTGGAGCGCGATTGAGGATCAGTTATTACACAGCCCGTTCACCCGCATGCTGGTTTATTCAGGTAGTCTGGATAATGTGTTGGGTTTTGTCCATCTGCGAAAAATCTTGCCCCTGTTTGCCGAAGGCCGGATGGATCGAGACAAGCTCCGCCTTGGCATTCGTCCGGCCTACTTCATTCCTGAGGGCACTTCCCTGACCCAACAGCTCATCAACTTCCGCGAAGCATCCCGGCGTATCGCTATTGTTGTTGATGAGTACGGGGAGATTCTGGGGCTGCTGAGCCTGGAAGATATTCTGGAGGAGATTGTCGGCGAGTTTTCCACCGTTCCCGCCAGTCACGCCCGTGAGATTCAAAGAATGGAGGATGGCAGCTACTGGCTGGACGGTGCAACCCATATTCGTGAAGTGAACCGGCAGTTAAACATTGAACTGCCGACTGATGGCCCCAAAACCATTAATGGCCTGATCATGGAATACCTGGAGTCCATCCCGGTGCCGGGTATGACCGTACTGATTAACGAACATCCCATGGAGATCCGCAAAACGCGTAATAATGCGGTTAAAACACTGATCATTTATCCGCGTATTGAGCGCAAAACCACAGGTGTCCCCAATGGCTAAACCCAAGCTTCAGTACCACTGCACCGCCTGCGGCAGCCTGCACAGCAAATGGAATGGCCAATGCTCAGACTGCAACGCATGGAATACCCTGGAAGAAAGCATCAGCACTCCGGTGAGCGCCCCAAAAAACCCGCGTTTTACCGGGTATTCGGGCGACAAGGTCAGCATCCGCTCTCTGAACGAAGTCCAGATACAGGAAGACCCGCGCACTCCCACTGGCGTACAGGAGCTTGATCGGGTATTGGGTGGCGGTCTGGTCTCCGGCTCGGTCATTTTGATAGGTGGTGACCCCGGCATCGGCAAATCGACTATTTTACTGCAAACCCTGTGTGATTTACCGGAACTGAAAAGCCTGTACGTAACCGGGGAAGAATCACCCCAGCAAATCAGCATGCGTGCCCGTCGCCTCGGCCTGCCGATTGATCACCTGCGCTTGCTCACCGAAACCGGGGTCGAAACCATTCTTGCGCTGGCTCAGATCGAACAGCCACAAGTGATGGTACTTGATTCTATCCAGACCCTGTACACGGAGCAGCTGCAATCTGCACCGGGTTCGGTCAGCCAGATACGTGAATCGGCTGCACAGCTGGTGCGCTTTGCCAAACAGACCAATACTACGCTCTTCATTGTGGGCCACGTTACCAAGGAAGGCACACTGGCCGGCCCACGGGTACTGGAACATATGGTTGATACGGTTCTTTATTTTGAGGGTGATCCCGGCGGGCGTTATCGTATTCTGCGTGCCGTCAAAAACCGCTTTGGGGCAGTCAATGAACTCGGTGTTTTTGCCATGACTGAACAAGGCCTGAAAGGTGTCAGCAATCCTTCTGCTATTTTTTTATCCCGCCATGAGGAACCTGTCTCAGGAAGTGTTATCATGGTGACTCGTGAAGGTACTCGTCCCTTGCTGGTAGAAGTTCAGGCGCTGGTTGATACCAGTCATGGTGGTAATCCACGTCGGGTTGCACTGGGGCTGGAACAAAATCGTCTGGCCATGCTGCTGGCCGTTTTGCATCGTCATGGTGATATACCCATGTATGATCAGGATGTGTTTATCAATATTGTCGGCGGGGTGAAAATCTCGGAAACAGCGGCTGACTTACCACTGCTGATTGCCGCCTTGTCCAGCTTCCGCAGCCGTCCTTTGCCCAGTGATATGGTCATGTTTGGCGAAGTCGGGCTGGCGGGAGAAATTCGCCCGGTGCCTAATGGCGAAGAACGCATCAGGGAGGCCGCCAAGCATGGCTTTAAACGTGCTATTGTGCCAAAAGCCAATAAGCCGCATCATGCAATACAGGGCATGACCGTCACGACTGTTTCACGCTTGGAAGATGCAATTGCAGCGTTGATGTAAAAATACAACACGTTTATCGTATAATGGTTGACTCCCAACCGCTTATATAATAGTTTTATGGACATTCTGGGGCGTAATTTCATTCACAAATTCGGATTAGCCCGCCCAGTGCAGGCTTCATTGCCAGAGTCCCCTTTTTTCACAATATTTCATGAAGAACTAGGTTATGGATCACTTACCTGCTTGTTCAGCCAGGGAGCTTTATCTTGTCTTTTAACGATTTAGGCTTACAGGGCGCTTTTGCCGATAATATCGATGCGGCAGGCTATGAGACCCCTACTGATTTACAGCAACAACTGATTCCGCTCATGGCTCAACGGAAGAGCGTTTTGGTCTGGACACAGTCGGCGGCGGGCAAAACCGGGGCATTTCTGATCCCCGCTATTGATTATTTACTGAATAATCCGTTGGAAGAGCATCAAGGCGCTCGTGTATTGGTCTTGACATCCCGTCGGGACAGGGTCAACCAGATTACCTATACCATCAAACGTTTATTGGGTGATGAGCGCCAGCTGCGCACCGGTTTTATCGTCAGTGGCCGCCCTTACCAGCCGCAAATGCGTCTGCTGCGTCGTCCGCTCGACCTGATGATCGCGACACCGGGACGTTTGAATGATCTGGTTGATAATAACAAAGCTGATTTTTCTTCACTGGAATTACTGGTACTGGATGATCTGACCGCAATTTATAAAAAAGGTCTGCACGAATTGGTAGACAAAATAATTCAGCAAAAACCAGCTGATGTACCCATTATTGCTTTTGTACGGCATGACGAAGAAGTCACTCCCTATGCACGCAAGCTGATGCCCGGTGCCGCTGAAATAACCATAGAAGACGAAAAAACCCAGCTTCAGCAACTTCCTCATCTTGTTCATCTGGCAGATGACTACACGCACAAGTTGGCACTGACGGATCACCTGCTGGATGGCCTGAAGGGCAAACCAACCGTTATTTTCACCAGCAGCAGCAAAACAGCCAAGGCCTTGGCCGATAATCTCGCCAACCATGGTCATACCGCTGATTCGACGCATTTGCTACCTCCGGAAGAACGCAACCTCGAAGCTTGCCCGATTCTGATCGTGCCTGATGAAGAAGGCTTTATACCCGACTTGTCTGGTAGCGAACCCATGATTCACTTTGAGCTACCGGATAAAATCGAGACTTATCAGGCTCGCTTGCAGAGTGTTTTGGGCGCTGAACGTAAAGAACCCATTCTATTGCTGGTCGGCGCTTATGACCGGGATGCCTTAAAAAAACTGGAAGACTTCCAGGGTGAGTCGATAGAGCAGCGCAGCATTCCAGGGCTGGAACCTAAGCTATCTCTGCGGGGCGCTCCCAAAAAGCCTTCAGGAGGTGCTCGCCCAGCGCGTAAAACGGGGGGTAAACCCGCTGTGAACCGTGGCAGCAAACCGCCGGGAACTACAGGTACCGCTAGCAGCACCCAAGACGAGAAGCCACGCGCCCGCAAAGGCCCTTATGGCCGCCTGAATGGTGGTGCACAACGCAAACAGGGCGCTTCGGCACAAAAACGCACAGCGGATGCACCTTACGAAATTGGTGGTTGGGAAAAACAGGACTACGTGCCCAAGCAACCTGCTACCGATAAAAAAGTCGTTATCCGCTATAAGGAAAAACGACGTACTACCATCATCAAGTAAGGTCTGGTAACGCATCATTTATGCTTGATCCACAAGAAGAGCAGGCCTTGCGACAAAGGCTGTATGAATTGAAACAGGAGCATCGTGATCTGGATAGGGCTATCGCACAACTAGCTGCAAACCCGGAACACGATCAGTTTATGCTGGGGCGAATGAAAAAACGCAAGCTGCTGCTGAAAGACATGATCCAGCGCACTGCCAGCCAGTTAATCCCGGATATGAATGCTTGAATGGCTAAAGCGCAGCAGTCAGTGCGTTTAGAATAGGCAAATTGGCCGCAGGGAATGGCAGGGTTGCCAATTCGTTCAGGGTAAACCAGCCAATGTCTTGACCCTCACGGCCTTGTGGAATACCTGTAAAATCCCACAGCTCCCAAACATCCAGAAATACTGATTTGTCTGGGTACTGGTGGTGTACCTGTACAAACGGCGTCAATCGCGCAGGAGCGGCTTTAATGCCCAGCTCTTCCAGCAGCTCACGCACTAGGGCATGGGTAGCCATTTCGCCCTTTTCAACCTTACCGCCGGGGAATTCCCACTTACCGCCCTGATGTTTGCCAACAGGGCGTTTGGCTAGCAGAATCTGTCCGGGCTGACCCACGCAGTCTCGCCGAATAACGGCTGCGACCACATGTAGCCAGCCCGCTGCCTTACCTTCAGCTACGGTATTCGGCATTGATCTTGACGTACTCATACGAAAAATCGCACGTCCAGGTAGTTGCCTGAACATCACCGCGCCCCATCAGGATACGCACGGTGATTTCGTCTTTTTTCATTTCTGCCTGCCCCAGTTCTTCACGGTAGTCAGGAGCAGGTTCGCCCTTGTCAATCAGCAAGGTATCACCCAGCCAGATGGTTACTGCCGACACGTCCAGCGCCGCAATCGGACTACGCCCCACTGCCGCCAGAATGCGCCCCCAGTTAGGGTCACTGGCAAACATGGCCGTCTTTACCAGTGGCGACAAGGCAACCGTTTGACCGATCACCCGCGCTTCAGCCCGATCACGCGCACCTTCCACCTGAATACTAATAAATTTGGTCGCACCCTCGCCGTCACGCACAATCGCCTGCGCAAGATAGAGACAAACCTCCTGCACAGCCTGTTGGAACGCCGCCTGATTCACGCCACTGGCAAGCACACCGGACTGCCCCGTAGCCGCCAGAATCAGCGCATCATTGGTAGAGGTATCGCCATCGACCGTCACACAGTTAAACGTTTCCTCAGTCACCGCGCTCAACACCGCCTGCAGCTCATCCTGCGCTAGCACCGCATCGGTAGCCACATAACCCAGCATGGTTGCCATATTCGGATGGATCATGCCGGAGCCCTTGGCAATACCGGTAATAGTGACCGTCCCACCCTCAAGTTCAACTTGCAGACTGATTGCTTTGGCAACCGTATCCGTCGTCATGATGGCTTTGGAGGCCTGTTGCCAGTAATCAGCCTGGAGCGCAGCCAGCGCAGCAGGCAAGGCCGCCGTGATCTTCTCAACCGGCAACTGCTGACCGATAACGCCCGTAGAAAACGGCAACACCTGCTCAGGCTCACAACCGGTCAAGTCAGCTACGGACTGGCAGCTTGCCTGGGCAGCCTTGAGTCCCTGTTCACCGGTGCCCGCATTGGCATTACCCGCATTAATCAGCAGATAACGCGGCGTACCGGCAACCAGATGCGCGCGTGCTACCGTGACTGGAGCCGCACAAAAGGCATTACGGGTAAAAACAGCCGCGCATTGACTCCCCTCCGCCAGTTCCATCAGCAGTAAATCATTGCGTTCTTTATAGCGAATCCCGGCATTAACTGCCGCCAGACGTACACCCGCAACGGGCAACAAAGATTGTGGTGCATGTAAATTAACGGCCATCAGCTTAGCTTCCCATGACATTGCTTGTATTTTTTGCCTGATCCACAAGGGCAGCTATCGTTGCGCCCTATTTTAACGCCATCGCGTCGCAGCGGTTCAGCCGTCGCATCCACCCCGTCATCCTCACTCTCTTCAGCAAAAGCACTACCGGCCTGAGGATGGGTATACTCTACTTTTTGGGGTGTCGCTGCGAGTGCAGGTGCGCTTGGCTCACTGACCTGGATACGTATCAGGAAGGAAATCACATCATGCTTGATACGTACCAGCAGCTCCTCAAACATCTCAAACGCTTCGCGTTTATATTCCTGTTTGGGGTTCTTTTGGGCATAACCACGCAAGCCGACACTCTGACGCAGATAGTCCATCGCGGCCAGATGTTCTTTCCAGTGTGAATCCAGAATGTGCAACATCGCATCACGCTCCAGGCGACGCATGCCTTCTGTGCCCACCAGTTCCTCTTTTTGCTCCAGTGACTTGCTTACTTCGTCCTGAATACGTTCGCGCAGGCTTTCTTCATACAACTTGGTGTCTTCATCCAGCCAGCGCTGGACAGGTAAAGTCAAACCAAAGTCGGTAGCCAGCTGTGCCTCCAGACCGGCCACATCCCACTGTTCATCGACACTACCGGGCGGGATATGCTTGCTGATCAGCTCATCAACGACATCCGCACGCATAGAGACGATCATGTCTTGAATATCACCTGACTCCAGCAAGCCAGAACGCTGCTCATAGATCACCTTGCGCTGATCATTGGCAACGTCATCATATTCCAGCAAATGCTTACGAATATCGTAGTTATGTGCTTCTACTTTGCGCTGGGCATTCTCAATCGACTTGGAAACCAGACCCGCTTCAATCGCCTGCCCCTTCTCCATTCCCAAGCGCTGCATCAGGCTCTTGACACGATCAGATGCAAAAATGCGCATCAAACTGTCTTCCAGCGACAGGTAGAAACGCGAAGAACCCGGATCACCCTGACGGCCAGAACGGCCACGTAACTGGTTATCTATCCGTCGGGATTCATGGCGCTCAGTACCGATGATGTGCAGACCACCGGAAGCCAGCACGGTGTCATGTCGCTTCTGCCACATGGCTTTGATTTTTGCCTTAGCTTCCGGATCGGGAGTGTCCCCCAGTTGTGCCAGCTCTTCGTCGATGCTACCACCGAGCACGATGTCCGTACCGCGCCCTGCCATATTGGTTGCGATCGTCACGGCTCCTGGACGCCCTGCATTGGCAATGATATGTGCTTCACGTTCATGCTGCTTGGCATTCAGGATTTCGTGCGGGATACGTAACTTTTTCAGCTTTTCAGACACACGCTCAGAAGCGTCAATCGAAGCAGTCCCCACCAGTACAGGGCGCCCCTTGGTAACACCTTCCTGAATATCTTCGATGATGGCGTCGAACTTCTCATCAATCGTCAGATAAATGAGGTCATTGGAGTCCTCGCGCACCATCGGCTGGTTGGTTGGAATGACGACGACTTCCAAGCCATAGATCTGCTGCAATTCAAAAGCTTCCGTATCGGCAGTACCGGTCATGCCGGACAGTTTCTTGTAGAGGCGGAAATAATTCTGGAACGTAATCGAGGCCAGTGTCTGGTTCTCAGCCTGAATCTCAATCCCTTCCTTGGCCTCAATCGCCTGGTGCAGACCTTCCGACCAGCGCCGCCCCGGCATGGTACGTCCGGTGAACTCATCCACAATCACAATCTTGTTGTCGCGCACAATGTAATCAACATTGAGTTTGAACAAAGCATGCGCACGCAAGCCAGCATTCAGGTGGTGCAGCAGGGCAATACTGCTGGAATCATACAGACCCTGACCCTCAGGCAAAATACCTGACTCGGCCAGTAAGCGCTCGGCGCGCTCCTGCCCGTTTTCTGACAAAAATACCTGCTTGGCCTTTTCATCGACCCAATAATCACCCTCACCCTCTTCCTCGGCCTGACGCACCAGTTGCGGGATAAAGTCATTAATAGCACGGTACAGATCAGAAGCGTCCTGGCTTGGGCCAGAGATAATCAATGGCGTCCGCGCTTCATCAATCAGAATGGAGTCCACTTCGTCGATGATCGCATAGGACAAGACACGCTGTACCCGCTCTTCCAGTGAGAAGGCCATGTTATCGCGCAGATAGTCAAAACCGAATTCGTTATTGGTACCATAGGTAATATCAGCAGCGTAGGCTGACCGCCGCTGCTCCTGATTCAGGCCATTGATAATGACACCGGTAGTCAGACCCAGATAACCATACAAACGCGACATCCATTCAGCGTCACGCTGGGCAAGGTAATCGTTGACGGTAATGACATGCATGCCTTTACCGGGCAGGGCATTAAGGTAGGCAGCCAAGGTAGCGACCAGTGTCTTGCCTTCGCCGGTGCGCATTTCGGCAATCTTGCCGCTGTTGAGCACCATGCCGCCGATCATCTGCACGTCGTAATGACGCATGCCGAGGACGCGTTTACTCGCCTCCCGGACAGTGGCAAAGGCCTCTGGAAGAATATCATCCAGTGTGGCACCTTCTGCCAAACGCTGGCGGAACTCAGCTGTTTTGCCCTTGAGGGCATCATCGCTTAGCTTGGTGTATTCATCCTCAAAGGCGTTAATGTTCTTAACGATTTTAAAATAAGCCTTGACCAGACGATCATTGCGGCTACCGAAAAGCTTTCTGGCAACAGAACCCAGCATATGTTTTATTTTCTCCTAAATCATTCTGCCAGCGGCTCTACCGGCACATTCCCTGAGCCAACTGTCCGGCGGATAATACGCCTTTTCGCTGACACAGCTATAATAAATTCACTCTAGAGTATTTGGTTTGCTTTACGGAAAACAAGGCAAACAGAAAAAAAAGCCAGTGTCCCGCAATACTGAACAAGTATGGCTTGCCAGTATATCGTGCTTAGCTGGCTATACGGTGAATTTTTATTCCGCCCCATCCAGATAAAGCTGCGGATCAACCTGCGAGCCTGCCTGCAATAGCTCCAGATGCAAGTGTGGCCCGGTGGATCGCCCGGTACTCCCCATCAAACCAATCCTGTCCTGCTTCTTGATGACTGTCCCTTCTTCCACCAATGTTTCATCGAGATGGGCATAACGACTGATCAGACCGTCACCATGGTCTACCTCCACCACATTGCCATAGCCACCTTTGCGCCCGACAAAAGAAGCGACCCCGCCTCCGACAGAAAATACGTTAGTACCCCGTGCACCCGCAAAATCAAGTCCTTTATGCATGCGTGAACGACCGTTAAAAGGATCACGCCGGATACCAAACTGCGAAGAAATATAGCCCTTTTTTACCGGACTGGATGATGGCAATATTTCTTCATCCAACGCCATCCCTTCCAGCAAACTGTAAAGTCCCTCCAGGACACTGCTCTGCCGGTCAATCTGTGACTCCGCTGCCTCGAAAGCACCCAGCAATTCATTCGTCGTGACCTGAGGCACACTGGCCGGCAAGTACGGCTCCTCCAAACCACCACGCGGTGGCTTCTCATCCAGAGAAAACTCGGCAGGGTCAAGCTTGGCGCGGCGTACCACCCGCTTGGCCAGCGCATTCAGGCGGGCAATTTCTGCCTCCAGCGAGCCTAGTCGGATCGAGAGCGTATCAACATCGACCGTATAATTCGAATAGACCTTCCTGATCTCATCAACCGTACTAATTTGCTGATCCAGCGCAGCAATGATCTTGCCTGCCTCATGCGCTGACAAAGAAGTTTGCACCGGCGTTTTGTCCAGCGCGTACAAGCCCAGCATCTGATTCACCGACAAGCCGATGATCAGCAGTGCTACAATACTGGCGGGAAGAACCAAATGAGTGATGGGGTTCAGGTTGAAAGAGATGCGGCGTGCACCGTCGTAACTCATACAGATGACTTTCATGAAATATGCATCCCTCAGTGTGCTTCACAAGCAAAGATTAGCACGCCACACCTGGAATTCTTGGAATTGTTGTGTAAGTAGCGTTGTAATGATGAAAAGGTATTATGGATAAAATTGGTAATTTTATTAATGATGGACTGGCTGAGAGGCTGCATCGTCTGGATACACTGACGGTACTGGTCGAAAATGTGCTGGCCATGCCCGTCAAAAACCGCATCTGGCCGCTGTTGCGCAACCGCCGCTTGATACTGCTGACCGATGACTCGCATGTCGCCACACAAGCACGATTCATGCAGAAAACACTCTGCAAACACATTAGTAACGAACTCAACCTGAAACTGGGTGGCGTGGATATTAAATTGATCGCCTTACCACTTGCAAGCTTTGGTAAAAAATCATCCAACGTAGGGATTAGCGAACAGACCGCTGAAACACTTCAAAGCATCGCAGCTGAGATAGAAGATGAAGAACTAAGCAGTGCGCTGATGCGCCTGGCAAAAGTCGCAAAAATCATCCGCCCCGTTTAGGTCAAGTTAAGTATTTATCGGTCAAGTACCGACTCAGACACCGGCCAGCACATAGCTATCGCCAAAAATGGCACGCTGTTTTTGCTGCTCTTCGAGCGTCACGATTTCCCAGGCATCACGTTGCTGCAATAATTCACGCACCAGCAAATTATTGATTGCGTGACCCGCTTTGTGGCCGTGGAATGCACCGATAATACCGTGCCCCAAGGTGTAGAGATCGCCGATCGCATCGAGAATTTTATGGCGTACAAACTCATCCTGATAGCGCAGGCCATCCGGGTTCAGCACACGAAACTCATCCAGCACAATCGCATTTTCCAGGCTGCCCCCCAAACCGAGATTTTTTGCCCGTAACATCTCGATGTCACGCATGAAACCGAAAGTACGCGCCCGCGCAATCTCACTGGCATAAGGCTGACTGGAAAAATCGATTTCGATCGTCTGACCGGTCGCATTAACGGCAGGATGATTAAAGCTGATATCAAACGAGGCTTTGAAGCCTGCATAAGGTGTCAGACGCGCCCAGTTATCACCTTTGCGGAATTCGATGGGTTTTTTAATCCGGATAAAACGCTTGGCCGCACGCTGCTCTTCGATACCGGCAGCCAGCAGCAGGTACAAAAAGGGTGCCGCACTGCCATCCATGATCGGAATTTCTGGCGCATCAACATCCACATAGAGGTTATCAATGCCCAAGCCAGCCAAAGCCGACAGCAGATGCTCTACCGTAGCGACCTTGGTATTACCCTCAATCAGTGCGGTACACAACAGGGTGTCCCCGACGCGTTCGGGGTGCAGATTGATTTCCGCGTTCGCCGGTAAATCCAGCCTGCGGAACACAATACCCGTATTACTGGCAGCCGGACGCAGCGTCATTGACACTTTTTTCCCAGAATGCAGGCCTATGCCTACGGAGGACACGGCCTCTTTTATAGTTCTTTGTTTTAGCACTTGTCAGCCCCTAGTCTTATAGTCACTGCATTAAACAATTAAACACCACATCGTTGAAGGCACATCTTGAAGGTTTGAGCCGCGCGGGAGTCTAACACAGAATATATCAACATTTTAACCAGATTTGTTAAGCTTACGCTGAACAAGGCACATTACCCAGAAAAAACACTTGAAGAGCTGGCACTGAAAACCAGCTCTTCCCACATAGTTAGGCACATGTTTGAGCAATAAGTTTGTCACGCTATCCGCTTAATCTGCCTGATTACGCAGAAAAGCAGGGATATCGAGCACGCCGGATTCATAACCCGCCTTCTGGTTCTGATCATAGACACCACGGCCAGACACATTACGGCCACCAACAGTCGCTTTTTGGGCAATGGCGACTTCTTCCAGATCAACCGGGCGCAGCTTGGGTTTATTCTGCCGTAACTCTTGCTGGGTTGGCTTCTGGACAGGCGCACCACGAGTGCTGGTAGCCATACCCTCTTCTTCCAGACCAGTCGCCACCAGTGTGACGCGAATCTCGTCACGCATGTCAGGATCAATGACCGTACCCACTACAACGGTGGCATCATCAGAAGCAAACTGGCGAATCACCTCGCCCACTTCTTCAAACTCATGAATTCCCATATCAAGACCAGCGGTAATATTAACCAGAATACCTTTCGCGCCATCCAGACAAATATCTTCCAGCAAAGGGCTGGAGATGGCTGCCTGCGCGGCTTTGGCCGCCCGCTCGTCACCTTGCGCCTTACCCATGCCCATCATCGCCATGCCCATTCCGGACATAACCGTGCGCACGTCAGCAAAGTCAACGTTGATCAAACCAGGGCGAGTGATCAATTCAGCAATACCCTGCACAGCGTTCAGCAACACGTTATTGGCTGCTTTGAACGCATCCAGCAAAGTCACATTTTTACCCAGTGAAGTCAGCAGTTTCTGGTTCGGAATCGTAATCAGCGAGTCAACATAGCGCCCCAGCTCAGCGATACCCTCATCCGCTGCTTTCATACGGCGTGGCCCTTCAAACGGAAATGGACGGGTGACAACCGCCACGGTCAGGATACCGAGATCACGGGCAATTTCCGCGACTACCGGCGCTGCACCTGTACCCGTACCACCGCCCATACCGGCAGTAATAAACAGCATGTCGGTACCACGAATCAACTCCTTGATTCGCTCGCGGTCTTCCTCGGCGGCATCACGTCCTATCTGGGGATTGGCACCCGCTCCCAATCCCTTGGTCAGGTTGGTTCCCAACTGCACGACGGTTTTAACACCACAGCCCTTCAATGCCTGCGAATCGGTATTGGCGCAGATGTATTCCACCCCTTCAATACCGGAAGCCAGCATATTGGCCACTGCATTACCACCACCGCCGCCAACACCAATCACCTTGATGACCGCACTATTATCAATACTATCCATTAGTTCAAACATGCCCACTCTCCAACTGTTAAAAATTTCCGTTAAACCAACTCTTCAGACGTTCCCACACACTCTCAGCATTGACAGGTGTGTTATACGTCCGACGCTCTCCATACGCTTGCTGAGCAATACCGTATAGCAATAGCCCTACCCCAGTGGAATGGATAGGGTTTTCAACCTCACCACGCAGCCCACCAATACCACGCGGCATTCCAATCCGAACCGGCATATGGAAAACTTCCTCAGCCAGCTCAACAACTCCCGGCATCTTGGCAGTGCCACCGGTCAAAACGATTCCAGCACCGATACGCTCTTCATAACCACTGCGGCGTAACTCTTCCAGTACCAGAGAAAACAATTCCTCATAACGCGGTTCAATCACTGAGGCCAGTGTTTGGGTAGACAGGCTGCGTGCTTCACGCTCACCGACACCGGCCACTTCGATAAACTCTTCTTCTTCCACTAACTGCCGAAGCGCACAGCCATACCTGATCTTGATCGCTTCAGCATGCTGGGTCGGCGTTCTGACCGCGACCGCAATATCATTCGTCACCTGATCACCGGCAATCGGGATAACCGCCGTATGGTGAATCGAACCATTCATAAAAACGGCAATGTCACTGGTTCCACCGCCAATATCGACCAAACATACACCCAGTTCTTTTTCATCTTCCTCCAGCACCGAGTAGCTGGAAGCCACCTGTTCCAGAATGATGTCCTCGACCTGCAAGCCACAACGCTCGACACACTTGACGATGTTTTGTGCTGCACTGTGTGCCGCCGTGACCAGATGCACCCGTGCCTCCAGACGCACACCGGACATACCGACCGGCTCACGGATGCCTTCCTGCTGATCAATAACATATTCCTGGGGCAGAACATGCAAAATGCGCTGGTCGGCAGGGATAGCCACCGCGCGTGCCGCATCCATCACCCGGTCGACATCCAGCGAGGTGACTTCCTTGTCCTTGATCGCAACAATGCCGTGTGAATTCAAGCTACGCACATGGCTACCCGCGATGCCAACATAAACCGAACTAATGCGTAAACCTGACATTAACTCAGCTTCTTCAACTGCACGCTGGATAGACTGGATAGTCGATTCAATATTGACGACGACCCCTTTCTTCATCCCGCGTGAGACGTAAGAACCGATGCCAATGACATCCAGCCTACCGGTATCCGTCACCTCACCTACCATGGCCACCACCTTGGAAGTTCCTATATCCAAAGCAACGATGATGTTCTGTTCAGCTTTCTTTGACATGACTAGCTCCCAAGAATCCTTTGTGCATACGCGTCCAACCCCGAGGCACCCAGCTGCTCGCCCCCGGTTCCCTGCTTCCATTCCACGGCGAAACCGTTGGTATACCGCAAATCAATACGGTCGATGTCTGCGAATCTTTCCCGCAGCCCTCGGCTATAGCCAACCTTAAAACGTTGCACGCGCTTCTCCTGTTCCTTGCGACCGATGATCACCTCCGGCCCCTGGCGTAATTTCATCTGCCATGAACCCCGTTCATCTTCAGTCAATTCAACGATCTCAAGACCCAGCCCTTGCAAAGACTGCATCAACTTGACATAACGTTCGGCCATTTCACGGCCATTATCCAACGGGCTATAAATCTGCGGGAACACACCCTGTTTTTCAGGCAAAGACCCCGGAAATATTTCACCAAACTTGTTCAGTAACTGGTCATTCCCCCAGAATGCAATCGGAAACTGGGTTTCTACTTCTACAATCAACTGGCTTGGCCAGACTTTGCGCAGACTGACACCGCGTACCCAGTCATGCGCTTCCAGCGCCAGCTCCAAATCATCAGCATCCAGCAAAAACAGATTCGTTTCCAGATAAGGCGCTGCCAAGGTATCCAGATCAGCCCGTTTCAGGTATTGAAAGTCCCCCTGCCACTCCACTTTCTGAATACGCAAATGCTCCGGGTTGCCAATCCAGGCACGAAACCACAACACAGTCCCCACCACCAGCATCAGCACAGCGACAACCGTCGTGACCCGCGTCATCGCCGGACTCAAAGTCGGCATCGGGACACGCTCATTATACTGCTTGCGTACTGCCGGCTTGCGTGCCATTACAACGTGGTCTCCAGAATCCGCACAACCAGCGCACCAATATCCATGCCCTGTGCGCGTGCTGCCATCGGCACCAGACTATGATCCGTCATCCCCGGATTAGTATTCACTTCGATTAGCCAGGGATTACCCGCCTGATCACGCATCATGTCGACTCGTCCCCAGCCACGGCCATTCACCGCCGCAAAAGCCTGTTGTGCCAATGCCTGTATGGCCTGTTCCTCTTCGGCACTCAAACCACAAGGGCAAAAATAGCGCGTATCATCCGAAATATACTTGGCTTCATAGGTATAAAACTCACCCGGCACTTCCAGGCGAATCAAAGGCAAGGACTCACCATCCAGAATGCCGGCAGTGTATTCCGACCCTGTCACCCACTGCTCGGCAATCACGACCGGGTCACTGTTCGCGGCCAGCTCATACGCTGCCTGCAACTGGTCGCCCTCCGTGACCTTGCTCATGCCAATGCTTGAACCCTCACTCACTGGCTTGACCATCAGCGGCAAACCCAGCTCAGCAACCACTGCCGCAAAGTCGGTATCTGCGGTCAAAACACGGTAGTCCGGGGTCGGCAAGCCCGCACCCAACCAAATCCGCTTGGTCATCAACTTGTCCATACTGATGGCGGAAGCCATGACACCACAGCCGGTATAAGGCAAATCCAATAACTCCAGCGCACCTTGTAGCACACCGTCTTCACCACCCCGCCCGTGCAGAATATTGAACACCCGGTCAAACTTGCCAGCCAGTAGCACCTGCAGAATATCTTTGCCCACATCAATACCGTGCGCATCAACCCCGCTGTCCAGCAAGCCCCGCAAAACGGTTGCGCCACTCTTGAGCGATACCGGGCGCTCAGCACCCAAACCGCCATACAGCACCGCTACTTTGCCAAACCTGTCCTGGTTTGTTGTCATTCTTCTAACCCTTTATTTTTTACACTTAGTTTTTCCGGCAGGCTGGCAGCGAGGCCACCTACGCTCCCTGCACCCTGGGTCAGAATGACATCGCCATCCTGCAAAATATGCTTCAGCACCCCCGGCACATCTTCTACATCCGTTACAAAAATCGGATCCACCTTGCCCCGAATACGAATCGCCCTAGCCAATGCCCGCCCGTCCGCACCGGGAATAGGTTGCTCACTGGCGGGATAAACATCCATCAGCACCAACACATCCGTTTCAGACAAGACCTGGGTGAAATCTTCAAACAGGTCACGGGTACGCGTATAGCGATGCGGCTGAAATATTTGCACCAAACGCCGGTTAGGCCAAACACCGCGTGCGGCTTTCAAGGTCGCCATCATTTCGCGGGGGTGATGCCCGTAATCATCGACCAGCGTCACCTTGCCCCGCCCGAAATCAATATCCCCGTACAACTGGAAGCGACGCCCGACTCCATCGAATTTCTTCAGCCCCGACAAAATAGCCTCTTCTGATACATCCAGCTCCATCGCAATCGCAATCGCAGCCAGTGCATTCAGCACGTTGTGGTGCCCCGGCAAATTCAGGACTACATCAAAACTGCGATTGCTCCGGGCACACAGCACCGTGAAGAAACTCTGCGTACCCTCAAAGTGCACATTAATACCCCGCACATCAGCCTCTTGCTCAATGCCATAGGTAATAATGGTGCGGCTGACTTCCGGCATGATTTCGCGCACATACTCATCATCCACGCACAACACCGCCAGACCATAAAACGGCAGGTGATGCAAAAACTCGATAAACGTTTGTTTTAACCTAGAGAAATCACCGCCATACGTTGACATATGATCTTCATCAATATTGGTCACCACTGCGATCATTGGCTGCAAATGCAAAAACGAAGCGTCACTCTCATCGGCCTCTGCGACCAGGTATTCACCCGTGCCCAACTTGGAATTACTGGCTGAGCTGTTGAGCTTGCCGCCGATCACATAAGTGGGATCCATTCCACCTTCCACCAGTAAGCTGGTAGTCAGACTCGTCGTGGTAGTCTTTCCGTGTGTGCCTGCAACAGCGATACCCTGACGAAAACGCATCAACTCGGCCAACATTTCAGCACGACGCACAATAGGCAGCCGTTGTTCACGCGCCGCCGTAATCTCCGGATTGGCGCTGTCAATCGCAGTCGACACCACGATCACATCAGCACCTTCCATATTTTCAGCCGCATGCCCCTTGTAGACCGTAATCCCGAGTGACTCCAGACGCCGGGTCATGGCACTTTCCACCAGATCGGAGCCGCTGACGGTATAGCCGAGCTTAGCCACCACTTCAGCGATACCGCCCATGCCCGCACCCCCGATGCCAATAAAATGCAAACGGTTAATCCGTTTACGGGCGAGATGGTCATTCCCTGTTTTCATAATTGTTTTCCTCTAGTCCCATCCAGTTCATCAAAATCATAACCCGCATAAGCCGCACAAATGGCTGCCACTTGTGCCGTGGCGTAAGGTTTGGCCAGCTGACGCGCCGCGATACCCATCTTTACCAAACGTGTCCGGTCGGTGCACAACTCACGCAGTACCTCTGCCAACCGCTCTGGGCTCAACTCACTTTGTTGAATCAAGGTAGCAGCCCCCTTGTCAGCCAGGTAAGCACCATTTTTGGTCTGGTGGTCATCCACGGCAAAGGGATAAGGCACCAGCACCGCTGCCAGCCCGGCGGCGGCGACTTCAGCAATAGTCAACGCGCCGGCACGGCAGATAATCAAGTCGGCCCATCCATAGGCCTCAGCCATGTCCACTATGAAAGCGGTCACATCAGCCTCCACTGCCGATGCTTTGTAATTTGCCTGCGCCAGCTCAATATTACGGGTTCCTGCCTGATGCCGTACTTCAGGGCGCATGCCCTCCGGCAACAAGGCCAGTGCCTGCGGCACCTTTTCATTCAGGGCGGCAGCCCCCAGACTGCCACCAATCACCAGCAGGTGTACCGGTTCGTCCTCACGATCGGCCAACCGCTCCAGAGGAGCAGGCAACGAAGCAATATCCAGCCGCACCGGATTGCCGGTCGCCTGTACCTTGTCACTGGCGGGAAACGTACCGGGAAACCCCTCCAGCACCCGCCGACACACCTTGGCCAACAATTTATTGGTCAGGCCGGGCACTGCATTCTGTTCGTGAATGATCAAAGGCTTACCCAGCAAAGCGGCGACCAGACCACCCGGCCCTGCCACAAACCCCCCCATACCCAATACGGCAGCGGGTTTGTGCTCCAGCATAATCCGCACCGATTGTACCAGCGCCAGCAGCAGCCGAAACGGCGCCAGTAACAAGGTTTGCCAACCCTTACCCCGCAAACCCGTCACGGTCAGCCAGGCGATCGGAATACCTGCTTCAGGAATCACCCGCGCCTCCAGACCGGCACGCGTACCCATCCAGACCACCGGAATTCCCTGCGCCTGCAAAGCGCGCGCGACTGCAAGCCCCGGATAAACATGCCCGCCCGTACCCCCTGCCGTAATCAGCACCGGACGCTTAACGGCCATTGGTCACCACCTTGCTGACCCGTTTTCTGGCCGTGCGTGTTCTGGCTCTACCCGTCGAGGCGGTCGGCTGCTTGCGCCGCCTTACCGCACTGCTGGGCAAACCAAACAAACTGATCTGGGTGTCATAATGCACGCGCATCAAGAGCCCCATCGCCAACAAGGTAATCAGCAAGCTACTACCACCATAACTCATCAAGGGCAAGGTCAGGCCTTTAGGGGGCAGCACCGCCAAATTGACACCCACATGCAAAATCACCTGAAAACCCATCCAGAAACCAATCCCGTAGGCAACATAAGCGCCGTAATGCAGCCCTTGCTTGTCAGCCTTGAAGCCAATCACAAACGCGCGATAGACCAACCAGCCAAACAAGGCCAGCACGACCAGCATGCCGACAAAGCCAAATTCTTCCGCCAGCACCGAGAAAATAAAGTCGTTGTGTGCTTCTGGCAGATAAAACAGCTTCTGCACACCCGCCCCCAAACCGTTGCCAAACCAGCCGCCATCACCAATCGCCATCAGCGCATGCACTGTCTGATAACCCTTGCCCATTTCGTGATCCCACGGGTTCATATAAGCCTCCAGACGCGCGCCCCGATAACCCATCATTGCCAGCGGAATCATCACCAGCAGCGCACCGGCAAACAGGATACCCAAACGCTTCCAGGGCACACCGCCCAGAAAAAGCATGACCAAACCGACTGCAATAACAATCACGGTCGAGCCAAAATCCGGCTCCAGCAGCAGCAAGCCACCGATCAAGCCCAGCACAAACAAAGGAATAATCAGCGGCTGATACGAAGTGGACTCTGCCAGCTTCTTGCCGTGACGCACCAGGTAACCGGCCAGGTATAAAACCATCACCAGCTTGACCAGTTCGGAAATCTGCAGAGAGAAACCCAACATACTGAGCCAGCGACGACTGCCCTTGACCTCAGTACCTATACCGGGAATCAGCACCAACACCAGCAACACCAGCACGAAAGGCAGCAGTTTTATGCCCAAGCCTTCCCAAACACTCAGGCGTACCTGATAAATCACCAGCGCCGCCACCAAACTCACCATCAAAAATAAAGACTGCCGCCCCAGGTAATAAAACGCATCGTCATACTCGCGGTCAGCCACCCACAAGGAAGCAGAACCCAGCATGACAATGCCTATACCCACCAGCGCCAGCAACGCGATCAATAAATCCCTGTCGACATAGCGTGACCAGTCTGTCACCTCAAAACGCTCAACCAGGATATTCACTGCTTCTGTCTTCATGCTGGCAAGCTCCGGACAATTTCACTAAACACATCGCCACGGTGCCCATAATTCTTAAACATATCGAAACTGGCACAAGCAGGAGACAGCAGCACATTATCACCCGGCAATGCATACGCTGCAGCCTTGTGTACTGCGTCATCCATGCTGCTGGCATGCACTAGCGGCGGCATGGCATCACCCTGCACCGCCCGCTCGATCAGGTTCGCATCAGCACCGATCAAAACGACCGCACGCGCTTTATCCCGAATCCCCTGCTGCAAAGGTGAAAAGTCCGCGCCCTTACCTTGCCCGCCTGCAATCAATACCGTTTTGCCTGCCAGCCCTTGTAGCGCCGCCAGGGCAGCACCCACGTTAGTGCCTTTGGAATCGTTATACCAGTTGACATCCTGACGCTCGCGCACCCACTGGGTACGATGGGGCAAGCCGGTAAATTCACGCAAAGCCTGCCGCATCGCCGCCAGCGGAATGCCTGCTGCCGCCCCCAAAGCCAGTGCAGCCAGTGCATTCGCAGCATTATGCTCACCGGGCAAACGGGTTTCATCAAACGGCAGCAGCAGAGTCTCACCTTGTGCCAGCCAACGGCGGCCATCGACAGTGCGCAAACCATACTGACCGGCAGCCGGCTCATCCAGACCAAAACTGACTGGCTGCGCAGATGATCCAGACTGCCCAGCCAGCATGCCCATCACCTGTGCATCATCCCGGTTTACTACTGCGCACTGACAGTTCCGGTAAATCGACTGTTTGGCGGCGGCGTAATCGGCATAACTGGCATAACGATCCAGATGATCTTCACTCACATTCAGCACCACAGCGGCAACCGCCTGTAAGGATTGCGTGGTTTCCAGCTGAAAACTGGACAGTTCCATCACGTATAAATCCGGCGTTGGCTGCTCCAGCATATCGAGCGCGGCATAGCCCAGATTACCACCGGCCAAGGAACGCATACCCGCCTGCCGCGCCATCAGATCAACCAGTGTCGTGACACTGCTTTTACCATTCGAGCCGGTGATCGCAATGACGGGAGCCTGGGCAGCACGCACAAACAGCTCAATATCACCGATAATCGCTGCACCCCGCCGCCGGGCCGCCTGAATTTCGGGGGTACTCACGGCAATACCGGGGCTAACCACCAGCGTAGTCGCTTGTGCAAACCACTCACCGGCACTTGCAAAAGCGCCAAAAGCATAAGGTGCCTGCGGGAATAAAGCCGCTAGATCATCCTTGCCCGGTGGTGCTTCCCGACTGTCAACCACGGCAAAATCAATACCTTGTGCCTGTAAATGGCGCGCAACCGATAGCCCCGTCTGGCCGAGGCCAACGATCAGCGTATTCCAGTTGCTGTTTTGTCTAACCATAACTGCACAAAACCTTCACAAAATTAAAAAATGACACCCAATGACACCCAATGACACCCAATGACACCCAATGACACTACTCATCAAATACTCAAAACTAACCAACAAACCGCAAGGCCTAACCTTTAAATTCAACGCCTGCTTCTAACGCACTTTCAAGGTGGCCAAACCCACCATCACCAGCACCACCGTAATAATCCAGAAACGCACGATCACCTTCGGCTCGGGCCAGCCTTTCTTTTCATAATGGTGATGCAAGGGTGCCATCCGGAAAATCCGCTTGCCGCCGCTTGCCTTGAAATAACCTACCTGCAAAATAACAGACAGTGTTTCCAACACAAAAACCCCGCCCATGATTGCCAGTACAATTTCCTGACGCACGACAACGGCGACGATACCCAAGGCAGCACCGAGCGCCAAGGCACCCACATCGCCCATGAATACCTGTGCTGGGTAGGAATTAAACCAAAGAAATCCCAGCCCGGCACCAAAAATAGCCGCGCAAAATACCACAACTTCGCCTGCACCGATAATGCGCGGAACCCCGAGATACCCAGAAATAGTCGCATGACCACTGACATAAGCAAAAATACCCAGGCCACCGGCCACCAGAATAGTCGGCATAATCGCCAGACCATCCAGACCATCCGTCAGGTTGACTGCATTACTTGAACCGATCAACACCAGATACACCCAAGGAATAAACAGCCAGCCCATCTGCCAGTAAGCATCTTTTAGCACAGGCAGATACAAAGTCGTTTCCGTCTCGGTTTGTGCCGTGAAGAACAGGAAAAAAGCGGCAGCAAATCCGACCAGCGTCAAACCGATGGTTTTCTGCCGGGCGGTTAGCCCCAGATTGCGCCGGTTCTTTAACTTGATGTAATCATCCAGTCCGCCCACCAGACCAAACCCCAACATGACCGCCAATACCAGCCAGGTATAGCGATTGCTGAGATCCGCCCATAACAAGGTCGACACCGTAATCGCCAAAATCACCATGACCCCACCCATCGTCGGCGTGCCGGCTTTCATCTGGTGCTGTGGGCCGTCTTCACGGATGTACTGCCCAATCTTCAGGCGCGTTAATGCCCGGATCATGCCCGGCCCCGTCCATAAAGCGATAAACAAGGCCGTAATCAAACCCAAAATGGCTCGCAAAGTCAGGTACTGGAAAACGTTGAATCCGCTATAGACCTCACTGAGTGCGCCGAACAGCCAAACTAGCATGCTGGCACCTCCGACTGGACTAAGGCCTCGACCACCCGCTCCATACGCGCCGAACGCGAGCCTTTCACCAGCACGCTGGTATCCGGCGTTAATTCAGTTTGCACACTGGCCAATAACGCGGCCAGATCAGAAAAAGCCTGCTCAGGCTGACCAAATGCACGGCTAGCCGCTGCACTCAAATCACCCAAGGTATAAATAGCATCGATACCGGCTGCCCGCGCCTGCTGCCCGATTGCAAAATGCAGTTGTTCGCCCGTGTTACCCAATTCGCCCATATCCCCCAGTACCAGTATTTTTTTGCCCTGCAAACCCGCCAACACATCAACAGCGGCTGCCGCTGAAGTCGGGTTTGCATTATAAGTATCATCAATCACCAAACCGCCATGTATACCAGTTTTTGGGTGTAAGCGCCCTTTGACGGCTCGCACTGATTCCAGCCCCCGCCGCACGGTATCCAGCGATACCCCCAGCGCCAGCGCTGCCCCCGCCGCTGCGAGTGCATTCATCTGGTTGTGGCGACCGAGCACACCCAATCTGACGGGCACGGTTTCGCCCGCAAACTGCACAGCAAACCGGTTTTGTGCATCAATTTGTGTATCAATCACCCCCTGCACATCCGCAGGCTGATTAATCCCAAAAGTCAGCACCTTGCGCGCCGGATTAAGCCCCAGCCAGTAATCGGCATAAGTATCATCGGCATTAATCACCGCCACACCCTTGGCAGAAAGTCCGTTGAAAATCTCGCCTTTGGCACGCGACACGCCGGCAATATCGCCAAAGCCTTCCAAATGAGCCGCCCCGGCATTATTCAGAATCGCAACATCCGGGCGGGCGATTTGGGTCAAATAATCAATCTCGCCAAAATGATTGGCTCCCATTTCGATCACGGCAAACTGGTCATCAGCCCGCAGGCGCAATAGCGTCAGTGGCATGCCAATGTCATTATTCAGATTACCGATCGTGGCCAGCGTCTGCCCTTGCAGCGACAAAATAGCCGTCAACATTTCCTTGACCGTGGTTTTGCCGTTACTGCCGGTCAACCCGACCAGTGGCCGCTGGAAACGCTGTCGCCAGGCTGCCGCAAACTGCCCCAAAGCAGCAAGCACATCAGCCACAACAATCTGTGGAATGTCTGCAGCGACTGGGCGAGCGACCAAAGCGGCACTGGCTTTACCCACCACCTGCGGCACAAAGTCATGCGCATCAAAGCGTTCGCCCTTAAGGGCCAGAAACAGGTCACCCGCCTGCACCGCCCGCGAATCCCGCTCGATACGTTCCAGCATAATGCGGCCAGCAGCCTGTTCAGACTGACCCGTCGGCACCTGCAGCTTTCCTCCACACAGACCGGTAATTTCTGCCAGTGACAGCCAGCTCATGCTGCACACTCCTGTAAGGCCAGTATCGCCTGCTCACGGTCGTCAAATGGCTGTGAATAGCCGGCCAGGATCTGCACAGTTTCATGCCCCTTACCCGCGATTAACACCGTATCACCCGCCTGCGCTTGCTGAATCGCCCGCTGAATGGCACGGGCACGGTCATGTTCAAACACGACTGAGTGCACATTCTGAAAACCCGCCTTGATATCTGCAAAAATCTGCGCAGCTGATTCAGTGCGTGGATTATCGTCAGTGACAATCACGATGTCGGCAGCCTGTTCGACAATTTGCGCCATCAGCGGGCGCTTGCCCGCATCACGATCACCACCACAGCCAAATACACAGATCAGACGTGCCCGCGTATGTACCCGCATCGCCCGCAAGACCTGTTCGAGTGCTCCAGGTGTATGTGCATAATCAACGACCACTAATACGTCAGCCCCTCGCCCTGCAACCTGCACTCTCTGCATCCGTCCGGGTACAGTTTGTATTTGCTGCAAAGCCGCCAATGCCTGCTCCAGAACAAAACCTTTCGCCAGTAACACGGCCAATGCTGCCAGCACGTTATCCAGATTGAAACGTCCCAGTACCGGGGCTTGCAATACGCCTTGCCCGACAGGCGTTACCACCTCAGCATGAATACCGGCATGGTCAAATCGGGCACGGGTCGCCACCACACTACCCACCGGATAATCCGCCGCTGCACCCACGCCATAGCCCGTCACAACCAGACCTGAATCCTTTAATTCTGCCGCCAGTTCGCGCCCAAAACCATCATCCAGATTCAGGACAACCTGCCTTAGCCCCTGCCAATGGAACAGCTTGCGTTTGGCCGCCGCATACGCAGCTACGGTGCCGTGATAATCCAGGTGATCACGGGTCAGATTAGTCAGCACTGCCACATCAAAAGTAACCGAATTCACCCGCCCCTGATCCAGTGCATGCGAGGATACTTCCATCGCCACACTGTGGAAACCGGCATCTTTCAACTGCCGCAGATGGCTGTGCACATAAATGGCATTGGGCGTGGTGTGGGTCGCTGGCTGCAGGGCAGCAGGCTTGCCAATACCGAGCGTACCGATTACCGCCGCTGTATCACCCGCAGCCTGCAAGGCTTCCGCAATAAAATGGGTCACCGAGGTTTTACCATCGGTGCCTGTTACCCCAACCATGAACAGATCAGCAGAGGGATGCTGATAGAAACGGGCAGCTATGCCCCCCAGTACCTGGGCAAGACTGGGCACCGCGACCCATGGCACATCTAATGCAGGAAGCTGCAATGCCCACTCAGCGTCTGGCTCATAAAGCACAGCCACTGCACCGGCCTGTACTGCCGCCGCTGCGTACTGCAAACCATGCTGGCGGGTGCCACGCAAGGCAACAAACACCTGGCCACGCTGAATCTGCCGGTTATCAAGCTCCAGCCCGGCCACTTGGACATTAGCCAGCGGGGCTAACTCACTGTCCGCTATCCATCCTTGTAGCAAGGTCGCCAGCGTTATCATGTTGCCCCTCCTTTACCCACTGGTTGAGCTTGAGTATCAGCCTGCTTCAGTTCGGGCAAATCGTCCGGTGGAATATCCAGCAAACGCAAGGCTTCGGTCATGACTTTGGCAAATACGGGGGCGGCGGCGCGGCCACCACTGTCTTCTATTTTTGGCTCATCAATTTGTACGGCGACGACCAGACGTGGCCGACTGGCAGGTGCAATCCCGATAAAACTGGTGAGGTAGCGGTCGGTGCGATACTTGCCATTCACAAACTTATAAGCAGTACCGGTTTTGCCCGCCACCCGATAACCCTCGATCATGGCGCGCTTACCCGTACCACTGGTCTGCACCACTGCCTCCATCATGCCCAGCACCGCATCCGCCGTTGCTGCCGACATGGCCGTTTGTGGCACCGGAAGTTTATCCACCTTATAAATAGTGGCGGGCATGAAGCTCCCCCCAGCGGCCAGTGGCGTGTACGCATGCGTCAGCTGCAACAAGCTGGTGGATAAGCCATAGCCATAGCCATGCGAGGCACGGTCAACCTTGCCCCATTCAGTGTAATTACTCAGCATACCGGCTGTTTCACCCGAGAAACCGGCGGCTGGAATCCGACCAAACCCGACACGGTTCAAAAACATCCAGTGATCACGCGGATTCATCAACAACGCCACCCGGCTCGCACCGACGTTGCTCGACTTGGAGAGAATGGTAGCCAACGAAATCGAACCATAATTACCCGGATCGCGCACGGTATACTTACCGAAACTGATATGTCCTGGCGAAGTATCAATCTCAACATCCGGGCCGATAACCCGTGCTTCCAGTGCCGCCGCCACGGTCAAAGGCTTCAAGGTAGAACCCGGCTCAAACTTGTCAGTGACCGCACGATTCCGGTAATTCTGCGCGTTAAGCTGCTTGCGGTTATTCGGATTAAATGAGGGCAAATTTGCCATCGCCAGAATCTCACCGGTATGTGCATCCATCACCACCAGTGAACCTGCTTTGGCGCTGAGCTTGGAGACCTGGGTCTTCAGTTCTTTGTAAGCAATGTATTGAATCCGCCGGTCAATACTGAGCTGTACGGACTGCCCCGGCACCATGTCTTCAATACTTTCAATACTTTCAACGATACGGCGACGCCCATCACGCACTACCCGTTTCTGGCCATTTTTACCGGCCAACTGTTCGTTACTGGCCTTCTCAACACCCTCGATACCGACGCCATCAATGTTGGTCATCCCGACCACATGCCCGGCAGTTTCTGCCTGCGGGTAAAAACGCCGATACTCCGAGGTGCTTTCCACACCGGGCAAATCCAAGGCAAGCAGCTCTTCAGCCAACTCCGGCGGCAGATGACGCCCCAGATAAAAGAAGGTTTTGTCGCGAGATTCTTCCAGTTTCGTCAACAACTCACCCGGAGGCAACTCAATGGCCTCCTCAATATGCCGCAGACCTTCTTCCAGTTTGACAAAACGGGAGCCTGCCAAATCACGCTCGGCAGCGGCAGGATCATCCGCTTTGGCAGAGGCGGCCACTTGCTTGGCAATATCATATTCATCCCGCAACTCGGCACGGGTGTCGAGCAGCAATTTAGGATTGCACCAGAGTGACTCGACCGGCGAACTCACCGCCAACGGATCACCATTGCGATCCAGAATCATGCCACGGTAGGCGGGCACGGTGACTGTTCGGGTCTGGCGTTTGTCGGCACGCTCCTGCAACATGGACTGCTGAAAAACCTCCAGCCAAACAGCACGCAGCATCAATACTCCGATAAAGAAAATCAGCGCCAGCATCAGGAACAGTCTCCTGCCCTGAAAAATGGGTGATGTTATTTTACGGCGCTTCATTCGCGGATAATCCTGATACTCTCAGCTATTGGTTTTTGCATGCCCAGTACTTTTTGGGCGCGATTTTCTACAGTGGCCTGATTGAGCTGGGTGCTTTGTTCAAGCACCAACCGGCTCCAACTGGCATTCAAGGCGTCACGGTTTTTTTCAAGCTGTTGATACTCGCCAAACAGCTGCCGCGCCTGATGCCGGTTTGCCACCACCATCGTCGCCAACAGAATGACAATGATGTACAGCAGAGCAAGGCTTGAAATTTGCCAACGATCCATTTAGCAACACCCTTTATAACTTTTCAGCAACACGCATAATGGCACTACGTGCACGAACATTCACATCCACTTCTTGCCCGCTAGCCCGCACCGCCTTACCTACCAGATGCATGGCGACCTGCACGGCCTCATCCCTGATGGGCAATCCTTTCGGCAAACGCGGTGGCGTCGACTGCTCACGCATGAAGTGTTTGACAATCCTGTCTTCCAGAGAATGAAAGCTGATCACCACCAGACGACCTTCCGGTGCCAGACTATCCACTGTCTGCTGCAAACAGGCCTCCACATCATCCAGTTCCTGATTCACCTTGATGCGGATAGCCTGAAAACTGCGGGTAGCCGGATTCTTGCCCTTTTCACGCTTGGACACTGCCTGGGCAATCAAATCAGCCAACTGCAAAGTCGTAGTCAGTGGAGCCTGCACCCTTCTGGCCACAATGGCGCGTGCAATCTGCCGGGAGAATTTCTCCTCACCGTAACGCCACAATACGCCAGAAATTTCCTGCTCATCGGCCTGTGACAGCCACTGTTGGGCGCTCAAGCCCTGTTCAGGGTTCATCCGCATATCCAGGCTACCATCGCGCATAAAGCTAAAACCACGACTGGCATCATCCAACTGAGGCGAAGACACCCCCAAATCAAGCAACAAACCATCCAAGCCAGTGGTCACACCCGCCGCCGCCAAGGCAACCGGGAAATCCCGAAACGATCCCTGCCAAGCAAAAACACGCGGGTCAGCCCGGTATTGCTCCTGTGCATGGGCAATAGCGGCTGGATCCTTGTCAATCACGATCAGGCGACCTGCATCACCCAGCTGCTTCAAAATTTCAGCAGAATGCCCACCCCGGCCATACGTCCCATCGATGTAAACCCCGTCAGGGCGAATGTGCAGGGCAGTAACAGCCTCATGCAGCAGCACGGTCTCATGCGACAAATCGACACTCATTACCTGCATTACATAGAAACCTGATTAAGAATTTCATTGGCTTCGTCATCGTCCTGCGCTTCCAGCAACCAGGCATCACGTGCCTGCTGCCAGCTATCCGCATCCCACAGCTCGAATTTATTGGCCTGCCCGACCAATACCGCCTTTTTGTCCAAGCCTGCATATTCACGCAATGGCGCGGGCAACAGTACACGTCCCTGTGCATCCAGCTCCAATTCGGAAGCGTGACCGAGGATCAAACGCTGCATATTGCGCACCCGGCGGTTCATGTTCGGCAGGGACATCAAAGTCTGTTCGACCTTAACCCATTGATCCAGTGGATAGATCAGCAAGCACTTGTCCGCATGATCAACCGTAATCACGACCTGGCCTGCTGCACTTTCCGTAATGGCATCACGATACTTGGCCGGCATAGAAAGCCGTCCTTTGGTATCAATTGAGATATTTGAGATGCCACGAAACATTATAATTCCAGTATTTTACCTACCCTATCCACTTAACGGGCAGATAAACCACTTATTTCCACTTTTTTCCACTAATAGACAAATGATAGGAACTCTACCCCACCCTGTCAATGAAATGACGTAGAAAACCTTTAAACAGCAACAGGTTGCCGATAAATGAATAGGTGAATTATAAAAAGCCAAGCTTATAGTGGCCTGAAATTATGAAGATAGGGGATAAGGCTCACAAACCACTTTAAGTTTAGTGAGCCCGATGAGCGGTAAAAACAATTTTTGGAATAAAGTAGCTGATCTGTAAGCCGGGTTCTGTCGTGGACAATCATTCATCTAGGGCATGCGTCGCCGCATGCCTCAAGCAACCTACCCGGATGCAGTGCGGGTCACACCAACGCATCCCTATTTGGTCTTGCTCCAGACGGGGTTTACCCTGCCGCACGCTGTTACCAGCGGCGCGGTGCGCTCTTACCGCACCATTTCACCCTTACCTGAAACTGGTTCAGGCGGTATATTTTCTGTGGCACTTTCCGTCGGCTTGCGCCGCCCAGGCATTACCTGGCGTCTTACCCTATGGAGCCCGGACTTTCCTCCCCTTTGTTACAAAAGTAATAACTACCTAAGTAACAAAGCAGCGATTGCCCGATCAGCTGCCACCCTTATACCAAAAAAATCCGAAAGTGTCCCGCAGTAAACGATAAATTTAACGGCAGTATCCACAAAAAATCATGAACCCTGCTTTAGTAAATTATACCATGAAGAAATAAATTTTATATGCCCATAATAATTTTTATCATTAAATAATATAGTGGGGCGTAGCAACAAAGCATGAAAACCACGATCCCAATAAACCTTCATAGGCGATGGCTGCATATCCGGGAAACTGGCAGGGATACTGAGCGAATCGACATCCGCCAAGCCAGCCCCATGCAACGCCCGTTTTAAATCACGAATTCGCTCAACATCATTCATGCGCCCAAACAGTGAAAGCTGGTTGTGCTCAGAGGGAATTAATACATTAAAATAACGCCACTGCTCAGACGCATAGGCAGCCTCAGGCAAACGCAAGCCCGGCATAAACACCAGAACAAGGCTATCTTCAGCCTGCATCAAAGCCAGCTGCTCGGCATTATAAACACTGACATCCAGCAGGCTTTGTGCCAGTTGTTGGGTATGGTGCAAAAAAATACTCAGGTTCAGCTGTGTACCAACCTGTTCCTCCTGATTAAGCACCTTGGCCAGCTCAATCAGGCTAATCGCTGTTTCGGCACTTTCCAGCAAGGGCTTGTCGGTCACCACATAATGCAATGCGACAAATATTTTTTTCTTCGCTTTCTTGCCTGCCCGTATGCGCAGGATACGCTGCCCCTCACCCCGATCCAGTTGCTCAACACTGCCTGCTGCAGACAACTGGCCGAACAGGTAGTCGCTGGTCGCGTTAAACCGCGCCTGCTCATCAGCATACGTTGTTGGAATCGCCAGCAACTCACGCAGACCAAGCTCTAGCGTATAACGATCCAGCGCCAGTTGTGGTGCAGCATTCGCATTCGACGACCAGGAAAAAACTGGTTGGGTCAGCACGTACCATAACAGCACCGTCATCACCAGCAAGGCCAGCAATACATCCGCAATGCGGCTTAACATCCACTTCATCATGTATTTTTCCTGTTTCGGGCTTTCACAATCAGCGTCGACTCCCTGACAAACACTCAAACACGCGGAGCCACCGCCAAAGCATAGAACATTTTCACCGGTGAAGGCCATGCCAGCGCTTAAGCAAAATATAACCACGCCCATCACATCCCCCGATTGCTGCATGGATAACTGGCTGATTGCTTATTCCAACTGGTATACTTTACCCATGAACCAAAGTCTTTCCATCACCTTTGTCCTAGAGGGCGGTTTGCCCAACCTCTACCTGAGCGTCCAGGACAATTACAGCTGCCCGGCACAAATTTTCAACGTCCCGCTGGAGTTCGTTGATTTTGGCCTGCTGGTCGGCAGTGTACAAACCAGCGGCGATTACTGGATTGTGACCGCCTCGCCTGACAATCCGCGTTTTCAAATCGAGTCAGCCATCCAGGTACGCCATGTAGACGGCCTGATTCATTGGGATCTGGTTTATGAACACTATGAACCCTTTCTCAACATTGATCTGGAAGAAGACGCCGATGAATACGACGAAAATGTTATTTCTTTCAGCTTTGACCCTTTCCAGTATGTGAGCGCCCTTTATCAGGCCTGCCAGCTCAGTCACCAGCTGCGACCCACCACGTTCACCCTGCCGGACGATAAAAAAGAGCTGGAACACCCGATCTTCGGCCTTGCCCAGTATATTCCCCGCCTGAACATACTTTGGCAGAAATATGGTCAAACTGATGATAGAGTCAAGGATGGCCAGCCTACCCAAACATCTGATTATTTTGCCCACGAAGCAGAAACGCAATGGCTGCAGGAGCTGCTCGATACACTCGACCAAAATCATAATGACAGCGTCATGGAGAATATTGACGCCTATCTGGAATCATTACCCGACGACGTACTGTCACAGCTGGAAGGCAACAGCAAGCCGCTGGAAGATGCCTTGATACAACGCTGGGAAAAACTGGTTAATTCGCTGACCGAAGAAGAAGCTGACGCTCTGGAAAACGACCAGATTACCAGCAAGTTCCCCAACAGCCTCAAGCTGCGCCTGATGCGCGAATTTCTGGAGGGTAATCCATCAGTACTACTGGGCAATACGCGCGAAGTACCGAGCAATGGTGAAAAGGTTATCGACATGCAAAACTGGAAACTCAGCCGCACGGCACCGCATGAACAGCCTTGAAAAGCGTCACCTTTCACCAACGTCAGGTACAGGATCTAGCCTGGGCGATTCGCAGCCCACCCCTGATCAGCGGTGAAATGGATGATGTTGACTGGTGGACGAGTGCGCAGTGCGAACAGGAGTATCTGGCCTGTCATAGTGCGCTGTGCGCCTTGGACAAGCATCCCGAACCGCTGTTAGCGCTTGTTCAGCAACAACCTTCACGGCGTCTCGGCACTTATTTTGAAACCCTGCTGACAGCCTGGCTGACAATCAGCCCCAATTTTGAGCTACTGTTCCGCAACCACCCTGTTCGCGAACAAAGCCGGACAAACCGAACAAACCAGACCACCCGAACGTGGGGTGAAATGGATTTTATTATCCGCGAACGCCGTACAGGGGCAATTATCCATCTGGAGGTTGCCCTTAAATTTTACTTGGGGCACACCGATCTGCAAGCCATGCAAAACTGGCACGGCCCCGGCCTGAAAGACCGCCTTGACCTCAAGTTCCAGCATTTACGCCAGCACCAGACCCAACTGGCGCGTAAACACCCAAGCCTGCTACCTGTGCAGATTGACCGCAAAGCCTGCCTGCTCAAAGGCCGTCTGTTTTATCCGGACAACACCGCGCATCAGGCCGCGCCAATAAACCCGGCTCGCTTTGCAGCCAGTGATCATCTTTACGGTACTTGGCAATTTGCTGCTGATCTGGCGGCTGATAGCGACTCATCGGCAACGTATTTAGCCTTGAACAAGCAGGACTGGCTGGCAGAGATAGCACAAAAACAGGTAGACGCCAGTTTACTGGTTAGTCTGCCGAGGCAGCTACTGGAACCCCGCTGTTACGCGCACTGGCAGGATGGACGGGAACAGCCCCGTCTGTTTGTTTTGCCTGATCAATTCTGGCCACAAACCATCAGCACTTAATGCGCAAACACCCGCTGCAACTGCGGAGCCAGCCGGGTGAGAAAACTGCGGTGCAAACCAATCCAGATCACCAGTGGCGCTACCATGGGTAAAATCAACGTCCCCATTTGATAGCCCAACGCAATCAGGTCGGCGCTGAGGGGCGTGATACCCTGCTGAAGCTGAAAAGCCATGCCCACATCAAAAGTCAGTGTTTTCAAGACACTGAACACCATACTGAAAATCTCGGTAGGAACAATCAGCAGCGTTCCCCACAGCAGGTTCAGCCATTTTTCAGTACCGGGCGTCGCCAGAATCAGCGCATACAGCAAGGGCAGACTGTAGCAATAAATCAGAGGATTAAGGTGAAACCCCAATAACTCCGTCACGGGCGGTGACACCACTTTGCCCAAGGCATCCTGCCCGAAATTGGAGGCAACGACCAGAGTATGTCCATCCAGTTTCAGCCACAGCAACGCATCAGGCACCAGCCGCATCAATAGCTGCTCCGAAAACAGGGTAATCGGCGCAAGATGAAAAGCAGCACTGATGTACCAGAAGAAAAAGGTTAGCGGAAAAAATACCACCACCCCTAGCATAAAACGGTGCAGCGGTCGTTCATTCATGCTGGCACTTCCTCGGTGCCTGCCGGGGACGGGAGGTAGCGAATCCAGATCAAAAACACCACGAGCGCATCCAGCATGATCAGCGCCTGCCAGATATACAGGTGCGCCCAATCAAACCACTCGCGGCTCCATTGCCCCAGATAAAACAGGCTGATAATGCGCAACAGATTCATCCCCTGAATAGCGACAAATCCCCAGCACAAACCTTTCAATTTATGGAGGAATGGCGCGGGAAAGGCCAGGATAGCGGCCAGCAATACGATCATCGCCTCCACCCCGTTACAGCCAGGCTCGATGGACACCGAGAAACCATTGACCGCACTGCTTAACACTTTGCCAGAAGCGAGTACATCACGATCAAAAAAAGACATCAGCCAGCCACTAACATCCGCTAATAGCGCAGTCCACGGCAAAATAAGCACCGCTTGCACCGGCTGCAGCATCTCTGCCCCGAACAGCAGCGCTTGTACCAACAGGAATAACAACAGGAAACGTAACATAATGATTTTATTTTTATATTAAGATTAAATAACCCGAGCCAAACAAGCCCGCACGCCCTTGAAATAATAACAGAAAATGCACAATATCCAAACAATCTGACCGATCTACCGCCGTTTATCTGCGCTTAAGGTCTGCGCATAAGCATCCAGCCAAACCAGCACCACCGCCGCCGAATCAGGGCGGGCATCCGGGGATTTTGCCAGCAAATGCTCAACCAGTGGCTGAAACGCGGCAACAGCAGGGGGCAGCGGCGGCGTCGGATCAAACAGGTGTTGCTGCAAAATATCACCCAGATGGCTCCCGACAAAAGGCTTTTCCCCCGACAGCATCTCATAAAGCAGTATCCCGAGTGCATAGAGATCAGACTGCACCGTCGCTGGCTCACCGGCAATGCGCTCTGGACTCACATAGAAAGGGGTGCAATAAATCTCGTCTTCGGACAGGAAGCCGGTATCAACCAGCAACTGGTTTTCCACCCCAAAGTCTAGCAAAACCACGGTACCGTCCGCCCGCACCAGCACATTCGATGCCTTCAGATCACGGTGCAACAAAGACAGTGCGTGCACGGTTACGAGTGCAGACGTTACCTGCCGGAACCAGGGCAGAACATGCGCCAGCTCTGGACACTCATACTCACTCAGCAACGATTTGAGGGTATGCCCTTCTATGTATTCCATCACCAAATAAATGGCGTGGCAGGTGACTCCGGCATCGAGAATTTTGACCAGCCCCGGATGCTGGAGAGTCGAAAGGCGCTGGGCACTGGACAGAAAATCACTGAATATGGCAGGCTCCAGACCCGACACATCAAATTTGAAACGCTTGATGACCGCACGCTCACCCTCACGATTTTCTGCCAGAAAGATAACAGCGTTCTCGCTATCGTGCAGCATCTCCAGCAAATACCAACCCGATAACTCCAAAGGGTAACGCTGCAGCATGCGCCCGACCTCCAAAACAGCATCAAACCGGACTGCAAATTCAGTATTGGAATCACTCAGACACCAATGCATATCCGCCCCTTCCCAAACAGCTCTTCTGCCCAGATCAGCATTTTGGGTCATAACGACAACGACGGGCTTCCGTCCGCCATGCTTTTTGATGGCGCGTAAACAGGACAGATTGGTACAGATGGAAGCCGGGCAACTCAGCAGAACCACATCATAGGCTTGCCAGTCGAGCGCCGGTAGCACTGCCGTGTCAGTGAATGTATCAGTAAGGAAATGCCGCTCAATTTCAGCCTTGGGAAAACGGCGGCGCAAGGTCAGCTCCAAATCCAGTCGAATCGGATGCTGCCCCTCTACCAACAGGAAACGCTGCACCTGCCTGGTCGCCATGCCCACCATTCCAGCAGCTCCGGTGGAAAGTTGGTAACTCACATCCTTACTCCCATTTTTATAGGTTTTGTCATGATACATACATCTAACGTGCCTTCTGAGTCTAGAACAAGAACTGCGAATTTACCGAATTTGTCAGCATACTCAAAAGCCCGGCAAAACCCAGCAAAACCTAGTCTACCCAATACCAGCTGACTCGCTGATTGACAGCACCCATTTGTTCATGCATACTTTCGCGCCTTTATGAAACCTTGGTGGCCGTCTGTTTATTGCCATCATCCCCCTTGCTTCACTGGTGTGCGATTTGCAGCCAGGAGGCTTTAACCCGAAAGGAGACTTCATGCGTCATTATGAAATTGTCTTTCTCGTCCACCCGGATCAGAGCGAGCAAGTTCCTGCCATGATCGAGCGCTACCGCGCCCTGATTACTGAAAGCAACGGTGCAATCCACCGTCTGGAAGACTGGGGCCGCCGTCAACTGGCTTACCCGATCAACAAAATTCACAAGGCACACTATGTTCTGATGAACATTGAGTGTGATGCGGCTACCCTGGCTGAACTGGAAAGTATTTTCCGCTTCAACGATGCCATTATCCGCACCATGACTATTCGTCGTAATGCTGCCATTACGGAAGCCTCGCCATTGAGCAAGGAAAACGAAAGCAAGACCTACAAGCGTCCAGCCCGTCGTGATGATAACGACAATGACTCGGACAATTCTGATAACGACGATGATTCTGACGACGAATAATCGCCCTGGGAGATAAGATACTATGTCACGTTATTTCCGCCGCAAAAAATACTGCCGTTTTACTGCAGAAGGCATCGTCGAGGTTGATTACAAAGACCTGGATACCCTGAAAGGCTCTGTTACCGAAACGGGCAAAATTGTCCCTAGCCGTATCACTGGCACCAAGGCACCTTACCAGCGTCAGCTGGCGACGGCTGTCAAACGCGCCCGTTATCTGGCTTTGCTGTCTTATACAGACCAGCACAAGTAATTTACCGACTGACGGAACAAGCTTAAGGCAGGAAATGTAAATGGCGGCATTCATCATGGCAGGACCCTTGCAAGCGCTTGGTTTTGTCTTGCTGTTTGCGCTACTTTCCATGTTCATGCCCTTGACCGGTTTGCTGGGTAATGCGGCCATTGGCCTGGTTACCTTGCGACTCGGCTGGCGTCGTGGTTTGAGTATTGCGATCGCTGCCAGTGTAATCATGAGTATCGCTACTCTGTTTATCCATGGCAGGTGGTTGGTCGGGCTTGGCTCTGGGTTACTGGAATGGATTCCGGTGATTCTGCTCGCTACTTTGCTGACCCGGACTTCGTCCTGGAAACACATCCTCCAGACCGTGTTTGGGTTAGCAGCGCTAGGAGTAGCCCTGTTCCACCTGAATGTTGCTGATCCTAGTGCATTTTGGAAAGAAGTGCTTGGTGCCCTGATAAACCTGGAGATGGTGCAGGAACAGTTTGCAGAACTCGATCTGAAGGATCTGCTCGACAAGGCTGCAGCCTATATGACTGGGGTTTTTGCCGCAGGAGCAGGTATTGCCTTGACCCTATCACTGATGATTGCCCGCCACTGGCAGGCAATGCTGTATAACCCGGGTGGTTTTCAGCAGGAAATACGTGATCTGCGTCTGGACAAACTGTCGGCTCTGGTCATTGCCGCTGCCATCATGCTCACTTTGCTGGGTGGTAGCAGTTCGCCATGGAGCATGGATCTGGTCATGGTAGGCTTGGGATTGTTCCTGTTTCAAGGCATCGCTTTGGTACACGGGGTACGCGCAATACTGAAGGTGCATCAAGGCTGGTTGTTCGCTTTGTACATACCGTTGGTATTGATGCCGGTGCAGATGGGTATTTTGCTGTCCGCCTTTGGCATTATCGACACGATGGCTGATTTCCGGGGTCATTTGCAGCGCAAACCGCCAGCTTGAACGGTACGAATTTTAGAATTTTCACAGGCAATTGAGCCTGAATCAAAAAGGTGAGAACGATGGAAGTCATTCTTCTGAAGAAAGTTGAAAACCTGGGTGCTCTCGGCAGTGTTGTCGATGTACGTGCTGGCTATGGCCGCAACTACCTGATCCCCAGTGGCCGCGCCAAAATGGCGACCAAAACCAATATTGCCGAGTTCGAACAGCGTCGTGCTGAACTGGAGCAGGCCGCCAATGAAGTACTGGCAGCTGCCGAAGCGCGTCGCGACCAGCTGCAGGACATGGTATTGACCATCAAAGCCAAAACAGGCGGCGAAGGTAAACTGTTCGGTTCGGTGTCGAGCATTGAAATTGCCGATGCATTCAGTGCAGCAGGCGTCGAAGTTGAACGGCGTGAAATCCGCATGCCAGACGGCCCACTGCGGATGCTGGGTGAATACGAAGTGAGCCTGCACCTGCACACTGATGTTGACGCCACGATTAAAGTGATCGTCGAAGAAGATGCGTAAGTCTCTGATCTGACAGTATTCACCTAAATTCACCGAATCCGGACACTCTGGTTCGGTGAATTTGTTACAGTTGATATCGCCCAATCCCACCTGACTTGCTGTACACTGCTCGACATGGCAGACACATACGAATCCCTGAAAATCCCCCCCCATTCCATTGAAGCGGAACAGTCCGTACTCGGTGGTCTGATGCTTGATAACGAAGCATGGATGATCGTGGGTGACAAACTCGCCGAAACTGATTTTTACCGCCAGGATCATCGCCTGATTTTTCGTGCCATCAGCTATTTGGCCGACCAGCAGAAACCACTGGACATCATTACGCTCAGTGAGTGGCTAAAAGAAAACAAACAACTGGATGATGCGGGTGGTCTGGCCTATTTGGGCACCATGGCCAAAGACACCCCCAGCGCGGCCAATATTAGCGCTTACGCGGACATCGTTCGTGAAAAATCCATTTTGCGCCAGCTGATCGCGGTGGGCACCGAAATCACGGATTCCGGTTTCAATACAGAAGGCCGTGACAGCCGGGTACTGCTGGATGAGGCCGAAAAGAAGGTATTCCAGATAGCTGAACAGGGCGCCCGCAACACCCGGACATTCCGCCCCCTGAAGACCCTGATGAAACTTTCGCTGGAACATATCGAAGCACTGAGCAAACTCAATTCTTCGATTACCGGTGTATCCACTGGCTATACTGATCTGGATGTAATGACCTCTGGCTTGCAGAAAGGTGACCTGATCATTGTCGCGGGTCGTCCGTCCATGGGTAAAACCACCTTTTCAATGAATATCGCCGAATACGCGGCAGCACACAAAAAACTGCCGGTCGCCGTCTTCAGCCTGGAAATGCCTGCCGAACAGCTGACCTTGCGCCTGCTCTCATCGATGGGACGTGTCGATCAGCATCGTGTGCGCACCGGCCAGCTGACGGATGAAGACTGGCCACGCATCGCCACCGCCGTTAAAATTTTTGCGGACGTACCCATGTTTATTGATGACAGTGCCGGGCTTTCACCAAACGAAGTACGCGCCCGGGCACGGCGGCTGGTGCGTGAACAAGGGCAGTTAGGCCTGATTGTGATCGACTACCTGCAACTGATGCAGGGTAATGGCAAAAGCGAAAACCGTACCAATGAAGTCTCGGAAATGTCGCGCTCGCTGAAGAGCCTGGCAAAAGAACTGTCGGTACCCGTTATCGTGCTTTCACAGCTTAACCGCAGCCTGGAGCAACGCCCGAACAAACGCCCGATTATGTCAGACTTGCGTGAATCAGGGGCCATCGAGCAGGATGCCGATGTGATCATGTTTGTCTACCGGGATGAGGTTTATAACCCTGAATCCGCTGAAAAAGGCTCTGCCGAGATTATCATTGCCAAACAGCGTAATGGCCCGATTGGCACCTGCCGACTGACCTTTTTGGGCAAGTACACGCGCTTTGAAAACTATACACCTGATGTTTATACCCAGGGTTTTGAGTAAACACGGATGAATGACAGCGCCTGCGTTCAGATTGATTATGAGGCCATGCAGCATAACCTGCGTTATTGCCGCCTGCTTGCCCCCAACAGCCAGGTCATGGCGGTCATCACGAATAATGCCTATGGCCACGGCATGCTCAAAACCGCCGAAGCCTTGAGTCAGGCCAATGGTTTTGCGGTTTCCCGCATCCAGGATGCGATCGAACTGCGTCATGCTGGCTTCATTCACCCGATTCTGGTGTTACACGGTTTTCAAAGTCAGTCCGGCCTTAAAGCCGCTGCTGAACACCACTTGCGAATGGTGATTCATGACTGGTCGCAACTGGAAATTCTGGATAGCGCCCCCCCTTCGTATAAAATTGATGCGGCTTTACGGCTAGATGTCGCTCATAACCAGCAAGGCCTGCCTCTTAAACAGGCTCCCAGCCTGCATGAGCGCCTGAACAAACATCCAAACATCAAACCCGGCTGCTGGCTGCTGGCCAACCTGACCGGCACCCATCAAACCCAGAATCCGCGCCCGACCACACAACTGGCACGTTTTGAACAACACACGCAAGGTCTGACAGCCCCGCGCAGTCTGGCCAGTTCTGCGGCCATCATGCGCATGCCTGAGGCTCATGCCAACTGGATACGCCCCGGCCTGATGCTTTATGGGGTATCCCCTTTTGCGGCAGGTGAGGCTATCGACCATGATCTGCGCGCCACCATGACTTTAAGTGCGCCATTAATTGCCATCCGTACTTTATATGCGGGTGACTCACTGGGGGATAACGCTGGTGATGATGAAAAGAATGTCTGTACAGCCGAAACAACCGTTGGCATTATCGCCTGTGGGTACAAACAGGGTTATCCACATAATGCACCCCACGGCACACCGGTCTGGCTCAACGGGCAAAAAACAGTAAGCCTAGGGCGCGTGTCGGGTGATTTACTGCGGATTGATTTAACGAATCAGGTTGCTGCTATTGGTGATCGGGTTGAATTATGGGGTAAACACATTTCAGTGGATAGTCTCGCGACATCCACCGCTACTTGCAGCACACAATTGTTGTGTAGCGCGGGCAATTCTTGCTCACATTGTCAGGGGATGTGCTAATCTTCTGACTAGATTAATTTTCAAACAGAAATCACCACGGATGGTTAGTGATCATGCCTTATCGTTCCAGAAAAAATTCGACACGTCTTTTTGTTTTGCTATTTTTGGGGGTGCTGCTGAGTGCAACGGCCTTTAGTTGGCTATTGCTAAGTTCCAGCCTGTTTATTCCTCATCCTTCTGCAACGCAAGCTTTGAGTGGCGACCCCAAGCCCATTATTATTCCACAGCTGACACCCACCCCGAATCCTGACCTGCCGTCGGCAGAACAGGCGAAGGAGATTGCACAGAATGGCGACAAAGCAGTGACCGAAACCATCGCGCCGACAGAAACCGGACTGGCCGTAGCGCCCATAGAGCAAGCCGACCCATCTGATCAGACCGATCAAACTGCCCAGCTTGTCGATCAAGTGGCAGCAGCCACCCTGCCCGCAACCCAAATAAATGGCGCAGTGCCAGAAGGCATACTCGGCAAAAAGGCAACGCCAGAGCCAGAAATCATGCCAGCACCGGCATCCCAAAACGACACCTTGCCAGCCAGCCCGGAAACAACCGGAACAGAACTGGCGCTTGCAAACACCGTCGAATGGCCACCTGTGCCCGAACCGTCTGAACCTGCACCTGAACAGTTGGAACCTGAACCGACTGAATCCACTGAATCGGTGCCCGCATCTGAAACGGCTCCTGCTGAACCCACAGCCGCGCCCAGCGCTGAATCTGGCCTCATTGCCGAAGCCCCACCCGCAGAACTGCCCACAGAAATTGCACTGGCTGAGACGGAGACACAGGTGACTCCAGAACCAGCCTCTACCACTGCAGAAGAACCTCTGGCAGCGGACACCGCCGTAGCAGCCCATACTGGCTGGATTTATGCCGGACAATTCCGTAACGGCCAATGGCTTACCAGTGGTTTGCAACTGGATCAAACGACCGAGCCTACGGCAGGTGCCAGCTACCAGCTCACCTGGGGAGCCAATGTACGCGCCGCACCACCGGGACAACGCAGCAGTACCGATGATCCGGTGAAACTGGCTGAGACTATCGCTACCATCCCGGTTGGCGATACCATCAAGGTAGTTCAGGTAATATACTCTGGCAAAAATGGCCATATCTGGCTGGAGGTCACTTACTGATGCGGTTTGACGTGAATGGGCAATCATGATCACATTCAACATTCGTACCAAATTATTTATTGTTATCGTCCTGACCTGCAGTGTCACCGTGATGGCGGCACTGGGTTTCTTCCGTTTCCAGTTTCAGCGTACCTATCTGGCATTTGTTCAGGAACAGGAAGAACAACATCTGACACAGCTCAGTGACATACTGATTAGCTATTATGCAGAGCATGGGAGCTGGCAGGCCTTGCAAAATAATCGCCGCAACTGGTTTCTGTTACAGCGCACACTCTGGCAAGCTGATAACAACGATACAGAAGATCTGGCAGACAGCGCAGATGACCCACACTCCCGCCCACCCATACACAACAACACCTTCAGTGCAACGACCGTGCGTGACATCAGACGCAGAACCATCCTGCTTGACGGGCAACGTCGCCGCATACAGGGCATGGAACGCGATGCTGCGCCTGAAATTGAACGCAGCCTGCAACTCAATGGGCAAATCATTGGTTATCTGGTGCTCTATAAACGCCAACATTTTAATAATGGCAGCGAAGATGCCAAATTTGTCGAGAGCCAGAGCAAGACCTTGTTGATCGTTGCCTTAGCCACCCTGCTCGGTAGCATGCTGGTCGCCTGGTTAGTGGCACGCCAGCTGGTCAAACCCATTCACCGCCTGCGCCAAGGTGCCGGTGAGCTGGCGGACGGCCAGTACGCAACCCGGATTAAAACCGTGGGGCGGGATGAGCTGGGGCAACTCAGTACTGACTTCAACCAGCTGGCAGAGCGGCTACAACATAACGAGCAGGCACGCCGCCAGTGGATTATGGATATTGCTCATGAATTGCGCACCCCTTTGTCTGTGCTGCGGGGTGAGATTGAAGCCATTCAGGACGGTATCAGCCAGGCGGACACCCCCACCGTCAACTCCCTGCATCAGGAGACCTTGCACCTGCAGCGTTTGGTGGAAGATTTGTATGCCTTGTCGATGTCTGATAATGGTGCACTCAGTTACCACAAGCAACCGGTTGAACTGGTGCACACCTTAAGCGAAACACTGGAACAATTTGAACCCCAGTGCCACGAACAGGGTCTGACGCTCGATACCCATGGCATGGCGGCTGACAGTATCTACATACAGGCCGACCCGCAGCGGCTGCAGCAACTGTTCCAAAACCTGATCAAGAACAGCCTGCGCTACACCGATGCGCCGGGCACTCTTTATGTCAGTCTCAAGCGTCAGCAGGAGGTAGCCGAGATTATTTTCCAGGATACCGCGCCGGGTGTGCCGGACGAATCATTGCCGCGCCTGTTTGAGCGCCTGTATCGTGTCGAACATTCCCGCAATCGTGCGACCGGTGGAGCCGGCATTGGCTTGAGTATCTGCCATAATATCGTCAATGCACACGGCGGCAGTATTCAGGCCAGTCATGCGGAAGCAGGCGGCCTGAAAATAACCATTCACCTGCCCATTCACGGCAACAAGGTCTGAAACCAAGGCCTGAACAGAACACAAGGAAGACACCATGCAGCTGGTATTAATTGTCGAAGATGAACCTAAAATCGCCGCCTTACTGCAAAAATACCTGCAAAATTCTGGCTACCAAACCCATTGGATCGCCGAAGGCCATACCGCCAGCAGCTGGATAAAAGCCAACAAAGCGGATCTGGTCTTGCTGGATTTAATGCTACCCGGGAAAGACGGGCTCGAAATCTGCAAGGAATTGCAGCAACAGACACCACAAACACCCGTCATCATGCTGACCGCCCGGGTCGAAGAGATCGACCGGCTACTCGGGCTAGAACTGGGTGCAGATGATTATATCTGCAAGCCCTTTAGCCCCCGGGAAGTGATGGCGCGGGTTAAAGCCGTGTTACGCCGCACTATCCATCTGTCGACAACAACCCAAGCCACACCAGCGGGCAAACAAATTCGTCTGGATCGTGGTCGTCTGTTGGTCGCCGTTGACGGACAGGAAATCACCCTTACTCTGGTTGAGTTCGAATTGCTGGAAACATTGTACTCACAACCTGGGCGTATTTTCAGCCGCCAGCAATTAATGGAGCGGGTTTATCCGGACAACCGGATCGTCAGTGACCGAACCATTGACAGCCACATCAAAAAACTCCGCAAAAAAATCACTGAGCTAAACCCGGAGCACGACCTGATCCATTCAGTCTATTCCGTTGGCTATAAATTCGAATCGTGAACAGAGGGGCGCACAGGGACACAGAGAAGAGAACGACTTCCCTAATCCTTGCACAGTTAGCACACACTGACTCCGCAATATGCCGCTATTCTGCATCTCATAGAAACCTGATTGTTTCTTGAAACCGGCCAGCCGGAACCAGCATGCAAACAAGCTTCAGACTCAAGCTCCACATTGTTTGCACACTTGCGACAAACTTTCTCCGCATTGGTTCCGTAAACTTGCCGACATTGAATAGCTAAATAGCTGAATAACAGTTTGCAAAAACTGTAAAAAACGGAGATTTCACCATGAAAAAAACATTAATCGCTACTGCATTAATCGCCCTGTTGGGTACTTCTGCCGTGATGGCAGCCACTGCAGACGCCGAAGCGGCCAAGCAGCGTGTTCAGGAACTGAAGACTGAATTCAGTCTCGATGACCAGCAAGTAAACAGCATCCAGAACATCATCACGCGTTCATCAGTGACTGATGAAGCGCAGCGCGCGCAGCATATGGAACAGCGTATGGAAAAACGCCTCAGCCGCATGAAGGAACAGCTGAGCTTGAGCGATGAGCAAGTCACCCAGCTGAAAGCCATGATGACTGCACAGCGCACCAAAATGCAGGCGATGCAGGCCGAAGGTAAAGCCAGCATGGAAAGCATTCTGACCCCTGAACAGGTCACCAAAATGCAGGCAATGCAAGGTGACCGCAAAGGCCGGATGGGCGGCTGGGGCGGTGGCAAGCGTCACGGTGGTGGTCAGCGTGATGGCAGAAATCACGACCGTGGCCAGTGTGGCGATAAACAGGCACAGGAATAAACCAGCGACTTAACTTACCTTACTGGTTTACATGAGTTTCACCTCGAACTTTACCGGGTCTATGACCCGGTTTTTTTATGTGCAGGCAAACCCGGATCAAATGATCAAACCGCGACCGAATACCCACGCAGGCGCTGTGCAAACTCTTCCAGCGCAATAATCCCGGTTTTCTCCGCATTACTGATCCATTCCTGGACAGCTTCCAGCCGTACTTCCTGTGAACTGGCCGTCCGTTCCCACAATGCCTGTAGACGCTGTTGATAGAGATAAACCGTTTCCAGCACCTGGCTTTCCTGCAAAATCTGCTGCAAACGCGCCTTGGCCGTTGCATCCAGCTGTTGCGTACTGGTGAGCAGTTTGCGTGCCATTCGGGATTTCTCCCGGTAATCTTCCGGCGTGCTCACCAACTCTGCCTTGATAACAGGCTGTGTGACTTGGCGGGCAAAATGGGTCAATACCTGCAAACGATTGCCCAATACCGCAGTCACCGTGTCCAGATCCACGATCTGTTTTTTCAAGTCAATCGTCAGACGTGGCGCGACCTTACGCACCTTGGCCAGACCCAGCACTTCCAGCGCACGGATATAAAACCAGCCAATATCAAACTCATACCACTGGCTGGACATGCGTGCGGAAGAAGCAAAAGCATGGTGGTTATTATGCAATTCCTCGCCCCCGATCAGAATCCCAATCGGTGAAATGTTGGTAGAGGCATCGTCGGTGTTCCAGCTGCGATAGCCCCAAAAATGCGCCAGGCCATTAATCACTCCGGCGGCCCAGAATGGAATCCACACCATTTGCACCAGCCAAACCAGCAGACCGGCCCAGCCAAACAGCACCGCATCCAGAACCAGCATCAGCGTCACACCCAGCCACGGATACCTGGCATAAAGCTTGCGCTCCAGCCAGTCATCCGGCGTACCGCGCCCATACAGATCCAGCGTTTCCTGATTTTTCGACTCCAGCCGGTACAACCAGGCTCCGCGCCACAGCACAGTATTAACACCTTTGATCTTGGGGCTGTGCGGGTCTTCCGCCGTTTCGCATTTGGCGTGGTGTTTACGGTGAATCGCCACCCACTCGCGGGTCACCATACCCGTGGTCATCCACAACCAAAATCGGAAAAAGTGGAACGGCAAAAGACCTAAATCAACGGCACGATGCGCTTGGGCACGGTGCAAAAAAATAGTAACCGCCGCAATCGTCACATGAGTCAAACCCAGGGTGATCCCAACCAATTGCCAGCCACTTACATCAGACAATATCCCCATATTCCAACATCCTCTCCACGATTTGTAATTAACAGTCTTTTAGTTTAAGTAGCATCCAAACACTATTCAAGCATCATGCCGGCATCCTTTCCAGCAACAGGCTGACCACCTGCCCTGCCCGTGTTTCCCGCCGAATCTGCAAGCCAAAGCGGGCGAAATCGACGGATGGCAGTGATGCCAGTGCCGCTTCCGCTTCAAATTCCAGATAAACCAGCCCATCGGTTTGCAGTAACTGCCGCTCGATCACCAGGGCGAGTGCCTGCTCAGCCAAACCCTGCCGAAAGGGTGGGTCAAGAAAGATCACATCAAAGGGCTGGGTTTCGTGCTGCAAATAACGGAAGGCATCAGTGTGCCGCAAAACAGCGCCATGTGCAGTCAATGTTTGTAAATTGGACTGCAATTGAGCAAAGGCTGCGGGGTGCTGCTCAATAAATACGACTTCTGCGGCCTCACGCGACAACGCCTCCAGCCCTAATGCCCCACTCCCGGCAAACAAATCGAGACAGCGGGCACCGGGCACCTGAAACTGTAACCAGTTAAACAGGGTTTCCCGCACCCGGTCGGGTGTTGGCCGCAGACCGGGTACTGAAACAACGGGCAAGCGGCGACTCCGCCATTGGCCGCCGATGATACGTAGCTGTCCGCCCGAATGTCCGCCCGGCTTATTTCGTTTCTGTCCCACCCACAATCACCGTCAGCAATTTGTCTGGGTCTACTCGACGCTGAAAGGTGTCCATCACCTGCTCACGGGTCAGGTCTTTTACCTTGCCAGTGAAAGTATCCAGATAATCCAGGGGCAGATCATAAAAACCGATCACCGCCAAATAGGCGGCAATATCACTATTGCTGGCGGTACGTAGTGGAAAGCCACCGGTAATATCCTTAACCGCCGCTGCCAGTTCCTCAGTGCTTGGGCCATCCGTACGGAATTTTGTCAGCGTATCACGCACGACCTTGAGTGCTTCGTCAGTCTGTGCCGTTTTGGTTTGCAGGCTGATTTCGAACACACCCAGTTGCTGCATGGGTTGAAATGAACTGTACACGCTGTAACTTAAACCACGGTCATTGCGCACTTCTTTCATCAACCGTGAAGTAAAACCACCGCCCCCCAAGACATGATTTCCCAGATACATGCTGTAATAATCTGCATCACCGCGCTTGTTGCCCGGCTGGCCAATAATAATATGCGTCTGTTCAGATGGGTAAGGAATACGCACTGTTTTAGCTTCTGTCAGCGGCTTGACGGCTGGCAATTCCGGCGCATGTTCACCAGCAGGTAACACAAGGGACACCTGTTCGGCCAAGGCCTCCGCCTGCGCACGATCCAGCGCACCGACTATGGCCAGCACCGCATTATGCGCCACATAATACTTCGTAAAGAAAGCCTGCAGATCATTGCGGGTCAGCGCGCTAATGCTTTCTTCGGTGCCATTGCTGGGTGAGCCATACGGATGATCACCGTACAGCGCTTTGTAAAAAGCTTTATCACCCAAAGCGGCGGGTGACTGCTTTTCTGATTGGAGCCCCACCAGTGCCAGATTTTTCACATTATCCAACTCGGCTTGGGGGAAATCAGGTTTGCCTAACACCTGCAACCAGGTATCCACCGCTGTTTTCTGCTCATTAGGCAAAGTCAGGGTACGCAGGGACACGGAAGCCGTATCGCGGGAGCTGCTTGCAGAAAAATTGGCACCTACTGATTCAAACGCTTCAGCCAACTGATCAGCATTACGCCCGTCAGCCCCCTGATCCAGCAAACTGCTGGTGATACCGGCAAGGCCGGGCTTGTCGCCATCACGCGCACTGCCCGCATCAAACAATAATTGCGCATCCAGCATCGGTAACTCGGGCACTGGTACAAAATAAACCCGCAGGCCTTTGTCAGTCACCCAATGTTCTATTTTTGGCCCAGCCTGTACTGACTGGGTGCAGAACAAACAAACTGCGATCACTGGCAGCAGCATCTTTTTAAAATATGTCATTCTAGTTCAGAACCTGTGATTAACGGGGTTAACGGTGCGGACTTCAACGCACAAACTGCTTGGTTACACGCGGCTTGTTCGGATCAATCGGCTGCGGATCCAGTTCGGCAACGGTCAGCTGATCCGTATTCAGGTATTTCTCGGCCACCTGACGAATCTGTTCGGGGGTTACCGCCAGAATCTGCTCCAGATAAGCATCCATCAACTCGTAGCCCAAACCGACCGACTCCAGTGAACCTAGCGTGCTGGCCTGCTGCTGGATATCATCCAGGCCGTAGACCTCACCGGCAATCACCTGCGCCTTGACCCGCGCCAGCTCCTGATCGGTCACCAATTCTTTTTTCAGACGCTCGACCTGTTCCAGCAAAGCATCCTTGACTACGGACAGTTTGACATCCTTCGCCGGGATACCAGCCAGCGTAAACAGGTTCGGCAAACGGCTATCCCCGTTGTACCAGGCGCTGGCCGATGCGGCGATCTGCTTGCCCCGAATCATTTCCCGGCTCAAACGCGAACTGTTACCGCCATCCAGAATGCTACTCAATACATCCAGCGCATACGGCTCCCATTTATTCTCGGTATTCTTCAGATCCAGTAAAGACGGTGCCTTGAAGCCCAGAAAAACAATCGGCACTTCGGCGGGGGCTTTCACCGTTACATGGCGCTGGCCGAGCTGAGCCGTTTCCTGCTGCGGCTTGGGCACCACCAGCTCACTCGGTTTGATCGGCCCGTAATATTTCTTTGCAAGTTCAAAGACAGCCGCTGGCTCGACATCACCCACCACCACCAAGGTCGCGTTATTGGGCGCATACCAGCGCTCATACCAGGCACGCAAGTCTTCCACCTGCATGTTGTCCAGATCAGTCATCCAACCAATAACCGGCGAGCGGTTGGGGCTGTTCAGAAACGCATTCGCCATGAACTGCTCACGCACTAATGCTATCGGTTGATCCTCGGTACGCAAGCGCCGTTCTTCCTTGACTACCTCCAGCTCTTTTTTAAACTCTTCCGGCGGCAGGGTCAAACCGCGCATGCGATCCGACTCCAGATCCATCGCCACTTCCAGGCGGTCGCTGGCAATAACCTGATAATAAGCGGTGTAATCGTCGCTGGTGAAAGCATTATCCTGCGCACCGTTCTCACCAATGATGCGGTTAAATTCACCGGTCGGGTATTTCGTTGTCCCTTTGAACATCATGTGTTCCAGCACATGCGAAACACCCGTGATGCCGCCATGCTCATAGCTGGAACCGACGTGATACCAGAGCTGCACAACGGCAACCGGTGCACGCTTGTCCTGTTTCACCAGAATTTTCAGACCGTTATCGAGTTTGAACTCGTGAACGGGGGCTTTTGTCGCCGCCGCTGGCGGTGTATCCGCCTGCGCTGCAGTCCCCAGCAGCAACGTGCTGCTAAACACAAAAGTGCATCCAATGACGGTCATTAACCGATTGGTATTACGAATTTGGCTGGCAAATGGTAGTATTCCCGACATGATAAATCTTGCTACTCGCAGATATTAAAATTGAAGCAGGTGATTATACAATGTTTGGGTTTGGAAAGAAAAAAAAGCAGGATGCTGACGACTTGTCTCCGGACGTTGTGCTTGATCAGCCCGCAAAAAAAGCAGGGCTGTTTGCCCGCCTCCGCCAGGGACTGGCCAAAACCGGTGGCACGATCACCGCCGGGATGGATGCGCTGGTCAAAGGCAAAAAACGGATTGATGACGAAGTATTGGAAGAGCTGGAGACACGCCTCCTGCTGGCCGATCTGGGTATGGATGCGACCCGCACCATCATGGCTGACCTCGCGCAACGGGTCGAACGCAATGAGCTGGATGATATCGAGAGCCTGATGCAGGCACTCTATAATAAAATGCACCGCATTTTGCGTCCGGCGGCCAAACCGCTGGTGATTGATGCGACGCATCAGCCCACGGTCTTGTTGATGGTGGGGATCAATGGTGCGGGCAAAACCACCACCATTGGCAAACTGGCCAAGAAATTCCAGCAGCAGGGCAAAACAGTGATGCTGGCGGCGGGTGATACCTTCCGCGCCGCTGCGGTCGAGCAGCTGACTATCTGGGGCGAGCGCAATAATATTCCGGTAGTGGGTCAGGGTACGGGTTCAGATTCTGCTTCGGTTATTTTTGATGCCGTGCAATCTGCCAAAGCACGCAGCATTGATATTCTACTCGCCGATACCGCCGGTCGCTTGCACACACAAACCAACCTGATGGATGAGCTGAAGAAGGTCAAACGGGTGATCCAGAAACTGGATGGCACGGCTCCCCATGAAATCATGCTGATTGTCGATGCCAGCATCGGCCAGAATGCGCTGGTGCAAGCGCGCCAGTTCCATGAAGCGTTGGGCGTGACCGGGATCACCGTGACCAAGCTGGATGGCACGGCTAAAGGGGGCATCCTGTTTGCTATTGCCGAACAGCTGAAAATTCCGATCCGGTTTATTGGTGTCGGCGAAGGTATCGATGACTTGCAGGAATTTGATGCCTACGAATTCACCAGCGCACTGCTGGCGGGTAATGATGACCAGTAGGCAGGCTAAATGATCGAATTCAATCAAGTGTGCAAGCGCTACCCGACCGGCCAGATCGCACTCTATAACCTCAATCTCAGCTTGCAGGCAGGGGAGATGCTGTTTATCACCGGCCATTCCGGCGCAGGCAAAAGTACCTTGCTGAAACTGATTGCTTTGCTGGAACGTCCGAGCAAGGGTGAGTTGCGGGTGGGTGGCACTCCCTTGGACAAGTTAAGCCGTAGCCAGATTCCGGCCTATCGTCGCCGCATTGGTTTTATCTTTCAAGACCCGCATTTATTGTATGACCGCACCATTTTTGAAAATGTCGCCATTCCCTTGCTGATTTCCGGCATGGGGACTACCGAGATTCGCCGCCGGGTGCACGCAGCCCTCGACAAAGTCGGCCTTGCCAGCAAGGAAAAGCATTTCCCGCTGATGTTGTCTGCCGGTGAAAAACAGCGGGTCGGTATCGCCCGGGCGGTGGTGAATCGCCCGACCATCATTCTGGCTGACGAACCGACCGGTAACCTTGACCCGGAACTGGCACAGGACATTATGTACACTTTCGCCCAGTTTAATGAACTCGGGGCAACCGTGCTGATTGCGAGCCATGACCATGCTTTGGTAGAGCGCATGCAAAAACGTACTATTGTGCTGCAAAAGGTAGATTGATTGATGGCGACTGAAAGACGACCGAATAACAAACCCCGCAAACAGGCTACCCGCACCAACCCGCTGATGGCCTGGCTGAACAAACAAAGCCATGCAGTCCAGTTCAGCCTGCAACGCCTGTGGTTTAATCCGACCTCCACCTGGATCACGCTGGCGGCCATTGCAATCGCGTTGTCACTGCCCACCAGTTTGCACTTGCTGCTGAAAAACCTGCAGACGCTCACTGATGACAAGCGCGAAGTCCCCACTATCACCCTGTTTCTGAAAGACAGTGTTTCTGAGCAACAAGCGAAAGACCGGGCTGAATTACTGTCTGAACTACCGGAAATTACCGCAGTACGGGTGGTCACCCGTGATGAAGCCCTGGCCGATTTTCGACAGATCACCGGCTTTGCGGAAACACTGGAGACACTGGGCGAGAATCCACTCCCGCATGTATTGATCGTCACGCCCCGACTCAGCCAACTGGGTGATCTGGATGTCGACATACAGGACTTCTCGAAGAAACTGCGCGCCTACGCGGAAATTGATACCGTGCAAATAGACGTAGAGTGGATACAACGCCTGCGTGCCATTTTACGCATCGCTGACCGGATTGTGCTGGTGGTTTCAGTGCTGTTGGGTCTGACCGTCCTGCTGGTGATCGGGAATACCATTCGCCTCGATATTGAAAACCGCAAGGAAGAAATCAAGGTGACCCGCCTGATTGGCGCAACCAATAGCTACATCCGCCGACCGTTTATTTATGGCGGTATCTGGTTAGGTTTATTTGGCGGCGTACTTAGCCTCGTTATTGTGCATTTTGCCCTGTTATTTCTGGTGTCACCCGTGAACAAACTGGCCAATTTATACGGCAGTAATTTCAGCCTGAGCGGTGTCAATGTCTCCATGACCCTGCAAATTCTGATAATCAGTACGCTATTAGGTGTGATTGGCGCATGGCTGGCTGTTGGACGTTATTTATGGCGTAGTGAAATTATTGACTAAGCTGATATTTTCAAGCAAAACAAATATATAAGCTCATATATAAACCTGTATATAAAACACTATAGATAGAAATGATTATTTTTTATTCCAAATTGTACTATTATCTGGACGCGAGGTAGTAGTAGTCAAAACGAGGGATAAAACCATGACCCACCCCCCAATAGCGGATAATCATTCGGACTTGCCAGTCTATGAAGACCGGCTGTCCTGCCCAAAATGCGACAGTCTTCTTTTCGTCCGTTTGCACCGTCCCTGGTACAAACGCCTGTTTACCAACAAGAAACACTTTTACTGCAAAGAATGCAAAACGCATTTCTGGCATAAGGCTACTGAGTAACAAAGCCGGTAGCCTTTCAAAACCGACTCCCATCCGGAAACACCAGCTCTTGGCGCAGCGGCATAGCAGGAGCAGGTGGTTGCGGGGCAACACGGGCGAATGGGTTAAAGTTTTGAGGCGCAACCGGCGGCTGGGGAGATAACTGTCCGGCAGGCACTGCTGGTTGTTGTGGTGGTTGAGTGGGTATGACTGGTGCAGTAAACACCTGCCCTGCAGGAGCTGTATAAACCGGTGCATAAGCGGGCATCCCGTTGATTCCATTAGCACTAAAGGGCGGCAACAAACCTGCACCGAGCTGATTGCCATTCAGCGCCTCCAGCAAGAACATATTCCCGACCCAGTCGTTGTTATTACGCCGACTATTGTTGTAATTAGACCCATTAAAAAAATCCCAGGGCATGATACCGGAATTATTACCACTCCCCCACGGCATGCTATTCATATTCCAAGGTATCCCGTTTGCTCCAGAGCCGAATGAGTTCCAGGGTGAAAAATTATTACCCCAACTATTGCCCATACCTGAATAACCCGTATACGGGTTCATACCGTAACCCAAAGGACTCATTCCCCCCATACCCAACGGCGAGAAGCTATTCATACCCGGCGACATGGATGACATCGGTGACATCAACGGATTAAAGCCGCCCGGCCAGCTTTCAGCGGATGCCGTCATATTCACCAACAACACCCCGACACCCAGCAAACCTGCCAGATCACACGCTTTCATCATCACTCTCCCGCCATACAGACAAACCCCATTATACAACAGACCGCAACTCGTTGGACTAAACTACCAACCGGGGTACGGCTGATAACAGTTTTTGCGTGTATTCATGCCCCGGCGCGCCACAGACCTGCGCAGTCGCGCCTTGCTCAACAATTTTGCCCTTGTACAGGACAACCGTCTGATCACTCAGGTATTCGACTACGCCGATGTTATGCGTGATAAACAGTAAGGTCAGATCACGTTCCGCCCTAATTTCCAGCAACAACTGTAAAATACCGGCTTGTACCGACACATCGAGCGCACTGGTAATTTCATCACAGACAATAAACGCCGGATTCAACACCAAAGCCCGTGCCAGACCAATTCGCTGGCGTTGCCCACCTGAGAATTCATGCGGATACCGCCACAGGTAATCCCGTTTCAACTGCACGCGTTCCATGATCTGCGCCGCCAGCTCCAGACGCTCTGCATCATTTTCACCCATCCCGTGCACCTTCATCGGCTCGGTCAGGGTGGTTTCTATCAGCAGACGCGGGTTCAGGGATGATTGCGGATCCTGAAAAGCAATCTGCATTTTAGCCCGCCACGGTCGCATCTCGCGGCTGGATAAACCGGTTAATTCATGACCCTGCATTTTGATACTGCCCGCCGTCGGTTTTTCCAGCTGCAGCAGTGCCCGCCCCAAGGTAGTCTTGCCACTCCCCGATTCCCCCACCAGGGCAACGATCTGCCCCTTGGGAATATCAAGATCAACATCATCCACCGCTTTAACATGATCCACCGTATGGCGGAATACGCCCTTGCGGATGGGGAACCAGACCCGCAAGTCACGAATCTCCAGCAAGTTAGCGGATGATGAGGATGCCGAAAGTGGCGAAGATAGGGAGCCAGTCGGTTCTTGCCTTGTTTTGCGTCGCGCCAGATTTTCCGGCACCGCCGCCAATAATTCTTGAGTATACGCATGCTGCGGATTCGTCAGCAAATCACGGGTTGCCCCGACTTCGACCAGTTTGCCCTGCTGCATCACACCGACTTGCTGCGCCATTTGTGAGACCACCCCAAAGTCATGGGTGATAAACAGCGTGCTCATGCCTGTGTTGTCCTGCAGCTCGCGTAACAGGCGCAGGATTTCCGCCTGCACGGTCACATCCAGTGCAGTGGTTGGCTCATCCGCAATCAGCAATTCCGGCTCACAGGCCAGTGCCATCGCGATCATCACCCGCTGGCGTTGCCCGCCCGACAACTGGTGTGGAAAATTACCAATGCGCCCGGCAGCATCACGGATATGCACCTGCTCTAGCGCCTTGATAGTACGTTCAGTGGCTTCCGCCGTTGACATCTGCGGATGATGCAGTTGCAGTGCCTCGATAATCTGCTCACCGATGGTAAACACCGGGTTTAGCGAGGTCATCGGCTCCTGAAAAATCATCGCAATCTGCGAGCCGCGCACTTTGCGCAAGGCATCATCGGGTTGCTGCAACAAATCAACCCCGTTAAACCAGATTTCACCGTGCGGGTGTGAGGCGATCCCGTACGGCAAAAGGCGAATCACGGACAAGGCAGAGATCGACTTGCCACTCCCGGATTCACCGACCAGACAAAAGGTTTCACCCTTGGGGATAGCAAAACTGATGCCATCGACCGCTTTGACCACCTCGCCACCACTGCGCAGATAGGTGTGCAGGTTACGCACTTCCAGCAACGGCAAATCCATTAACTCACCCCCGCATTACGTGACATATTCGGATCAATCGCATCGCGGAAGGCCTCACCGATGAGCGTATACGCAAACACGGTCATGAAAATCGCCCCGCCGGGGAAGACCGCCATCCACCAGTTAAAGGTCGCAGACTTGACCGCCTGATTCAGCATCTGCCCCCAGGAGGGTGCATCCACCAGCCCCAGCCCGAGAAAACTTAAAGTGGCCTCAGCCAGAATCGCAGAAGCCACCCCAAAACTGGCCGCCACCAGCAAAGGTGCCACCCCGTTGGGCAGCATGTGCCGGAACAGGATGGATGACAGCGGCAAACCACTCGCCACCGCTGCCTGCACGTATTCCTGACGGCGCAATTTGAGAAACTCCGCACGGATATAACGCGCATACCCCGACCAGCTGGTCACACCGATAATGATCATCATCATGTACAGACTGCGCCCAAAAAAGGCGACAAAGGTCAGCAATAAAAACAGGGTCGGAATCGACTCGAAAATCTCCACCAGCCGCATCCCGATCATGTCGACGATACCGGAGAAATACCCCATGAAACCACCAATGATGATCCCGATCACCATCGAAATACTGGTCGCAACAATACCGATGCTCAAGGCAATCCGCGAGGCATGAATCATCCGGCTCAATACATCCGCACCATTCTCTTCCGTACCCATCCAGTGCGTGCGTTCAGTCGCTGCCAGCGGCGCTTCCAGCCCGGTATCACCGTAGTCACGCAGATAATCCTGCGGCGCATACGGGATCGGCGGCATCACCCGCCAGTCAGCTTGCGTATAGGCTGGGGTACGAAAGTCGTCATAAATAATCAGCTGCGGGGGTTTCAGGTATACATTAGCCAGCACCGATGCACCCGCCAGACTGGCGATCACCAACACCAAACCCAGTCGAAAACCGATCCGTAGCGGTAACAACCAGAGTAACACGGCCACCGTAAACGCAGCCAACACCGCCATATCCTCAACGCTCAGATAAGTCAGCACCGGCATGGACAGCACACCCGCCTTGCTCATCAACAAGGGCATGCTGTTCGCCAGAAAGGGCGCGAATACGGCAGTAAACACCAGCAAACCCACCCAGAACAAGCCCAGTTTGACACCGACACCCGCCAGCGTTTTACGCATGATCCGCCGCCCCAAGGTTTCCCGGCTAATTACGGGCGCAGTGATAGGCTGTTTAGTCATACGTCACTCTCGGATCAACCAGTGTGTACAGGAAATCAGCAATCAGATAGCCAATCAAGGTCAGGAAACCACTGATCCAGGTAATCGACAACACCATTTCCCGGTCACGACTTTTGACCGCCTCGACGGCCAGCTGCCCCATACCATTGATGCTGAAAATATTCTCCACGATCAGCGCCCCCGCCAGCAGGCTGGGGAGTAGCCCGGCGATGACTGTAATCAGGGGTAACAAGCTGTTGCGGAAGACATGCCGCCAGAGTACATCGCGCTCATCCAGGCCTTTAGCCCGGGCAGTGCGGGCATAATCCGAGTGTAGATTCTCCAGCATCGAGGTGCGCGTCAGCTTGGCCAAGGCCGCAAAACCCCCGTAAGACAGGCAGATAATCGGTAACACCAGATGCCAGATCCGGTCAAACAGGAAACCGCGTACATAACCGTCACCCATGGCCTGAATCGCCACCAGCATGCCGATACCCGCACCGAGCAAGCCCAGATTAATGATTCGAAACGGGGCATACGTCATCCAGCCCAAACCGGCGAACAGGGCAACCCCTAACACCGGCAGCATCACCCAGACCAGCAGTGAATCACCGGCATGCGCCAGCGCCATCCACACCCCGGCTACCAGCCCAAAGACACCCGCCACCATCGTCCGCAAGCGCACTTCCTGCCAGCGGCTTAACCAGACGGCCAGCCCCGTACCCAACAGCATGCCAAGGAACAATTTGCCGACATCCCACAACGAACCCCAGTGCGGCATAAACGGCATATCCTGCGCCGCCCGACTGGTAATGCCCGCCGTCGGGAACCATTGCCAATGCTGAATATTGGAGAAAAACCCCAACATCAACACCCCGGCCAGCATGGTCGGCACCGACCACAGCCCCAGCATGATCACACTTGACCCCACGTCAAAACTGCCGCCCTGATTGGTCGCAGCCCGCACCCCAATCGCAATCGCCAGCACATAAATCAGCGGAATGGTGATCACGTTCAATAACAAAGTGATCGGGATACGTTCAGCCAGAATTTCACCCACCGGTCGTCCGTAATGGAAACTGTCACCCAGATCCATGCCTTTGCTAAAAGAAAAACTGCCGAGTTTACCTGCGTCATCCACCGTAAAACCAATCGGTGAAACGTTATTCAGCCAGCGCAGGTATTGCACCGGTGCGGGCTGATCCAGCCCATAGCGCTTGTTGTAATAGGCGAGTAAAGCCTGCTTTTCCTGCGGCTTCATGTCGACGCCATCAACCAGACTTTGTGCGCTGATACCACCCGGCGACAAAGCCATCACGGAGAACACAACAATCGTGATACCGAGCAAAGTCGGAATCATCAGCAACAAACGCCGCAACAGGTAGGTGAGCATCTTTCAGTTTCCGTTACTGGGTGTATTTCTGCAGGTCGGCAGGCACGTAATTTTCCAGCGGCAAGAAGCCCTTGTTCAGGCCTAACTTGGTCATGTTCAGGTTCTTGATCCGCTGGTCAATAAACACCAGCGACTGGCGACGCATCAGGAAAGTATAGGGCTGATCATCATACATAATGCGCTCGGCCTGTTGCCAGATCGGCATACGGGTGGCGTCATCCACGGTAGCACGCGCTTTATCAATCAACACATCCAGCTCAGGATTTTTGTAGTTAATAAAGTTGTCACCGTCGGTTTTCGCCTGTGAGCTGTGGAACATCTGATAAATGTCGGTTTCGATACCACTTGTCCAGCCGAGAGTAATCGCATCAAAGTCCTTCTTGTTCATGGACTCCAGCATCACCGGCCATTCCTGCGGGAACGGCACCAGCTTAACCCCGGCACGCGCATAAATATCCTTCATCAGCAACACCATCCGCTTGGTGTCTTCGTTAGCCTCGAAGTAAGTCAGTTTGAATTCAAACGGCACACCCGCCGCATCTTCCAGCACCGTGTCGCCATTGCGGTCTTCATAACCCGCCTCTTTCAGCAAGGCCTGCGCCTTGGCCAGATCAAACGCATAAGGTTGCAGGCTGGGGTCATGCTGCTGACTGGTATTGCTGAACGGGCTCACCGCAGGCTCGGCATAATTCAGGAAGACATCGCTGATAATGCGGGACACATCGGTCAGGTACGTCATCGCCTGCCGAACCCGTTTATCGGCAAAACGGGTGGGCTTGCCATTCGCTTCCTGATTCCAGGCGATATAGCTATAGCCAACGACCGGCGGCATATATTCAAAATTCTGGCTCTTGTCCATGATCTGCTTGTCCGCCTTCAACTCACCGTATTCCAGTGGGCGGGCACCGTAGGTATCAATCTCACCATTGCGGTAAGTCGTCAAACGGGCGCTGTCATTCTGGATGATTTTCCAGAGCACACGGTTATAGGATGGCTGTACATCCCCCCAGTAACGCTCGTTCCGCACCAGCTCAACATTGCCTTTATCCGGCGTCCAGCCCTTTGGATCCAGCAGACGGTAGGGGCCACTGCCCAGTAACAGACCTTTGGACTCATTAAAATCCTGGGGCTTTTCCAGATACGGCGCATAGAAATGTTTGGGCATAATCGCCAGACCACCCGCCAGTGACAGCGCCTGAAAATACGGTTCTTTAAACACAAACACGACTTCATGCGGGTTAGTCATGGTGACTGATTTTATTTTCTCGTAATAAGCCCGTTCACGCGGTGCCTGAATCGCTTCGGTCATGATGAAATCATACGAGAACACCACATCCTCAGCGGTGAGTGGCGTACCGTCCGAGAAGGTCACATCATCGCGCATCTGGAAGGTAATCGTCAGGCCATCCTCGCTGATTTGCCAGCCAGTCGCGATCAGGCCAATCCACTCCAGGGTATCCGGGTCACGCGTAATCAGGCTTTCCTGCACATAACTTTGCACATCCGAGGCATACGCATCGGTCGATACCAAGGGTGTCAGGGTCGCCAGATTGGTGCCAAACGCATTCACACTCCAGTCGCCCTGCGCGTAATCCACTTTTTGGGTGGCCTCTTGGGCATGCTGGAAAACACGGGCAACGCTCTTGCCCCCGGTATTCCCGGCATTGCTGCCCTGCCCTGCGCTCAGTTGCCCGCTGGACACCGCAGTTCGCAAGCTGCGCATGTCTTTGGCCTGTTCAGAGAGGGCGGTTTGCATTTGGTCGAGTTTGTTCCATTGCCGGTCAACCTGATACATAAGCATGATCAACAGGACAACCAGAACCAGAAGGATCGAATAAAGTAGCCAGTCGCGGGCGGTGAGTCTTTTTTGCATTTTCTTTCGTGTATACTGCGCGATTAATGTTGAACCCAGCATACCACCAACTATCAGCGGGTGCAGCCACCCTGATGATTTCGCGGTGTATTGCCGGTTTTTCAATCCAGTTTGCTTTAAGCAGTTTTATTTGATTTGTCGCAGTTATTGATTTCAAGGAGTCACCATGGGTTTTCTTACCGGCAAACGCGCCCTGATCACGGGCATCGCCAGCAACCGCTCCATCGCTTACGGCATTGCACAAGCCATGCACCGCGAAGGCGCTGAACTCGCCTTTACCTACCAGAATGAAAAGCTGAAACCACGCGTAGAAAAGTTTGCCGCTGAATTCGGCTCGACCATTGTTCTCCCCTGTGATGTGGCGACTGATGCCGACATCGCCGCCGCCTTCGAACAGCTCAAAGCGCACTGGGACGGGCTGGATATTATGGTGCATGCGATTGCTTTCGCCCCCAAAGAACAACTGGAAGGCAGCATTGTGGATAACACCACCAAAGAAGGCTCAACCCTGGCACATGACATCAGTGCCTACAGCTTTCTGGCGCTGGCGCGTTATGCCAAACCGATGATGGCCGGACGCAACGGCGCCATGCTGACCTTAAGTTATCTGGGCGCAGTCTCCGCCATCCCGAACTACAACGTGATGGGCATGGCGAAAGCCAGTCTGGAAGCAGGCGTGCGCTTTATGGCGGCTGATCTGGGGCCACAGGGTATCCGGGTAAATGCCATTTCCGCCGGCCCGATCCGCACACTGGCCGCCTCAGGCATCACCGGCTTCCGGAAAATGCTTGATCACTTTGAACACCATGCACCCCTGCGCAAGAATGTCACGATTGAAGAAGTCGGTAATGCAGCCGCGTTCCTGTGCTCTGATCTGGCCTCAGGGATTACCGGCGAAATTACCTATGTCGATGGCGGCTGGAATATACTGGGGATGTCGGGGATGCCGACCGAGTAGTTACTGGTTAACTCACGGACAAATTTCCGGCCTTTCATGAGCACTGCGCAGAGATGCAGGGATAAGGCCGGAATTCTTAATGACTACCCGCTAAGGTACGGTGTTTTTCAAGATAGTTGTCGCAAAAATAATACCACGTCCTTCTGATCCGGTTAGACTTGTGCATAAGGAGATGGGTCTAAACTTTCAGCCAGACTCATTCACAACAAACCCCTTATAAAATCAGACGTTTCATGCGGGTTCACCACCGCCTGCCGGATCAACTCATCAAAGTGATGGGTCACTGCCCGAATTTCTTCCCGTGCCGTAATCACCACATACATATCCCCCATGAACACCGCTGCCCGCTGTGAACCAAAAATGGTAATGGGTGCAGAAAAAATCTTGAGCTCGTCGTATAAAAACAGGCGATAAGTCGGATAAAGATCCTCCAGCAAGGTCGACATGTGGCGTAACTGTTCCCGACGGGCAGCGGTCGACAAGCATGCCCAGATACCCTCGCCTTTGGCCAGCATGGTCAGGCGCTGCAAAGGGATACACACTTCCATGTCTGACTCGGTGATCCGGTTATAAGCCAGACGAAAACTGGCTTCACGCTTTAAGTCCTCACTGGACATCGCACCACGCAAGCGTTCGTACTCGATGACTTGCTCAGTGAGCAGGGAGTCTGGTAATCGGGCGGGGACATAGCGAATCTTATAGCCAATCGCTTCCTTGTGCCATTTCGCCAATACCGTGTCATGACCATCGACCACCTGCTCGATGGCCATTGCCGAGGAAACAGCAGGCGAAAGCGTTTCGTTCTGTGACAAGCCCAAGAGCCAATCGACACTGACATGGTGAGTGACTGCGATATTGCTCAAGGTTTCTGCGCGAGGCATCCGCAATACATCCTCAGAAAGCAGCAAACCCAAAGCAGAACGGTTGATACCGATCGAAGCAGAAAACTGTGCCTGGTTCAAACCGGAACGCTGTAACAACAGGCGCAGTCGTTTTTGAAAAATCGTACCCAGTTCACGCTTGGAGTTATGCATACCTTGCCCACACCTATGTAATTTAATAGCAACAAATGACTATTGAAGATAACAAAATAAATTAAAGTCATCCAATAATAACATTTGCGATCTATAAGTTTGTGGGCAGCACAGAACCACTCCAATACACTAATACCCAAGAGCACCATCCAGTCGAGAAGATCAATCCATGCGTAAAATGCCTGAAGTAGAATGGCCAACAATTATGCTGTTCGCTGCCTGCTGGGCGGTCTGGCTCCTGCTAAACGCCTTCAACAGCGGCCTGAATCCGGTCATACTAATTGGCCTGCTGGCGCTGAATCTGATGCTATTCTCTTCCTTGCAGCATGAATTCATTCACGGCCACCCTACCCGCCAGCGCTGGGCCAATATCTTGTTGGCTCTGCCGACACCCATACTGCACGTTCCTTTCCTGCGCTATCGAGATACCCACCTCAAGCATCATGAGATGGAGCACCTGACCAATCCGCAGGAAGACCCGGAAAGCTATTACCTGCCCCGACAACAATGGGCAAAACTGCCGGTCTGGCTGCGCTACGTCCACACGCTCAATTACACACTCGCGGGCAGATTACTGATCGGCCCGGCACTGTCCATGTATCCATTCTGGAAAGGTGATCTGCTTAAGATGCTGCGGGGGGATAGACAGGTAATACGTGCCTGGCTCGTCCATGCCCTGTTTATGCTGCCTGCCGTAGGGTGGCTAGCCGCCTATGATGTGCCGGTGCTTTCTTACCTGCTGGCCAGCTATATGGCGCAGTCGATTTCCTTGCTTCGCAGCTTTATCGAACACCGTGCCGTCGAGACACCCGAACACCGCAGCATTATTGTCGAAGGCAATGGCCTGTTGAGCTTCCTGTTTTTGAATAACAGCCTGCATGCCGTCCACCACAAATACCCCGGCATGCCCTGGTACCGTTTACGTGCCGTTTATCGGCAACAGCGGGATGAAATTCTGCAGGAAAATGGGGGATACGTGGTTCCCAACTACACAGAAGTATTCAGGCATTACCTGTGGACACCAAAGTCAGAAGTCGCCCATCCCTGGCACTGACACGCGCCAAACGCACACCCAACACAAAAAACTATTCGGTGTGCTTTTAGGTATGCACTATTGCAACTCGGGCAACCCTGAACGCAGCACCTCATAGCACGCGCCCATCGTATGATAGTCGGTTTTGCCTGCCGGTGATTTCAGGTCATCATACTTCTGGTTATCGCGGGTCAGAATCCTGAACCAAGCGCCATACTGATGATCCACCATGTGTTTCCAGCTATACGCCCAAATGCGCTCATACCAGTCACGATACACGGGTTCACCGGTCGCCTGGGCGAGTAACGCCGCCGCCGCAAAACTTTCCGCCTGTACCCAAAAATACTTGTCGCCGTCACAGATTGAGCCATCCGGTGCAAACCCGTAACAGATGCCGCCCTGTTCATGATCCCACGCTTTCTCTAAAGCAGTATCAAACAGCTCACGCGCACGTTGGATGTACCAATCTTGCGGGCGATGCCGATGCAGGATTAACAGTAGCTTAGTCCACTCGGTTTGATGGCCGGGCTGAAAACCCCACGGTCGGAACAAATGCTTGGGGTCATCCTTGTTATACTCCCAATCCGGCTCCCACTGCGTATCATAATGTTCCCAAACTAGGCCACCGGCTTTGGCTGCCTGCCGACGGGTAATGTTATCCGCCAGCAGCTCCGCACGCTCCAGAAAACGCGCTTCACCCGTGGCTTCATACGCCCACAACATCGCTTCACAAGCATGCATATTCGCGTTCTGCCCACGGTAAGGCGACATCACCTTGAAATCTGCACTGGCCTCATCCCGATACAAACCAGACTCGGCATCCCAGAAATGCCGCTCCATCAGCCGCCAACCGTTTTCTAGAGTTTGCCGCCCTTCCTCGACACCGGCCAGTAAAGCCGTTGCCCCAGCCACCATGACAAAAGCCAGACCATAACAATGATTGGTCGCATCACTTACCTGGCCTTTTTCCCGTAACCAGGCATACCCGCCAGTAGCCGGGATGCGGTGATACTCTTCCAGATAATACAAGCCGTGGCGCACCCAACCGGCATAGTTCAGATCCTTGAACTGCCGGGTCGCCATCGCGTAATTAAACACGAAGCGGGTACTACTCACCAAGTGACGGGTAGACTTATCGTAAATAGTCCCATCATCCCGAAAGTGCTGAAAAAAACCACCCGTTTCATCCAGTGCAGCCGGTGTATAAAACGCCAGCGTCGTGCGAATATGCTGTTCCAAAAAAGTACGACTGAGAAATGTGTGGGTCATACCCCGTCCCCCATCAAAACCCGCTCCCCACTGCGTGCCGACTCCAGACACGCAAGCGCGGCTGCCAGCGAACGCTTGCCATCATCGCCACTCGCTGCAGGTGTATCCGTACCCTGCACGGCTCCGACAAACCGGCGCATCGATACCGTATAAAGATTCTCATGTTCAACCATAATCGACTGCTCGCCTTCCGCATTACGCAGCACAATTTCACCCAGCGCGGCCTGTTGCATCACTTGCCGGGCAATCAACGAACCTTCAGTGCCATGTACCTCAAAGCCATTCCCGGCATGTTTCACCGAAAATGATTCATGCACCTGGGCAATCACCCCATTATCAAAGCGAAAGACCGACATAGAGCCATCTTCAACCCCCTCACCCATCCCGAAATGTTGCGACAGGCTCACCACTTCCACCGGTTCCGCCTGCAATACAAAACGCAGAGTGTCCACATCATGCACCGTAATATCCAGCACCACACCGCCGCCCGCTTCCGGCTTGTCCAAGCGCCAGCCTTGCAAATGGGGCGGCAGGTAAACCGCATGGAATACCCGCGCTGCAATCGGCTGACCAATCGCACCGGCTGCGATCAACTCCCGCAACTTGCGATGCGTCGCCGCATTACGCAAATGGTGATTGGTCGCCAACACCACACCAGCCTCACGGCAAGCCGCGATCATCTCTTCCACATCAGTCAGCGTCATCGCCAGCGGTTTTTCACACAAAACATGCTTGCCAGCCCGGGCTGCAGCGATAGTCTGGGCATGATGCAGCTCGTTGGTTGTGCTGATATAGACAGCATTCACTGCCGGATTCGCTAGCAAATCGTCCAGTGAGCTGGCGGCATGCGCAATATGATTCTCCTCTGCATAAGCTTGTCCACGCGCCAGATTGCTGCTTAACACCGAAACCACCTCACAATCTGGGTGATTACGGATGGCAGTAATCATGTGTGCTTTGGCGATATTACTTGCGCCAATCAAACCAAATCCAATCGTCATTTTTTACACAATCCTCGCTTCTGTTTCAGGGGCAAACAAGACGGCACGCTGCAAATCAAACGCCACTGCCGTGGAATGCCCCACCTTGACCCCACAATTGGCACGCATCCGCGCCATCACTTCCTTGCCATTCAGCTCCAGCAAGGCATATACATCGGCACCGGTCGGTTCCACCACATCAATCCGGCACTCAGCATGAAACAATAGCTGACTATCCGCTGCCGCACTGCCAGGGTCAGTAATGGTTTCCGGGCGAATTCCCAATAACACAGTTTTACCTCGCCAAGCTCGATACACGGGATTATCCTCCAGTGGCAGCAACAGATCGGTGCCTGCGGCATCCCGCACTCGTGCAGCTATGCCGGTGTCTGTCGCGGCCAACTCAACCGGAATCAGGTTCATCGACGGTGACCCCATAAAACTCGCCACGAAGACATTGTTTGGCTGGTTATATACCTCATCCGGCGTGCCCAGCTGTTGCAAAATACCGTTTTTCATGATAGCGATTTTGGTCGCCAGCGTCATTGCCTCAATCTGGTCATGCGTCACATACACAATCGTGGCACCCAGTCGCTGATGCAGCTTTTTAATCTCGGTACGCATGTCGACCCGTAACTTGGCATCCAGATTCGAGAGTGGCTCATCAAACAGAAAAATCTTCGGCTCACGTACCAATGCCCGCCCCATCGCCACCCGCTGGCGCTGTCCACCGGACAACTGTCCCGGTTTGCGTTTTAGCAGCGGTTCAATCTGCAATAGCTGGGCGACATGCTGGATGCGCCGCTCACGCTCTGCTTTCGGCACTTTGCGCATCTCCAGCCCAAAAGCGATATTCTTGGCCACTGTCATGTTCGGGTAAAGCGCATATGACTGAAACACCATCGCGATATCACGCTCGGATGGATGGCGCTCATTCACGATCTCGCCTTCAATGGCAATCTCGCCCGCACTGATTTCGTCCAAACCGGCAATCATGTTCAACAGAGTAGACTTTCCACAGCCCGAAGGCCCGACCAGCACCAGAAAATCGCCACTTTCAATGCTGATATCGATGCCTTTTAATACCTTGGTTGCGCCAAAGGACTTATGTACATCTTTAATTTCTAATGAAGACATTGTTCTACCCTTATCCTTTCACCGAACCGGCCATCAACCCGCGTACAAAGTAACGTCCGGCCACCACATACACCAACAAGGTAGGCAAAGCGGCAATCATCGCTGCTGCCATGTGCACGTTATATTCTTTTACGCCGGTTGAACTACTCACCAAATTATTCAAAGCGACCGTCATCGGTGCGCCACCGCCTGCTGCAAAGGATGCGCCAAACAGGAAATCATTCCAGACATTGGTGAACTGCCAGATCACGCTAACCACAATGATCGGCCCGGAACTCGGCAATAAAATTCGCCAGAAAATCCCGAAAAACCGCGCCCCGTCGATCATTGCCGCTTTCACCAGTTCATCCGGGAATGCCGCATAATAATTACGGAAAAATAGGGTGGTAAAACCAATACCATAAGTCACATGCACCAGAACCAGGCCAGTCGTCGTCCCCGCCAAACCGAGCATGCCCAAGACCTGAGACATCGGGATCAACACGATCTGAAAAGGAATAAAACAACCAAACAGCATTAAACCAAATACCCACTTATGCCCAGGGAAACGCCACTTGGTCAGCACATAGCCATTCAGTGCTCCCAACAGGGTCGAGATCAGCACGGCAGGCACCACCATTTTGATCGAATTCCAGAAATAACCATGAATGCCTTCACAGGTCAGACCAATACAGGCATATCCCCAGGCATTCAACCACGGCTCCAGTGTCCAGACTTGTGGCAAGGCCAGCATATTGCCCTGGCGAATTTCATCCAGTGATTTGAAACTGGTCACCAGCATCACGAATAGGGGTAACAGATAGAAAATCGCAAACACAATCAGGGTCGTATACAGAGCCACCCGCCAGAAACGATCAGCACTGACGCTGCTTACCCTCTTAGTCATGGCGTTTCTCCCGTGTTTCAGCGTACAGATACGGCACCATGATGGCGGCAATGGTCATTAACATGATCATCGCTGAGGCAGCGCCGATCCCCATCTGGTTGCGGGTAAAAGTATAGGAATACATGAAAGTGGCCGGTAGCTCGGTCGCATTCCCCGGCCCGCCGCCTGTCAGTGCCACCACCAGATCATACGATTTGATCGCCATATGCGATAACACCACAAAAGCACTCAGAAACACTGCATGGAGCTGCGGAATAATAATTCGCCGGTACATCTGAAAAGACGAAGCGCCGTCCAGTTGAGCCGCTTTGATCTGCTCACCATCAATCCCGCGTAAACCCGCTAAAAACATCGCCATCACAAACCCGGACGTTTGCCAGACAGCGGCAACCACCACCGTATAAATCGCCATTTTCGGATTCACCAGCCAGTCAAAAGAAAAACTGGTAAAACCCCATTCATGCAAAGACTTCTCCAGACCCAGTCCCGGATTCAAAAACCATTTCCAGGCTGTGCCAGTGACAATAAACGACAGCGCCATCGGGTAGAGATAAATCGGACGCAGAAAGCCCTCACCCCGAATCTTCTGATCCAATAGAATCGCCAGCAGCAAACCCAGACAACCGCAAATCAGAATATACAAAATGCCGAAAATCGCCAGATTATCCAATGCCGTTTGCCAGTTAAGCGTTTTCCAGAGTTTGCGGTAGTTATCAAAACCCGTAAAACTCAAATTCGGCAACATTTTCGAGCGCGTCATCGACAAATAGCCGGTATAGAGAATAAAGCCATAAACAAAAAACAGGGTAATAGCGAAGGAAGGTGCTAAAACCAGTCGAGGCAGGTAGTGGCGCAACCAGTCGCCTGGCTTATGCAGGGTAGACATACGAGGCTTCCTGTGGGGTAAAAACCATTGGATCTCCCTTCACCTAGCGGCAAAGGGGGAACAAATACACTGAAGTACACTAACGGTCATTTACTCTTTGGCACCGTCAATAGCGGCCACCAGTTCCTTCACTGCATCTTCGGAAGACTCATCACCATTGAAATGCTTGGTCACCACATCGTACAAGGCATTTTTAACCGCCGCCGGGGCAGCATGGCCATGTGCCATCGAGCCCATCAACGTACCTGCCTCAGACGCTTCTGCCAGTTCTGCCATCCCTTTTTTCCCGCAAGCATCAAAGGCATCATTAGGCACATCCGTGCGCGCTGGCACCGAGCCTTTCACCACGTTAAAAGCTGACTGGAACTTGGGTGACATCACCGCTTTCGCCATCGCCATTTGTGCTTCTTGGCCTGCCGCACCGACTTTGAACATCACAAACTGATCCGAATTAAACGTCACCATGCCCTGGGTGCCCGGGGTACGAAAGCAGAGGAAATCTTCATCCGGTTTTTTGCCTGCATTCAGAAATTCACCTTTTGCCCAATCACCCATGATCTGCACGGCAGCTTTACCTTCGATTACCATTGCCGCAGCCAGATTCCAGTCACGCCCTGAGAAGTTGTCATCAACAAACCCGCGCAACTGACGCATACGGTCAAACACCTTTTTCATGGTGTCGGAACCCAGCGCTTCAGGATCAAGGTCAATCATCGCCTTCTTGTAGAAATCCGCACCACCCGTAGTCAACACCACACTGTCAAACACGGTCGCATCCTGCCAGGGCTGGCCGCCATGCGCCAAAGCGATGTAACCTTTTTCTTTGGCCTTGGTCAGTATGTCGATAAAACCATCCCAGTCTTTGGGTATTTCAGTCACACCCAGCTCATCCATGATCTTCTTGTTGGCCCACACCCAGTTAGTCGAGTGCACATTCACCGGCGCAGCGACCCAGTTATCCTTGTACTTGGAGAAACGCTGCAATGCCGCCGGGACGACTTTATCCCAGCCCTCGGCGGTTGCGAGGTCATTCAGGTTCGCCGTTGCATCTTCAGCGGCCCAGTCCTGAATATCAAAACCCAGCATCTGGACGGCGGTGGGTGCATTGCCTGCCTGCACCCGTGAGCGTAATACGGTCATGGCCTGCTCACCACCGCCACCGGCAACCGGCATATCCTTCCAGGTGATACCCTGTGCTTCCAGGTCTTCTTTCAATACATTCAAGGCCTTGGCCTCGCCACCGGATGTCCACCAGTGCAGAACCTCGACTTCAGCCGCCTGTACTGCACTCGTCAAAGCCAGCGCCAAAGTCGATGCGATCAAGCTTGATTTGAGGGTTGTTTGGATTGTCATGGTTTTCCTCCAGGGTTGAGAAATTGCGCCGCTGGTATTGGGCACCGGGCACAAAATAATGTACAAAATAAAGAGTGTTGGCACTATCGAAAGCATAGCATATAACCTTATTAGAAAAATTTGGAACGCTCCAAATTTTGACCTACTTAATCAGGAGGAGAGCATTCATGGCACTAATAATTGATGATGTGGCAGGCAGCATCCGACAAGCCAAGGCAGACCTGCAAGCACGGGGAGGCGATTTCAAACAGGCTTTCACCGCAATGAGTGCATCACTCCGGGCAGAAATAGACGAAATCAAAAACCAGCGAGATGCCGGGCAAAGCGTTATCCCGGAAATTGACTTTGCTACCCTTCAAGCGGGCAGTATTAGCGAAGCAAGCAAACACCTGATCCGTAAACGGGGCTGTGTGGTAATCCGCAATACTTTTCCGACCACATTGGCAGCACGTTGGAATACTGAAATAGGCCGCTATCTTGATGAAAATGCCTATTACCAAACACCTGACAAAGGGCTGGACAGGTATTTTTCTTCCCTGCAGCAAGGCAAACCACAAATATTAAGCATCTATTGGTCAAAGCCGCAGATAGAAGCACGCCAGCATGCACATCTCGCAGAAGCACGGCGCTTTCTCAACCGGCTGTGGCACTACCAGCACGCGGGGCAGCCCGTCTTCGACCCTGATCATGAATGTACTTATGCTGATCGTACCCGGCGGCGTGAACCCGGTGACCATTCTCTGGGGCTAAAACCACACATGGATGGTGGTTCGATTGAGCGCTGGATAGATGAGCAGGGTTTTCATGGTGTGTATCGTCACCTGATCAGTGGCAACTGGCAGGATTATGACCCCTTTGATGCGGCTTACCGCACGCAAACCCGCGAAATCCCGTCGCCCGCCGTGTGCAGCATGTTCCGCACCTATCAGGGCTGGACTGCATTAACCCGACAAGGTCCCGGTGATGGCACCTTGCAGCTGATTCCCAGTGCCCGCGTGCTGGGCTGGATGTTTTTACGCGCCCTGCAGGATGATGTGCCGACAGACGACTTGTGCGGAGCCAAGCCGGGACGTGCTTTGCAATGTACTCCCGAATGGCACGCCCTTGCGCTCGAAGGCTTGTGCAGTATTCCAACCATGCAACCAGGCGACACCATTTGGTGGCATCCTGATGTTGTGCATGCGGTCGAAGATAAACACCAGGGATTAGGCTATAGTAATGTGATCTACATGGGTGCTGCACCGCGCTGCGAGAAAAACATGGCTTATCTTGCTAAGCAGGCCAGCGCCTTTCTGAATGGCGAAAGTGCGCCGGATTTTGCAGCCGAAAACCATGAAGTGGATTATAAAGGGCGAGCCAGTATTACCGACTTAAGTACACTGGGCAAGGAACAGATGGGGTTTGCCCACCTGAAACAATGAACCTTTACCGTGACTTTTTACTCGAAACAAGACTCCAAACCAGTACTTTCAACAAGGATTTCACTATGCCAACTCAGATCATCTCCACATTACGCTGGACTATCCCTCTTTGCTTCGGCCTGGGATGGGCAACGGCACACAGTGCGCCCAATTTAACAGCCGATCTGGTCATTAACCTGGATGCAAAAATCAATACGACGGACAAACCGGTTAGCCTGTTCCTGCGTAAAGGTAGCTATGAAATCAAGCCAGTGGCTAAAGCAGCCGGCGGTTCCCATGAAGGCTGGAGCGTCTGGGCACAAACCAATTGCACTCAGGTACGTGGCTGTGCCCGAACGGTGCCTACCCGGTTTACGGGGATGCATAATAATTACTTTGTCGTCTCTGACCAGATTAGTCAGGCCAGCGTGAATGGTAAGGTATTACCCGAAGTCAACGAAATTCCACCCCACCGTGATTTCAGTTACTTTCTCAAAACCCTGAAAGTGAATGGTTATGAAGTCACGGAAAAAATGGTTTACCCTGATGAAGCTTCTGCGCTGGCAGCAGCACGGGCATCCCGCTTTACCCTGACTGCGGACGGGCATGTTGCCTTTGCCCTGCTCGACAAAAGCCGTACCAGCGACAACCGGGGCGGTATGACCTTGCAGGTACACCAGTTATCGAATTAGTTTAATGGAGTCATCTCACCATGAAAGTGTTTAAAGTCATCTTACTGCTATTCATCACTACCTTGCTACTACCTGCCTGTGGCGGTGGCAGCAATGGTGATACCGATGGAAATACCCCGACAGTAACAGAAGTGCGTGGTCAGCTAATCTCGGCCAAGCGTTTGGTCAAACACACGCAGGAAGCCATTGGGTTGGCTGTCCAGGGCTTTGGCGATGAGATTCCACGCGACCGTTTTCTTTATCCGGTGACTTTGTACCGTTTGACCTATTCTACCATCGACGGTTATGGTGAGGCCGTCGATGCTTCGGGTGTGATTGCCCTGCCGGATAAAATGGCCAATTTCCCCAGCCCTTTGCTGAGTTTTCAGCATGGCAGCCTTTTTTATGACAAGGAAGCTCCCAGTAATGACCTGCAAGCCAATAGCCCACCGGCGTTAATTGCCGCGATGGGGTATATCACGGTGGCCGCCGACTATGTCGGTTATGGCGCATCATTAGGCACACCTCATCCCTATTTGCTGAAAGATGCTTCAGCCGCTGTTGTCATCGACTTGCTGAAGGCCGCACAAACCTGGCTGAACCAGCAGGATATTCCCCTGAATGGCCAATTATTTCTGAGCGGTTACTCGCAAGGTGGGTATGTGACCATGGCGGCTCATCAAGCACTGGAACAGCAGGCACTATCTGGTTTACAGGTCGTTGCCAGTATTCCGGCTGCCGGGCCTTATCACCTGACAGCGACGTTGAACGACCTGGTTTCCAGTGATCGCATCCAACAAGCGCTGAACTCAATCGCCAGCCGCCAGCAAATAGCCCCATCGGCGGCTACCATTGCCCAACGCCTGCCGGACGCAATCGCCGATCCACTGGCCGATTATGTGATGGATCAACTACTGCCAGATGATAGCGATATAGTTTTTCAGGATACGGTGATTCGGGAATTTATCCGTGACGGGGCAAGCGCCATTGCTGAAAACAATGTACACGATTGGAAGGCCATCGCTCCGGTGCGTCTCTTTCATGGCCGTGATGATGAAACCGTGCCATTTTTAAATGCACGCAATGCTTTAACAGCGATGCAGGCGCGCGGCTCCTCGGATGTGATGTTGGTGGAATGCCTGGAAACACCCGCTGGACATGAAGAATGCATTCTTCCTTACGGTATTTTGCTCAATACGTATTTCCAGAGCCTGGCACAAGGTCTGTAAGCTAGCGCTTGTCATAGCTTGTCTTGATCGATTTTAGCTGTACCAGCACCTTGGGTCTTTCAGCCAGCTTTGGGCTGGTTTTCTCGACAATCGACTGTAAACTCTTGATGGTTTCGCCAGACTCTGGCGATAACCGAAAATAATGGGGATCCGCTTTCAGTGCACCCTGGATATAACTCAGCGTTTCTCCCAGCTGCTTGAGGCTCTCGTTCGTATGCCTCCCTTGTGGATACAGGCGAAGGTATTCGGCCTGGGTCATATACTCGCGTCCAAGATTACAGGCCACGTCCCCCTCGCACTCTCCCCCTAACTGTGCGTTGGCTGCAGACCATGCAATCTCATCGCCCGCTCTTGAACCTTGATATTTTTCAGCCAAATCCCAATAGGCTTGAGCAGGAACCAGCCACTGCCCCGATATCTCATCATGGAAAATACTGCCCTCGTGTTGCTTGAGCCAACCCGCATATGGTTGTTTTTTCTCATTATCGTACTGGATACTGTCCAAGGATTTTTGCAGCGCAAGAATTTTACCTAACTCAGCAGCACCCACCCGATCCTTTTCTGTCATCTGTGGAACGAGACTATCGACAAATGCATACAGCCCCATTTGATCGTTGAAAGACAGCCCCTGATTGGCGATACGCTCCCTGATCAGATCCAGCCAGATTTTTTCACGATTTATAGCTTGAAAATCTTTCAGAAAGTCACCCAAGATCCAGCCACTGATGCCAGGTGAACTGATTTTATACCAGTAATTATTCAGACTACCTGCCGACAACTTCTCTTGAGTTCTCTCGGTAGCTTGCAAGATCATACCCAGCTCTACTTTACCAATTTCAGGTGCGCTAACATCAGGTATGGCGCGCACTCTAACTGCTGATGCAGCCACAATTTTTTGACCATCCATCACAATAGAAGCAGGTATATCATCAGCGGCAACGAATGCGCTTGCGAAGCAAAGAAGGCAAAAGAACAGGATTTGTGAATATAAAAACATGACGTATTACTCCCTGAAAACAACACTAAGTATAGCGTATTCAAGGTGTAAAACAGGGAGATGGCAGATAACGGCAGGCATAAAAAAAGCCCTGTTCTCGTAGCAAGTAACAGGGCTTTGGAATAGAGCTTGGCATTGACCTACTCTCACATGGGGAAAC
>CAXYXY010000015.1:0-94152 GCA_964293125.1 uncultured Thiothrix sp. | reverse complement strand
ATGTACGGCTATTTCATCACAGCTGTAGGCGGAGTGTAAAATTGAAATGCACCCGGGTTGATTCGAAAAGTACACCTGAAGCGCCGCCAATTCATAAAAATACTTCATGAGATGTGGCTCTGATTATGTCTCACACAATCAGGCGATATAAGCTAATATAAGGTATGAAAGAAGCATTAATTGTTGAAGACATTATTGAAACAGGAGTTTGGTTCAGTTCCATTCTGGGAATAGCTTTTCCGGACATTCAGATCACAATATGCCGTAATTGTCATCTGACTCATATCTACCTGAAAGATAACCAACCAGATTTGGCGCTAGTTGATATAAACTTGCCTGATGGTAGTGGCCTGAATCTGATTCCGGCTATTTTAATCGCCTCTCCACAGGTTTCGATAGTCGTAACCACTATCCTCGATGACCAGGAACATATTCTGACAGCCCTGCAAATGGGAGCCAGCGGGTATTTACTCAAGGATTTAGCGGATGATGTGTTTATCAAAAAATTACGAGGCATCCTGCAGGGTGACCCACCGCTGTCGCCCAAAGTAGCACGAAAAATATTGCAACATTTTAATTCAGGCACTTCGGTGTCGACCAGGATCAGTATGACCACCCCGGTTTCTGCTGATTCATCGTCAACGGCACTCTCCTCCCGTGAAACTGAAGTGCTGATTCTGGTTGGCAAAGGCTTAAGCCGCCGCGAAGTTGCTGCGGCATTGCACTTATCCGAACATACCATCGCAACCCACGTCCGCCATGTTTATCGCAAACTGAATATCTCCAGCCGGGCGGAAGCAGCACTGGAGGCATGTCGTATGGGTTTGATCAATACCGAGCTGTGACATGGGGTAAGCTTTCGACCGCAAGGGTTCTGTTACCGGCTTGGTTGTTTGTGCTATTGGTACAGGCTGCTGCCGTTTACCTACTAACCCAGCAACCGTGGACAGGCCTGAGGCTGGCAGTGGATGATACGTCTGGTTTTTTGCAAATTGTTTCAGTCACCGATGACTCCCCGGCTTTTGGCCGCTTATTGCCGGGGCAGATCCTGACAGGTATTCGGGTTGGCAAGAACAGTGCCCCTTTGTCGATACTGGTGAGAACCAAGCCTTCGGAAATAGCCCGGCGATCAGTGCATGATGCGTACATTGCCTTGCAAGGACGTCTGTTTGAGCTCATCCAGTCAGAGCGGCCACTGCTTTTCATGACGTCCGCAGGGCAGGAAATCAGTGTGCTGGCTGCCAATAAAACGCCAGTGTCTGCCATTCCTGGCCTGTTCTGGTTCTTATTTATGATAGGACTGGCAGGAATCGTCAGCGCAACGCTGGTATGCCTATACCGCCCGGATGTGCCGGGAGCCTGGCTACTGCTGGGAGCTACCTTCAGCAGTTTTTCCCTGCACACCGTTTTTGCCATTATCGCAGCCAAAGAGATAGCATTCCCGGCAGCGACCATGGAATGGCTGACCCTGGCTGAACTGGTTTTGATTCATGTGTTCGTTATGTTCCTGTTTTCTATCCTCGCCAGTTATCCGTACAGGCTACTCTCCGGTGAAATACTGGCTGGCTATGCAGGAGTCAACGCCTTGCTGGTAGCCGCTTATTATTTTCGGTGGTTTGAGATACCGGTTCATCAATTTTATTTTCCTTTCATCTTGCCTTTTCTGATCAGCATCGGCCTGAGTCACTGGCAGTGGAAACGTTCGCATCAGCAAGCTTTGAATCGGGCAGCAGTTCTGCTCATGCAGCTCTCTGTTCTTGTCCCGTCCGCGCTGGCGGTACTGTTGTATATTCTGCCGCTAATGCTACAGCAACCCCCCATTATGGATGCCATTTCCCTACGGCTGGTGGAAGTCAGCCTATTCATTGGCTGCGCCATGGCCATCCTGCAGTTTCGCCTGTTTGTGGTCGAATACTGGTGGTTCAAGTCCTGGTTATGGTTGTTGGGTGGAGCCATTGTCATTCTGCTGGACATGCTGCTGTTCGGGTTGTTGCAGATACCACAGGTCTATGCACTCGGTTTATCGGTGGTACTGGCCGGTTTTATGTACTTCCCATTGCAGCAATGGCTAATGGGCAAACTGATGCCACTGGACGCTCGGTCTTTACAGGATTTTTTGCCCAGCTTCAGTGCTGCGATGGCCAATGCCGCTGCTCCTGCTGAATTTGAGCAAAGTTGGCAAACTGTGTTGCGGGCACGTTTTTCACCCGCAAATCTGTCTGATCTGTCTGCGCAAACAGGCACAGTGCCAGCCCCCCAACTATCAGGCAATGGCCTGCATCTGCAAGTGCCCGCCCTGGGCATGAACAGGACTTATCAACTAACGGGAAAACAAACGGCTTCGCGTCTGTTCAATAAGACAGATGTTCAGACAGTATCTGCGCTGCTGGCTATTGCCCGTTTGGCTTATGCAGCCAGCGAAAGCCGCGAACAGGCGGTTCTCGCTGAACGTAAACGCCTGCTGCATGACCTGCACAAGACCGTGGGACAACAGATACAAACTCTCGCCGCCAGACTACCTGATGCGCAACAACGCAAAGCAGCAGAAGCAACCCTGCAGGTGCTGGATGAAACGGTTCGGTTTGCCTTGCCCGGTGCCTCATTAAGGTTAGTGGATCATCTGGCGGAATGGCAGGCAGAAACGGCACAGCGGGTGCATCTGGCCGGAGCAGAGCTAAGCTGGCTGGCAGACTATACGCTGGCGCAGCAGGAGTTATCCCTGCGTCAGTTACTGGAGATAGCTCAATTTGTGCGCGAGGCGGTGAGTAATGCACTAAAGCATGCCAGCCCCGCCCGCTTAGTGGTTTCTTTTCTGCGCCAGGAGCGGGTATTGCAAATACGCATCGACAATGATGGTGACATTTCGCCACCCCGGCATTGGCAGCCAGGCACGGGTATGAAAAGCATGGAAGCCCGGATTAATGCCCTGAACGGAGAGTTGCAGATCCGGCATCAGAGGCAAGAGGGGATTCTTAGTATACGGGCAATCGTGCCGATCTGAACTAAACCCGGAGGTCGATTATGTTGGGTGTGAGCACCCGCTGGCAAACGGTGAAGCACTGGCTTTCTCCTGCTAATACCATGTTACTAACTTTGCTACTGATCATTCTGGTTCAATTATCAGCGGTGACTTTTTTGACCCGTCAACCATGGACAGGCTTACAGCTGGGGGCGGACTTTCGTTCCGGCTTCCTGTACGTTAAATCGGTTGCCGATCATTCACCGGCGTCAGGGGAAATTCACGCCGGACAAATCCTGGTCGCTATGCAGTTTGAAGGCCGGGAAATCCCACTTGACGCAAAACTTTTTGGCTATCCTCCTTATATGAGGCAAACACACGCTAAATACAGAAAATCTCTGGACTTGGAAGCCGAATTGCACAAACCGCTGATTTCAGGGAAATCCTTCACCCTCATCACCAGTAGTGGTAGCAAGCACAACCTGACTACACAAATACGCACTCCGTTGGGCGCATTGTCTGCCGAATTTTGGTTTTTCTCTCTGTTATATACCATCATACCCTTAATTGGTGCTCTGGTCTGGAGCCGGAAGCCTTTTACCCGGGAATCAGCATTGCTAATTACCGCAAGTCTCTCCCACTACGGTCTCTTTGTTCTGGATACGATATGCTTTAGCAAAGATATATCGCTTGGATATGGAATCACACACAGAATTAATGTTACTCAATTGACTGTTTTGAATATATTTATAGCTTGTATTTTTGCATTAATGAGCACTTATCCTCATAAACTATTAAATAACAAAATCCTTTATTTATTCGCGCTATTCATCCTGTTTTTTCCATTGAATCTTTATTTTTCATGGATCGACCTTCCTATCAGTAATTTCTTTTTTTCGTCGCTGCCACCCTTCATTGTTTGTTCTATTTTCGGCCAAATTCAAATAAATCGCTCATCAGACCCGATACAACGCACTGCCGCAAAAGTCATTCAATTTTCCATCATAGTTCCTTATGTTCCAATATTTCTTTTGTTCCTGATTCCGTTGATCATTGGAATAGATCCTTTTCTTGACATTCGAGTTGTACGGATTGCAGCCGTTATAATCTTCATTGGGCTTGCTATAGGCATCATTCGTTATCGCCTGTTTCAAGTGGAATACTGGTGGTTAAAATCCTGGTTATGGCTGCTGGGCGGCACTGCCATCATGCTGCTCGACATCGCCCTGATAGCCCTGTTTAACACTTCTCAGGTATACGCGCTGGGGCTCTCGGTGATACTGACAGGATTTCTCTATTTCCCCTTGCGACAATGGTTATTGGTCAGGTTGTTGCCAACGGATAATTCATCTGTGCAGGATTTTCTGCCCACCCTGAGTACTCTGATCACGGGTGCCGCTTCTTCCGCTGACTTTGAACAACGCTGGCAACAGGTGTTACAACAGCGCTTTAACCCTCTGAATCTGGAAACACAGCTTAATCACTCAACAAAGCCTCTGCTGTCAGAAAACGGCCTGCACCTGAATGTACCGGCACTGAGTGGCAGCAACAGCTACCGTCTGACCGGCAAACAAATGGGTGCCCGCCTGTTCAGCACAGTGGACATCCAAACGGTGGAGGCTTTGCGCAATGTGATCCGCATCGCCAGCAACGCCAGTGCCAACCGCCAGCAGGCCGTTCTGAAAGAACGCCAGCGAATCATGCACGACCTGCATGATACCGTCGGTGCCCGCCTGCTGACTCTGATGCAGGGTATTTCCAGCCCGGAACAGCGCAGAGCTACCCAAAACATATTACAAACCCTGCGCGACATAATTCATCTGACCCTGCAAAAATCACCCGTACTGTTGGGAGAGCATCTGGCTGACTGGCGGGCAGAAACGATAGAACACACCGATAGAGCCGGTATCGAATTATGCTGGCAGACCGATCCCCAACTGGAGACTATCGAACTTCCTCCCCGGCGGGTGATTGATGCGGCTTTATTCATTCGGCAAACGCTGGAAAAAGTCATCGAACAACCCTCACAACGCTTGCAAGTCAGCTTTACGCTAAAAGATCAGCGCTTGTTGATTTGCTTCAATAGCGACCGTGATGCAAGCATTCAATGCTTAATTTCGACTGAATATCATCCGAACGGGTGATGTTGGTTTGATCAGTTGCTTGTTATAATAAGTATTACTGTAGTCGATTTATTAAGCGTGATGCTTCCGTCACTCTTTCTATAAAATGCCATCAAAAATTCGTTTCTTTGTTGGTTGGCTACAGTATTAATTATTAAATATGTAAGGAGATGAGATGAAATATAGTAATGGAAAGATAATCACATGGTCGAAATCTGCTGCAGTGCTTTTAACGTTATTAGTGTTTGTAGCTGGTTTTAATGCAGTAAATGCTGCGCCAAATAGCCCAAATCCTAGCAATAATTCTGGAAAGAAATGTACGGTGACAAGTGGGCCTAACAAGGGAGAATCAGGAACTTATAGCAGTGATGGATGGTGTGAGGGTGATTGGGGAGGTACTGAGTGTAAGGGAAATAATGGGGAATCTAAGTGCAAAAATGTTGAAAGCAGGATACCTCAAAGAACACCTGGAAGAGCACCCAGTCCTGGCGTAATGAAATAAATGCAACAAACAAGATTTGCGAAGAGAACTGGTTGAAAGTAAGGAGATTGTAAGCATGAAATTTTTTTTAAAATCAAAGCTGATATTAGCTTTGATTCTTGTTTATTTTAGTTTGCCTGTAATGGCTTATGATGTCATGCCGGTCAAAATAAAAAATGTTATGGGTTATTGTCTTGATGTAGTAAACAATAATGTTCAATTAGCTGATTGTAATAGCATGCAAACAAAGAGATGGTTCGCCGGCCCGACTAGTCGTGAGGAAGCGAAACAAGAATATCATAGTATATCTAGCTATGGACGTTGCCTTGATGTTTCAGGCGCTCTTAATAGAAACCGTACTAATATCCAGACATATGAATGCAATGAAACGATAGCTCAACGGTGGAAATTCACATCAAAAGGTGAAATTCGTAATGAAATGGGTAAGTGTTTAGAGGTAGCAGGAGGAGTTAATAAAATAGGTACTAATATTCAACTATATGATTGCAACTTAACAAGATCTCAGTTCTGGAAAACTGAAATACATTGACTTTCTTTAAAAAAACACAATGCCGAAACCAAGAATGGATGTAGTTGTTATTTTAAGTATCATTCAAGTAAAGTTCAGATTTTTTAATTTTAAATATGGAGATTTTTCAAATGAAATTTATTAGTATTATATTATTGTTTTTCATGATGAATAATGTATATGCCACTGAGTACTGGACAAATTTTTTTTCTGAAGAAGGTTCAGGCAGACAGACTTGTGACCGTGGTTATGCCATAGCAGGAATCAAATGCCAAGGAAATTACTGTGATAACAAGCAACTACTTTGTAGGTCTTACCCATCTAAGAGGAATGACTCTTCCTACTGGCACTCTTCAGTTATTTCTGAAGAAGGGCCTAATGCCTCATTTAGAACAGACAAACCTGTCAATTTAGGTTTTTTGAGTGGCCTGGGTTGTAGTGGTGGGTACTGTGACAACATTTCTTTTAAAGTTCTTGTTACCACTGGTATGCAACACACAGGGGGATGGGAATGGAAACCATTCTTTTCAGAGGAGTATCCTAGCCAAGGTGTATGTAAACCCAATCAATTTGTGACTGGGATTGGTTGTAAGGGAAAGTACTGCGACAATATCTCAATACACTGTTCAGATGTTAATTATACCCAGTAATTATTAATGCAAAAAAATGAAAGACGTCTTATAGATAAATATAGGTATTAGATTATGAAAAAACTTAGTTTTGCTTTATTTTTACTTGCTTTCCTTGTTCCATCAATTTCATTTGCATATGAATTAGGTAGTTTTAATGTGCTGAGTAATAACCACAGCAATGGAACAAAAGGCATGTATTTTAATTTTGATATAGGTGTAATTGATGAAATGTTGGATGGAAAGGACTGGAGCGATATTAAAATAGAAGCAAGAAACCATAGTTCAAATAAAACAGCCACTGTTGTTTTATGGAGATCAAAAAATGGTGGAAGTCATAACGGGCACGGACGATGGGAGAGCAACGCAGCCGCAGGTCAGTGGAGGATTGGAGATAAAGTTAGCTTACATGCCAAAGGCAAATTCAAGGTTTTAAGTATAAATCATGCTGACAACACCATAGGCAAGTATTTTAACTTTAGTGTTGACACGGTTGATAGTATTATGAATACCACCTCGTGGACAAATAAAACATTTAGAGTATTGGGTAGTGGAAGAGTTGGTAATGTCGTTTTGTGGCGTACTAAAAATGGTGGCGGTCCCGGAAATGGTCATGGGAGATGGAACCCAGATTCTTTGGCAAAACCAGGGCAATGGCGAATAAATGACACTATCATTATATTTTAGTATTTATTTTGAATATTAAGGGTAGTAATTTTTAGGCTCTGGCTAATAAAACATGGATAGTTGAGAGCTGAGGATATATCCAGAAAATAACAGAGGACTTGCAACATGAAAAAGCTCAATTTACTGTCATTAGTTATCGTCTCCATTTTAATTGCTTCTCAACCAGCAATGGCTGGTAATTTGAAAAACGGGCATGGCTTGTGTTTAGATGTCCATCGACCCGATGCTACTAATAATGGTGGTAAGGTTCAAGTATGGGCATGTAATAATTATGCACTAAACCAACAATGGACTCTTACTCATGGTAGGTTGAAAAACGGGCATGGCTTGTGTTTAGATGTCCATCGATCTGATGCTACTAATAATGGTGGTAAGGTTCAAGTATGGGCATGTAATAATAATGCACTAAACCAACAATGGACTTTTACTCATGGTAGACTGAAAAATGGGCATGGGTTGTGTTTAGATGTCCATCGACCCGATGCTACCAATAATGGTGGTAAGGTTCAGGTATGGGCATGTAGTAATAGTGCGCTGAATCAAAAATGGAGTTTTTATTAATAACTAGGAAAAACTAGAATCAACTTTCACAGAAAGTATAATTTAGATGGTTCCTTAAAACATGAAACCTACCTTAACCAAAGCAGATAAAGCCATCAATTTTAGAGCACTAAAATATGGCCGACATAATCCAACCAATCAGAAAATCACAAGTCATTAAATCAGAAAATAGGATCATTGAACAGAAAAATAGTAGATTATCTAAGGATATTAACTTCAGCTCGAACTTCCTCCCCGGCGGGTAATTGATGCGGCCTTGTTCATTCGGCAAACACTGGGAAAGTCATCGAACACCCCCCACAACGCTTGCAAGTCAGCTTTACGTTGCTGATTTGCTTCAATAGCGACCATAATTCAGGCATTCAATACTTAATTCCAACTGAATATCATCCGAACGGGTGATGTGGCTCTGATCAGCCGATTGTTATAATAAGTTAAAATATATGATTGAGGCAGTCATTTTAAATTAATCATTAAAAGATAAATTCCAAGGAGCGTCATTATGAAAATCTTCCATGCAGATCAGGGTAATAAAGTGTCATCATCGCTTAAAAAATCACCCTATCAACAGTTTAACTTGGTTTGGGCGACGATTTTTTCCTTTTGTTTGTTTATGTTTACTCCGTTAGTAACAGCCAGTGATGCAGACAATACTGAGCCAAATATCAACAGTCTGTTGCAACAAGCCAGCGAGTTGCTTGAGCAGGATAAAACACCAGAAACAGCCCGGCGGGCATTTGACCTGTATAACACAGCAGCCCAGCAAGGCTCGGCAGAAGCCCAGTACCGGCTGGCGATGATGTATATGAAAGGCACAGGTGTACCCATGAGTGAAAAAGATGCTGTTCGCTGGGCGAATAAATCTGCCCGCCAGCAGCATGAGCCTGCTGTCGAATTACTTGATGATTTGTTGCAAGGTGACGATGACCGGGAACCGGACTGCTGAATAAACCTTATTAACTAACAACCGAAGTGAGTCTATTGATATGCAAAGCATTATGCTACTGCTCGTTTGGGGGGTGATGGTCGGTATTGTCTTTTCTGCAGTGGGTGCTGCAGGCGGCATACTGGCCTCCTTCGGCCTGATTACCCTGATTGAAATCACTCAACCGAACACCATAAAACCAATGGCACAAATGATCACTTTGGCGATGACAGCCGTATTTATACCGGGTTATATGCGGCGTTCTGCCTGTATTTTACCTCTGGGTTTGTTAATGGGCGCGGGTGGCATAGCAGGCGCGTGGACAGGCAGCACCTTATCCAGTCTTTACCTTGCGAATATGAACGTATTTCGACCCTTGTTTGGTGTGCTGGCTTTACTGGTTGCGGTGCAGATTTTCTGGAGGTTACGACAACAAATTACCGCCAGGCAATGGAGCATCTCACCACAAGGAGTCGAAGCCATGGCCTTCAGTGGCGGGCGTTTATCCTTTACTTACGGCCAACAAGCCTTCTCGATTGCCGGATGGCTACCGGTAGTAGCCGGTTTTCTGATCGCCCTGGTGGCGGCTATCTTTGGTGTAGGAGGTGGCTTTCTGCTGGTGCCGTTTCTCGCCACATTACTCGGCTTGCCGATGTATGTCGTTCCGGCGACAGCAGCTATCCCCATTTTTATCAGTAGCAGTATTTCAATTGCCAACTACCTGTACCTGGGGGCAGAACCGGATTACAGCTTACTGGTATATCTGTCACTGGGTAGCATGTTCGGAGCCATGCTGGGTCCTCATATCAACCGGCTTAGCAAGGAGTCATGGCTGCAAGGCAGTCTCGGTATCATTGTTGCCCTGATCGGCTTCCGGTATGTGCTCATCTGAGATCGGAGAGACCGGCTTTTAAGTCCCATCGCCGGCAGCGTTCAACCAGCCCCCTGAGACCACGGGTTTTTCTCTATGGTTTTAGGAAAGCTGTTAGAATCCCCTTTTTTGGCCAAACCCCCAAGCTCCCACTATGGACAATTACATCCGCCTGCGCGGTGCGCGTACCCATAACCTGAAGAACATTGATCTCGATTTGCCGCGTAACAAGCTGATCGTGATCACTGGTTTATCAGGTTCTGGCAAGTCTTCGCTCGCGTTCGACACGATTTTTGCTGAAGGCCAACGCCGTTATGTCGAGTCGCTGTCGGCCTATGCCCGCCAGTTTTTGTCGATGATGGACAAGCCGGACATTGATCATATCGAGGGTCTGTCACCCGCCATTTCCATCGAGCAGAAAACCACTTCGCATAACCCGCGTTCGACGGTTGGCACGATTACCGAGATTCACGATTACCTGCGTTTGCTGTTTGCCCGTGCCGGGGTGCCGCGTTGCCCGACGCATGAGGTTGATTTGCAGGCACAAACGGTCAGCCAGATGGTTGATCAGGTGTTGGCTTTACCGGAAGGTGGCAAATTGATGTTACTGGCACCGGTGGTACGTGACCGCAAGGGTGAACATCTGCAGCTGTTTGAGTCCTTGCGTTTGCAGGGTTTTTTGCGGGTGCGGATTGATGGTGTGGTCTATGATCTGGAGGATGTGCCCAAGCTGCAGCTGCGCACGAAGCATACGATTGAGGTAGTCGTCGACCGTTTCAAAGTGCGCGATGATTTACAGTTGCGCCTGTCGGAGTCGTTTGAAACGGCGCTGAAACTGGCCGGTGGTTTGGCGCGGATTGCCGCGCTGGAAGCGGAGGACGTGGCGGCTTTGCCCGAGCTGGTTTTTTCCGCTAATTACGCCTGCCGGGAGTGTGGCTGGTCGTTGCCGGAACTGGAGCCACGCCTGTTTTCGTTTAATAGCCCGAGTGGTGCCTGCCAGACTTGCGATGGTTTGGGGGTCAAGCAGTATTTTGACCCGGCACGGGTGGTATTAAACCCGCGCCAGAGTCTGGCGGATGGCGCAGTACGCGGCTGGGATCGGCGTAATGCCTATTATTTCCAGATGCTGACTTCGATGGCCGCGCATTATGGGTTTGATGTCGATCAGCCCTGGGATCAGCTGGAGGCGGCTACCCGCCAGTTGATTTTATACGGTAGCGGCAAAGAGAAAATTGATTTTACCTATGTGGGGCAGAAAGGGCAGGTCTACCAGCGTTCCCACAGTTTTGAAGGGGTGATTAATAATCTGGATCGACGGTATCGCGATACTGATTCGAACATGGTGCGCGAGGAATTGACCAAATACCTGTCGACGCGCCCCTGCCCGGATTGTGGCGGTACGCGCATGAATGAACAGGCACGTAATGTGTTGATTGCCAACCGTAACTTGCCCAATATCAGCAACATGGCGATTGGCGAGTCGCACGCCTTTTTTCAGGGTCTGGAGCTGCCCGGCAAACAGGGACAAATCGCCAAGCAGATTCAGCGCGAAGTCGTGCAGCGTCTGGAGTTTCTGGTGAATGTCGGTCTGGATTACCTGACGCTGAGCCGCAGTTCCGAAACCTTGTCGGGGGGTGAGGCGCAGCGGATTCGGCTGGCTTCACAGATTGGTGCCGGGCTGGTGGGGGTGATGTATGTGCTGGATGAGCCTTCGATCGGTTTGCACCAGCGCGATAACGCCCGTTTGCTGAAAACGCTGTTCCGCTTGCGTGATCTCGGTAATACCGTGATCGTGGTCGAGCATGACGAAGACGCGATTCGTTCGGCGGATTATGTGGTGGATATTGGCCCCGGTGCCGGGGTACACGGCGGGTCGATTACTGCCCAAGGCAGCCCTGCCGAGGTGATCGCGAATGAAGCCTCCATCACTGGGCAATACATGTCCGGGCGGCGCACGATTACGATGCCGACCGAACGCACCCCGTTTGATAAAGAGCGGGTATTAACGCTCAAGGGTGCCAGTGGCAATAACCTGAAAGAGGTGAATGTCGAGATTCCACTGGGCTTGTTAACCTGCATTACAGGGGTGTCAGGTTCGGGTAAATCCACCCTGATCAATCGCACGCTTTACCCTTACATGGCGCGTCATCTGCATGACACCGCGATTGAGGCCGCACCGGTACGGGAGGTGCTGGGGCTGGAACAGATCGACAAGGTGATTGATATTGACCAAAGCCCGATTGGGCGTACCCCGCGTTCGAATCCGGCGACTTATACCGGCGTGTTCACCCCGATTCGCGAGATGTTTGCGGCCACTCAGGAGGCGCGTTCACGCGGTTATCAGCCGGGTCGGTTCTCGTTTAACGTCAAGGGCGGGCGCTGCGAAGCCTGTGCCGGGGATGGCTTGATCAAGGTGGAAATGCATTTTCTGCCGGATGTGTATGTCACCTGTGAAGTCTGCGCGGGCAAGCGTTATAACCGCGAGACGCTGGACGTGCGCTACAAGGGCAAGAATATCAGTGAAGTGCTGGACATGACGGTCGAAGATGCCTGTGAATTTTTTGCGGCAGTGCCGGGTATTTATGCCAAGCTGAACACCTTGATGGAAGTGGGTTTGTCGTATATCACCTTGGGGCAAAATGCGACGACCTTGTCGGGTGGCGAGGCGCAGCGCGTGAAACTGTCCAAAGAGTTGTCCAAACGCAGCACGGGTAAAACCCTGTATATTCTGGACGAGCCGACCACCGGTTTGCATTTTCATGATGTTGACCAGTTGTTGAAAGTGCTGCACCGCCTGCGGGATGGTGGTAATACGGTGGTGGTGATCGAGCATAATCTGGATGTGATCCGAACCGCCGACTGGATTATTGATCTCGGCCCCGAAGGCGGTAGTCGGGGTGGGGAAGTGATCGCTATCGGTACACCGGAACAGGTGGTAAACAACAAAAAATCGTTTACCGGGCAATTCCTGAAACGGGTGCTGGCATAAGGGGGACGGGTGCAATTGACAGGGCAGGCAGAAAAGCCATCTTTTATCGGTATTTGTGGTGGCAGCGGTAGCGGCAAAAGCAGTTTGGCCAAGGCGCTGGCCGCCCGGTTTCCGGCGGGTTATGCCAGTTTGATCAGTCTGGACGCCTATTATCATCGCAAGGCTGATTTTCCGGCGGCAATAAAGGGTAATTTTGATCACCCGGATTCACTGGAAGCCAGTTTGCTGGCTGAACACCTGCAGGCTTTGGCACGGGGTGAGACGGTCGAAGTACCCTGTTATGATTTCAGTCGGCATGACCGCAGCACCGAAACCCATACCGTCAACGCGGCACCGTTGATTATTATTGACGGTATTTTGCTGTTTGCTTTGCCGGTCGTCGCGGAATTACTGGATTTAAGTGTGTTTGTCGATGCACCCGCCGATGTACGCCTGGCACGGCGCTTGCGCCGGGATGTGCGGGAGCGTGGGCGTACCCTGGATGATGTGCTGGAGCAGTATTTTACGGTCGTGCGCCCCATGCATGAGCGTTTTGTGGAAGCTTACAAACTACAGGCTGATTTGCGGGTGTCCAGTCTGGATGATCTGGACAGTGAAGTGAATGCGGTTTTATACAAGCTGCAGGAGAGTATGGCGTAAAAGAATGGCACCACAGATACTGATATTTATTATTGTTATTCCAGTATCCGCAGCCCTAAAGCTATTATTGTTAGTATTATTCATCTGTTGGTTCCCCATAAACCCACCGTATTACCAACCCCAGGTAATACGCTTAACAGATGGCTAGAAATAGCCCCGGATTAAAATATGAAACCCCCTGTTTGATATCTTACCGGCTTGTTTTTATTGAGATTTTAGCCCCTGTTATTATTGCCCGATTCCCTTCGGCGATCCTTGTTGTTGTTCTGTTTCCATGTGCCCAGAGTAAGGGGGGTGCCCTGAATTAGAACTTAATTGATCGGGATTATTTCCGTTTGTCGGGAAAGAGTTGCTAGTTGTCACGCCCCACCACTTGGACAAGCTGGTTGATGTCTTCCCCTCGCAGTACACGATGAGCCACCTGCCCAAAGCTGTTTTGCACTTCTCTCGAAGGTAACATGGTCATAGTAATAATCCGGCTCTTGGTAGCTAACAACACTACGACCGGGTTATCAGTGACCACCACGTGATGATGCGACGTTTTAGGTATCTGGATGCGGCGGAGGAGCCGCAGGTGATGTAAACATGAGAACTAGCTTGGGATAAAGTATACAGCTATACTTGGTTTTTTAAGTAGTTAAGGGGTAAGCGTGGCTTATGAAATCACCGCTACCGAAATCTTTGGCGAATGGTTGGAAACACTCAAGGATAGTGTTGTACGCCGCCGCATAGCCAAGCGTTTGTTACGTGTCGAAGAAGGCAATTTTGGTGACTACAAGGCATTAGGCGATGGTTTGTATGAATTGCGTTTCTTTTTTGGTGCAGGTTTTAGGGTCTATTACACCTTTCATGGACACCAAATCGTTTTATTGCTCAGTGGAGGCGACAAATCGACCCAAACCAAGGATATAGAAAAAGCTCGGGAACTACTGAATTTATTGGAGTAATGTCATGACACTACAAACACGCAAATTTGACATAGCTGAATTACTGGATACTGATGATGACATCCGAGCCTTCTTGGTTGATGTTGCAGAGGATGCCACTCCGAAAGAATTCGTTCGCGCCTTAAATGTGGCTGCTCGTGCTAAAGGCTTAACGGATATTGGTGAAGTCGTGGAAGCACTCGGGCTTCGGCTGTCTTTACAGAAAGCAGCGTGAGCAAATCAGGTAAACCAAAGCTATTCACCAAGAAAGTATATAACCTCATGAAACCTGCCTGTGACCCCAACCACTTCAAGACCTTCTGCCAACTCTGCCGCTCCAACACCCAGCCCGGCATGCTCAAACCGGAAGCACTGGACTGTCCTCTGGCAATTGGCCGTGCGCCATCGGGTCGTGCCGGTCATGACCGGGCAGATGAAACGATTGGGGATCGTTTGCCCCGGAGGACATCACCCGTTTAATGACGGTGCACAATCATAAAAACCTGCTGAAAGGCATGAACCAGAGCGCCGAACTGGTGCACCTGACGCAACTGTTCCAGGCAGAAAACATCCCTTTTCTGGCGTTCAAAGGCATCGCCTTTAATCATCTGGCAGGCATTGAACTAAGCCAGCGCCATACGGGTGACATGGATATATTGCTGACGGAGTCGACTACCAACTGTATCTGCTGGTGCATGGTGCGGTTTCCCGCTGGTTTCGCCTCAATGCGTGTCGATCATTGGTTTCAAACCATTTCATCAAAACCCGCCAGCTGATAAAGCCGCTGCGCCTCCACCTTATCCTGTGGCACACCATTACCTTCGGCATACATCATCGCCAGCGTGGTCAATGAACCTTGCAAGCCCTGATCTGCTGCTTTACGGAACCACGCGGCTGCTTTCTCCCCGTTTCTGGCCGCACATTCACCATGCAGGTACATAAAACCCAAGCCGTGTTGCGCCAGTCCATAGCCCTGCTCAGCCGAGGCGCGCATCCATTTATAGGCGGCCAGTTCATTCGGCACAGTGCCCAGGCCATTCTGGTACATGATGGCGACCAGATGCTGTGCCTGCCTGTCGCCCTGTTCGGCGAACGGAAACAAAAACTGCATGGCACGTCCAAAATGCTTGGCTTCGAACGCGGCCATCCCGCTGGCAAATTCCATATCCTGGTTGCTGGTCGTGTCGGGTGTCGCAGGTGTGTCTGGCGTGTCAGATGACATGGTTACTTCCCCGGAATTAATATTAGCGTTATCTTAACCCAAATCAGCAGGCCGACGCTTACCCCGATGGGGGTATTCCGGATTCACTGCCACCTTCTTACACTCTATCGACTATGGAAAATGCCACAATGACCGACATCAACCCGAAGCTGCACCTGCGCCAGTGTATTCAGAAAGTGGCGACCGGGCCGGAATACAGTAAAGATTTGCCGTATGAAGATGCCTATCAGGCGATGCGCCATATTCTGGATGGCACCGCTGACCCGGTGCAGACCGCGATTTATTTCATCGCATTGCGCATGAAGCGTGAGACGGATGATGAGAATCGCGGCACCTTACAGGCCTTGATCGATACCGCAACCATCAGTACGGCAGCAGTGGATGAGGTTGTGGACATTTCTGACCCGTATGACGGCTATACACGCGGTGTGCCAGCTTCCAGTTTTGTCCCGGCGGTACTGGCAGCCATGGGGGTTCCGGCGGTATTGCATGGCCTGAAAGAAGTGGGGCCTAAATACGGTGCGACTCACCATAAAATTCTGCGGGCTGCCGGGCTGGATGTAGGGCTATTACCAGAAGATGCGACGCACCAGCTGGAACAGATTGGTTGGACGTATATCGATCAGGCACAATTTGCGCCGCGTTTGCATGACCTGATTCCGCTGCGGCAGCGCATCATCAAGCGTCAGTTGCTGACCACGGTCGAAACCATGCTGGCACCGATTCGGGGGCGGGTGAAAACGCATTATATGGGCGGCTATGTGCACAAGGCTTACCCGCCGATTTATGCAGCGCTGGCACGCCATACCGGTTTTGACAGTGCCATGTTTATTCGCGGGGTAGAAGGCGGGGTGATCCCATCCTTGCAGCAAACCGGGCGGCTGTTTTATTACCAGACCGCTGGCGAATTGCAGCAACGTGATTTAGCGCCACAAGATGTTAAAATCACTGCCAGCACGCGTGCGATTCCGCTGCCGGATGATCTGCCACCCGCACCGCTGCTGGGTGATGAGATCAGTACCAGCGTGGACAGTGATGCACTGGCCGCGAAGGCCGCTGGCTTGGGCTTGGCGGCGTTGGCGGGTGAGCGCGGTTTGATGTATGACAGCCTGGTGTATTCCAGTGCGATTTGCCTGACCCATTTAAATCGTTATGCCACGATTGCCGAAGCAGCAGAGGCAGTACGCGCTCTGCTGGACAGTGGCAAAGCGCTGGAAACATTACGTGCAGCCGCCTGATGGCCGCTGGTGTTAATTCTGATTTTAAGTATGGATTGAGAGGATATAAACATGAACCAACACTATTACGAGGCGGTGGTCGCCATGGAAAAAGCAGGGGCTGATCCTGAGTTTGTACAGGGCTGGCAGAATGGTTTTCTGCTCAACCCGATGCGTGAAGAGCAGCGCCTGAATGAAGCTTATGAAGCGGGCTATGACGCGGGCAAGGAACACGATACCGACGCCTATAAGGAATGGGTCAAGGAATAAATCAAGGAATAAAATAGAGCGTGTGTTTTGCCCTGTTAGCCCTCCATCAACACGCAGAGTACCCGTTTATTCTGGCGGCCAATCGTGATGAATTTTTCCCGCGCCCTGCCTTGCCGTTGCATGCCTGGCAGGATGAGCCGGGTGTGCTCGGTGGGCGTGATCTGGAATCGATGGGCACCTGGCTGGCGCTGAATACGCGTGATAATCGACTGGCGCTGGTGACGAATGTGCGTAATGGCCAGCCGCAGTCGGCGGAACGTTCACGCGGTTTGTTGGTGCGGGATGTGGTGAGTTCCGGGAATCCGGTCAGGGATGACTTACAGACCTTGCTGGCAGAACAGGGCAGGTATGCCGGCTTTAATCTGATTGCGGGGAATCTGCCGGATCAACTTTATTACGTGTCCAATCGGGCGGACGTTGGGATTGTGCCGCTGGCTGCCGGGTTTTATGGTTTGAGCAATGCGCGTCTTGATACCCCTTGGCCAAAACTGGTGCGTGGTAAAGCAGCGTTTCAGCAGCTGGTTCAGACCCATGAAACGCTGGCGGTGGAGGATCTGTTGGCGGTGCTGGCTGATAAAACCCCGGCGGCAGAGGCTGATTTACCGGAAACGGGTGTGGGGCTGGAGATTGAACGACGGCTATCTCCGGTATTCATTCAACCCGGCTGGCGGGATTACGGCACGCGCTGCTCGACGGTGTTGCTGTTGGACAGGCAGGGGCAGATCAGCTTTCATGAGCGCACCTATGCACCGGATCAGTCTAGTCAGGATGTGCACCTCACGATTCTCGACGGTCAATTGATAATTGACAGTAAGCCATCAGTCAGTCCATGCTCAGGTCAAACCGCAATCCAGAGAGGACATCATGACGACACCCAGCAAGCACAATTACATCGCCGGTGAATGGCTACCCGGTGCCAGCCAGATTGAAAACCGTAATCCTTCCGACCTGTCCGATCTGATTGGCCTGTATGCGCAGGCCGATACCGCCCAGCTGGAACGGGCGCTGGAGGCTGCTCAGTCTGCCCAGCCACAATGGGCGAGAGTCGGCCTGGAGCAGCGCCAAAACATTTTGCAGGCGATTGGTGAGGAACTGATGGCGCGTGCGGCGGAACTGGGTGAATTGCTGGCGCGGGAAGAGGGTAAACCGCTGGCGGAAGGCAAGGGTGAGGCATTCCGTGCCGGGCAGTTCTTCACGTATTACGCTGCCGAAGTGTTACGGCAGATCGGCGATACGGCCGATTCGGTGCGTGCCGGGGTCGAAGTCCATGTGTCACGTGAGCCGGTCGGGGTGGTGGCGATTATTTCCCCGTGGAATTTCCCGATGGCGACGGCGGTCTGGAAGATTGCCCCGGCGCTGGCCTTCGGCAATACCGTGGTCTGGAAGCCCGCTAATCTGGTGCCTGCTTCGGCAGTTGCGCTGGCTGAAATCATTCACCGCCAGACTGACAAGGGTTTGCCCAAGGGGACTTTTAATCTGGTAATGGGCTCAGGCGCTACCGTGGGGCAGCAACTGGTAGAAAGTGCGGCGATTAATGCCATCAGTTTCACCGGTTCCGTGCCGGTGGGTAAAGGCATTGCTGCCGCTGCGATTGGCAATCTGACCAAGCTGCAAATGGAAATGGGTTCTAAAAATGCGCTGGTCGTGATGGACGATGCGGACATGGATACGGCGGTTGCCTGTGCAGTGAACGGTGCTTTTGGCGGGAGTGGCCAGAAATGCACGGCTTCTTCCCGCCTGATCGTGCACGCTGCTGTGCATGATGAATTTGTCAGCCGGGTGGTGGCGGGTGCCAAGGCGCTGGTGGTTGATCATGCGCTGCAAGCGGGCACGCAAATGGGGCCGGTCGCGAGTGCCAGCCAGCTGGAGCAGGGGCTGGCTTATGTGCAGCTCGGCCAGGAAGAAGGGGCGGAATTACTCTGTGGCGGTGAACGCCTGCAACGTGCTACCGACGGTTATTATCTGAGCCCAGCGGTGTTTGTGGGCAGCCGTAACGACATGCGCATCAACCGTGAGGAAATGTTTGCGCCGATTACCAGTGTGATTAAAGTCGATTCCTACGCGGAAGCACTGGCCACGGTGAATGACACCCGCTTTGGTTTGACCGCCGGGATTATCACCCGCTCACTGGCGCGTGCCACTGATTTCCGGCGCAATGCGCGCAGTGGCTGTGTCATGGTGAATCTCGCCACGGCGGGCACTGATTACCATGTGCCATTCGGTGGGCGCGGTGATTCCAGCTACGGGCCACGTGAGCAGGGGCAGTATGCTGCCGAGTTTTATACTACGGTAAAAACGGCGTATATCCATGCCGGTTCGCCTGATTAAGGAGTGAGCTGATGGAAACGCCCGATACGACTCGTCCTTACCGGATTGATGGTTTGCAATACGCCCACTGGAGCGAGGGCATTTTTCGGCAAATGCGCGCAGGGGGTGTGGATGCGGTGCATGTGACGATTGCCTACCATGAGGTGTTCCGGGAAATGGTTGCTAATATCGAAGCGTGGAACCGGCGCTTTGAGCGCTATGGTGACTTGATCCTGCACGGTAAAACAGCCGATGATGTGCGTCTGGCGCGGGAGACTGGGCGTACCGCCATTTTCTTCGGCTTCCAGAATCCGTCACCGATAGAAGATGATATTGGCCTGGTCGAAATCGTCCATACGCTGGGCGTGCGCTTCATGCAGCTCTCGTATAACAATCAGTCGCTGCTGGCGACCGGTTGTTATGAAGCGGAAGACCCCGGTATCACCCGCATGGGGCGCGAGGTCATTCGGGAGATGAATCGGGTCGGGCTGGTCATCGACATGAGTCATTCGGCGGAGCGTTCGACCTTGCAGGCAGCTGAAATCAGCACCCGCCCGATTGTAGTCACCCACGCGAATCCGCATCACTGGCACCCGGCGTTGCGTAACAAGTCGGACACTGTTTTGCGGGCGCTGGCTGGGTCGGGTGGCATGCTGGGCTTCTCGCTGTACCCGCATCACCTCAAGGAGGGCAGCCAGTGCACGCTCAATAGCTTCTGTGCGATGGTGGCGCGTACCGCTGAACTGATGGGGGTGGAGCATATCGGGTTAGGCTCGGACTTGTGTCAGGATCAACCGGATTCGGTCGTGGAGTGGATGCGTTCCGGGCGCTGGACCAAGCAGATTGACTACGGTGAAGGTTCCGCCAGTGCCCCCGGTTTTCCGCCGATGCCTGGCTGGTTTGAAGATAACCGTCATTTCCCGGTGCTGGAGCAGGGCTTGCGGACTTATGGTTTTAGCCCGGACGAGGTGGCCGCTATCATGGGTGGGAACTGGTTACGGTTTTTTGCCAGGAATTTTGGCCCGGCGGGAGTTTAGCTTATGCCTGTCCCTGAACATGCTTCTGTCGATGAGCTGGCTAACTTCCGGCGAAGTCCAGCCACCGTCATGCGCCTCGCCCGGATGGGCTGTGCGCATCAAAACCGCCTGTCCTTCATGCGCTCATTGCTCAGGCGTATGCAGCGTGAGCACTGGCAGTTTGCTCGTCCGGTGTGGCAGGTCGATGCCCACGGTGTCGGGTATGCGGTGTATACGGTCAGCAGCCCGCAATCCACTTATTCACTGGTGGCTTTCGCGCATGATTTGCCGGATGAACTGCGTTCTGACCGGGTGATTGCTGAAGCCTGGGATGCGACGTTTGCGCTGTGTGACGGGGTGCCGGATGCGGCGGATATTGCCCGTCTGGCCGCCAATGTCCCCCAACAGGAGGCGGGGCGTATCAGTAGCAAGGAGTTGTGTCTGTCGCGCGCCAACCGTTCGGTGCGTCTGTTTGAACAAGTGGTGAGTGCCCTGGCGGCGGGCAAACAGCCGGAGCGTGCCCCGCTGGAGCGGGTCGGCTATCTGATGCGGACTACGGCGGTGTATGGTGCTGGCAAGTTTGGGGCGGCTGATCGGGATCAAATCCAGCAGCGTGCAGACATGCTGGCTCCCTTTCGTGCCGAGATGCTGACAGTCTGGCTGATTCGGGCGTTTACGCTGGATCTGGTCGAGCATCTGGCAGCAGCCAGAGGCGGGGAGCAGGCGGTGGTGCTGGAGCCTGATTTACGCCGTTGTATCGGTGTGGGTAATTCGACGGGGCTGGGAATGGCACCGTTTTTGATCAATCATCCGACCTTGTTGCATGTCTGGATGGCGGTGCGGGAAGAAGCACTGGCACGGGTACGGGCGCATCCGCAGGCTGAAGCTGACAAGGTAGCCGCCTTTTGTCAGTTTGTTCAACGCGCTCGTCTGAACGCAGATGAGTGGGATTCACAGCATGCGCGGCAACAAACCCGATTGACTGAGTTACGCACTGACCTGAGCGCTTTGGCGCAGCAACTGCGAACCTTTGATTTTACGCAGGCTTATCCCTGGGACAAGCTATATCGCTGGGCAGAGCAATACCTGACGCTCGAAGGGCAGGAACAGCTGGTGGCTTTGCTGATGGAGCCGTATGGCGAGTGTGTGGATGGTCTGACCCGGTGTATGCAGATTGATGAGTTGCTGCTGCCGGTGATGGATGGCCTGTCGACCGTACAGGCGCTGCGTGAGGGGTTGCAGACGCATTATGCCTGGGCGCTGGCGCTGGATTTTAGTGCCCCGGTCAGCCGTGAGCGTTTCTGGTATGTTTCCGAGGAGAAGCTGGAACCGCGTCTGGGGGCGCGTTTTCAGGAGCCTGGTGCCGAGCTGGAGCAACCCTTGTGTGTAGGCTGGCATGTGGCGCAGCTGGATGAGGCGCTGGCCGCATGGCAGCCGGACGCGTTAGTGGCCGAATTTTTACTGGCAAAACCTGAATTCAGGCATGTGGTGCGCCGTGTGCAATGTGCGCCCCGTTTCCCGTATATGGAAGTGCGCGATAACCTGATTGCGGCTGATATGCTACCGATTGATTTGTTGCGCCTGAAACTGTCATTTTTTGGTGCGACCAAGTTTGATCCGCGTTCGGATCGTTGGGTGCGGATTACCTTGTTCCAGCATGCACCGTTCCCGCACGAAATGGCGGGTATGGCGGGCAGGGCGGCAGATGACTGGGTTTATCCACCGCTTCAAGCGCAGGTATAGCATGATTTATTCACTGAATGAAATCGAAGCACATTGCAAAAAAGCAGCACGCGGGGTGGGTTTGGCTTGGGGTTATGCGGAAGAAGCGGGGCGGGTAGCACGCTGGCTGGCCGCGCATCAACTGCCGGGTGTGGTGCTGATGGCGCAGCATTTGACCTTGCTGGACGAGCAACCCGACTTACGGCAAGCGCCCGTGTTCAATGCGGGTAGCTGGCAGGCGGCGGAGCCGGGGCAGTTGCTTAGCCCCTTGCTGGCCGGAGCCGTTCTGTGTGACCGCAGTGGTGAGTTTTTACAGGCGGAGTTCACGCGTTTCAGGTTTGTGCAGCTGGCCGCGCCTTTACTGCTATTGCCGTATCTGGATTGGGCGAGTCGGGCTGCCGGGGTGGCGGGCTGTCTGCGTTGCCAGGCATTTGAGGCTCATTGTAAAAAAGGTTATTTAACTGTTTTATCAGGGTGCGACTGGCAGCTATTGCAGGCTGATGAAGTGATCTGTACCCGCTTGCCCGACTGCCAGGGGAACTATTTTGGCTGTCAGGGGCAAGCAGTCGACGTCGCGAGTTGGGAGCAGTTGGCGGTATTTGCACAAAGAACTTACGTACCCGCCAGTGAAGCATCCCGGCAGGGCGCAGGGCCTGCCGTTTAACGAACGTCCCTTGCCCCACCGGTAGCGCCCGGCCATCTATACTTTTTTCATGGCCACTGCATTCATGCAATAACGCAGGCCACTTGGTTCGGGGCCGTCCGGGAAGACATGGCCGAGGTGCCCCTCACAGACATTGCAGGTGGCTTCGATGCGCTGCATGCCGTGGGTTCCATCGGATTCATAAGCGATGACATTTTCCTGTACCGGCTGGGTGAAGGAAGGCCAGCCGCTGCCGGATTCAAACTTCTGGTCAGCATCAAACAGGAGCGTGTCACAGCAGACGCAGGCGTACTGTCCGGGGGCAAACAGGCTGCACATTTCAGAGCTGAAGGCGCGTTCAGTCCCTTTCAGACGGGTGACATGAAATACCTCCGGGCTGAGCAATGCTTTCCATTCGTCATCCGTTTTCATGACATAGCGGTCAGGGTCAGGATTGCCTTCTTTGGCCAGGCGGGTGATATCGTTCCATTTCAACATGGTGTTCTCCTCAAGATGTGATAGTGTTGGTTTATCATGTGTGGTGGTGTGTGTACAGTGTCTTGTGATTTATCCGGGTGTGTTCATGCTTTGTTTAAGTGCTCAAGGATAGGCTAATGCTCATGTTGTAAGCACAAGAACAATAATCCAACATATCTTGCCGAGTGCTCTACTACAATCAAGAAAATAAGCTAAGAACACAACATGAACAAATTATTATCAATAAAACTTCTTTGCCTGCCTGAGGGTCTAAAGATTCAGGACGGTTGTGTTCTGTGCTCGCACTTATATGAATTCTTTGTGGGCATTTTGTATCTGAATCAGAGCATGCCAACATGATTTTGTTAAGTTAATCCAGAGTTGTTGTCGCATTTTACTACAACTCGGCAGTGCAGAGCGACGCATGTTAGCTGCCGGAAGGGGTTTATATAGATGAGTATTTTTAGTCATTATCAGTCACGGTATGAAGCGTTAAAAGAAGAGGAGTACAGTTTGCAGGAGTATCTCGAACTCTGTAAAACTGAACCGATGACCTATGCCACCGGTGCCGAACGCCTGTTATGGGCGATTGGTGAGGCCGAACTGGTCGATACCTCCCGTGATCCACGCTTAAGCCGCATTTTCTCCAACAAAGTTATCCGCCGTTACCCGGCTTTTTCCGAATTTTATGGCATGGAAGATGCGATTGAACAGATCGTTTCTTTCCTGCGGCATGCGGCTCAAGGGCTGGAAGAAAGCAAGCAGGTGCTGTATCTGCTCGGGCCGGTCGGCGGGGGTAAATCCTCTTTGGCTGAACGTCTGAAAGGCTTGATGGAAAAAGCGCCTATTTATGCGATCAAGGGTTCACCGGTGAACGAGTCGCCCCTGGGCTTGTTTAACGCCGACGAAGATGGCGCGATCCTGAAGGAAGACTACGGTATTCCTGAGCGTTATCTACGCAATATCATGTCACCTTGGGCGGTGAAACGCATGAAGGAGTTTGGGGGCGACATTACCAAATTCAAAGTCGTCAAACGCTATCCTTCTCGCTTGAACCAGATTGCGCTGTCCAAGACCGAACCGGGTGATGAGAATAACCAGGATATTTCCGCGCTAGTGGGCAAGGTGGATATTCGCAAGCTGGAAGATTTTCCGCAGAATGACGCGGATGCTTATAGCTATTCCGGTGGCCTGTGCCTGTCGAATCAGGGGCTGATGGAATTTGTCGAAATGTTCAAGGCACCGATCAAGGTGCTACACCCGCTGTTGACGGCCACACAGGAAGGCAACTATAACGGTACGGAAAGCATCGGTGCCATCCCGTTCTCCGGGGTCATTCTGGCGCACTCGAATGAGTCAGAATGGCAGACCTTCAAGAACAACAAAAATAATGAAGCGTTCATTGACCGGGTGTCGATCGTCAAGGTGCCTTATTGCCTGCGGGTGACCGAAGAGATCAAGATCTACGAAAAGTTGTTGTTCAACAGTTCACTGGCGAAAACACCGTGCGCGCCCGATACCTTGAAGATGCTGGCGCAGTTCGTGATTCTGTCCCGCTTGAAAGCGCCAGAAAATTCCAACCTCTATTCAAAAATGCGTATCTATGACGGTGAGAACCTGAAAGATATTGATCCGAAAGCCAAAACCATTCAGGAATACCAGGATGCCGGGGGTGTGGATGAGGGTATGTCGGGTCTGTCTACCCGCTTTGCCTTCAAGATTCTGTCCAAGGTCTTTAATTTCGATGCGGTGGAAGTCGCGGCTGATCCGGTGCACCTGATGTATGTACTGGAGCGCCAAGTCGAAAAAGAACAGTTCCAGCCAGACATACAGGCACGTTATATCAGCTTCATCAAGGAATACCTGTCACCGCGTTATGTGGAATTCATTGGCAAGGAAATTCAGACGGCTTACCTCGAATCGTATTCCGAGTATGGGCAGAATCTGTTTGACCGGTATGTGACTTATGCCGATTTCTGGATTCAGGATCAGGAGTACCGTGACCCTGAAACCGGTGATTTCCTGGATCGTGCTTCGCTGAATGCCGATCTGGAAAAAATCGAGAAACCGGCAGGGATCAGCAACCCCAAGGATTTCCGCAATGAAATCGTCAATTTCGTATTGCGTGCCCGTGCCAACCATGGCGGGGAAAATCCGAAGTGGGGCAGTTATGAAAAGCTGCGGCGGGTGATCGAGATGAAGATGTTCTCCAGCACGGAAGACCTGTTACCGGTGATTTCCTACGGTGCCAAGTCTTCGAATGAAGAGCAGCGCAAACACGACAGCTTTGTGGATCGCATGATGAAACGTGGTTATACCGAGAAGCAGGTGCGCCTGTTAGCGGAATGGTACCTGCGGGTTCGTAAATCACAGTAAGGAGTTGCACCCATGGCTTACATTGTCGACCGCCGCCTGAATAGTAAAAATAAAAGCCTGGTCAATCGCCAGCGCTTTCTGAAACGTTATCACAAGCAGATTCAGGAAGCGGTGTCCGATGCGGTAAGCCGCCGCAACATTACCGACATGCAACAGGGTGACAGCATTACCATCCCGAAGCGGGATATTTCCGAACCGGTGTTCCGGCATGGCAATGGTGGACAGCGTGACGTTGTCCACCCTGGCAACAAGGAATTTGTGCAGGGCGACCGTATCCAGCGCCCACCGGGTGGCGGCGGTGGTGGGAGTGGCTCTGGCGAGGCCTCTGATTCTGGCGAAGGTGCGGATGATTTTGTCTTCCAGATTTCACAAAGCGAATTTCTGGAGTACCTGTTTGAGGATCTGGCCTTGCCAAACATGGTCAAGCGCCAGCTGATCGGGAGTGATGCCTTCGAAACACACCGTGCCGGTTTCAGCGAAGTGGGCAACCCCAGTCAGCTGAACATCGTCCGTACCATGCGCAGTGCCCAGGCACGGCGCATGGCATTAAGTGGCAAGTCGCGGCGGCGGCGGCGTGAAATTCTGGCCGAGCTGGAGACGCTGGATGAGTCAGAACAGGCCGCGCGCCTGCTGCTCGAAGAGGAGTTGTCACGCCTTAACCTCCGCCTGAATACCGTGCCGTTCCTCGATGATTTTGACCTCAAATACAATTTGCAGGTACGGGTGCCGAAACCTTCACCGAAAGCAGTCATGTTTTGTGTGATGGATGTCTCCGGTTCCATGACCCAGGACATCAAGGAAACCGCCAAGCGCTTTTTCTTCCTGCTGTATCTGTTTTTACAGAAAAACTATGAAAAAATTGAAGTGGTGTTTATCCGTCATCACACGCAAGCGCAGGAAGTGGATGAAGAAACCTTTTTCTACTCGCGTGAAACCGGCGGTACGGTGGTGTCCAGCGCCCTGCATTTGATGGGGGATGTGATTGCCGAACGTTATTCACCGAATGAGTGGAATATCTACTGCGCACAGGCCTCGGATGGTGATAATTGGCAGGAAGATAACCAGCGCTGTCACAAGGCGCTAACCGAGAGTATTTTGCCGATGGTGCAGTATTTTACCTATATTGAAATTGGTGATCGTGAACCACAAGGCTTGTGGCGCTTGTATGAGCATCTGCAGGCCGATTATGCCGACCGTTTTGCTATCCAGCGGGTGCGCGACAATGCCGAAATTTACCCGGTATTCCGTGAGTTGTTCCACAAGACCATGGTCAGTGAATAAAGGGAGCAGGGATGATGAGTGCAGAAACCGAAAAAACTGAAAATTCCGGCAAAACCAAAAAAAACTATCTCTCCACCAGCTCTGAATGGACGTTCGATACCATCGCAGCCTATGACCGGGAAATTGCCCGGATAGCACACGATAAATTCAAGCTGGACACCTACCCGAACCAGATTGAGATGATCCGTTCTGACCAGATGATGGACGCTTATGCCTCGATCGGTATGCCGGTTTTTTACAATCACTGGTCGTATGGCAAACACTTCGTCAACGTCGAGCAAAACTACTCGCGGGGGCGCATGGGGCTGGCCTATGAAATCGTGATTAATTCCAGCCCGTGTATTGCCTACCTGATGGAAGAAAACACCATGACCATGCAGGCGCTGGTGATTGCGCACGCCTGTTATGGGCACAATTCTTTTTTCAAGGGCAATTACCTGTTTCGCAGCTGGACGGATGCCGAGGCGATTATTGATTACCTGGTGTTTGCAAAAAACTACATCACCCAGTGTGAAGAGCGCCATGGTCAGCAGGCGGTAGAAATGCTGCTCGATTCCTGTCATGCGCTGATGAATTACGGAGTTGATCGCTATAAACGCCCGGTGCCTGTTTCGGCAGCGGCAGAACAGCAGCGCCAACAGGAACGTGAGCTGTATATCCAGCAGCATATTAATGACCTGTGGCGCACACTGCCGCAGAAAGCCTTGAGTGACGTACCAGGGGAAGCCAGGAAATTCCCGTCTGATCCGCAGGAAAACATCCTGTATTTCATCGAGAAAAATGCCCCTTTACTGGAGAACTGGCAGCGGGAAATCGTGCGTATCGTGCGCAAAACCGCCCAGTATTTCTATCCGCAGCGCCAGACACAGGTGATGAATGAAGGCTGGGCGACCTTCTGGCATTACACCATTCTGAACGAAATGTATGATGAAGGCCTGGTTGACGAAGGCTTCATGATGGAATTTCTGACCTCGCATACCAATGTAGTGATGCAACCAGATTTTGACAGCCGTTATTATTCGGGCATCAACCCCTATGCACTGGGTTTTGCGATGATGACCGACATCCGCCGGATTTGTGAACATCCCACCGCAGAAGACCGCGTCTGGTTCCCGGACATTGCCGGTTCTGACTGGATAAAAACGCTGGATAATGTCATGCGTAATTACCGTGACGAAAGTTTTATTCTGCAGTTTATGTCACCTAAAATCATGCGTGATTTTCATTTCTTTGCCCTGCAGGACGATGACAGGCACAACGTGATTGATGTGACGGCTATCCATAATGATGAAGGTTATCGGGTATTGCGTGAGACCTTGTCGCAGCAATACAACCTGAGCTCGCAAGAGCCGGATATTCAGGTGGACAGTGTGAATATTCGCGGTGATCGCTCCCTGACCTTGAGTCACTACATGCATAATCGTCGCCCCCTGAATAACGACAGCTATGAAATGCTGCGCCATGTCCATCGTCTATGGGGTTATGACGTGCACCTGCATTCAGTCGAGCCGGACGGACGGCGCGTGCGTAGTTACCATTTGCAGGGCGAGGTGCTGTAAGGGGCTGTAATTGCTGTAATCATGGTGCGCCGCAAAATTGCTTAATTCTCGTGGATTGTTCGGGTTATACTGTGCCCCCTACTTGAGGAGAACTGTGCATGGATAAAGAGAATTTAGCGCCACCTGCCGTTAAACGCACCCGCCATACCGTGACTTCCCTGCGCCAGATGAAGCATGATCAGGAAAAGATTGTCATGCTCACCGCCTATGATGCGAGTTTTGCGCGGGTGTTGGACGAGCAGGGCGTGGAGATTATTCTGGTCGGTGATTCGCTGGGAATGGTGATCCAGGGGCACGCGACTACTTTACCCGTGACGGTCGACCATATCATTTACCATACCAAAGCCGTGGCTGCCGCCTGTAAAAAATCCCTGGTCATGGCGGATTTGCCCTTCATGAGTTACACCTCGCCGGAAATGGCCTTGCGTAACTGCGCCCGTCTGATGCAGGAAGGCGATGCACACATGGTCAAGCTGGAAGGGGGCGCGCCCCAAGTGGAAACCGTCAGGCAGCTGTCTCATCACGGCGTACCGGTGTGTGCGCATTTAGGCTTGCAACCCCAGTCAGTGCATAAACTGGGCGGGTATCGGGTGCAGGGGCGTGATTCGGCCATTGCTCACCAGATGCTGGCAGACAGTCTGGCACTGCAACAGGCAGGGGCGGACATGCTGCTGCTGGAATGTGTACCGCAGGCTTTGGCGGAGAAAATTACCCAGGAAGTGGATATTCCCGTGATTGGCATTGGTGCCGGGCGCGCCTGTGACGGGCAAGTGCTGGTGCTGCATGACATGTTGGGGCTGACGCCGCGTGCTCCGCGTTTCTCACAGGATTTCATGCAGGGTGGTTGTACGATTCCAGAGGCCATCCGGGCTTATATTGATGCCGTGAAGGCGGGTTCCTTCCCGGCAGACGCGCATTGCTTTGTCTAACAGCAGGGGCTTCCAATGAATATTATTCATCAGATTCATGAATTGAAGGCGCAGGTGCGCGCATGGCAACGGGCGGGTGAGACGATTGCCTTTGTACCGACCATGGGTAATCTGCACGGCGGACATCTTGAGCTGGTTGAACAGGCCAAACAACTCGGCACCAAGGTCATTGTTTCGATTTTTGTTAATCCGGCGCAATTCGATCGGGCTGAAGATCTGGCGGCCTACCCGAAAACACTGGAGGCTGACTGCGCCTGGCTGGAAAAAATCAACACCGATTTGGTGTTTGCACCGTCACCCGAAGCGATGTACCCACAAGGCAAGTTACGTACCAAGGTGGAAGCACCCGGTATTAGCGATGTGCTGGAAGGCGAAAAACGCCCTGGGCATTTTACGGGGGTGGCGACCGTGGTCTGCAAGCTGTTTAATCTGGTGCAACCCGACATTGCTGTTTTTGGTGAGAAAGACTTCCAGCAGATTCTGGTCGTGCGCCAAATGGTGCGTGATCTGGATATGAATGTACAGATTCATGGGGTGGCAGCCGTGCGTGACCCGGATGGTCTGGCCAAAAGCTCACGCAATGGCTACCTGACGCCCGAACAGCGCCAGCGGGCACCTTATTTGCACCAGACTCTGCAGGACGCTGCTGCACAGGTGATTGCGCTAGGTAGTGTGGGCAGCGATGCCTATGAGCCTGTCCAGCAGATCATGATGGGGCATCTGGCTGAACAGGGTTTTCGCCCTGAGTATTTCGAGGTACGGCGCAGCACTGATTTGCAACCACCGGAAGCCGGGGATGAGGCGCTGGTGATTCTGGTTTCTGCCTGGCTCGGCAAAGCGCGTTTGATTGATAATGTGCAGGTGTTTCTGCACAGTGGCAAGGTTGTTTGATACGGATTTGAAGACTCCCCCCAAGAGGTGAAGGGGGAATCATACTGTTGCTTGGCTCCCTTCCCTCCTTGCGGGGGAAGGGCTGGGGATGGGAGGAGGCTACGGAGTATTTATCCAGCCGTTTTTTCTGGCAGACTTACCCGGATACTGAGTTCACGCAGTTGCTTCAACGGTACGCTGGAGGGCGCATCGGTGAGCGGACAAGCGGCTGTCTGGGTTTTCGGGAAGGCCATCACGTCGCGAATCGACTGGCTGCCGGTCATCAGCATGATCAGACGATCCAGACCGAAGGCCAACCCACCGTGTGGCGGACAACCGTATTTGAGGGCGCGTAGCAGGAATCCGAATTTCTCTTCTGCTTCTTCTGCCGAAATTCCCAGCAGGCTGAAAACCGCACTTTGCATGTCAGCGCGGTGAATACGCACCGAACCCCCGCCGACTTCCGTACCATTTAATACCATGTCATAAGCACGTGACAGGGCTATGCCCGGATTGGCCGCCAGTTCTTCGGGTGAACAGCTGGGCGCGGTGAACGGGTGATGCAGCGCTGTCCAGCGCTTGTCCTTTTCATCCCATTCAAACATCGGGAAATCAACCACCCACAGTGCCGCCCATTCACAGGTCAACAGTTTGCGATCCAGACCCAGCTTGACCCGTAACGCCCCGAGTGCATCATTGACTACGCGGGCTTTGTCCGCACCAAAGAAAATCAGGTCGCCCGTTTGGGCACCGGTGCGTTCCAGAATGCCCGTGACGGTTTCATCGGGCAGGAATTTCAGGATAGGTGATTGCAGGCCATCCCGTCCGGCAGCGAGGTCATTGATCTTGATGTAAGCCAGGCCTTTCGCCCCATAGCGGCCTACAAAGCTGGTGTAATCATCAATTTCCTTACGCGACAAATCACCACCTTGTGGCAGGCGCAGGGCAGTGACGCGGCTGTCCGGGTCTTTGGCCGGGGCGGCGAACACCTTGAATTCAACTGCTTGCATCAGGTCGCTGACTTCCACCAGTTCGAGCGGGATGCGCAGGTCAGGTTTGTCCGAGCCAAAGCGCTCCATGGCTTCGGCATAGGTCATGCGCTGGAACTGTGCGGGCAGCTCGACGTTCAGTAAGGTCTTGAACATCGTGCGCACCATTTCTTCAGTCATACCGATGATACCGTCTTCATCCATGAAGGAGGTTTCGATATCCAGCTGGGTGAATTCGGGTTGCCGGTCGGCGCGCAGATCTTCGTCACGGAAGCAGCGGGCGAACTGGTAATAACGATCCATGCCAGACATCATCAGCAGCTGTTTGAATAGCTGGGGTGATTGGGGCAAAGCGAAGAAGGAGCCGGGATGGGTGCGGCTAGGCACCAGATAGTCACGCGCCCCTTCGGGCGTTGCTTTGGTCAGGATGGGCGTTTCAATGTCCAGGAAGCCATTATCTTCCAGATAGCGGCGCATAAAGCCGGTTGCTTTGGCACGCAGTTGCAGGCGTTGCTGCATTTCCGGGCGACGCAAATCGATATAACGGTAAGTCAGGCGGTTTTCTTCGCCGACATTTTGCTCATCCAACTGGAAAGGCGGCGTATCAGCCGCATTCAGTACTTCCAGTTCCAGCCCCAGCACTTCAACCTGGCCACTGTGCAGGTTGCTGTTGGTCGTACCTTCCGGGCGTGGGCGCACCCGGCCTTTGACCTGTAATACATATTCATTACGCGCCCGTTCGGCGGTCGCAAATACGTCAGCACGGTCAGGATCGAAGACTACCTGTACCAGACCTTCCCGATCGCGCAGGTCAATGAAAATAACACCACCGTGATCACGGCGACGATTTACCCAGCCACAAAGGGTAATTTCCTGATCCAGCAGGTTTTCATCCACCTGCCCGCAATAATGACTACGCATGATTATTATTCCTGAATGTCGACATGATTTAAGCAAAGTCGGAAATGGTAAGCTTTGCCAGCAACAGACGCAAGCCAGAATAAAAATTGCCTAAAAATTATCTAGGTATTGATGGACATTGCCAGGCAAACAGTACGGCAGAATAGAAACACTGGCGCACTGTTTACCGCTTAAAACAGGCGTAGCCTTCTACCAGGTCGAGTAGGTGATGCCGGCATTCATGTTGGTACTGTCGAGATCACCGCCGATGTATTCGACTTCACCGCGCAGGCCGAGATTATCCGTAAAGCGCATCTGTGCGCCAGCACCCATTAAAAGATCGGTGCCATCGGATGCTGCGCGCCCATCAACCCGCGCTTGCCAGGCGGCATAACCCAGCTTGCCGAATGCTTCAATATTGTCTTTGACGGGCATCAGCCCCAAGACAGCCAGACTAAAGCCCGTCGCTTCAAGTTTGTTGCCAGTCACGGGAGAGCGGTCGCTGAACAGATTGTGATAGCCGCCTTCGAACGCGACATTGGGCGTAGCACGGTAACCCAGATAGGCTTTCATGGATACGCAATTCAAATCCAGATCGCTGCAGAGATCGGCGGCATCGCCGACAGCCTGCACGCCAACGCTGGCACCGAGATAAATTTTGTTGATTATTTCAGAGCCGTCATCGCTATCGTCATTGAAATCATAGGCAAAAGCGCTGGATTGCATCAATAGCAAACTGAGTAGGCTGCCCAAAAGTAGCTGGTTCATAGGGTTCCCTTTAGTGGTTATTATGGGGTAGGGAAGGGCAGCAGTGGGGGGCTACTGCCCTGTTTATATCAGTGCATCAATCCAATCAATCAGGTTTTAGAGTGAAGAGAAGGTTGCACCGACTGAGTAGATACCGGCATCCAGGTCACCGCCTACTTTCTCATACTCGCCACGCACTCCCCAGTTTTCGGTAAAATTGTAGTTTGCACCTACGCCGAACATGGCATCAGTGCCATCCACTGAGTCCGTGATTGAAGGTAGGGCACTGCCGCCCGTTGCGACCGTATTGGTAAGCTCGGCTTCAGCATCCCAAATCATCACGCCCGCTTTGCCGAAAACCTCGAAGTTATCCATGACCGGGACGGAGTAAACACCGGTTAAACCAATACCGCTGGCCTTGACTGACATATCCGTGGTACCGCTGATACTGGTAGCTGCATCCGTGAAGGCGACACCTTTTTGCTCGGATTCACCCAGGTTGTAATAACCGCCTTCTACCGCGATATTGTCTGTGAGTTTGTAACCGCCGAAAATCTTCCAGCCATTGCCTTCACAGCCATCGTCGCTTTTGTCACAAATGGCGTCAGTTTTACCATAGCTGCCACCGCCGTAGAAAACTCCTTCTGTCATACTGGATTCACCGTCACCGCCGAGCAGGTTGCCGCCGCCTGCCTGTGCACCGCCTGTTGCGAACAAGGCAGCAGTCAGAAGAGAAAACATTAAAGTACTTTTCATTGGTCTTAACCCCATATTGGTTTTGTTTATTGTTTTTATCAAATAGGTTGATGATGTTAATTTTGGGGTGAATTCATCCGTTTTGCAATGATAACGCCGGTTTTTCCGATAAGTGGCGAATAAGAGACAATATACTTTGTCACTCTATTCACCACTCTATTCGCCACTGTCCAAGCCCGGTTTGAGCTTATCTATTTTTTGGGGGTTTTATCCGCTGTTGGCACAGGCGCAGGTGTTTTCGCAGGGGCGGCGGATGTTGTGCTTTCTTTGTTAGTGGTGCCGGTGCTTTCCTTGGGAGCCTCTTTGCCACTGTTGTTACTGCTGTCTTTACTACTCTCTTTGCTACCGTCTTTGCTGCTCTCTGTGCTGCTTTTATCCGGTTTTTCAGTATGGCCGTCATTACCGTCTTTGCTGGCCAGGTTCTTTTTGTCCCCGTTTTTGAAGTCGGTCTCATACCAGCCACTGCCACCGAGTCGGAAGGCGGCGGCGGTCACTTGCTTGCTCAGGTTGGCGGTATGGCATTCCGGACAATCGGTGAGTTTGGGGTCACTTAGTTTTTGGAGTGCTTCCAGTTCATGGCCACAGGCGCTGCAGCGGTAAGCATAGATAGGCATAAAATTACTACCGTTTAAGGGTTCGAAGGAAGGCAAGCATAGAAATGTTGCCTATTGAATTCAATCTGGTAGATAGTATGGTGTCATTTCATGGGAACACAACGGGTTGAATGATGAGTAATGTGCTGGTGACGGGTTGTTCGAGCGGTATTGGCTACAAAGTGGCCAAGGGCTTGCGGGAGCGGGGCTATAATGTGTTTGCGACTGCGCGTAAACCGGAGGATATAGCGCGTCTGGAGGCAGAAGGTTTCAAGGTGATTCCGCTGGAGCTGGCCGATCCTGAGAGCGTCAAGGATTGCGTGTACGAGTTGATGCTGCGTACCAATAATGAACTGTATGCAGTCTTTCATAATGCAGCTTACGGGCAGGCGGGTGCACTGGAGGATATTAGCCGCGAGGTACTGGAAAAACAGTTTGCCACTAATGTATTTGGCTGGCACCAGCTAACCAATTTACTGCTGCCCATCATGAGGAATCAGGGGCAGGGCAGGATTATTTATAACAGTTCCGTGCTGGGCATTATCGCCTTGCCGTTCCGTGGCAGTTATAACGCCAGTAAATATGCGATTGAAGGCTTGGCGGATACTTTGCGTCTGGAGCTGGCAGGGAGCGGTATCCATGTCAGCCTGATTGAGCCGGGGCCGATCGCAAGCCAGTTTCGTGCCAATTCCCTGCGTGCCTTGCGGGCCAATGTGGATATTGCCAAGAGCGTGCATCGGGATAAATATCAGGGGGCGATTGCGCGGCTGGAGAAAGAAGGCCCGGCAGCACCGTTTACCCTGCAGCCTGGCGCAGTCTTGAAGCGGGTGATCCATGCCTTGGAAAGCCCGCACCCACGGGTACGCTACCCGGTCACCAAACCCACTTATTTCTTTGCGGTCTTAAAGCGTATCTTGCCTGCCCGCTGGCTGGACAAAGTATTGCTCTATGTGTCGCGCGAAGAAACCCATACAATCACTTAGACAGGAATGCAGGCAGGAGCGAGATGAGTGACATGAACGCGATGAATGAAGGCCTTGAATATTTGTTTTTTACCCGGCAAATGGCCGATACGTTTGGTGAATACTTGCGTGTCAAGGGGCTGGTTTATACGGAAACGATCGAGCCGATGCAGGGTGCGATGGTGCTGACCATTGCCGAGGGTGTGGAAGATGAACTCTGGGATGAGCTGGATGATTACCACGATGCCCTGAGTGAAGCGGATCAGGCCTTGCTGGCAGCCGAGGATACCGACGCTGACGGTGAGCACAGCGCCGCCGGTATTTATCTGCAACTGCTGGATGGTCGCCAGACTATCGCCCAGGTCGACCCGGATATCATGAGCCGCATTCTGGGCGTATTGAGCATGGACGAGCTGAATAACTTTGTGGATACCATCGTGCGCAGCGTCGAAATACCGGACGATAGCGCCATCTGCAAGCGCTGACCTTAGCGTAGCGCTGATGATCTATCAGGCCAGTCAGACCAGTAATTCGGCCAGCGTCAGCACACAAACGTCGGCATGTTCACGAAACGGGAACGCACCGCGCGGGTCAACATACACCGTGTGTGTGCCCGCATTGCGCCCGGCACACAGGTCAAAATGGAAGTCACCGACCATGACCGCTTCGCTCGTCTGCCCTTGCCATTGCTGCAGTAAACGGAAAATACCGGCGGGGTCAGGTTTGGGGGGTGCACAGTCGCGACTGACGAAGCTGTCCGCCTGAAAGTAATCACGCAAACCGGCGGCACGCAGGCTGGCTTCAATGTTGACGGCATTATTGCGGGTGAGTATGCCGAGCCTGGCTCCACGACTCGCCAGATAAGCCAGTAATTCATGCGCACCGACTGCCGCCTCTGACTGCCGGGCAATATCCAGTTCGATGGCATCCAGCTGGCGGTGCAAAGGGGCGGCTTCAGCCGGTGGCAAAGCGGCGAGACTTTCCAGAATCGGCTGGTTGGCGGGTAAGCCTAGCGTACTGCGGATAGCGTCAAAGTCATGTTGTGCCAACGTCAGGGTGCCGTCCATGTCAAAAATCCAGTGGCGGTGGGTAAGCAGGGAATGGGGCATGGCTGGAGTCCGCTAGCGCAAATAGAATTGCTGGAACAGGCTGATCAGGCGTTCCACATCGGCAGGCGTGATGTCCAGATGGACTACACAGCGCATCCAGGGTTGCTGCCCACTGATGATGACCCGGTTTGCATGCATGAAAGCCAGCAGCGGTGCGTAATCTGCGGGGGCTACTTTCAGGAAAAACATGTTGGTTTGCAGGCGTGCCTGATCGATTTCTACACCCGGTAAAGCAGCCAATGCGCTACTAATGGTTTGAACATGGGCATGGTCGTCTGCCAGTCGCGTAAGGTTATGTTCGAGTGCATACAGACCTGCGGCTGCCAGCATCCCGGACTGGCGCATGCCACCGCCCAGCATCTTGCGCTGGCGACGTGCGTAATGAATCAGCGCTGCATCACCCGCCAGCACTGAGCCTGCGGGGGTGCCCAAACCTTTCGACAGGCAAATGGAGACCGAATCAAGCGCAGCGACCAGCTCTGCCACCGGCTTGTTTTGTTGGATGGCCGCGTTGAACAGGCGTGCACCGTCCAGGTGAACTTTCAAGCCTGCTGCATGCGCTGCAGCGGCCAGTTGGTCGATGTTTTCCTGTGACTGCACACAACCATTCACCGTGTTTTCCAGCGCTAGCAAGCGGGTAATTGGCAGATGAATGTCGTCGGCTTTGATGGCTGCCAGCATGGTATCTACCGACAAACCGCCGCAGTGATCGGTAGTGAGCGGTTGCAGGGAGATGCCGCCCAGCACCGATGCACCGCGTGCTTCATACACAAAGGTATGGTATTTGTCGCCGACCAGCACTTCTTCACCGCGCTGGCAGTGTGACAAAAGGGCGGCCAGATTGCTTTGGGTGCCACTGGGGAAAAACAAGGCGGCTTCTTTGCCCAGCAAACGGGCTAGGCGGGTTTGCAGCGCGTTCACGCTGGGGTCTTCACCATAGACATCATCACCCAATGGCGCCGCCAGCATTGCCTGTTTCATGGCCCAACCGGGTTGGGTGACGGTGTCACTGCGTAAATCAATGGAATGCGGTTGGCTGTTGGTGGCGGGCGGTGGGGTTGGTGAGGCGGTGTACTGGTTCATACGGGTGTCTCGGGGGTGATGGTGCCGGTGGCTGGGCGTGATTGCCAATGGGTGTACAGGGCACGTGCTACGGGTTCGATGCTTTGTTGCAGAAGGGCTATCTTGTCATGACTGAGTGCATTCAGTTCGTCGAACATGTCTTCCGAACCGAACAGGTAAAGCAGTGATAACTGTTTGGCGGTGCTGTCGGGCAGACCGGCCCAGGCATCTTCGCGCAGATTGACGGCGCGCAGGTAACCGAAGCACCAATCCTCGACGACCGGCATCGTTTGTCCGCCTGACTCGACCAGGCTGAATAATGCGTGAAACTGTTGTGGATCGGTCTGCAAGGTGGCTGCGGTATGCTGCAGCTGTTGGGTGATCAGGCTGATAAAGCGCTGTGCTTCTTGCGCCGAGTCCCAAGTCGGTTGGGTATCCGCATCACCCCAGATCGCTGCTTGCCATTCAGCCGCTGGAATGATGGGGCCTGAGACGAGTGCCGTCAGGAAGCCATCGAGTTCGGAACACCCCAGAATATTGTTATCGTCGTCACCGTATTTGAGTAGAATTTCGTCGATAAAGGCCAGTTCATGGGTTGTCAAGGTGGGGTGCTGTGGTGCGGATGACGATGAATGCATAAAACAGGCTCCTTGTTTTGCTTGCGGTTGTTATGCTGCCAATGTACTTTGCTTTGCCAACTCGAACAAGCACCTGACAGGAATCCTTTATGCTTTGTCCTGCGCTCACACCACCCGGTGGCTGACAAATTTGCTCATGTTATCCAGAATTTCCCAGCCACGGCGGAAGCCGAGTCCGCAGCCTTCCCAGGCGAAAAACACACCCGCCTGATAGCTGCGTCCGTCTTCATCCTGTGCGAGTTCGGCAAATTCCTGATAGACCTTGCGGTAGTTGTCATACTCGCCACCCAAGGTTTTCAAAACACGCCCGGCAGCATCGATAATGCTCACGTTCGCCCCTTCACGCCCGAACATCGTTTTGGCTACCTGCTTCTTGCCTTGCAGTGGCTCGACCCGAGTTTCCAGCAGATAAGGAGAATCAGGGAATAATTCGTAGAGCACTTTCATAATGCCCTTACTCTGGAAGATCAGCGTATAAGCCGGATTGAGGACAATGCAGGCCTGATTCTGGCTGATTTCATCCAGAATACCGGTGATGCCATCGGTTTGCAGGGCAATATCTTCCCAAGGATACAGTTTGAACCAGTAATCGTAACGTGTTTCTTCCGCAAAGATGCCATCCTGTTCCGAGAACGCAACCTCCCCCATATAAGCAAACCCGGTCTGGAAGCCCGCTTCGCTGGCGATTTGCTGCAGGAAACGCACAGTGCGCTCGTCTTCGGGAAGATCCGACATGCTGGAGAACAGGATATTTTGATACTGGTAATGTTCTGCAAAGTTAGCCGGGTCATCGTCCCCCGTCACCAGACGGCGGAAGTTGTTACCGATCGCCTCATAAAGGTTATTGAACTGGCTGGCCTCATCCATGCCATTCGCTTTCAGGAGTGCCCATTGGACGACGGCTGTTTCGAACAGACTGGTGGGTGTATCGGCGTTAAACTCAATCAGTTTGATCGGTAGACCGTCAATCCCACCGGCAAAATCGAAACGCCCGTATAAATGCAGGTCGTCGTTCTTCCAGCTGCGCTTGATCTGGCTGATCAGGTTGAAAGGAATGTCCAGCTCGAAGAACAGGTCATTATCGATCACATGCTGGCCAGCAGCGATAAACATCTCATAGATTTCATTAGCCGCCGTGTAATAGGCCTCGGCCTCGTCTTCAGTGACGGTAATCAGCTCATTGATCAGGTAGGGCGTACCATCGCTGTCGGTATGCCAGTTCATGCCAACTTCTTCCATCAGCTCGTTACTGACCGCTTGGACTGTTTCTGTTTTTATCATGATTTAACCGCCGAATGCGCTGCCACCCTTGTTACTCGGGTTGCCTTTATTACCACCAAAGAAACCGGAACGGGGCGAGGAGTTGCCCGCTTTGTTGGTATTGCCTGGTGCCGGATTACGCGTGCTGCTCATGGAGCTTTGGGCTTTCTGCGCCTGGCGCTGCTGCTGTTGCTGGTAATTCTGGTTGCCCATCAGTTTATTCGCGAGCATGCCACCAATCAGCGCCCCGGCTGCTGAGGCCAAGAGGACTTCACCCAGACCCAGCCCCTGGTTTTCTGCGACGGGCTGTGAGAGTTGTGACTGGCCTGCTTCGAAGCGTTGTGCCTCCGCTTCAGCGAGTGCTTTCAGTTCTGTTTCACTGAGGATACGCTCGCTGCCATCCATGCCTTTCAGAATGGCACGTGTACCCTCACTCGAAGGGTATTTTTCTTTTAATTCATAGGTGTCCGGGTTTTCCCCGGTTTGCTGGATGACCATGAACAGGCCTTGTTCAGCCGCATCACCGATTCCGCCCTGGGTTGGGTTGTTGTTCGCTGGTGCCTGGGTACTGTCACCCTCACAACCCTGTAGCCCGGCAACGATGGTGAGGCCGATGCTGCCGACCATCGAGTAAGAAACGATCTTCCGGATGTAATGTTTTTTCATGTTTGACTCCTGTCCACATCTGACTTTGTACGCAGATTAAAGAAAGTACCCGCAAAAATCCATTGCTGTTGATGATTTGCCGGTTATCCGCTGCAGGTTGGCAGCTTGAATAAGCTGTGGCAAATTAAACCCTGTTCCTGAAGTATTTGCAGGAGCTGATCGTTTAGCTCATTAACATAGTGCATTCATGAACTTCTAATAAATCTAAAATAACTGAGGATGATCCCCCATGAAAAAAATTTTAATAGCGGCATTGCTGGCAACTTCCCTGTGTTCTGTTTCTGCCTGGGCAGAAATGGTGAATATCAACAAGGCGACCGCCGCTGCGATTCAGGAAAATCTGAAAGGTATCGGTGAGAAAAAAGCCGCTGCCATTGTGACTTACCGCACGGAGAACGGTGATTTCAAGGCACTGGAAGACATCAAAAATGTAAAGGGCATCGGCGACGGTATCTTCGAGAAGATCAAGGCTGATATTTCTCTGGATGCCGGTGTCAGTGATTTGGCGGCTGAAACCACTACTCCCAAGACAGTAGAACAGTCCGGCAAGGCGGATAAGGCAGAGAACACAGAAAAGGCAGAGACTGATGTGAAGAAATCTGGCAAAAACGAAAAATCCTGATACGCTTCTGGGCGGGTGGTTCTTTGATAGGGCTTGCCCGCTTTACCCACTGTTAAGGATTGGAAGCATTCGGATGATAAAAAAACAGACTGTATTGGTCACCGGTGGTGCGGGCTATATTGGCTCTCATACTTGTCTGGAGTTGCTGGAGGCTGGCTTTGACCTGGTGGTGGTGGACAATTTATCGAATAGCTCGGTAGAATCCTTGCACCGGGTAACAGCCTTGACCGGGCAGGGTGACATTCCTTTTTATCAGGGCGATATTCGGGATGCTCATCTTCTCGACCGTATCTTCCGCTTTCACCAGATCGACAGCGTGATCCACTTCGCTGGCCTGAAAGCCGTGGGTGAATCAGTCGCCCAGCCACTGGCGTATTACGATAACAATGTCTGTGGCACGCTCAATCTGTTGGCCGCCATGCAGCGCCATCAGGTCAAGCGCATGGTGTTCAGCTCGTCTGCTACCGTGTATGGCGACCCGCATACGACCCCGATTCGTGAGGATTTTCCGCGTTCGGCCACCAATCCGTATGGCCGCTCCAAATTGATGATTGAAGATATGCTGATCGATTTGTACCAGTCTGATCCGGAATGGCAGATTGCGTTATTACGCTACTTTAATCCGGTGGGGGCACATGCCAGTGGTCAGATCGGTGAAGACCCACAGGGGATTCCCAATAACCTGATGCCTTATATTGCCCGCGTGGCGGTTGGGCAGTATCCACAGTTATCCGTGTTTGGTGGTGATTATCCGACGCATGACGGCACCGGGGTGCGGGATTATATCCATGTCGTGGATTTGGCCAAAGGGCATGTCTGTGCGCTGCAGGCTTTCGGGTCTGAAGGTGTGCCGGACTTGCTGATCGCCAACCTGGGCACCGGCCAGGGTTATTCAGTGTTGGATATGGTGAATGCGTTTGTTGCCGCCAGTGGACAGGAAGTGCCTTATCAGGTGGTTGAGCGGCGTGCCGGTGATATTGCCAGTTGTTATGCTGACCCTCAACAGGCGCTGAACTTGCTGGGTTGGCAGGCCGAAAAAAGCTTGCTGGAGATGTGCCATGATACCTGGCACTGGCAACAGCAAAATCCGCGTGGTTATACCGCATAACCTCCATTTATCAGAAAAATAATTCCTTTGCCGCCAGTGCTGATCGTTTTCGTGTAGATAAGCTTCTACTCTGCGACCTATAGACAAAAATTATGCGTCCGGAGTTGATAAATGATGAAATTAGCCTTGCAACTGGGTTTGCTTGCTACGTCTGGCGTCCTGCTGGGCGCCTGCAAAATGACCGAGCCTACACCCCGCTACCCTGATCCCCCGCTGTTTACCGATCAGGTACAAGCCTATCAACCCGTTGTGGCACCGTTGGCACCCGTAACCCGCGCTGTGCCAGCGGCTCCACTGGTGATTCCCGCTGGCAACACACTGGCCGGAAGTGACCTGATTAGTGCGCAGGATTTGCTGGATGTCACCGTGTTCAAAGTGCCCGATCTGACCCGCAGCGTGCGCGTAGATACCACCGGTAATATCACTTTCCCTCTGATTGGTGTGGTGCGTGCCAAAGGTCTGAAACCTGCCCAGCTGGAAAAAGAAATTGCCCAGCGGCTGGAACAGAGTTTTATGAACAACCCGCAAGTCAGTGTATTGGTGAAAGAGTCGGTACAAAACCGGGTCACGGTGGAAGGTGCCGTGCGCCAGCCGGGAGTATTCCCGGTCAGTGGGCAGATGACGGTGCTGCAGGCACTGGCACTCGCCGGAGGTCTGAATGACCAGGCGGATACACGTACAGCCGTCTTGCTACGGCGTGACGGACGGGGGCAGGCCAGCCAGCAGCCCATTGATATTGCGGCCATTCGGCAGGGAAGCTTGCAGGATATGCCCTTGTTACAGGATGACCGTATTGTCGTGCAGGAAGCCGTTTTGCGCCGTTTCACCGTGACTGGCTCCGTCAATAGTCCGGGAGTATTTCCGCTTAAGCAGGACATGACCTTCATGCAGGCCGTTGCTACTGCCGGGGGTATTACCCGCCTGGCGGAAAAACGCAAGGCGGTATTGTTCCGGCGCGGTGAGGATGGGCGTGTGCAGCGTTATAGCGTGAATCTGGAGGCCATCCAGACCGGGCTTAGCCCCGACCCGATGCTGCAGCAGGATGACCGTATTGTCATTATTGAATCCGGCAAACGGGTGCTGTTTGAGGATGCTACCCGCTTGATTTCACCAGTCACGTTATTTTAGGTGTAAATTCCTTGCCATTCGCGGTCTATTTGAAAGTAATACGCGCCGATTGTATTCTTGACTAAATTACTTGGTTATTGTGGGAAGCGGCGCTATGGACACAGCAAAGATCAGTGAGGCAAGACGGGAACAACCGGAAATGGCCTTGATCGAGGGTGCTTATGCGGCAGGTTTTGTCACCGACATTGAGTCAGACACCTTGCCGCCGGGTCTGGATGAGACTGTGATCCGGGCTATTTCTGCGCGTAAACGTGAGCCTGCATGGATGCTGGCATGGCGGCTGAAAGCCTACCAGCAATGGCTGAACATGCAGGAACCGGCTTGGGCGCAGCTGCATTACCCGCCGATTGATTTTCAGGCCATTTCTTATTTTTCTGCTCCCAAGTCCAGTGGTGATGCACCGAAAAGTCTGGATGAAGTGGATCCTGAGCTGTTGCGCACTTATGAAAAGCTCGGTATCCCGCTGGAAGAGCAGAAAATGCTGGCCGGGGTGGCGGTAGATGCTGTGTTTGACAGTGTGTCGGTCGCAACGACCTTCCGCACACAGCTGGCCGAAGCAGGTGTGATTTTCTGCTCCATTTCCGAGGCGGTGCAGGATTATCCGGCGTTGGTGCAAAAATACCTGGGGACGGTGGTACCACCTGCGGACAATTATTATGCGGCGCTGAATGCAGCCGTGTTCACCGATGGCACTTTCGTCTACATCCCCGAAGGTGTGCGCTGCCCGATGGAGTTATCCACTTATTTCCGTATCAATGCCCGCAATACCGGCCAGTTCGAGCGCACGCTGATTATTGCTGAGAAGGGCAGTTATGTCAGTTATCTGGAAGGTTGTACTGCACCGCAGCGTGATGAGAACCAGCTGCATGCGGCGGTGGTCGAGCTGATTGCAGAAGAAGATGCGCAGATTAAATACTCCACGGTGCAGAACTGGTATCCGGGCGATGCCAACGGCAAGGGCGGGATTTACAATTTTGTTACCAAACGCGGTGTTTGTGCCGGTGATCGCGCGCGGATTTCCTGGACACAAGTAGAGACCGGTTCAGCCATTACCTGGAAATATCCCAGCTGCATTCTTAAAGGGGATGATTCGGTGGGCGCGTTTTATTCGGTGGCCGTCACCCGGGGGGCGCAGCAGGCTGATACCGGCACCAAAATGTTTCATGTTGGCAAAAATACCCGCAGCACCATTGTTTCCAAGGGTATTTCAGCAGACCGGGGGCAAAATACCTATCGCGGCCTGGTGCGCATGAATCGGGGGGCGGAAAACGGGCGCAATCATACTCAATGCGATTCACTGCTGATTGGTGATCAATGCGGGGCGCATACCTTCCCCTATATCGAGGTGGCGAACCCGACGGCGAAAGTCGAGCACGAAGCAACCACGTCAAAAATTGGTGAAGACCAGTTGTTTTACTGCCGCCAGCGTGGTTTGTCGACGGAAGATGCGGTGTCCATGCTGGTCAATGGTTTCTGCAAGGAAGTATTTAACGAGCTGCCAATGGAATTTGCGGTGGAAGCACGCAAGTTACTGGCTATCAGCCTGGAAGGTGCTGTGGGCTAAGCGGGTTTTATGGGATGCATCAGGTTACTCAGGAGATTAAACATGCTATCAGTCAAGGATCTGCACGTCAGCATCCATAACAAGCCGGTTCTGAACGGTTTGAATCTGGACATCAAGGCCGGTGAAGTGCATGCCATCATGGGGCCGAATGCCTCGGGCAAAAGCACTTTGTCCAAAGTATTGGCCGGACGCGAGGAGTACAGCGTGACAGCCGGTAGCATTACCTACAAAGGACAGGATTTGCTGGCGCTGACACCGGAAGAACGGGCGCAGCAGGGGGTGTTCATGGCTTTCCAGTATCCGGTGGAGCTGCCCGGTGTGAACAATGCCTATTTCCTGCAAACGGCGCTGAATGCAGTACGCAAGGCGCGGGGCGAACCAGAACTGAATGCGCTGAATTTCATGAAACGGGTGCGCAGCACATTAACCGAGCTGGGGATGGATGAAGGCCTGCTGAAGCGGGCAGTGAATTCCGGTTTTTCCGGTGGCGAGATGAAGCGCAATGAAATCCTGCAGATGAGCTTGTTGGAGCCGTCACTCGCGATTCTGGATGAGACCGATTCCGGTCTGGATATTGATGCCTTGCGGACGATTGCAACCGGTGTTAATGGCCTGCGCAGCCCGGAACGCTCCCTGCTGATTATTACCCATTATCAGCGCTTGCTGGACTATATCGAGCCGGATTATGTGCATGTGCTCAGCGCAGGCAGGATTGTACGCTCAGGCGACAAGTCACTGGCGCTGGAGCTGGAGGCAAAGGGATATGGCTGGATTAACGAGCTGGAGGCGACATGAACACGCCCGATATGACGGCCTCGGCGGCCAGGCCGATTGATCTGTTGGCACATTATCAGAAAATGGTCGCGCAGGCGGTGAGTGAGCAGCCTTGGTTGCATCCACGCCAGCAGCAGGCGGCGGAGCGTTTGCAGACCCTGAAATTGCCCGACCGGCAGGCTGAAGACTGGCGTTATACACCCTTGCCACCGGTATTACAGGCCTTTCAGCCTGCCCGCCGCGAAGACGACCTGTTGACTGCCGAAGATGTCCAGTCATTGCGCTTGACCGGGGATGACAGCTGGCGGATTGTACTGCTGGATGGTTTTTTCATGCCAGAGCTGTCCACTTTGCCGACCACTTCGCCGATAAAGGGTGAGCATGGCGCTAACGATGCGGTCACGGTAATGGGTTTGCAGGAAGCGCTGCATAGCGGTGAAAAAGCCGTGCATCAGCGTCTTGGCACGCTGGCGATGGAGCAGCAACACCTGTTTGGCACCCTGAATACGGCATTGCTGGGTGAGGGGGTTTATGTACGGGTTGCCAGCGGTGTGCAGTTAAAACAGCCGATTGAGCTGATTAATATCAGTTTCAGTTTTGAAACGCATTTTATCGCCCATTCGCGGGTATTACTGGTGCTGGAAGAAGGTGCGCAAGCAACCGTTGTTGAGCAGCACAGCAGCCTCGCTGATACGGTGTGCCTGCATAATCAGGTGCTGGAGATTTTTCTGGAGCCGGGGGCGCAACTGCTGCATCCGCGTTTGCAACATGAAAGTCGGCAGGCGCGGCATCTGTCCAGCCTGTATCTGCGGCAGCAGGCCGGTAGCCGTTATGCTGGCACTACGCTGGCCTTGGGGGCGGCCTGGTCGCGTACCGAGTTTCATGTGGATTTTGCCGGGGAAGGTGCCCGCTGTGACCTGAATGGTTTTTATCTGGCTGGGCAACAGCAGTCACACGGCCTGCACCTGAATGTGGTACACGCCCAGCCTGCCTGCAGTAGCCGGGAACGTTTCAAGGGGATTCTGTATGCGCAGGGTAAAGGCGTGTTTGATGGCAATATTATCGTCAAACCGGACGCACAAAAAACCGATGCGCGGTTGAGTAACGATAACCTGCTGTTGTCGCGGGAAGCCGAGGTGAATACCAAACCGCGTCTGGAAATTTATGCGGATGATGTGCAATGCAGCCATGGCACCACGGTCGGGCAACTGGATGAGGAGATGCTGTTCTATCTGCAGGCACGCGGCATTCCCCGCCAGCAGGCGGTATTGATGCTGTGCCAGGGCTTTGCTGCCGAGATGATTGAAACCTGCCAGTGGCCAGCCTTGCAGGACAGGGCGCTGGCGATTTTGCAACAGCAACTGGCATCGGTAGTCATTCGTTTGACAGGAGAATGAGTCATGTCTGAACCAGCATCTGCACAAACCCTGAACCACTTGGAGCCGGTGGATGTGCATGCCCGCCGCCACGCTGACCTGAAAGCAGCGATTATCAAGGCCATCAGTCAGGTTTACGACCCGGAAATCCCGGTGAATATCTACGATCTGGGGCTGATTTATGCGCTGGAACTGGATGCGGAGAATAATGTGCATATCGAGATGACCCTGACCAGCCCGGCTTGCCCGGTGGCGGGTAGCCTGCCGGGGCTGGTAGAGGCCGCCGCGCGTTCCCGGATCGAGGTGAACGATGTGACGGTTGATCTGGTCTGGGATCCACCGTGGGACAAGTCGCGGATGAGTGAGGAGGCTTTGTTGCAACTGGATATGTTTTAGCGGGTTTTAGGCAAAAAAACAGGAAGGTTTGGATGAACGAGCGGGCGACAGATACAGTAGATGAAATAGGTGAGATTGTCAGCGATTTCGGGCTGCTGGAGGATTGGGAACAGCGTTATCAGTACCTGACCGAGCTGGGCGAGGCTTTGCCGGTCATGCCCGAGGCGGAAAAAACGGATAGCAGCCGCGTCAAGGCCTGCATGAGCAAGGTCTGGGTCTTTGCCTGGCGTGATCCTGAGCACCCTGAGCGCATCCGGTTGCATGGGGACTGTGATACGCCGGTCATCAAGGGAGTTGTCGCGCTATTAGTCCAGCTGTTTTCCGGTAAGACGCCGGAGGCCATTGCTGCGCTGGACGTGGATCTGCTGTTTGAGCGTTTGCAGCTGGCCGAAAATCTGAGCCCGAACCGGCATGTTGGGGTGTATGCGATTGTGGATGTGCTGCGCGAGCAGGTGGCAGGATTACAGCCCTAGCCGTTTAGGTCGTCAGAGTTGGTCAGGAGGTGGTCAAACGTGATCAGGCGTGACCAGGTGTTTTCGTGTCCGTTGGGGTTGGTGCTATGCTGTGCGGGTTTATATGATGCCTTGGCAAACCCGATAAAACCTTGAGAGAACCCTGAGAAAACCCATGACCAAACCGGATTCATCTTTTACCTCACTCGCGACCGCCCTACGCGAACCGCTCATTCGCGCCCATTTGTCGCCACCGGTTGCGGCGGTGTTGCCGCTGATTCACGTTTTTCCAAGCCTGCCTTCGACCAACGAATGGCTGTTACAACAGCAGGATGCTTGTAGCCAGGTGTGTCTGGCCGAGGAGCAGACTGCCGGGCGCGGGCGGCGGGGGCGGGTGTGGCAATCACCGGATAGTGGCAATATCTATCTGTCCTTACGCTGGTGTTTTGAGCAGGTGCCGGAACATTATGGCTGGCTGGGGCTGGTGACCGGGGTGGCGGTGGCTGAGGCACTGGCGAGCTATGGTTTGCACGGGCACGGTGTGAAATGGCCGAATGACCTGCATCATCAGGGGCGCAAACTCGGGGGTATTCTGCTGCAAACGGCGACACCGCTGCAGCAGGTGGTGATAGGTATCGGTATCAATACGGCAATGACGACGACAGAGGCAGCGAAAATTGATCAGCCGTGGTGTGATTTGGCGCATTTGTTGGGGGAAAAAGTTGATCGTAACCGACTGGTAGCAGTTATACTTGAGTCTCTGGTTCCGGCTTTGCAGGCTTTTCCAGTGTTTGACGTGGCGCAATTTCAGGAAGAATGGCAGGCGTGGGATTTACTGGCCGGTTTGCCGGTGCAGGTGAATGCCGGTACCGATGTCCTGCAGGGTATTGCCCGTGGACTGGATGCGCAAGGCCAGTTGCAAATTGAGCTGGCAGACGGTAAACGCCGCGTTTTTTCATCAGCAGACGTATCGGTAAGACCTCATTTTGACAATACTTTTAATTGATGCCGGTAATTCCCGACTCAAATGGTCATTAATGACAGCGCGCGGGCGTACTTCACAACAAGCACGCGCTTATGCTGGATTGGCAGCGGTGCCGGGTGCTGTGCATCATTTGCAGGCATTACTGGCGGCGCAGGCAGACTTGCAGCTAGAGAGTGCGCTGAAACGGGTAGTATTGGTGCATGTACTGGGTGAGGAATTTGCCGAACAGGCCAGCAGGGTTTGCCAACAGGCGGGGATACCCCTGACCTTGGTGAAATCCAGCCAGCAGGCTTACGGTATCCAGGTCGCCTATCCGAACCCGGCGCATTTGGGGGCGGATCGTTGGGTCGGTTTGCTGGCGGCGCGTTCACTGGCTGCTGGCAAAGCGGCGATTATCATCGACTGTGGTACTGCCGTGACAGTGGATGCGTTGCAGGCAGACGGGGTGCATCGTGGTGGTTTGATTTTGCCCGGCCTGCGGTTGTTGGCAGACGCATTGGCGCGGCGCACCCAGGCTAAGCACATGGCAGAATCGCTGTTCAGCAACCCGCAAATTTTCACCAATAATACCGCACAAGCGATGGGCAGCGGCTGCCTGTTCGGGCTGGTAGGTGCCATTGAGGGTATTTGTGCACGCATGCAGGCGGAGTTGCGGGAGCCTGTGCAGGTCATTATTTGTGGGGGTGATGCTGAACTGTTGCATACTCACTTACAGCTGGAACACATACTTAGCCCGGACGCATTAATGGAAGGTTTGCAGTACATTGCGGAGCAGGAAGCATGTACTTCCTGTTGATTCTGTTGCTCATCCTGAATTTTTCATTGTTTTCAATCAATGTGTTGCTGCCGTCCGCCACTGACATGAGCAATATCCCGCTGACCGAGCCGGGTGTGGCTACACTGGAGCTGGTAACGAACATAGAGCCGGGGGTGTACAGCAGTTCGGTGGGGATTGCCAGTAGCTGTTATACGCTGGGGCCTTATTCCAGTGAGCAGGTGGCGCAGCTGGTGATGGCAAAAATCCGTAAATACGGTCTGGCCGTGCAGATGCGCTCCTTGCAAACCATGGAAACCCTGAATTATCTGGTTTACATTCCGCCCTTGCCCACCTTGGTAGCAGCACAAAAAGTCACTCAAGACATGGCTAACTACGATGTGCAGGAACATCTGGTCATTAACGACGGGCCTTACAAGAATGCTATTTCGCTGGGCTTTTTTGATGATCTGAACAAAGCCATGCGTCATGCCGAATACATTCGCTATCTGGGCTATGATGCGCGTTATACTGAGCAAAAAGCGCCCCGTGCCGTATTCTGGCTGGATTATGATGAGCCATTCGGTGCCAATACGCCGGTAGGCTTATGGAGCGCGTCAATCGATAATACCGCACGGGTACAGCTGATTCCGCGTGCCTGCCAGAACTGAGAAAGGAGTTAACATGAGTCATTCCGCACCCTTGTGGTCGCCTGATCAAGCACGTATCGAACACAGCATACTCTGGCAGTTTATGGCGTTTGCCGCACAGCGCAGCGGAATCGAGTTCACGGATTATGCCCGTCTGTATGCCTGGTCGGTGGCAAATAGCGCGGACTTCTGGTCAGCCTGGTGGGATTTTTCCGGTGTGCTGGGTGAGAAGGGTGAGCGTATTTTGCTGGATGGCGAGCACATTGAACAGGCGCGCTGGTTCCCGGATGCACGCCTGAATTTCGCGGAGAATCTGCTGCGAGAACCGGCACAGGGTGCTGATGCAGTGGCTATCTATTTTCGCGCCGAAGATCAGGTGAGTTACCAGCTGACCTACCGTGAGCTATCTACCCAGGTCAGCCAGGTGGCGGCGTGGTTGCGCTCAGTGGGGGTGAGCAAGGGTGATCGGGTGGCGGGCTATTTGCCGAATATGCCGGAAACGGTGGTCGCGATGCTGGCAGCGACCAGTCTGGGGGCGATCTGGACATCCACTTCGCCTGATTTTGGTGAAGACAGTGTGATCGAGCGCTTTGGCCAAACCGAGCCCAAGGTATTATTCACCACCGATGGCTATTTTTATAACGGCAAACGCAATGATGTGCGCTCCAAAGTGCGGGCGGTGCAGCAAGCGATCAGCAGTATTGAGCACACGGTGGTCATCCCCTTGCTGGGGGTGACAGAGGATTTGCCCGGTATGCCGTGGCAAACATTGCTGAAAAGACCGGCAGAGCCATTCAGTTTTACTGCCTGTGCTTTTGATGATCCTTTGTACGTGCTTTATTCGTCAGGCACGACGGGCAAGCCCAAATGCATCACGCATAAAGTCGGTGGGGTATTGCTGCAGCATCTGAAAGAACATCAATTGCACAGCGATGTACGCCCCAGTGACAAGGTGTTTTTCTTTACGACCTGTGGCTGGATGATGTGGAACTGGCTGGTGAGTGCACTGGCGGCGCGTGCCAGTCTGGTTTTATACGATGGCTCACCGTTTTACCCGAGTGGCAATGTGCTGTGGGATTATGCCGACGCAGTCGGGGTCACGTTGTTTGGCACTTCGGCCAAGTACCTGGAAGCGCTCAATAAGGCGGGCTTGGAACCGCTGAAAACGCATGATTTGTCGAATCTGCGTACTTTGTGTTCGACGGGATCGGTATTGGCACCCGAAAGCTTTGATTACGTTTATCAATCCATCAAATCTGATCTGTGCCTGTCCTCCATTTCCGGGGGGACTGATATTGTGTCCTGCTTCGTGCTGGGCTGTCCGATTTTGCCGGTCTACCGTGGTGAGAGCCAGTGCCGTGGGTTGGGGATGGCGGTTGAGGTGTTTGATGAGCAGGGTAATTCGGTGCAGGGCGAGAAGGGCGAGCTGGTGTGCACCCAAACATTCCCCAGTCAGCCTGCCTTTTTCTGGGGTGATCCCCAGGGTGAGAAATACCATCAGGCCTATTTTGCAGAGTACCCGAACGTCTGGCACCACGGCGATTATGTGCAGCTGACCGAACACGGCGGGGTGATTATTTATGGACGTTCGGATGCGACCCTGAATCCGGGCGGGGTACGAATTGGCACCGCAGAAATCTATCGCCATGTCGAACAACTGGACGAAATACTGGAAAGCATTGCAATTGGCCAGGAGTGGGACAACGATGTGCGGGTGGTTTTGTTTGTGGTGCTGCGCGCAGGTTTTACGCTGGATGAGGCACTGAGCAAGAAAATTCGGCAGACGATCCGCGAGAAATGCACGCCGCGCCATGTGCCGGCCAAGGTACTGGCGGTGAGTGCGATTCCACGCACCAAATCGGGTAAAATGGTTGAGTTGGCGGTGCGGGAGGTCGTGCATGGCCGTCCGGTCAAAAATACACATGCACTGGCAAATCCGGAGGCATTGGACTTGTACCGCCAGCTCCCCGAGTTGCAGGTTTAGTTTGCTGCACTGCAGAAAAAAGAGCATAATATCGCCCACGCACAGGGAAGCATCAACGATGGCAAATAGCGGTAATACCGGGCTGAAACGCTTGGTGAAAGCAGGGCAGTATTCATGGCAAGGTGCGTGTGCGGCCTACCGGTATGAAGAGGCGTTTCGGCAGGAAGTCTGGACTTTGCTGCTAGCCGTGCCGCTGGCCTTGTGGCTGGGGGATACGGGTGTCGAAAAAACCCTAATGATAGGCAGTGTGCTGTTATTATTGATCGTTGAGCTGTTAAATTCAGCTATCGAAGCCGTGGTTGACCGTCTCGGTATGGAGCAGCATGAGCTGTCAGGGCGAGCCAAGGATATGGGTTCAGCCGCCGTCACGGTAGCGCTGGCCAATGTTGTTCTGGTTTGGCTATTTATGCTTTTTTGATAAAAGTCATATCGGCTACTACCGGGAACGGGCATTCTGGGTAACACCTTTTTTGGTATATTACTATTTCCTTAAATAGTCCGATGATATACCCTTGCGTACCTTGCGGGTTCCTTCAGCTTTTTGTTTTTTTGGTTTTTTTGCTATTTTTTGTTTCTAAATATTTAGTATTGAGGGCAAGTGATGGCTCATAGTGCAGTAGTCTCTTCGGAGCAGTATAACTATGAAATCGTGAAGAAATTCACGATTGCCGCAATTGTCTGGGGAATCGCTGGCATGACGGCCGGTGTGTATATTGCGTCAGAACTGGCCTGGCCGTTTCTGAACTTCGATATTGCCCAGATCACCTTCGGCAGATTGCGGCCGGTTCATACCAGCGGGGTTATTTTCGGCTTCGGTGGTAACGCGTTATTCGCAACGTCTTATTATATTGTGCAGCGTACCTGTCAGGTGCGGTTAGCCGGGGGTACTTTCTGGCCCAACTTTACCTTCTGGGGCTGGAACCTGTCACTGGCCGTCGCTGGTATTGGTTACATGTTCGGCATCACCCAGGCACGTGAATACGCAGAGCCAGAGTGGTACGTGGATATTGCGATTACGGTGGTTTGGGTCGCTTACTTCCTGATTTACACGCTCACCCTGATCCGTCGCAACCAACCGCACATTTATGTCGCCAACTGGTTCTTCATGTCCTTTATTCTGGCGACGGCGTTGCTGCATATTTTCAACAACCTGGCCATGCCGGTCAGTTTGGGTTCTGCCAAATCCTACAGCCTGTTTTCGGGTGTGCAGGATGCGATGACGCAGTGGTGGTATGGGCATAATGCCGTTGGTTTCTTCCTGACAGCCGCTTTCCTCGGGATGATGTATTACTTTGTGCCCAAGCAGGCGGGTCGTCCGGTTTATTCCTATCGCCTGTCGATTATCCACTTCTGGGCGTTGAGCTTCATGTACATGTGGGTAGGTGCGCATCACCTGCACTGGACAGCGGTGCCAGACTGGACTTCCTCACTGGCGGCAGTCTTCTCGATTCTGCTGTTGATGCCCTCCTGGGGCGGCATGATCAACGGGATCATGACTCTGTCGGGTGCTTGGGATAAATTGCGGACTGACCCGATCATGATGTTCCTCATCACTTCACTGTCTTTCTATGGCATGTCGACTTTCGAAGGGCCGATGATGTCACTGAAAAGTGTTAATGCGCTCTCTCATTACACCGACTGGACGGTCGGGCATGTGCATTCCGGGGCGCTGGGTTGGGTCGCGATGGTGTCGATTGGTTCGTTTTATCACATGATTCCGAAGCTGTGGAATACCACCATGTATAGCCTGCGCCTGATTTATGTGCATTTCTTCCTGGCGACTATCGGCGTTATTTTGTATATCACGGCCATGTGGGTTTCCGGAATCGGGCAGGGTCTGATGCTGCGTGCCTTTGATGAATACGGCAATCTGGCTTATACCTTTGTCGAAACGGTGAGCTTCATGCATGGCCCATTGGTTGCGCGTGCATTGGGCGGTCTGTTCTTTATCTCCGGTATGCTGATCATGGTTTACAACGTATTTATGACCATTATGTTGGCAAAACAGGAAAACAAGGTAGCAGCTCCTGTCGCTGTGCAGGCTTAAGGTTGAGGGAATAACATGTTCAAGCACGAAAGTATTGAAACCAATTCCGGCCTGTTGATTGTACTGACACTGGTGGCTATCAGTATCGGTGGTCTGGTCGAGATTGTTCCGTTGCACTATATCGATGACACCGTTGAAGATGTCAAAGACCCGGCGACCGGGCTGGAGATGGTGCGCCCGTATACGCCGCTGGAATTGATGGGGAAGAATATTTATGAGCGTGAGGGCTGCTATCTGTGTCACTCACAGATGATCCGTCCGTTCCGTGATGAAGACTTGCGCTATGGGCATTATTCGCTGGCGGCTGAGTCGAAATATGACCACCCGTTCCAGTGGGGTTCCAAGCGTACTGGGCCTGACCTTGCCCGGGTGGGTGGCAAGTACTCCAATGAATGGCAGACCCAGCATCTGACCGCGCCGCGTTCGGTTGTGCCGGAGTCGATCATGCCTAATTATCCCTGGCTGCTGGCCACTGATCTGCAGTATGCGGATGTGCAGGATCATATGATTGCGCTGAAGAAAGTGGGTGTGCCGTATTCACTGACGACGGCGGAATACACCGGTTGGACGGATGAAAAAGGGCAGAAACAGCCGGGTAATGTTGAGCGTTTCGGCGAAAATGTTGCCAAGCTGCTGGACATTAACCGCGCCGAAGCGAATTTGCTGGCGCAGGTGCAGTCCGGGAACTATGACGGTAATCCGGCCAAAACCACTGAAATGGACGCATTGGTCGCTTATCTGCAAGTGTTGGGGACGATGGTCGATTTCAAGAAGTTTGATGAAGACCATTTTATCCAGTTCCGTTGATCTGACCATTTGATGCAGTTTGATGCAATTTGACACTGTGTGATACTGACGGTACTGACTAGATAAGGGGAAGACAAATGCTGGCTACTTTTTGGGTATGGATAACGGATCTTGGCAACAGCAAGATGGTTGCTCTGGTTATTTTCTTTACTACGTTTGTTGGCATTCTGTTCTATGTCTATTCCAATAAAGAACGGAGCAAGCGGCTGGAATCCTACCGCTATATGCCGTTGATGGATGATGATAAACCCCGCCAGCCGGACGAAGTGTTGCCCAAGCAAAGTGAGAAATAAATGATGGCTAAACCTGTAAAAGATCCGTTGACCGGCGCTGAAACCACCGGCCATGTCTGGGATGAAACTCTGCAAGAGTTTAATAACCCTTTGCCGCGCTGGTGGCTATGGGCTTTTTACGCAACCTTTGTGTTTGCGGCAATTTACTGGGTGATCTACCCGGCTTGGCCGATTGGTCAGAGTTATACCAAGGGTATCTGGAATGACCTGACTTACAAAACCGATGCAGGCGAAACAAAGACGATGCACTGGAATACCCGTGCCCTGCTGGCGCAGGATATGCAAACCGGTGTGCAGGCGGTCAAGCAGCGTGATTATCTGGCTAAAGTAGCGGCAGCGCCTTATGAGCAGATTGCACAAGACCCGGACATGAGTGCGTTTGTACGTTCTTACGGCAACGGTATTTTTGGTGACAACTGCGCGGCTTGCCATCAGGCGGGCGGGCAGGGTGTGCCGGGTCTGTTCCCAAATCTGGTCGATGATGACTGGCTGTGGGGCAGCTCAACCGATCAGATTCATCAAACCATCGTCAATGGCCGCAATGGCTTTATGCCTGCTTACCGGGAAACCTTTAATGCGGAACAACTGGATGAGGCCGCCAACTACGTGCTGAGCCTGTCCGGGATTGCGCATAATGCGGAAGCTGCCCTCAAGGGTGAGAAGATTTTTAACGGTTATGAGGGGGGCTGTTACCAGTGTCATACCAGTGCAGGAACCGGGATGCATGCACAGGGTTCGGCTAACCTGACCGATAAAATCTGGACAGTCGCCAATGTGCCTGCTGCAGAGACAGCCGAGGCGAAACTGGCCGCAGTCAAAGCGGTGATTAACGGTGGCATCAAACGGCAAATGCCCGTATTCGGCCAGCGCTTGACTGAAACCGAAATCAAGGTGCTGGTGGCTTACCTGAAGCAGTTGTCAGGTAGCCAGTAGAGATAATTTCATTGGCAGTTACTCTTTAAGGCCGGACTTGTTCCGGCTTTTTTTATGGGGAATTGAGCATGGAGCATGGAGATGTTTTCCGGTAAATGATTCGCGTCTGGTATCCCCCCGCTCCCTTTGTTACACTCACCAGCGTGCTCTCGGGGTGCCTTGATTGGCTGAGATGTTGCAAAAAACAGACCCGCAGAACCTGATCCGGCTCATACCGGCGTAGGGAAGAGTTATCTCACCATTCCCCCTGTGCCGTTGTGTTCCTTAAATCGTCACTTTGACTAAAGGTACTCAACTCCATGAAACAAACCCTGCTGGCGGCGACGCTCTCTGCTTTATTACTCGGCGCAACAGCGCATGCCGCTGATCTGACTGTTTACACCTATGATTCTTTTAACTCCGAATGGGGGCCAGGGCCGAAACTGGAAGCGGCCTTTGAGAAAACCTGTGACTGCGATCTGAAATTGGTAGCGGTCGAAGACGGCGTGAGCATTCTGAATCGCTTGCGTGTCGAAGGTGATAAAAGTAAAGCGGATGTGATTATGGGGATCGACGATGCCCTGCTGGAAGAAACGCGTGCGACGGGCCTGATTGCTGAGCATGATCAGCCACTGGATCATCTTAAAGCTGAACTCAAATGGGATGACAAGCAGTTCGTGCCTTTTGATTACGGCTATTTTGCCTTTATTTATGACAGCAGCAAAATCAGCAAACCGGTGACTTCGCTCAAGGAACTGGTGGAATCTGACGCCAGCGTTATTTATCAGGATCCGCGTACCAGCACGCCGGGGCAAGGCCTGATGCTGTGGATGAAATCGGTCTATGGCGACCAGTCTGCGGCTGCCTGGCAGCAAATGGCCAAGCATACCGTGACCGTAACCAAAGGCTGGTGGGAAGCGTATAGCATGTTCCTCGAAGGTGGGTCGGATTATGTGCTGAGTTACAGCACCTCACCGGCTTATCATGTCATCAGTGAGAACAAAGACCAGTATAAAGCCGCTTTGTTCTCCGAAGGGCATGTTGCGCAGGTTGAGGTGGCCGCCGTGCTTAAATCCAGTCAGCAGCCGGAACTGGCCAAGCAATTTGTCGGTTTCCTGACTTCAGCAGAAGCACAGGCCATTTTACCCGTCACCAACTGGATGCTGCCGGTGAGGGATGGCATCGAGCTGCCGCCGGTATTTTCTGAACTGATTCAACCCGCCCGGATTGGTTTCACACCGACCGAAGTTGCGGCGGGGCGTAAAGACTGGCTGAAAGAGTGGCGTACCGCTGCAGCGAAGTAATGAAGTAATGCAGACGCGACCGGCCAGCGTTTCAGCCACCGCTTCAGCCGCGCATCCAGCCTCCTTCCTGGCTAAAGGAAGGGGGCGCAAGTACCGCCCTGGTTTGCTGGCCTTGGGTTACCTTGCTCTGGTTTTGGTCATAGCCACCACCGTTATTGCCTTTTATGGCTTGATTGATTTTGGGGGGGGTGGTCTTGATGGGGGTTTGCTGCAAGATGCTTATTTCCATTCTATTTTGTCATTTTCCCTGCTGCAAGCCGGTTTGAGTGCCGGGCTGTCTGTGTTGCTGGCCTGGCCACTGGCGCGTGCTTTGTATTATTTGCCGAGCCTGCCGCTACGCCCGGCTTTTCTCAGTTTGTGCCTGCTCTGTTTTGTATTGCCGACGCTGGTCTTGATCACCGGGCTGGTGGCTTTGTTGGGGCGTTCGGGGAGTCTTTCACCCTGGCTGGGGGATGACTGGAATTTATACGGTCTGCACGGTATTTTGCTGGCGCATGTCTTCCTGAACCTGCCATTTGCAGTGCGCGCTTTATACTTGCAATTACAGGGTATTCCCGATAGCAGCTGGCAAATGGCTTTGCAGCTCAAACTGTCACGCTGGCAGCGCTGGCAGTTGATTGAATGGCCTGCTTTGCGCGGGCGCTTGTTGATGCTGGCCGGTTTTGTGTTTGTGCTGTGTTTTAACAGTTTTGCGGTGGTGCTCGCGCTGGGCGGCGGCCCTCAGTCGACCACGCTGGAAGTGGCCATTTATCAGGCGCTTAAATACGATTTTAATTTAGCGGAAGCCCTGACCCTGGCTTGGGTACAGTTTCTGATTGCGGGTAGTCTGTTTGTGTTGATGGCGCGGTTTGGTGCCGTGGTCTGGTTATCGCCGGATACAGCGACCCGGCGTTTTATTCCTGCACCGGGTCAGGCGGTGCGCTGGTTACATGCTCTGGTCTATGCGCTGGGTTGGCTGCTGTTATTGGCACCGTTACTGGCCTTATTACCGGGGCTATGGGCGCTGGACAGTAGTCGTTTATTAAACATGTTCAACATGACACTGCTGCGTCCTGCTTTAACTACGCTGGGTTTAGGCCTGTTTTGCGCATTATTGGCCTTAGGGTTGACTTATCTGTTGTTATTACCCGTGCGTCGCCTGCGCAATCAGGGGTTTTTGCACGCACAATGGCTGCTGGAGTGGTTGTCGACGCACACACTGATAGCACCGGCGATGGTGCTGTCGGTGGGTTGGTATATTTTTTTATTGACGCGGGTGGATGTCGAGACTTGGGGCATGGGGGTGGTGGCGCTCTTGAATACGGTGATTGTTATCCCGTTTGCGTTCCAGCAATTGCGTCCGCGCCTGTTTCAGTTTGATGACCAGTACCAGAAGCTGAGTACCCTGCTGAAATTAAGCCACTGGCAGCGCTTGCACATTGAGTGGCCGTGGTTACGGCGTACCCTGGCTTCTGCTTTTGTGCTGGTATTATTGCTGGCGATGGGCGATGTGGCGATTTTTTCCATCTTCGGTGACGATGACTGGATCACCTTGCCATGGCTGATTTATAACTACGCGAGTACCTACCGCATGGCCGAGGCCTCACTCGCGTCCCTGCTGTTGCTGGTGATCTGTGCGGTGCTGGTAGGCTGGTTTGAATGGAACAGGTTGGGTGAATAATAGGTGTGCAGATGCTTGAAATAGATGAGTTAGTGATACGGCGGGGTCACTGGCAGCAGCGCTATCAGTTGAATGTGCCTGCGGGGACTTTGCTGACCATTCAGGGGCGTAGCGGGGCGGGCAAGTCCGCCTTGCTGGCGGCGATTGCCGGTTTTGAGCCGGTAGCAGCGGGCGATATTCGCTGGCAGGGGCATTCGCTCCTGGGCATGCCGGTCGAACAACGTCCGGTGAGCATGTTGTTTCAGGCACATAACCTGTTTGAACACATCAGTGTATTACGGAACCTGCAATTGGGGCTGGTGTTTGCTGACCCGCAAGCCCGCCGTCGGGCGATTGAAATGGCGGCAGAAGCACTTGAAATTCAGGCTTATTTGGGGAAAATGCCGGCAGAATTATCGGGTGGGCAACGCCAGCGTGTGGCCTTGTTGCGGACTTTGTTACGTCCCGAGTCATTGGTATTGCTGGATGAGCCTTTTGCCGAGCTGGATGCATATACCCGTGAACTGGCGGCAGACTGGGTAAAAGCGGTCGGTAAGGCTCAGCATAAGACAATATTGCTGGTCACGCATCAGGATGAAGATGTAGCGCGTATTTCCGATCGGAATGTATTGTTGGATGCGGTGAACTTCTAATTCATTGTAAATACACATTTTTGATAAAAAGTCAATGTGTGATTTGCAATATTTTTGATTCTAAGGCTCTGTGCTATTCTGTCCAGATGTAGAGAGAAATTCTGGAGGGTCTATGTTAAAAGCAGTGTGTGTGCAAACTGCCGTGGATTCTGTGCAGACGATGGCAAATGATCTGCTGGCACAAAGCGATCAGCAGCTGGGTGTCTATCGTCCACAGGCGGGCATGCTGTTTGTTTCCTGTGCGCAGAGTGCGGCTGACCTCAGTGAGTTGCTGACTACCCTGCAACAGCATTATCCCGGTATCCAGCTCATTGCTTGCACGGTCACGGCAGGTTTCACGACCGAGGCAGGCTATTTGCATGATGGGTGTTTTCTCTGTCTGTTAGTGTCGAATACACTTCATTTCCAGGTTGGCATGGTGTCAGGCCTGTCCGAACTGCAAAATCGTGGGCAATTCACGGCAGTTTTTGATAAACAGATCAAAAGCCATTCTCTGGTGCAATCCCCCGGTTTATGTCTGGCCTATCCTGCCTATTATCAGGTAGATGGAGAGCGTCTGGTCGCTGATGTTCAGCAGGTCGTGGGGGAGGATTGTCTGGTATTTGGTGGTTGTTCTACCGATTACTGGCCTGCTGAACAGGTAATGACAGTTCCCGACCTGACAACGGTCATTAAGTACCCGTGGCAAAAAATGCTGCACGGTTACAGTCGGGAGGGCAAGGTAGCGGTCGAAGCTGATGCCATGCCCTATCTGCTGGTGGCGGGTCAGTTCGAATATACCCTTAACTATACCTGTGGATGGCTGGATAGCGGTGACCGCTTCCCGGTGAGCGTGGATGGGACGACCCTGACCCGGATTGATGAAATGGATGCCTATCAGTTTTTGCTGAAAATGGGTCATCCGCTGATGACCTCCCAGAATTTTATCGAATACCCGCTCTGGATTCACGAAAAGGGTAAAGAGCCTTATCAGCGTGCTATTTTTCTCGACCGTACCTATCAGCGCGTGTATACCGGTTTTATTCCGCTAGAATCGGGTGTAGAGGTCAGTTTTTCCTATCCTGATCGGGAAACCTTGCTCAACGAACAGCGTACCGCCTTGCGTGAATTGACCGATCAGTATGACCTGTCCCTGATGGTCGGGTGTGCTGCGCGGATCATCGCCTTGCGGGAAGATATTGGGCTGGAGGCCGACCAGCATGGCCGTATTCTCAAAGACTCTCCCTTGCTGGGAGCTTATACGTTTGGCGAGATTTTCCCGCGCAAGCCACAGGCAGGTGCCGACCCGCCCAAGGCCAGCCTGAACTCGGCCAGCAGTGCAACGCTATCGATTCGTGCGTCCTCACCCCTGCTGACCGGGGCAGGTGAGGAGCATACCAAGCTGCATTTTTTGCAACAGATGCTGGCGCATAAAAACCAGCGTCTGGCCGATTGTGAGCAGCAGCTGGAGTTTTTTGAAAACAGCAAATTTTCGCAGGAGAATCTTTTTTTGAAGGATTGTTTGGGCTTGTTGTTGAGCCAGTCGGATAAATCAGTCTCAGCTTTCAGTGAAAAATTGGAAAGTATTTTCAAGCAACATTACCAGGAAAAATCGGCTCTTTATCCGGTCAGCCGTGGCAAATTAATTGCCAAGCTGAACCCTTTGCGTAAAGCAGCAGACCGGAAGTTCAGCCAGGACGAGTAACGCGCTGAGTGGCTGTATAAAACGGATTATGGGTACTGTGTAGGGATCGTTGTCGCCGTTCAAAGTATAAAGCCATCAAATCCAGCGGGTGAATGCGCAAGGCTTCACTGATACGGATGATGGTGGACAATTTGGCTTCTTGCACATCCCCGTTTAATAGTTTGTACCACGTCTGACGCGATACTTTGGCCAGACGTGTGATCTCGGAATGCGATAAACCGGATTCTTCGGCTTTTTTACGCAAAAATTGCGCCACTTCACAGGATGACATGATTATTTCCCCATCGATAACTCTCTACCCTGTTTACTTTATTACAGTTTGTAACGGATAAACGCCTATGGGGGATACCGAGTAGGCGGAATATTTTAGAGGCTTTATATTTATATTAAACAATGGTTTATGCTTTTTTCGTGTCCCCGCAACAGGTCTGTGGCAAACTAGGCCATCTTTTATGCTATGGCGATAATACGGATTATATGAATACACTTGTTTTTGATATCGAGACCATCCCGGACATCGAGGGTGGGCGCAGGCTGCATGACTTGGGGGAGCTGGATGATGCCGGGGTAGCCAAGGCGCTGTTCCACTTGCGTGCACAGAAAAACGGTTCCGAGTTCCTGGCGCATCACCTGCACCGTATTGTGGCTATTTCGGTCACTTTGCGCGGACGGGGCGATGATTTCAAGGTCTGGACGCTGGGTGATGAAAACTCCGATGAGAAAGAACTGATCCAGCGTTTTTACGATGGTATTGAGCGTTACACACCGACCATCGTGTCCTGGAATGGTGGGGGGTTTGACCTGCCCGTGCTGCATTACCGAGCCATGAAACACAAGATCAGTGCACCGCGCTATTGGGACATGGGGGATAACGACAGCAGTTTTAAATGGAATAACTACATCAGTCGCTATCACACCCGTCATACCGATTTGATGGATTTATTGGCCATGTACAGTGGCCGCGCCAATGCACCACTGGATGAACTGGCCTCGCTGTATGGCTTCCCCGGCAAGATGGGCATGAGCGGGGCGAAGGTCTGGGATGCGTTTCAGGCTGGGCAGCTGGCGGATATTCGTAACTATTGTGAAACGGATGTGCTGAATACCTGGCTGGTGTATTTACGCTTCCAGTTGATGCGGGGGCATATTGATCATGAACGCTATGCCAGTGAAGGCGAGTTGGTACGTGCGCAGCTGCGCGCCTCGGACAAGGAACATTTACAGGCTTTTGAAGCCGCATGGGAGCAGGGCGCATGAGTCGTCATCGTCATTACCGAAAGAAAAACAATGTACAAAACAGCCCGTTGGCTGAAGCGGATATTGAGTCACTGACCCTCGAAGGCTTGGGTGTGGCGCGGGTAGCAGGCAAGACAGTGTTCATCGATGGCGGTTTGCCGGGCGAAAAAGTCGCGTTTCGTTATACCTCCTACAAGCAAAAGTATGACGCCGGGCGGGTGGAAGAAGTACTGCTTGCATCCCCTGACAGGGTTGAGCCTAAGTGCCCGCATTTTGGGGTATGCGGTGCCTGTAGTTGGCAGCATATGTCTTTGCCTGCCCAGATCATGCACAAGCAGCAGGCGATGCTGGATGCTTTATTGCATATCGGCAAAGTGGAGCCGGACGAAGTGTTTGCCCCCTTGACAGCGGATGGCTGGAGTTACCGGCGGAAAGCGCGTCTGGGTGTGCGTTGGGTGCGCAAGAAGGGCAAGGCACTGGTCGGTTTTCGTGAGAAAGACGGGCCATTTCTGGCCGAAATCAGTCGCTGTGAAATCCTGCACCCCTCCTTGGGCGAGCACCTGGAAGATTTTCAGACACTCATTACGTCACTGGAGGCGCGTGAGTCCATCCCGCAGATTGAGGTGGCGGTAGGCGATAATGCTACTGCGCTCATTTTCCGGCACATGGAGCCGCTGTCGGATAGTGATCAGGATACCTTACTCAATTTTGCGCGTGAGTCGGGTTATCAGGTCTACCTGCAGCCGAAAGGGCCGGAGACGGTGCACTGCCTGTGGCCGGAGAACCCGGAGCTTTACTACGAGCATCCTGCCTTTAATACACGGATAAATTTCTCACCACTGGATTTCTTCCAGGTGCATCAAGGGCTAAATCACAAAATGGTGGCGCGGGTGGTCGAGTTGTTGGCACCGGCAGCGGATGAGACGGTGCTGGATCTGTTTTGTGGGCTGGGTAATTTTACGCTGCCACTGGCACGGCAGGCGGCCAAGGTCATTGGGGTCGAGGGTGAGTACAGCATGGTACAGCGTGCCAAGGCAGCGGCGCTGGCGAATGATATTCATAACACCGATTACTTTACCTGTAACCTGATGGGCACCGAACTGGAGCTGCGCAAAGAAGCCTGGATTAAGGGGCAGTATGACAAAATTCTGCTGGATCCGCCGCGTGCCGGTGCAAAAGAAGTGATCGAGCGGTTTGGCAAGCTGGCCGCCAAACGCATTGTTTATGTTTCCTGTCATCCGGGCACCCTGGCGCGGGATGCCGGCGAACTGGTGCATACGCATGGCTATCGGTTGACCGGTGCCGGGGTGATGGACATGTTCCCGCATACCTCACATGTGGAGTCGATTGCGGTCTTCGAGCGGGCATAAACGAGTATCACCGGGCATGACCCGGCAAAGAGTGACGGGAACAGAATCCTGTTAGAGCGGTCAATGCTTGGATACCGCCATTGAAAAAGAAGGATGAATCATGCCTGTTCTGCGTTGGTCTTTGCTGTGTTTGTTAATGCTGGCAGCGATGCCTGCTTATGCTATCCCGCCCCCGGATGTGGTGCTGTCGCTTTGGCAGTCAGTCTTGCAGCTGCTGGGCGTTGTTTCGGTATTTTTGGCGGGTGGCTTCTTTGCGATGCGCCAGTTTTTCAGCCAATATGTCGTTGGCTGGAAGCGCAAGCTGTTTTACCTGTGGGTGGTAGCGGCAGTGGGGGTGATGGCGTGGTTGCTGGTGAGTCCTGCGCTGGCAGCCAGCCCCAACGCGCCCGTCAAAGGTGAGTCGTTGCCCATTGAGACCGTGATTGGGCGTGATCATGATACCTGGGTACGCGACTGGAAACTGCAAACCGTGCATGAGATGCAAAATGAATTAAATACAACCCGTGCGCGTAAACGGCTACCGAAGGTCGCCTTCCAGACGATCGAATCATTTTCTCCACCCGCGCTGGCTGACCTGCTCAAGACCCGTGCGGGTGAACTTTACCTGCTGGACATGCGTGAGCCACTGGAATTAAGCAGATTCAGTATTCCGCATCAGGCAGTTTTTCGTTATGGCGATCTGGCGCAGGATATAGTGCCCGTTTTGCCAGCTGACAAGATGGTCGTTGTGTTGTGTCATTCCGGTTTGCGGGGCTATTTGGCGGCTAATTTACTCAAGCAGGCGGGGCATCCGCGTGTTGCTTTCCTGCAAGGAGGGCTGGCGCAATGGACAAAAGACGGCTTGCCCTTCAAAGGTAATGCCGACTACAAAGTCCAGCCACGCCCCTTGTTCAATAAAGCGCAGGCAACACAGTTTCAGAGGCTGAAAGTACAGGTGGATCCAGACGGTACGCTTGCTGTCAAACTTCCGGGGTTGCTGCAATTACCGTATGAAACGGCCTCAACCCGGGATTTGCAGCCCGTATTGCAAGCTGCCCGCCAACAGCCGGTGTTGCTGGTTTGCAGCACGTATGGCGGCTGTTTCCACAGTAATAACCTCGCCTGGCTGATTGAGCAGCAAGGTGGCAAAGTGGCAGGTATCTATGACGCAAGTGGCCAGCAGATGCATAATTTCTTTGACTGATAACACCTCTAGCACCTCTAACGCGCCGTTACCCAGCAAGTTTGCCGGCCTGCAGCAAGCGGCAGCGGCGGGTTTGCGTATTCCCTTGGGCGTGTTGTTGCCAGAACAGGAGGCCGACCACGCGCTGGATAGTTTCCTGCTGCAGGCAAGGTCGGGGCAGCGTTTTATTGTCCGCAGCGCTAACCCCGGAGAAGATGGGGATGAGCATTCGCTGGCCGGGCATTTCTGGAGTTCGGGGGCTGTGTCGGCGCAGCAATTACCCGCCACGGTGCAACAGGCCATGGCTGAAAACCGGCGTATTCTGCAGGCATTGGGGCAGACTGCTGTGCCACGCTTGTTGGTACAGGCGTTCATCGAGCATCAGATCGGGGGTGTGCTCTTTGCGCCCTGGAGTTTTTTTCCTGATTATGCCTGTCTGAATTATTCAACTGAAAGTGTCCAGCAAGTGGTGGCGGGCAATGCGCAAACGGCAATTATCAGTTTGGAGGATGCACACGCTTCGCCCTTGCCGCTGAGTGCCGAACTGGGTTTTCTGCTACCCTTGCTACGCACAGCTTGTCGTCAGTTACGGGCGGGTTTTGCGTTTCCACTCGACTGTGAATGGGTTTATTCGTTACAGGAACAAGCGCTTATCATTTTGCAGGTGCGCCCGCAGACGCACGCAGTGGGGGCGGTGTTGGCATTGCCTGATCATGTCGAGCAGGTGTTTCGTGACCAGCTCCCGCCGGGTGACTGGCAGTTCACGGCACTGTCTGAAAGCTTCGGGAGTTTGTCGCCCTTGTCATTCAGTCTCCTGCAGCAACTGTATACGGATGCCATCCCCACTTTTCGTACATTGGGCTGCAAGGCTTTGGCAGCGGATTTTATGGTGCAGGCACCGGATGGCCTGGTTTTGGTTGAGCCGCTGCGTGAACGCCAGTTTTTTGCTTTAAGCACCTTGGGGGGATTCTGGCGTAGTTTCCGCCAACCGGCCTTACGCCGCCGTGTGCTGGCGCATTTGACAGACACTGGCTCATGCCAACAGATGCCCTTTAGCTATACCCGTTTGGCCCTGTTGTTTCAGCACTGGATGATTGCGAACCTCTATGCGGCAGGGGAAGGACGCGCAAGCTTAGTCCCTGTGCATGCTTATGAACTGTCCTGGCTGGCGCGACCTGATGTGGCCGTTAAGTCAGCCGCTGGTTCATTCGCTGGGTCAGCCATTGATTTAACGGCTGCCAATGCGGCGCTTGCAACCTGGCCGGAGTTGAACCAGTGGGCGCGCCGCCTGTTTTTTCAGGAGCTGGGTCAGTTAAAGCAGCAGCTTCAGGAGCAGCCTTTAAGGGCGTTCTGCCACTGGAATGAGTATTCGCAGCCTGATGACACAAGAGCCAGCGCTCGACAGCATGCACGGGCTGCTGAGGCCATTTACGCTTATGCCACGTTTGGCTCCGTGCAAAGACTGCAGCAATCAGGGTCAGCGGACTTAGTGGACTCAGTGGGCATGGCCTCAGTGGACATGAAGTCACTGGCAGCAGTACGCGCCGTGCAGGGCAAGGTCTGTGTGATTCATCAGCCCGCCACTTATCATGCTGTGCTGCCACCCGACTGTATTTTGATTGCGCCTTATTTTGATAATCGCTGGGTGGGGATGATCAAAACCCTGCGCGGCATTATTGTCGGGCAGGGCAGTCATTTATCGCATTCGGCGATTGTTGCGCGTGAATATGCCGTGCCTTATTGCGTGGTCAATCCGGCGGCTTGGCAAACCCTGCAGACCGGCATGACCGTTCACCTTGATCCACTGCAACGCACCTTGCGCGTGGCAGGTGCGGCAGATATGGCGGCAGCAAATAGACTTGATGGCTAGCGCAAACTGGCGAAGGTATCACAGCGTTCCATATCACCAAACTGCAGGCCAGTTTTGAACCATTTCACCCGTTGCTCGGAGGTGCCGTGTGTGAAGGCATCCGGGTTAACACGCTGGCCGGACATGCGCTGCAGACGGTCGTCGCCGATTGAAGCAGCCGCCTGCAAACCTTCTTCAACATCGCCTTGCTCAAAAATACCGAATTTGTTTTGGGCATGATTGGCCCAGACACCGGCGTAGCAATCCGCCTGTAGCTCCAGAAGCACCGAAAGGGCGTTGGAATCACGCTGACTGACTTCTGACTGCAGGCGGCTGACTTTGCTGGAGATGCCGAGTTGATTCTGTACATGGTGGGCGACTTCATGGCCGATGACGTAAGCGCGGGCAAAGTCGCCGGTCGCGCCCATTTTTTTCAGCTCACCAAAAAAGCCGAGGTCAATATAGACTTTGCTGTCACCAGGGCAATAAAACGGCCCGGTCGCCGCCGAAGCATAGCCACAGGCTGACTGAATCTGGTCACTGAAGAGCACCAGTCTGGGTTCCTGATACTTGCCTCCGGCGGCGGCGAACAGAGGGTTCCAGACATCTTCCGTCTGGGCGACCACCGCTGAGACGAACTCGGCGTCTTCCTGCTGAGCGGCCGTTTGTTCACTGGTGCCCATGCCAGCGCCCCCTATCAAATTACTGCCGGCCATCCCGAGCAGCTGCATAACGTCAGCGCCCATGAGCCAAGCCACTAACAACATGACAATCAAGCCCATTCCGCCGACCTTGGCAGGCCCACCTACGCCACTGCGGCGGTCTTCGATGTTACTGCTGCGTCTTCCTGTTCTCCAGCGCATAAATGCCTCTCTAAAATATTTTGATGGAACTTTGCATTGATAACTACTTCACAGAAATAAGGCAAAAGCATGGGCAGTGTCAACGTTTGAAATGATAAACCGTTATATAGAGGCAACCAGATCAATGTCGATAACAGGAAGTTGTTATAAAAATGACCATGACGGTCAAATAAGAGTCAAATCGGGCAGCCAGCGGGGAAGTAGGGAGATAAAGGAGCGTGAACTGAATTCTGCTGCATTGATTAACCACTTTCTACAAAGTGTGGAAAGACGTGCTTTTGTAACAGCCCGGATGGCAACACGGAATGATGACGATGCGTTGGATCTTGTACAGGATGCCATGCTGGGTCTGGTGCAAAACTATACCGGGCGTCCCGATACGGAATGGGGTGCCTTATTTCACAGTATTTTGCATAGCAAAATCAATGACTGGCATCGTCGCCAAACAGTGCGTAACCGTTGGCGCGTGTTTTTGCCGGGTAACATAAGTGAGGATAGTGTCGATCTGGAGCCGGATGAGTGGGTTGCTCAGACCCAGTTTCCCGAGCCGGATCGACAGATGCAAAATGATTTGCTGGGCGAAGAATTGGTGAGTCTGATTGAGCAGTTGCCACTCAGACAGCAGCAGGCCGTTGTCTTGCGGGCATGGGAGGGCTATAGCATTGCGCAAACTGCACACATCATGCAGTGCTCCGAAGGCAGTGTAAAAACACACTTTTCACGGGCGGTGCATGGTCTGCGAGAAAAATTAGGAGACTATTAATGAATAATAAGCAAGACGCTGAATGGGTAGATTTGATTAGCAGGGGGCTGGACAGCCAGAGCGAGAAACTGGATCCACTGATTGCCGCCCGTTTGCGGCGGGCACGGATGCAGGCGGTGGCGGCGAGCCAACAAATAGCGGAACCGTGGACGGTGGGTGGCTGGCTAGGCGGGGTTTTTTCAGCGCGGCGGGCGGTATTGGGGGGTGGCGTTATGGCGGGGGCGATGGCACTGGTTTTGACACTGCTCTTGACACTGCTCTTGACACAGGGCATTTTTATACCTACACAAGAAACAGGCAGTATGCCGGACGGGTTGGTAGGCGAGTCCATGTTGAATGAAATGGACATATTGATGTTTAACGACGATGCCGATGTCGAGTTTCTGGAAAATCTGGAAGTATACGAATGGTTGGCAGCTGAATATGGGTAGGTAATCTGATGTTGGCCAGGAAAGGATTCCGCAATTTAATGTTGGTTGCACTGGTCTGGATGGCTCCGGTCAGTGCTGAGGACAGCGCTGAAGAGATAGTTGCCATGATGGACTGGTGGGAGGAATATGGGCGCTACTGGGAGGAAACAGGCATGGATGTCAGTGGTGAGGAAGACAGCACATTCGCCTGGCTGGCGTCGCCTTTGCTCCCGGTACAGGAGACGGTGCAATGAAAGCGTTTCCACCTGCTTGGTTGCCGGGCAGACTGTTTTATGCAGGGCTTGTCAGTGTGCTGCTCACCTGTAATATGGGTGTCGTTTGGGCGGGTGATGTTGTTTGGGATCAGCTCAGCAGTAATGAACAGTCAGTCTTGAGCCCTTTTCAGGAACAATGGGCGGGGCTGCCAAACCAGCAGCAACAGGTGTTACGGCAATGGGCGGGGCTACCGAAAAGTCGTCGGGCGCAAATCAGGTCGGTGCACCAGCAGTGGCAGGATTTATCCGCATCTAGGCGTCAAGCGGTGATGAATCAATTAGACCGCTATAAAAATATGCCACCGGCGAAGCGGGTGAAGCTGCGCGCCTGGCGTGTCTGGGTCAAGTCATTGCCCCGGCATGAGCAGGATGCTTTGCACCAGCGGCTGCCGGGGATGAGTCCGGCAGAACGCAAACAGTATATCCGGCAGTTGGAAGAAAAGTACGGCGGGCGTTAGCACGTCAGCCACGGCAGCAATGCGACCAAAGCAAGGTAACCCATCGGCTTTAACAGAAACGACCGCTTATCCCTAATATAAGCGGTCGTTTCTGTTTTGGGCTGTATTTTTTCAGCCGGTCTGATTAAAGTTTTGTGATTAAGAAGGGGTTCGGGCATGGATTTTGAACAAGCACTCGCGGCATGGACGCGGGGTAAACGGCAAGAGGCAATCATCGCCTGGCAAGCGCTGGCTGAACAGGGTGATGTGCGGGCGCAGTACAATCTGGGTGTCTTACTCGATCAGGGTGATGGCGTTGAACGTGATGCCCATCTTGCCATTTACTACTACCGGCAGGCCGCCGAGCAGGGTTTTGCGGATGCGGCGTTTAATCTGGCGGTGATGCTGGATCAGGGCGATGGCATCGCAGCAGACCCTAATCAGGCGGTGCGCTGGTATTGGGTGGCGGCTGAACAGGGTAATCATCAGGCACAATTCAAAATTGGTCTTAAGTTCGATACGGGTGATGGTCTGCCCGCTGATGTGGAGCAGGCGAGTCGCTGGTACTTTGAAGCTGCGTCTGCCGGTCATCCGGAAGCCTGTAATAATCTGGCGCGCTGTTTCGCTATGGGCGAGGGTATGGAGCGCAACGATATGGAAGCGTACAAATGGTTTAATCTGGCTGCCGAGTTGGGGGTTGCCAATGCTGCCCGTTATCGTGAACGGGTGGCACGCGAGTTGTCTCCTGAACAGCGCGTGCAGGCAGGGAAAATTTCCGATGAGTGGCTATCTAAATTCAGGAAGTGTTCAGTTTGAGTTTTTTCTTGCATTTGATGCACTTACCCGGGCTGGGTAGAAAACCAGGGGTGATTTCGCCAGTTCCTATTTCTGTTAAGTTTGCGTTAAGGTCTTTTCACCTCTGAATATTTGTGATAATTTGCAGAGAACAATTAGAAATCAAGGTAGTGTCGACTTGGGGAGTTGGATTAGTAGTGTGTAAATTTACTGATTGATTAAATTCCTGGTATAAACCCAAAGGAGTCATGCAATGCATAGCCTACAGACTCATGCCCAAATGAGAAAGGACATGCCCGCTCTCGGTGAAGACGATGATGATGTGTTGGAGCTTGATGGCGAAGATGATGGTGATGATGTCACGGTCTCTTCCAGCGTTATCGATGAAACCGATCCGTCTGCTGTACCCCATACGACAGTAGGCTCTCGCGCTGCAGACCGTGATGCGACCCAGCTTTACCTGCGTGAAATTGAACATTCCCCGCTGTTAACACCTGATGAAGAAGTCAAGTTTGGTCGTCTGGCCAGAGCAGGTGATGAGTTTGGCCGCAAGAAAATGATTACCTGTAATCTGCGTCTGGTCGTGAAAATTGCCCGGCGGTACATGGGACGTGGCCTGCCTTTGTCTGACTTGATCGAGGAAGGCAATCTGGGTCTGATCCATGCGGTAGAAAAATTTGATCCTGAACGGGGCTTCCGTTTTTCAACCTACGCCACGTGGTGGATAAGGCAGAATATCGAGCGCGCCCTGATGAATCAGACACGTACCATCCGGTTGCCGATTCATATCAACAAGGAATTGAATGCCTACATGCGCAAAATGCGCGAGATGACCCAGCAGCTAGGACGTGAACCCAGTTTGCCGGAAATGGCGGAAGCCTTGGACAAACCGATTGAAAATATTCGTCGCCTGTTGAATTTTAATGAATATATCTCATCACTGGACATGCCGCTGGGCAAGGATGGGGATAGTCCGCTGGTTGATTTTGTGACAATGGATCACGAGTTGGAGCCAGAAGCGATGCTGGAAGAAGAAGATGTCACCCACTCGGTTGATAATTGGCTGGGTCAGCTGGAAACCAAACAAAAAGAAGTGATTGTGCGCCGTTTTGGTTTGCATGGCCATGAGCGTTGCACGCTCGAAAAAGTCGGTGCCGAGCTGGGTCTGACCCGGGAGCGGGTGCGCCAGATTCAGATGGATGCCCTCAAGCGTCTGCGCCGTATCCTGGAAAATAAAGGCTTGTCTGGCGAGAATCTGTTAGGTTTCTGAGCCGGGTTTTTGAGTCGGCTTTCTGGCCATGCCGGGAGGAACGGGCGTCTTGACAACTATTATGGAAAAATAGCCATGGCAACCGCTCTCCCTTCTGCCAGTAAAATATTGTAGGTTCGACAGGCTGCTGCGTTCGCCATCCATTCAAATCCTGTCCCATTATTGACAAGTGCCTGCTGAATCGCTTTGCCGGGCAGCACTTGTTGTTGTCCAGTCCCTAACAAAATAACATCCGCTTGCATCACGAACAAAGGCTCCAGCTGTTCCGGCTGTAGATCCTGCATGCTGCTGGCCTGCCAGTCAGTCAGCAGTGTCTGCGCGCTGATGATCAGGGGCTGGTGAAAACGCTGATCATTAATCTGTATCCAGCTATCGCCATAGGCCTGGATGCGATACTGCGCGTTTGCCGAATCTTCACTGAATTTCATACGGGCTTCCTTTTGACCGGTATTATACTGGATTGTATGCGAAATAACGGATCGACGACGGATGAAATTCTGGTGCGATTACGGTATGTTTACGCCCATTCGGGCGGCAGCGATTGCGGCTCACGTCAGATGATAACGTTTAAGGAGAAAAAATACACATGAAACCGGTCAAGGTGGGTCTGTTAGGGTTAGGTACAGTCGGTGGTGGTACCGCCACGGTGTTGTCACGTAATGCAGAAGAAATTGCCCGCCGCGCCGGACGTGGCATCGTGATTGATTATGCGGCAGCGCTGGACACCAGCCGGGCGGCGGAGCTGGGGCTTGCCGGTGTGCGCCTGAGCAATAATGCGATGGATGTAGTGGATGACCCTGAGATCGAGATTGTTATCGAGTTGATTGGCGGTTATACCATGGCCAAAGAACTGGTGATGCGTGCGATTAACAGCGGTAAACATGTAGTCACCGCCAATAAAGCGCTGATTGCCTTGCACGGTAACGAGATTTTTGCTGCTGCCCAGAAAAACGGGGTGATTGTGGCCTTTGAGGCGGCGGTGGCAGGCGGTATCCCGGTCATCAAGGCGGTGCGGGAAGGCTTGTCTGCCAACCGTATCGAGTGGCTGGCAGGGATCATTAACGGTACCGGCAACTTTATTCTTACCGAAATGCGGGATAAAGGGCGTGCTTTTGAGGATGCGCTGGCTGAAGCCCAGGCACTGGGTTATGCCGAAGCTGATCCTACCTTTGACGTGGAAGGGATTGATGCCGGGCATAAGCTGACGATTCTGTCATCGATTGCCTTTGGTATCCCCTTGCAGTTTGAAAAGACCTATACCGAGGGTATCAGTCAGATTACCGCAGAAGATGTCGCCTATGCCGCTGATCTGGGGTATCGGATCAAGCATTTAGGCATTGCCCGACGTACCGCCAAAGGTATCGAGCAGCGGGTGCACCCGACCCTGATTCCACACCGTCGCCTGATTGCCAATGTCGACGGTGTCATGAACGCCGTCTTGGTGAAAGGTGATGCCGTAGGCCCCACGCTTTACTACGGCGCCGGTGCGGGTGCAGAGCCGACGGCCTCAGCGGTGGTGGCGGATCTGGTGGATGTGGTCAGGGCGATGACCTCTGATCCCCATCACCGTGTTCCCCATCTGGCTTTCCAGCCGGATACTTTGACAGATACGCCGGTGCTGCCGATTGAAGAAGTTGAGGTGGCGTTCTATCTGCGTATTCGTGCCCAGGACAGGCCGGGTGTGTTGGCTGACGTGACCCGGATTCTGGGTGATCGTGACATCAGTATTGAAGCTTTTATCCAGAAAGAGCCGCCACAAGGCCAGTCAGACGTGGACATGATCATGCTCACCCAGCGGGTCAGAGAGGGCAATATGAACGCTGCGCTTGCAGCAATTGAGGCACTGGATTCCATTTGTGGCAGCGTTATGCGCATTCGTGTCGAGTCATTGGGGTAGGTCATGCAGTATATTTCGACACGCGGGCAAGCTCCTGCACAATCATTCAGTGAGATCCTGTTAGGCGGTCTGGCACCCGACGGTGGTTTGTACCTGCCGGAAACCTATCCGGATTTCACGGATGCTGATTTGACCGCCATGCGTGGCATGAACTACCGGGAGCTGGCTTTCGCGGTATTGTCACGGTTTGCCACAGATATTCCACCGGCTGATCTGCAGCAGATTATTGACAAGACCTATACTGCCGAGGTGTACCGTAACGTACGTGCCGGGGATGATGCCGAAGCGATTACGCCGCTGCATACCCTGGAGCCGAACCTGCACCTTCTGTGCCTGTCAAACGGCCCGACCATTGCCTTCAAAGACATGGCCATGCAGCTGCTGGGTAACCTGTTTGAATATGTGCTGGGGAAAACCGGGCAAGGGCTGAATATTCTGGGTGCCACGTCAGGCGATACGGGTTCAGCCGCTGAATATGCGATGCGCGGTAAAAAAGGCGTGAAAGTGTTCATGCTGTCACCGCATGGCAAAATGAGCCGTTTTCAGACCGCACAAATGTTTGGCCTGCAAGACCCGAACATTTTTAATATTGCGATTAACGGTGTGTTTGATGACTGTCAGGACATCGTGAAAGCGGTATCGAATGACCATGCTTTTAAAGCGGCTCACCAGATTGGTGCGGTTAATTCGATTAACTGGGGGCGAATTGTTGCTCAGGTGATTTACTATTTTAAAGGCTACTTTGCCGCTACCGACCATAACCGGCAGCAGGTCAGTTTTGCCGTACCCTCCGGTAACTTTGGCAATGTCTGTGCCGGGCATATTGCGCGCATGATGGGCTTGCCGATCAAGCAGCTGCTGGTGGCGACCAATGAAAATGATGTGCTGGATGAGTTTTTCCGGACAGGCAGCTACCGTCCACGCGGTGCGGCCAATACCTGGCATACCAGTAGCCCGTCGATGGATATTTCCAAAGCCTCCAATTTTGAGCGCTTTATTTATGATCTGGTCGGGCAGGACGGGGCGCAGGTGCGTGCGTTATGGAGCAGCATTGATCAGGGCGGGGCGTTTGAACTGGATCCCGTCTTGTTTGCCAAGGTGTCACGGTTTGGTTTTCAGTCGGGGGTGAGTTCACATGCTGACCGGATGCGCACCATCCGGCAGGCTTGGGAGGCCTACGGAGTAGTGATTGATACGCATACCGCAGATGGCCTGAAAGTGGCTTTGGAGCAGCGTGAAGCCGGGGTGCCGATGCTGGTGCTGGAGACTGCGTTGGCTGCCAAATTCGAGGATGCTATTCGTGAAGCGTTGGGGCAAACTCCAGAGCGTCCGGCGGGTATGGAGGATCTGGAAAACCAGCCACAGCGGTTTGAAGTCATGGACGCGGATGCGCGGGCGGTACAGCAGTTTATTACGATGAACACGTGAGGATTTTCGGTGATGACGCTCTATAAAACCGTTCTTTCTTCGCCCGTACATTTTTTTGCCTTCGGACTCGGCAGTGGCCTTGCACCCAAAGCACCGGGCACTATGGGTACACTGGCTGCCGTTCCTTTGTACCTGCTATTGGTACAACTGCCACTGGTGACTTATTGCGTCGTGCTGGTCTTGGCCACGGTGGTGGGTATCTGGCTGTGTGGTGAGTCTTCCCGGCGGCTGGGGGTGCATGACCACAGCGGCATCGTTTGGGATGAATTTGTCGGATTCTGGCTGACCATGCTGGCAGCACCCGCTGGCTGGGTCTGGATAGTCCTCGGGTTTGGCCTGTTTCGGTTGTTTGATATATGGAAACCATGGCCGATCAGCTGGGCAGACCAGCAGGTGCAGGGTGGGCTTGGCATCATGTTGGATGACCTGATTGCCGGCCTGTATGCCTGGTTGGTTTTGCAAGCTGCCGCTGGGTTGTTCATAGCCTGACACTGCATGAGTGTCTGGGGCTTGCATGCCATCAGTGTTTTAGTGTTTTGAGGGTGGTTTGTTTTGCTGCCGCAAGCTGCTACTCTGCACGGCTTGATTATTTCCCCGGTTTTATTGGATAAAGAAATGAAAGTCAGAACCCGTTTTGCCCCCAGTCCGACAGGCTACCTGCATATCGGTGGTGCCCGTACTGCACTGTTTTCCTGGTTATATGCCCGCAAAATGGGCGGTGATTTCATTCTGCGGGTGGAAGATACTGATCGGGAGCGTTCTACGCAGGCTTCTGTGGATGCCATTTTGCAGGCAATGGACTGGCTAGGCCTGAACTATGATGAAGGCCCGTTTTATCAGACTGAACGTTTTGACCGCTACAAGGAAGTGGTTCAGCAGTTACTGGATAGTGGGCACGCCTACCATTGCTACTGTTCAAAAGAAGAGCTGGACAAATTACGTGAAGGGCAGATGGCACGTAAGGAAAAGCCGCGTTATGACGGTCGCTGGCGTGACAGTACGACCACGCCACCGGCGGGGGTTGAGCCGGTGATACGCTTTAAAAATCCGCTGGAAGGTGCTGTCGAGTTCGATGATGTGGTGCGGGGCAAAATTACGGTCAGCAACAGTGAGCTGGATGATCTGGTGATTGCCCGCCCGGATGGTTCACCCACTTATAACCTCTCGGTGGTGGTAGATGACATCGACATGGGTATTACTCATGTGATCAGGGGGGATGATCATATCAATAACACCCCGCGCCAGATCAATATCATGCGGGCGTTGGGGCATGATATTCCGCGCTTTGCGCACGTGCCCATGATTCTTGGCCCGGATGGCCAACGCCTTTCCAAGCGGCACGGTGCTGTGAATGTGATGCAGTACCGCGATGAGGGTTTCTCACCAGAAGCCTTATTGAATTACCTGGTCAGGCTGGGCTGGTCGCATGGTGACCAGGAGATTTTCTCACGGCAAGAAATGGTCGATCTGTTTACGCTGGAAGGGATCAATCGGGCACCTTCAGCGATCAACCCGGACAAGTTGATGTGGCTGAGCCAGCATTATCTGAAGACGCTGCCGGTTGATGAGGTGATTGCACAGTTGCAGTGGCAACTGGAGTATCAGCAGCTGGATATAACCAATGGGCCGGCTTTGGCTGATGTGATCGTCGCCCAGCGTGAGCGCGCCAAAACACTGGCAGAATTACCGGCGATTAGCCGCTATTTTTATGAAGACTTTGCCCACTACGATGAACAAGCGGTCAAGAAACAGTTCAAGCCGGAAACACCGGCTTATCTGACGGCGGTCAGGGACGTGTTGGAGACTTTGCCCGTTTGGGAGGATGAAGCGATTCATACTGCGATCCAGCAGGCCTGCGAGAGTTTGGATGTAAAGTTGGGGAAGGTGGGGCCACCTTTACGGGTTGCGGTGACTGGCGGGGCTTCTTCGCCTTCTCTGGAAGTGACTTTGCGCCTGGTTGGGCGCGAGCGGAGTTTGGCAAGAATTCAGCAGGCGATAGGATTTATCGAAAATCTTGCCTGACACGCTTGACATGAGGCGCAGATTCTAGCAGAATTCGCGCTTCTTCGGGGGGCTATAGCTCAGCTGGGAGAGCGCTACACTGGCAGTGTAGAGGTCAGCGGTTCGATCCCGCTTAGCTCCACCATGACCCTTTGCAAGAAGTGTTAGACTCAGTGAGGTAGCAGATTGTGATGCTTTTACTGGGAAGAGTAGTTTTTATAGTTGGACTGGTCATCAGTTTGCTGGGAATCATTATTGGTTTCACGCTCATGTTTACCGGGTACGACAACTGGGCGAAGTTTTGCTTTATGGTAGTTCCACTCGGCTTTTTGTTTTTATTCGCCGGATTGTCTACTACAGTATTGCTGGAACCCAGAGACAGTGAAAAAAGTTAATACGACGTCCCCATCGTCTAGAGGCCTAGGACATCGCCCTTTCACGGCGGCGACCGGGGTTCGAATCCCCGTGGGGACGCCATCTTTTCTTTTTTTGTTGTGATGCTTAAACAGCGTCCCCATCGTCTAGAGGCCTAGGACATCGCCCTTTCACGGCGGCGACCGGGGTTCGAATCCCCGTGGGGACGCCATTCTTTTGTTATGTTCGCTCATATCTGTATTTTTAGCCTGCCTTTACCTCTCCAAAAAATATTTTATCCATATATCGGATAACTGCGTCATCTCTGCAGTATTTTCTGCTGTTCAGTGGTCTAATAGATGAAAATTGCTATATTCAGCTCATCACCCACTGAATCATCATCTACACAAAACAAGGATGGGGTACCCGTATGGATCTTCGCCACAGCACCAATTTCTATCTCTGTAAGCTGTTACTCGTTGTTTTTTGTCTTTTGCAACCCGGCTGGTTTCTGGCAGCGGAAGAGGCAGCAGCGCCCGAGAAACCTTCTTATACGAATGAAGAGCTGTTGACGCAGATGGTGATTGTCGATGTGTCGGAACAGACGCTGGAGAACATTCCGGCACTGGCGGTAATATTCTCACAAGACATGGATCCGGTTGCAGAGTTTGACAGTTTTCTGACGGTTACCCAGGAAGGCAAGGCGGTGCAGGGTGGCTGGGTACTGACTGGAAACTCCCGGCGTCTTTACTTCACCAACATACAACCCAATAGCAAATACCGGGTGCAAATTCGCCCAGGCATAGCGGCTAAAAATGGCCTGAAATTACAAAAGCCGGGTGATTACACGGTGGAGACCCGCGACATTCAGCCTGCTTTCGACTTTGCTACCAAGGGCAGCATCCTGCCGGCGCGCCTGACGAACGGCCTGCCGGTCAGGGTGGTTAATGTGCCGGAACTGGATGTGGAATTTCTGCGTGTCCAGCCAGACAAGTTGGGTGATGTTTTGAAATCGTTGCGGCTGGAGGGTGGCGTCCAGTCCTGGGAGCTGGACGAGGTGCATGCCAGCACCGAAAGTGTCTATACCAATCGGTATGTGACCGATGCCAAAAAGAATGCCCGCGAAACACGGGTATTGCCGGTGGAATCCATCAAGGAATTGCAGCAGCCGGGTCTGTATTTCGCCATCATGCGCCAGCCAGGGCGTTTTAGTGACAGTGCCTACCGTATCACCCATTTTGTAGTCACCAATCTTGGCCTGCATGTGCGCCTGTACCCTAAACGACTGGAAGTGTTTGTCAATGCGCTGGACAGCGGTAAACCCGTTTCGGGTGTGCAAATGCACCTGCAAAGCCCGAAAGAAGGTCTGGATGCACAGACAGATGGAGGCGGGCGGGTTTCCTTTGCACAGCGTCCGGAGGGTGACTTGTTCCTGACCGCCATGCTGGACGGCCAGTTTGCCTTTCTTGATTTGCGGGAAGCTGCACTGGATTTGTCGGATTATCCGGTAACTGGCCAGCCCGACAAGGCTTTGTCCCCGTTTATCTATAGCCCCCGTGATTTGTATCGCCCGGGTGAAGCCGTTGATTTATCCATTTTCTTGCGAAACCGCGATGGTCAGGTTGAACCGGTCAACAAGCTGAATCTGCGTTTGGTCAGGCCGGATACCAAACTGTTGCGGGAAGAAACCCTGACGGTTACCCAAGCCGATCTGGGTTATTTTGCCGACCACTTCACTATTCCGGCAGATGCACCGACGGGCGTCTGGCGGGCAGAAGTGCGTTTGGGCAATCAGGATGAGTCACCCCTGCAGGTGTTTTCCTTCCATGTCGAAGAGTTCATGCCAGAACGGATGAAGCTGGCCTTGAGTGCCAATGACAGTTTGTTATTGCGAGGCGAGAAGCTGGTTGTTTCGGTACAGGGTGATTATCTGTACGGTGCTCCTGCTGCGGGTAATACGCTCAAGACAACCCGCAGTCTGCGTCTGGATCGGCAACCCTTGCCAGCCTTCAAGGATTATTACTTTGGGAATCCGGACGATGAAAAGCGCCTGGAAAATGATGAATTACCTGATTTGGTGTTGAATGAGCAAGGTGCCGGTTTCATTGAGGTGCCTGCCATCGCAGATACGATTGGTTCACCGCTCACCGTCAAGCTGGCTGCCAGTTTACAAGAACCCGGTGGGCGGGTAGTCACCCGGAATCTGAGTGAATCATTCTGGCCGGCGCAACAGCTGGTCGGTATCCGCCCTCTGTTCGCTAATGGCACGGTTGATGCTGATACCGACGCAAAATTTGAGCTGGTTAAAGTTGACCATGATGGCAAGAAATTAGGAAGTACCAGCCTGTCAGCGACTTTAGTGCGTGAAGAGTATGAATACTTCTGGGAGTATAGCGAGTCGGAAGGCTGGCGACGTGAAGAAACCAAGAGTGAATACCCGCTTACCCAGCAAAAATTTGAAATACTGGCGAATAGTACCGGTCAGCTGGTTTTCCCGGTGAGTTATGGGCGCTATCGTCTTGAGGTTGAAGATGCCGATACCCAACTGAAAACGGTTTACCCCTTCAGTGCCGGTTGGCAGGGGGGGAGTGATCAGCTGGCGACGCGCCCGGATCAAATTGAATTAACCTTGGATAAAGCGGCCTATCAGGCGGGTGATGTGGCCAAGCTGACGGTGAATGCGCCCGCTGCCGGGGATGCCATGATCGCGGTAGAAGGGGATGAACTGCTGTGGATGGATCGGGTGAGCTTGCCGGAAGGTAAGTCCACGTTGGATATTCCGGTAGAAAAGGCCTGGAACCGGCATGATTTGTATTTGTCGGTTACCGCTTTCCGTCCGGCTGACAGCAAGGCGAAGATATCCCCCAATCGTGCTATTGGTTTGATCCCGATGCCACTGGATCGGAGTGAGCGCAAGCTGGCGCTTAGCATTGAAGCACCGGAAAAAGTGATTCCTGAGCAGACTATCAAGGTACAGATCAAAGCAGAGGGTCTGCGTTCACAGGAGGCGGTAGTCACCCTGGCTGCGGTTGACGTGGGGGTGCTGAACATTACCCGTTTCAAGACGCCAGACCCGTTTGCTTTTTATTTCTCGCAGCATGCCTATGCGGTTGATCTGCATGATGACTATGGCAAGATTATCGAATCAGTCGAGGGTGCCAGTTTGCGTCAGCGATTCGGCGGGGGTGATGGCGATGCCGGTGGGCCGCGCCCGCAGGCTGATGTGCAGATTGTTTCACTGTTCAATGGCGCGGTCGCCTTTGATGACAAGGGTGTGGCTGAGATTGAGTTACCTTTGCCGGGTTTTGATGGTCGCCTGCGTCTGATGGCCGTGGCTATGGGTGAGGAACAGATGGGCAGTGCCGAACGGGAAATGCAGGTAGCCTCACCGGTCGTGGCCAGTTTGAGTGGCCCGCGTTTTCTGGCAGCGGGTGATACCTCATTCCTGACGGTTGAGCTGAATAACACCAGTGACGCCCAGCAAACCGTCAGCCTGAAAGTGAGTGCGAACAAGCTGCTTGACCTGGTGGCGACTGAGAAGGATTACACCCTGGATAAAGGCCAGCGTGAGTTACTTAAGTTACCGTTTGCGGCCCAGCAGGATTTTGGGGTGGGTGAAGTCAGTCTGAATCTGACCGGCAAGGATTTTGTCGCTAACCGCCAATTAAAGATGGCTTTGCGTCCGGCGTATCCGGCAGCACACAAGCAACTGCAGTTTGAAGTCAGCAAGGACAAGCCGCTGGAACTGCCGTCCAGTCTGGTCGAGCCTTATATGCCTGCAACGTTAAAGGCGCGTCTGACGGTGTCGAATACGCCACCTTTGCCGGTTGCCAGTGCGATTCAGGGCTTGTTGCAATATCCTTATGGCTGCTTGGAGCAGACGACCAGCAGTGCTTACCCCTATCTGTTTTTAGAGGCGGAGCAGACTGAAAAGTGGGGTCTGCCGCCGATCAGTATGGAAGAGCGTAACCGGCGCGTCCAGGAATCGATTGTACGTTTGAGTGGTATGCAATTATCAAACGGGGCCTTCACCTTGTGGGGTAGTTATGGGCCGGATGAATACTGGTTGACACCTTATGTGGCTGATTTCCTGCTGGATGCACGCAAACAGGGTTTTGTGGTGCCGGACAAACTCTTGCAAACGACGCTGAAAAATCTGGAAGAACGCTTGCAAGAAGGCTATAGCCAACCGAGTGGTCGGTATGGCTATGCGGACAACCCCGAGCACATGGATTTTGCCACTCGCGCTTACGCGGCCTATGTGCTGGCGCGGGAGAAACGCGCCATTCTCGGTACCTTGCGCGCTATTTATGAAAAAGACGCCAACAAAGCGATTACGGGTTTGCCGCTGGTGCAGCTAGGATTGGCGCTGGTCATGCAGGGTGACAAACGTCGGGGTGAGGAAGCCATCATGAAGGGGCTGAATTTACCGCGTAAAGCCGATCTTTACCTGGGGGATTACGGTAGCCCGATTCGTGACCGTGCGATGATGCTTTACCTGCTGCTGGTCAATGAGCAAAGTGTGCCTGCCTTGGGGCAACACATTCAGTACCTGGCGCGAGATATTTATGCACGTTCCTATCTAAGCACCCAAGAACAGGTTTATATTTTTCTGTTGGGTAAGGTGCTGGACAAGCAAGCATCCGAACAGTGGCAAGCCGAGCTATCAGTGGACGGTAACGCGCTCCCATTGGCGCAAGCCGGTAGCTTTACCCGTACACTGGGCGCGGATGATTTTGCCAAAGGCCTGAAAATCACGGCCAAAGGCGAGACGCCGTTGTATGTGGGTTTGACACTGGATGCTTACCCGCTAAAAGCCCCGGCTGTTCGTGAAGAGCCAGTGAGTGTGCAGCGTCAGTGGTTTGATCTTAAGGGCAATGAGGTCAAGGCCGCTGCGATTAAAGCTGGAGACCTGTTATTGACACGCCTGACAGTGTTCAGTACTGAACAGGTGCGCGATGCGCTGGCGGTTGATTTGCTGCCTTCAGGCTTTGAGATTGAAAATAGCAATCTGTTGGATAATGAAGCCTTGCAGAGTGTGAAACTGGATGGTATGGATACTTCTGTGGCTGAATGGATGTCGTCTAACCCGGTACAGCATGAGGAATTTCGTGATGACCGCTATATAGCGGCATTTGAGCTTAACGCAAAGGCGAACCGTTACCTGTTTTATCTGGTACGTGTGGTGTCGGCTGGCAAATTCGTGTTGCCGCCGCCTTATGTCACGGACATGTACCGCCCGGATATTTACGGTATCGGACAAGCGCCCGGTGAGTTGCTGATTACGCGGTAAAGCGAGGTAAAGGGTGCGTTTGCTTAAAAGCCTGACAGGACGTAAATGGCTGGGCTGGAGCGGGCGGGTGTCGCTGGGAGTGTTGGTTCTGCTGGCAGTTTTTCTGCTGGCCGACCATTACTCTCCTTTACCTGATCCCAATCGTGTCCGCAGTGTGATTGTGCTAGCGGAGGATCACACACCTTTACGCGCGTTTGCAGACAATGAGGGTATCTGGCGTTATCCGGCACAGCTGGATGAGGTCTCTCCCCTGTATCTGCAGGCCTTGCTGGGTTATGAAGACCGCTGGTTTTATTACCACCCCGGCATCAATCCGCTGGCTTTGTTGCGGGCAGCCTGGCAATGGCTGCGCTACGGTGAGGTGATTTCAGGCGGTTCAACCCTGACCATGCAAGTGGCACGTATTCTTGATCCCCACCCGCGCAGCTTATCTGGCAAAGGCAGGCAGATGTTTCGTGCCTTGCAGCTGGAATGGCATTACAGCAAAGACGAAATCCTCAACTTTTATCTGAATCTTGCGCCCTTTGGTGGCCCTATCGAGGGGGTGCAAACGGCCAGTTATGCTTATTTGCATAAACCGGCGCTGGATTTGAGCCATGCCGAAGCCGCTTTACTGGCGGTGTTACCGCAAGCGCCTTCACGGTTACGACCTGATCGCCATCCTGAACGTGCCCGCCTTTATCGCGACAAGGTGCTACAGCGCATGCTGGATTTGGGGGTGTGGGATGAGCAGTCCGTAGCCGAGGCGCACATGGAACAAGTGGCGCAGAGCACCTTCCGGCAACCGATGATGGCTCCGGTATTTGCCCGGCGGGTCAAGGAGCAGATAACGGATCAGGCGCGCATTGTCACCACGCTGGATGCGAATATTCAATGGGCGGTGGAAAACATTCTGCGTTCGCGCCAGGTGATGCTGCCGGATGATGCTTCTGCCGGTATTCTGGTGATGGAAAACGCGAGTGGGCTAGTGCGTGCTTATGCGGGTTCAGCGGATTTCTTTTCAGAGCAACGCGCCGGTCAGGTCGATATGGTGCAGGCGCTACGTTCACCGGGCTCAACACTCAAACCCTTTTTATATGGCATGGCGATGGATGCAGGCATGATCCATTCGGCCAGTTTGCTAAGCGATGCCCCACTGATGGTGCAGGGTTATGCACCGCGTAATTTTATGCGGGATTACAAGGGAGCGGTGACGGTGACCGAGGCTTTGCAATTGTCGTTGAACATTCCGGCGGTGGATATGTTGCAGCGCCTGACGCCACCGGTATTTGATGCCCGCCTGCGCCATGCGGGTATTCCGCTCGTCTATCCTCAGGACGAACAGGCCAATCTGAGCATGATACTGGGGGGGGCGGGTGCCCGTCTGGAAAATCTGGTGCAGGGTTACAGTGCGCTGGCACGGGCGGGTATCAGCATTCGTCCGCGTTATACGCTGGATGCGCCCGTGGTTGAACGCCGGTTTTTGTCGCCAGAATCCAGTTGGGTGATTGGCGAAATCTTGCGTGGGGTCGCTCCTCCCAACGGTTTTTCGGCGGTACAGATGAATCTGGCCTGGAAAACCGGCACCAGTTATGGCTTTCGTGATGCTTGGGCGTTTGGTTTTAATGCCCGCTATACCGTCGGCGTCTGGACAGGGCGGCCTGACGGGACGCCGCTGCCAGGACGTTTTGGGGCACGTGCTTCCGGCCCGTTGCTGTTTGATGTCTTTCAGGCCTTGCCAGCACCTCACCAGTTATTGCAACGTCCGGCGGCAGTCACTGAGCAGGTTATTTGTTGGCCACTGGGCGGCAGTGTGGCAGATACAGCACCCACTGATTGCCAGCGCCAGCATCCGGCCTGGGTGATCGCCAACACTTTTCCGCCCACCTTGCAGAATATCCGTGATCCCAGCTGGTCTGCCGGGAAGCGCTATTACTGGGTTAATCCGCAGACGGGTTTGCGGGTTAATGCCGAGTGTAGCAGCCCGAAACGCGAACAGCGCAGTCGTGTGATCTGGCCATTGGAAGTGCGCCCCTGGTTACCGGTAGCGGTGCTGGAAAGCATGCAATTACCGATGCTGGATGCGTCTTGCCCGTTCAGCATGCAGGCCGATCAAACCCTGGCACTGGCCATTGAGCGGTTTGACGACAGTACGGTGTTGCAATTACCACGCCTTGCGGGTGGTGCTGATGGGCTGCCAGTGACGTTGAAGGCCTTGGGCGGGAAGGGCACTTATCAGTGGCTGGTGAACGGTGAGCTGGCCGGAACTGCACCGGCAGGCGGGGAGGGCGGCTTGACCTACCGTTTTACGCGAGCGGGTCACTATGAGCTGACGGTACTGGACGAAGATGCGAATGTCGCCAAAGTGGACATTCGGGTTATACAGTAGCGCAGCAGCTTGCGTCAGGTTGGCAAATGCAGACGTACACGCGCCCCGACATAAGGTGAAACCAAGAGTTCAATTTTGCCGCCAATGGCCGAGACGATTTCGGTGCTGACTGCCAGGCCGATGCCCTGACCTTCTGTCTTGCTGTCTTCACGAATGCCCCGTTTCAAGAGTTTGGCGGGGTTTTCACTGGGGAAACCCATGCCGTCATCGTCAATATCAATCACCAGCATATCATTGTCGCGAAAGGATGAAACTTCAACCAGACGATCACAAAAACGGCTGGCGTTGTTCAGCAAATTACCGAACAGTTCCATCAAATCCTCAGAGTCAAGGCGGCACTTGGCGTATTCATCCACATTGATGCGCACTTCAAAATCCTTGCCCCGATGCACCTTGTTCATGGTATTTGCCAGGCGTGTCAGGATGGGACGTACTGGCTGCGCCATGATAATGGCATTTTCACTGGTCACCATGGCTTTGCGTAGCTGGCGGGAAATGATCTCTTTCATGTACTCCATCTCTGCGGCGATGCCTGCCAGGCCGGGATGGTCGCGCGGAATATCCAGAAAATGATTGCTTTCCAAGTGTGACTGAATCGCGGCCAACGGTGTTTTCAGGCTGTGCGCCAGATCGTCGAGTGAGTCCTTGTAACGTTGTTTCTGGCCTTTTTCATAACCGATCAGTGCATTGATGGTGTTTTTGATGGGCACCAGTTCGTCCGGGTATTCTTCACGGATGGTCTCACGGTCGCCCGCTTCGATCAGGCGTACTTCCTCTTCAAACTCACGGATGGGTGCGACTACCCAGAAACTGGAAGCCAGTTGTGCAATCAGGATGAGAATGACTGAGGCAAAAAACAGGATGGAAAATACCGTGACCAGTTTATTGATTTCCTTGTTAACGTCAGCCATTGATTCCGCAACGAGAAACAGATATTGGTTGGCCTTGCCGTTAGGGTCAGCATCTTCGCGAAAGGAAAAATGCTGGACAGCCACCATGAACTGTTCTGGCTTAAAATCCGTATCGTCGGTGCTTCTGGGCACCGACTTCATTTTTTTGGCGACAGGCGTAAAGTTTTTGATGTCCGGATCTTGTAGCAATTGGTCAAAATCGAAATAGGCGAACAATGGCACCACCACGTTCTCGCTGCCCACGTTGTCGTTGTCCAGCGAGTTCCAGATAATGCGCTTGAGCTGACTGTCCCAGATATAGGCAAAGCGCCGCTGCTTGTCCTGCCATAACTCATTCAAGGTCACAAATTTGGTGGCGATGTTGAGATTGCGATCAGGAAACAGGAACTTGCCGCGCTCGTATTCGATGAAGCCCAGCAAGTCGGCTGATGTACGTTCCAGTTCTATGCGAATATCTTCGGTTTTTTGTTGATAAACACTGATGCTGAGTAAGGCACCCAAAATCAGGATGCCGATAACAATAATAGTGAAGCCACTAACCAGCTGGCGACTACGTAACGACCCAATCATTATTAATTACTGGTTCTCTGACAGTCTAAAGTAAAACGGTATCCACGCCCACGCAGTGTTTCAATCGGCTTTAACGTCTCATCAGGATCCAGCTTCTGGCGCAGACGACGGATAAAGACCTCAATCACGTTGCTGTCACGGTCTGCATCCTCTTCGTAGAGGCTATCGGTCAGGTGTGTTTTCGAAATGACCTGGCCTGCATGCAGCATGAGATGTTCCAGCACCCGGTATTCATAAGCCGTGAGTGTCACTTCAGCTTCATTGACATAGATACGTTGTTCAGACAGGTTCAGACGGATAGGCGGGCAGTTTAGTTCCGCTTGTGTCCAACCTTTTGTGCGGCGTAACAGCGCACGCAAGCGGGCAGACAGCTCTTCAGCATGCACCGGTTTGACCAGATAATCGTCTGCGCCAGCCTCCAGTACTTCAACCTTGGTCTCCCAACGGTCACGCACAGTCAGTGCCACGATCGGGTATTCCAGTCCTTTCGCCCGGACATTGCGGATAATTTCCAAGCCGGTTACATGAGGTAGACCCAGATCGACGACAGCGATATCAATCGGGAACTCGGTGGCTATATATAGCCCTTGCGCACCGTCACTGGCAACATCCACTGTGAACCCGTTTTTCTTCAGGTCACTGGCTATCTGTTCCCGGATAGGTGCTTTATCTTCAACAACAAGTACGCGCATAATTTTGATTCTATTTGAGTGGTTGAAAAATAATTCGGATCTAACTGAGGTCTCCGGTAGAGCCCTTATTCTACCCGATACGAGTTCCATCATAGCATGAAAGATAGCGAATAAAGAATACACAATTTGCAGTCCCCAACAGTAAAAACCCGGCACACAGAGGCCGGGTTTTCTTAATCTATCCTGAACCTATTCTGGTTATTACCATTCTTTAGTGCAAGCAACGTGGATGATACGAAGTTCGCCGTCTTCCCCCATCTGATTAACAATATGACAGTCCTCCCCTCCGCGAGGTTCGTCTCGAATGGACAGGACTCTGCCATCGTGCTTTGATTTCACCTTGGCGATGATCTCTGACTTGGGTAGTGGCTTTGCAGGATTAGTGCGTTTCATGCTGATCTTGTATGGCTTGAAATTATCCGCTGCCATGCTCATCGATGGATAAGCGCTTGCACTGATTGCTAAAGCAACGGCTAGTGTGTACGTGCCACGACGTACTATGTCATGTATCGACATGTTGTGATTCCCCTGTTTAAAAACCATTATGTGCTCATGTTTACAAGCTTTTAGCTGTTTGCATGCCCGCGCAAAACTCGACTAAATTTAATCACATTATAAGTTCAGCTTAATGAATAAAGAATTAATGAATAAAGAATTGACTACCGGTCATCAGATTGATTAACTTATAGTCTATTTGGTTTTTTTTCAAGCAAATCATGTATAGATTTTTTATGAGGCTAATAATTAAATTTGATAATGTATACATTAAATATATTAATTTGATATTTTTGATCTTTAAAGAAAGGTGTTTTATGATGGGTATAAAAATATTTTGAGCCTTATTAAGGGGAGGTTAATGGACATTGATCGTATCGGAGGCCTGCTGTCTACAGCTCGGCAGTGCCCTTCACCCAACCATGATGAGCGTCCTGCAGGTTGCAGACCTGAACTTATCGTCATCCACAACATCAGTTTGCCACCCAATGAATTTGGCGGGGACGCCATCGACCGACTGTTTACCAATACGCTGGAGGTGACTGAACATCCCTTCTTTTCAGAAATTATACACTTGCGAGTGGCCAGTCACTTGTTAATTCGCCGCTGTGGAGAAGTCGTACAATATGTGCCGTTTCATTTACGCGCTTTTCATGCCGGGGTTTCTGAATATGCGGGTCGCAGCCGCTGTAATGATTTTTCGATAGGTATTGAGCTGGAGGGCAGTGATTACGTGCCTTTTACTGAGGCGCAATATCAGGCACTAGAAAAAGTAATCAATGCACTGTGTGCAGGGTATGAGAGTCTGAGCTATCAGGACATTACCGGGCATGAACATATTGCACCGGGGCGCAAGACCGATCCGGGGCCGTTTTTTGACTGGGGCAGGCTCAGTGATGCGCTGGGAGTCGATTTGCCAGCCAATGCCTGTTGACCGGTACAGACCGGCAGACAGACATGGAGGGGGTAAGTATTAAACAAATATTTTTTTGTGCAAGTGAATTGATGGTTTCCTATACTCAAGGTGTTGCAAAAATCCTACAACAACGTTCTGCTTAACACATCCTTATGACTAAGGAGAGGGAATTTATGAGACAAACTGATCAATCCTGCGTGGTGTTTTCACCCATACGCAGACAATTATTGGCATTGCCGCTGGCCTTGTGGGCAGGCAATTTGCTGGCAGCGGGTGCGACAACCCCGTTACCAGCCGGCGCTTGTCCGTTGAATAGTGGTGGCCCGTCGTTATTGGGCACACGTTGGCGTCTGTTTTCCATTTATGGTAATGAAGTGCCGAGAGTACTGAAAATTTCCATGGAAGTGGAACAAACTGCGATGGCGGGCTTGGGTGGGTGCAATACTTATTCTGCCAAGTTTGAGCAGGTGGGTAACCGTGGTTTCAAGGTAACCAGCATCCAGCAGACCCGCAAACCCTGTGAAGTGTTGCGCCCTGAGCCTGGCAGGCCGACTATCGATGTCGGTAGCTGGGAAGGGCAGTATCTGAAGGTGTTACGCCGGGCGGGGAGTGTCCAGCAGGTGGGAGCCACTTTGCACTTTTTTGATTTCAACGGTGCACCCTCCGTGATCTTTGCCAAACAGTACGGTACTGGCATCATTCCACCCGTACCAGCACCAGCACCTGCCACCTGATCCTTTCAGATCTTTTCACCTGATGAAGCCTGATTGCACGCTTATCGACGAACTCTCCCGCAGGGTTCGTTTTTTTTAGGCGAGTGCTTTATTTGTTGCTATGATAGCCACTATTGACCTTATCCAATCTTATCGTTTCAGGAGAGTGAAGCAGCATGTTTTCTATTAATATGGGTATTGCGGGCTATGATGATGAGCTGTGGGGCGCAATCGCTGCCGAGTCACGTCGTCAGGAAGAACACATAGAGCTGATTGCCTCTGAAAATTACGCCAGTCCGCGTGTGATGGAAGCCCAAGGTTCAGTACTGACCAATAAATATGCTGAAGGCTATCCGGACAAGCGCTATTACGGTGGCTGTGAGTATGTCGATATTGCTGAACAATTGGCGATTGACCGTGCCAAGCAGTTGTTTGGCGCTGATTTTGCCAACGTGCAGCCCCATTCCGGTTCGCAAGCGAACGCAGCCGTTTACATGGCGCTGCTGAATCCGGGTGATACCGTCTTAGGCATGAGCCTGGCGCATGGTGGCCATTTGACCCACGGTGCCAAACCGAATTTCTCCGGAAAAATCTACCATGCAGTACAGTACGGGATAGACGCTGATGGGTATATTGACTATGCGGAAGTAGAAGCACTGGCGCTGGAACACAAGCCAAAGATGATCGTAGCCGGTTTCTCGGCCTACTCACGTTATATTGACTGGCAGAAGTTCCGGGATATTGCAGACAAGGTCGGCGCTTATCTGATGGTGGATATGGCACATGTGGCCGGTCTGGTAGCTGCTGGCGTTTACCCGAACCCGGTGAACATTGCGGATGTGACGACTTCGACGACGCATAAAACACTGCGTGGCCCACGCGGTGGCATTATTCTAGCCAAGGCAAACCCGGAGCTGGAGAAGAAATTCAATTCACTGGTTTTCCCCGGTACCCAGGGCGGCCCGCTGATGCATGTGATCGCGGCCAAAGCGGTTGCTTTCAAGGAAGCGCTGGAACCGGAATTTACGATTTACCAGCAACAGGTCGTTGCTAACGCGAAAGCACTGGCTGCCCAGTTGATTGAGCGGGGGTATAACATTGTATCGGGCGGCACGGACAATCACCTGATGCTGGTCGATTTGATCAATAAAGGTCTGACCGGCAAGGCAGCGGATGCCGCTTTGGGTAGTGCCAACATTACAGTCAATAAAAATGCGGTGCCCAATGATCCGCAATCACCCTTCGTGACCAGTGGTATCCGGGTGGGTACACCTGCTATCACCACACGTGGTTTCAAGGAAGACGAATGCCGCTTGTTGGCCAACTGGATCGCTGATGTGCTGGACGACATCGATAACCCGGCGGTTATCGAAACGGTGAAAGGCAAGGTGCTGGAGATTTGTGGGCGCTTCCCGGTCTATTCCGCTTAAGCGATGCGTTGCCCGTTTTGTGGTGCGGATGATACGCGCGTGATTGACTCCCGTCTGGCCAGCGAAGGTGAGCAGGTCAGACGGCGCAGGCGATGCAGTGACAGTGCCTGCGGCGAGCGTTTCACTACCTATGAAATGGCTGAATTGACCATGCCGCGTGTGATCAAATCCAACGCGGCACGCGAACCGTTTAACGATGACAAATTGCGGGCAGGTATTATGCGGGCGCTGGAAAAGCGTCCGGTTTCCATTGATCAGGCAGAGGCCGCGATCAGCCGTATTCGCAAAAAAATTCTGATGGGTGGCGAGCGCGAAGTGCCCTCTACCTTGATGGGTGAGTTGGTGCTGGCTGAATTACGCAATCTGGATGAAGTGGCCTATATCCGCTTTGCTTCGGTGTATCGACGCTTTAATGATGTCGCTGAATTCCGGCGTATGATTAACCAGCTGGAAAACGACCCCACCCCCGAGCAGCGTCAGCGGCAGATTGACTTGTTGCCTTTGCTGCTGACCCCCACGCCTAACGACTAATGCCATCCCCCTCATTTTCTGTTTTTGACCATAGGTGTATGGCGCGTGCGCTTCAATTGGCACGGCATGGCTTGTATACCACGCATCCCAACCCCCGCGTCGGTTGTGTAATTGCCCGTGATGGCCAGATAGTTGGCGAAGGCTGGCATGAGCGGACAGGGCAGGCACATGCGGAAGTTCATGCGCTGGCAATGGCGGGTACGCAGGCACAAGGGGCAGATGTGTATGTCAGCTTGGAACCCTGTTCACATTTTGGCCGTACTCCGCCTTGTGCAGAGGCATTGGTACAGGCTGGTGTTAAGCGGGTTGTGGCTGCGATGGTTGACCCCAATCCTCAAGTCGCCGGGCGAGGGCTGGCTCGTTTACAGCAGGCCGGTATTGACACCGCTTTCGGGTTGCTGGCGGAGGAAGCACGCACGTTAAACCCCGGTTTTATCAGCGCCATGGAACGCCAACGTCCGTTTGTACGGATGAAAATGGCAATGAGTCTGGACGGACGGACTGCGATGGCCTCGGGTGAAAGTGTTTGGATCACCGGTGCCGCCGCCCGCCAGGATGTGCAGCATTGGCGGGCACAAGCGGGAGCCATATTGACGGGTATTGGTACGGTGCTGATGGATACGCCGTCTCTGAATGTACGTCTCAATGCCGCCGAACTGGGTATCAAGGGTGCGGTACGTCAGCCAGTGCGGGTAATTCTTGATTCGAAACTGCGTTTGCCAGCTGATGCCCCTTTGTTGCAATTAGCCGGTGAAGTGCGGGTGTATACCTGTAACCCTGACCCGGAGAAACAGGCGCGACTGGAGCAGGCAGGGGTGCGGGTTCGGCATTTTGCAGGTGAACAGCTGCCTCTGCCGGAGGTGATGACTGCACTCTTGGCTGACGGTATCCATGAAGTGCATGTTGAGGCCGGTGCGACCTTGGGGGGAAGTTTATTGGCGGGGGGGTTGGTGGATGAGCTGGTGATTTATATGGCTCCACACCTGATGGGCGCGGAGGCACGCGCCCTGTTTAATTTACCGCTGGCGCGGATGGCAGAGCGTATGCAGGTACAAATCAGGGATATTCGGGCAGTGGGCGCGGACTGGCGTATTCTAGCCAGCGTAGCTTCGTGACAGGGATATTTGACAGGACAATCTTATGTTTACAGGAATTATTCAGGCACTCGGTACAGTAGGGCGTTTGCAAGCAGTCGGTGGTGATATGCGCCTGACGATCCATACCGGCAAGCTGGACATGAGTGATGTGCAACTGGGTGACAGTATCGCGATTAACGGTGTTTGCCTGACGGCGGTGGCGCTGACGGACAGCAGTTTTAGTGCGGATGTGTCGGCTGAAACCCTGTCACTGACCAGCCTTGGCCAGTTGGGACAGGGGTCGCAGGTTAATCTGGAAAAGGCACTGACCCTGAACACCCGTTTGGGCGGGCATCTGGTCAGTGGTCATGTGGATGGCTTGGGTGAAGTAGTCAGTCGGCATGATGATGCCCGTTCAGTCCGTTTCAGTTTGCGCGCCCCGGATAATCTGGCGAAGTATATCGCAACCAAAGGTTCGATCTGTGTGGATGGCACCAGTCTGACTGTGAACAGGGTGGAGGGTGCGGTATTCGAGCTGAACATTATTCCCCATACCTTGCAGGAAACGGTGATGGGTAGTTATCGGGCAGGCTCTAAAGTCAATCTGGAAGTCGATGTGATTGCCCGCTATCTGGAGCGTTTGTTGCTGGGTGAGCAAGCGGCTCATGCCCTGCCCAGCGCCAGCAATATCACGGAGGCTTTTTTGGCCGAAAACGGGTATATGCGCTGAGCCGCCTTACGTTGATGCTGTACCTTTGGAGTTTGAACTCGATCTTCTTTTCCGTCTCTTCGGCTTGGATTCACGTGTGCTTTCTTTTTTGCTGTAATAATTTTCCCGCTTTTCCTTGCGCAAGAAAATGGCGGCCATAAACGCAAACACGATGGCATTGGCCGGGGTATGGAAGTTAAAGTCTACGAACGAATGCAGCAGCAGCAAGAAAATACTGATTCCCGCGCCTACTTTGAGAAAACGTGTTTCATTCCACGTCATGCCTCTCAGTTGTACCCAGCCCAGCAGGTAGATGAGCATAAACAGACCTATCAGGAATGCCCCAGCTGCACCCGTCTCCAGCAATAATTCCAGGTAATCATTATGCGCATGATTAACAAAATTTGTTTGTTCAATAGGCTGGATCGTTCGGTATATTTCCTGAAAAGTACTGGGGCCACTGCCTACCGGGAAAAACTGCTTAATGCCCTGCATACTGGTTGCAAATAACTGGAACCGCACATCCTCTAAAGGATCCAATGCAATGAAGCGGTTCAGGACAGGGATCAAGCCGATGCTGGAGGCTACGCCGATACTCAGCATACCCATAGTGGCTGCCAGACTGGCACTACGGGTTCCACCAATATGCCGGGCAAACAGCAGTGAGGAAAGCAGGATGCTGACTATGACTAGGAAAATTCCGGCGCGTGACCGAGAAAAAATGCCAGCTAATATCAACAAAAACGCTAGTGACCCGAGAAAAATGAATTGGCTAAATAGTTTATCAACTTTTCTATCCGTATCTTCTTCTTTGTAATTCTTGCCACTATTAAAGGCCAGAAGGCCAATCACTAAAGGCAAGGTCATGTACATCAGCGTGACAAAGTGGTCACGATTCAGATAAGTCCCTTGCGCATTTTCAGTTCCCCCATGTCCAGCAAAAAAGAACCAATACTCTGCCTTTGTTGAGTACTGCAGCAAGCCGAGCAAAGCCTGCAGGGTTGCACTAATAAACAATAGATAAGCCAGTCGTATCAGGGTTTTTCGTGAAAAGCTACTGACGGCGAGGAACAGGGCGAGTAGCGGTATTATGGCTAACAGGGCATGTGCCGTTTTTTCCGGGACGAGGCTCAGGCTTAGCCAGGGGGACTGATTTTGTTGCATCAGCCACTGCAGGGCAGGGAGATAGTGTTCCCTCCCAGGTAAAAGTTCCCACCAGGCAAGGGGGATGGGAATCAAATAGGCGATTGGAATAAAAAAGGCTGTCAAGTCCCGATAGATCATATACTTTCTTTTTGAATAAATCTGGCTTCTTT
>CAXYXY010000014.1:0-94421 GCA_964293125.1 uncultured Thiothrix sp. | reverse complement strand
AAGTATTAGTTTTTTTGATGGGACTTTAGGTCGGTATTTTTAAATAATGTCTATTACACTCATGTCAGTGTGCCTCGTCCCAGTTAATACCCACCCCGGTATCCACCACCAAAGGCACGTCCAGCTTCGCCGCATCGGTCATTAATTCAATCACCTTGGCTCGCACCGCTTCCATCTCTGTCATTGGCACTTCAAACACCAGTTCATCGTGTACCTGCATGATCATTTTGGTCTGCAAGTGACTGCTTTCCAGCCAGTCATCCACCGTAATCATCGCCTTTTTGATGATGTCAGCGGCTGTCCCCTGCATGGGGGCGTTGATTGCGGTGCGTTCTGCATACTGGCGCGTGGCGGCATTCCGGGATTTAATATCGGGCAGAAACAGGCGGCGACCAAACAGGGTTTCGACATAGCCTTGCGCCCGGGCTTTTTCACGGGTGTTATCCATATACGCTTTCACGCCGGGATAACGCTCAAAATAGAGATTCACATAAATTTGCGCATCACCCCGCTCTACCCCCAATTGCTTGGCCAAACCGAAGGCTGACATCCCATAAATCAGGCCGAAGTTAATCGCCTTGGCAGCACGGCGCTGTTCGGTGGTAACCTCTTCCAGCTGGGCACCAAACACTTCAGCGGCGGTCGCACGGTGAATATCTTTACCTGCCGCAAAGGCCGTCAGCAGGCCGGTGTCGCCCGATAAATGCGCCATAATCCGCAATTCAATCTGTGAATAATCCGCCGCGAGTATTTGGCTGCCCGCCGGGGCAATAAAGGCCTGCCGAATCCGGCGACCTTCTGCATTCCGGATCGGGATATTTTGCAGATTAGGATCCGTCGAGGACAAGCGTCCGGTGGCGGTGACCGCCTGATGATAAGAAGTGTGCACCCGCCCGCTGTGCGGGTTGATCTGCCCCGGCAACTTGTCGGTATAAGTCGATTTGAGCTTGCTCAGGCCACGGTGCTCCAAAATCAGTTGCGGCAGCGCGTGCCCCAGCCCCGCCAGCTCTTCCAAGACATCTTCAGCCGTAGAAGGCTGACCTTTGGGTGTTTTTCGCACGACCGGCAGACCGAGTTTGTCGAAGAAAATCGCCTGAATCTGCTTGGGTGAGGCCAGATTAAACTCCTCCCCCGCGACCTGATACGCCTCACGGGTGACGATTTCCATGCGTTCGACCAGCTCCTGGCTTTGCTTGCCCAGCATGTTCGCATCAACCAGCACGCCATTGCGCTCAATATTCGAAAGCACGCTGACCAAGGGCAGCTCGACCTCCCGATAAAGCTTGCGCTGCCCATCCAGTGCTTCCAGCTGTGGCCAGAAAAACTGGTGCAGCTGCAGCGTCATGTCTGCGTCTTCTGCCGCATAAGGCGTGGCCTGCTCAAGGGCAATTTCATTGAAAGTCAGCTGCTTTTTACCCTTGCCAGCAATGTCCTCAAAACTGATATTAACGTGGTCAAGGTGCTTGGCACACAAGGTATCCATGTCATGCCGGTTCGACACCGAATCGAGTACATAGGATTCGAGCATGGTGTCATGCGCAATGCCGTTCAGGGTAATTCCGTGATTTTTCAGAACACTGCGATCGTACTTGAGATTCTGGCCAATCTTGCGCAGTGCGGGGTTTTCGAGCAAAGGTTTTAACTGTGCCAGCACCGCATCACGTGCTAATTGCTGCGGTGCGCCCAAATAATCATGCGCCAGTGGCAAATAAGCGGCCTCACCGGGTTTTATTGCAAACGACACCCCGACGACTTGCGCTTCCATGTAATCGAGGCTGGTGGTTTCTGTGTCAAAAGCAAACTCACCGGCGTCCTGCAAACGTTGCAGCCAGCTATCCAGATCAGCTTGGGTGAGAATCGCAGTATACGTCTGTTCCGGTTGGGGGGGTTCTTCCGGCGCAGGCATTTCTGCGCGGTGATCAGGCTGTTCCGCATCCTGCAACGCTGTTTTCGCCTGAGCCTTGTCCAGTGCGGCCAAGCGGGTGCGCAGTTCGTAGCGCGTGTACAAGTCGCGTAACTGGTCAGTATCGGGCGGTAGAAATGACAACGCTTCGGGTGTGCAATCCAGCTCCAGATCACATTTGATCGTCACCAGCTCATACGACAGGGGCAGATGCGCCAGCGCCTCACGCAAATACTCGCCGATCTTGCCCTTGAACTGATCCGCGTTCGCCATGATGTTTTCCAGTGTGCCGTATTCTGCCAGCCACTTGACCGCTGTTTTCGGCCCGACCTTGTTCACACCCGGTACATTGTCCACCGTATCACCGATCAGGGTCAGGTAATCACGAATCCGTTCCGGGGGCACCCCAAACTTCTCGATCACCCCGTCAATATCCGCATAGTGATCGCTCATGGTGTTGATCAGGTGGACGCGCTCGTTGACCAGCTGCGCCATATCCTTGTCGCCGGTGGAGATAATCACCTTGCCGTCATACAGGCTGGCCAGCGTACCGATCACGTCATCGGCTTCCACCCCCGGAACGATCAGCAACGGGTAGCCTTGCGCGCGGATAATATCCAGCAGCGGCTCAATCTGGCTGCGTAAATCATCTGGCATCGACGGGCGATTACCCTTGTACTCAGGGTATAAATCATCGCGGAAGGTTTTGCCGGGGGCATCAAAAATGACGGCCATGTGCTCCGGCGCGTAGTCCTTGCACAAACGATCCAACATGTTGAGCACACCGTGCATGGCACCGGTTGGCTCACCTTTGGAATTAGTGAGTGGTGGCAGGGCATGGAAGGCACGGAACAGATAAGACGATCCGTCGACGAGGACAAGAGGCTTGTGGGTATCAGTCATGGTATAGGCGCTTGTATCAGATCACTGGCTGACAAGAGTACCCCTGTTTACCTGACAGATCGAGAATAAATCAAGAATAAATGACATGAATCACGCCAGTTGGCGCTGAACAGCGGTCACAGGGGTAGTCAGTGCGTGCTGCATTTGCCGGATATTACGCTCGATTTCCTGCTCCAGACGTGCCTGCCATTGGGGGGCTTGCGCTTGCCAGCGCTGGGGCCAGCGTACTTTATCGAGTGTAAAATGCTCAGGATCATCGACCCAGGCTGCCGCCAGCGGCATTTCAGTAATGGCAAACTCACCATTATCAAACGGGCGACCGGAGGCAGCGCGTTTCATCTCCAGATGTTCGCGCACCCCGTTCGCTGCATTCACCAGTGAGCGATGGTGGCAATAGGGGTTGTTACCCCGTTTGTCGAAGAACACATGCGCAGTCCAGTTACACGCCCCCCGGCACAGTTCAGCATAATCACAGGTCTTACAGAAACCCCACAAATGTGCCGTGCCTTCATCCGTGCCCGCTTTGAGGTTAAAAGTCAGCTCATCACGTTCCAGCAAAATATGCGCCAGTGAATAGTCACGAATGTTGCCACCGGAATAAGCAGAGGTCGGCAGTGACGGGCAGCCCTTGATGGTGCCATCCGCTTCGATGCCAATGGTGGCCAGACCCGCCGAACAACCCCGCCAGAACGCCCATTCGCGGTCTTTGCGCCCAAAACTGCGCAACAGACGGTCATACGGCCCGTAATACCCGAAGTTATTGCCCGGCTGCACAATCAAACCTTCGCGGTGGCCGTGTTCTGCCAGCAAGGCCAGCAGTGGGTGAAAAGCCAGTAGTTCTGCTGGTTGCAGCAGCATGTCCGAATTATCCGCTGCGTTGCCCATCGGCACGGTCATTTGCACCTGCCAGGCTTTCGCCCCAGCGTCGAGCAAAGCCTGATACATCAACGGAAATTCGGGGGCGGAGTGCCGGTTCACCTGACTGTTCACCCCAAACGGAATACCGACCGTGCGCAAATGCTGCATGGTCTCGAACGCCTGTTTCCAGGAACCGATTTTGCCACGCAAGCGGTCATGGGTGCGCGCCATGCCATCAATCGACACGGAGACCGGGCTGATCCCCGCATCTTTCATTCGTTGAGCCGTGGTCAGGTTAATCCCGTAACCGCCGGTCGTCATGGAACAAACCATACCCTGCCGGACAATCTCGCGGGCAATATCCAGCCAGTCTTTACGCAAGAACGCTTCACCACCGATCAGGGTTACTTCAGTCACCCCTGCGTCTGCCATCTGCTGCACCAGATCCAGCGCTTCCGCTGTGGTCAGTTCATCATAACGGGCATCACCGGCACGCGAACCGCAATGGCTGCAGGCGAGGTTACACTTCAAGGTGATTTCCCACACGGCATAGCACTGCCGCTTGCGCGGGTTGTAGTTTTGTGAAGATGACAGGGCGGTTTCCATCAGTTATTCGATTCCTGGCGGCGGTGTCTAGCTTAGATTCTGGGGAGCGCCATATACAGGCTGTAGATCCGGGTCAATCACGGCACCGTAGACTGGTTGAACGATGGGATCTTCCGGACTAATAATCACGCCATAGACCGGCTGTATAATATGGTCATCTGGCGGGATAATAACCCCATAAACCGGCTGTGGATCAATCGGGGTGGGCTTCGGGTTCTTCAGTTGTGCCAGCAACAGTTTGACCAACTGTAAAAGCAATTGCTGGATCATCTGGTTAAACGAGTTGTTCTGGGTGGGGGCAGAACTGTTAAAACGGTCAAGCTGCCCACCCGCCGCACGGGTTTCTGCCTGCATGTCGGGCTGGCGTGGGAGCAGCTTGCTTTGTGTCTGGTTAGTCTGAATATCCATTTCAACACCTCTTCTGGGATCTGGTTCTAGGATCTTGGATCGTGGGTAGCCTGTTGATTTTGAATATAAAGGAGAGCGGTACCCAGGTGTCGGATTTTCAGATTGGCGGGCAGTCAGGCACGGATAAACGGGCGCTTAAGGCGCTTAACCCAAAGTTTGCTTCTACGATGATTTATGATAACGCGATAACAACTCGCCGGGTACGTCAGTCATTTCAGCATGACTCTGCCGCTGCCGTGCGGAGGTAAAAACAACCGCGAGTGTCAGCAGGCTGGCCTCAACCTTTTTTGATATCAGGCTAAACAGCAGAATCCCCACCCCGATAATCAGTAAACGGGTAATTTTCATGAGTGAGGATACTTGGCTGTCAATCAGTTCTGCACCTTCTACCGATCCGCCATGATGTTGGCACGTCCAACCACCAGCGGATCAATCGGTTGGATATTTTCCGGATTTTTACCGGTGTAATGCAGCTTGTGCAAGACATAACGCATCGCATTCAGGCGTGCCCGCTTTTTGCAGTCCGACTTGACCACTGTCCAGGGCGATTCGGCAGTATCCGTATGAAAAAACATCGCTTCTTTCGCCGTTGTATACTCTTCCCACTTGTCTAGCGAGGCCAGGTCAATCGGGCTGAGTTTCCACTGTTTGAGCGGGTGAATTTCCCGTTCCTTGAAACGGCGGCGTTGTTCTTCGCGGCTTACCGAAAACCAGAACTTGATGAGGTGGATGCCGCTGCTCACCAGATGGCGCTCAAACTCCGGTGCCTGCCGCATAAAATCGTCGTACTCACGGTCTTCACAAAAACCCATGACCCGTTCGACACCCGCCCGGTTGTACCAGGAGCGGTCAAATAACACGATCTCGCCCGCAGTAGGCAGATTTTGCACATAACGCTGGAAATACCATTGGCCACGTTCCGTATCGGTGGGCTTTTCCAAAGCCACGACCCGCGCGCCCCGTGGATTGATGTGCTCCATAAAGCGCTTGATTGCCCCGCCCTTGCCTGCCGCATCGCGGCCTTCAAACAGGATGACCACCCGCTGCCCGGTTTCACGCACCCATGCCTGTAATTTGAGCAATTCAACTTGTAACTGATACTTCTGTTTTTCGTAATTTTTGCGTGTCATCCGGTTTTTATAGGGATAAACCGCTGAACGCCAATCGGCCACCAGCTCGTCGTCTTTAGACATCTGCTGCAGCGCTGCGTCCGGGTCATGCCAGCGGGTCAGAGCATCGCGCAAAGCGGCGGCATCGTCCGGCGAGGCCCCCGCCAGAATGGCATCCAGGGTTTTTACGACCGCCGCCGCATCGACCGGCAAAAGGTCGGAATTGGCCAGAATATCCTCTGCTGCACTTATTTTTGCTTCCTGCGCAGCGCTGACCGCCTTTAAAACACTGAAGGCCTCAACCGCTGCAAACGACTGATTTTGCCGATGATCATCGGCAAATGGCTTGTTATCCATAAATGAACTCCCACTATTACCAAAGGTCTTATTTTAGCGTAAGGGTTCGACCGCCATGTTGTACTGATACATGTCAAATCAATGACAAATGCTATACTTGGCGTCCCTGACATATTACTTGTTTATTTTGTGGAGACGGAGATGATCATTAAATCCAGAAAGCTTGCATTGATGGCAGCATTATCTGTGCTGACCGGCGCAGCTTTTGCGGCTGGGAACATACAAGGGAAACGTTTCGGTGATTGGGGTGGGCAGTGTGAGACCTCACCACAAAACCAGCAGGTTTGCTATTTGCAGCAGGTTTTGTCGGAAAAGGACAAGAAAACCCCCATCATGGTAACGGTAATCGGTTATGGCCAGGGCAAACAGTTCCCGACCGCTATTTTCGAACTGCCCAAAGGTGCCGATCTGAAACAGGGTGTCCAGCTCAAGATCGATAAATACAAAGCAGTGGGTTTTAGCGGGGCTTGTGACCAAAACGGCTGTCGCGCCGGTTTCACACTGGACAACCCCTTGACGCAGCAGTTCAGCAAAGGTCAACAGGCCTTACTTGCGTATCGCCCGGCACCGGGCAAAGAACCTGTTATCCTGCCGATTTCACTAAAAGGTCTGGCGGCAGGTTTGCAAGCGATTAAATAGCTTATCTACTCCATCGATTGATGGGCGACCCGTTACTTACTCGTTACTTACTGGTGAGTAACGAGTTCTGCTGCCCAGATAACAATACTTGTTAGGTACTTACGATTTACCGCTTTTGGCCCCAAACATGGACAGGGACTCCATCCATTTCTTGGCAAAATCGGTGTTAGTACCGATAGATGACTGAAAAAACGACAAAGGATCATACCCTTCGGCGCCTGATGTCATTTTTTCCAGCATCTGCTTCATCACGGCCTGGTTGAATTCCTGCACATCGGGCAGGCCTATCAAACGCCGCATTTCCTCTGGCGTCATCTCAACATCCATCTTGATATTCATCCGATTCCCTCGCTTTTGCTTCAAATTACCGGTTTAGTTTACTCCAAACCCTGGCTTTGCAAATATTCATCGTAGGTTCCCCGGTAATCAACGATCTTGCCGCCTTCCTGAATATCAATAATCCGGGTGGCGACCGAATCGACAAATTCGCGGTCATGTGAGACAAACACCAGCGTACCGTCATACTTGATCATGGCCGTATTCAGGGACTCAATCGATTCCATATCCAGATGATTGGTTGGCTCGTCCATCACCAGCACATTGGTGCGCAACAGCATCAGCTTGCCAAACAGCATCCGCCCCTTTTCACCACCGGATAAAACCCTGACCGCTTTCTTCACATTGTCACCCGAAAATAGCAAGCGCCCGAGTGTACCGCGCACCAGTGTGACTACATCATCACCTTCAAAACCGCCCTCACGCACATAGCCGCTCACCCAGTCGGTCAGGGTCTCATCGCTATCAAACTCATTTTCATGATCCTGATCATAGGACGCCAACCGTGCTTTTTCTGCCCATTTGATCGTGCCTTTCTGTGGCTGTAACTGCCCCAGCAGCAGCTTGGCCAGCGTCGTTTTACCGACGCCATTTTCGCCGATAATAGCAATCTTGTCGCCCGCTTCAATGGTCAGCTTGAAATTTTTGATCAAGGGTTTGTCCATGCCCGGATAAGCAAACTCAAGACCGTCAACCTCCAAAGCAAACCGGTGCAAACGTTCCTTTTCATCAAAATCAAACCGAATCCACGGGTACTGGCGGCTGGAGGGCTTAACATCTTCAGGGCGCAGTTTTTCGATCAGCTTGCGGCGGCTGGTCGCCTGTTTGGCCTTGGATTTGTTGGCCGAGAACCGGCGCACAAAGTCCTGCAGTTCGGCAATCCGGTCTTTCGCTTTGGCGTTGGCCTGGGCAACCTGATTGCGAGCCGTGGTCGAAGCTTCCATGAAGTCATCATACGTTCCCGGATAGACCTGAATCTTGCCAAAGTCGAGGTCGGCAATGTGTGTACACACCTGATTCAGGAAATGGCGGTCATGCGAGATAATCACCATGGTTGAATTACGCTCATTCAGCGTATCTTCCAACCAGCGAATCGTATTAATGTCGAGGTTGTTGGTCGGTTCGTCCAGCAATAAAATGTCCGGGTTGGCAAACAGTGCCTGGCAGAGCAACACCCGCAACTTCCAGCCGGGGGCGACTTCCGACATCGGCCCGCCGTGTTGATCGGTAGGAATACCCACCGCCAGCAACAACTCACCCGCCCGCGCTTCGGCGGTATAGCCATCATACTCGGCAAACTGGCCTTCCAGCTCGGCAGCCCGCATGTAGTCGTCTTCGGTGGCTTCCATGTTGGCGTAGATGGCATCACGCTCACTCATGCATGCCCACATCTCGCCGTGCCCCATCATCACCACGTCCAGCACGCGCAGGTCTTCAAACCCAAACTGATCCTGACGCAGATAGGCCAGGCGCTCTTCTTTCTCTTTCGAAACATTGCCACTGGTGGGGTCAAGCTGGCCGCACAGAATTTTCATGAAGGTGGATTTGCCCGCACCGTTGGCACCGATCAGGCCATAGCGGTTGCCCTCGCCAAACTTGACGGATACGTTTTCAAATAACGGCTTGGCGCCGAACTGCATGGTGATATTGGCTGCTACTAGCACGACAGGACTACCTTAAATGAGCAATGTAGAAAAATGGAGGCCTACTTTACCATTGTTCACTGCAAAATAAACTGCCTGTATTAAGGCTCTGCTGCCCATTCCAGTTGATGCGGGTCGAAGTGCCTGTCCAGAGTGGGTTTGATGATTTGAAAATACGGCGAAATGTCAAAGTCGCGGGGCGCAAACAGGCTGTGATGCCGCACATGCAGAATCTCATTATAGCAGTCTTCACACTTATCCCTAGGCTGCGCCTGCCGGATAATATCGGGTAAAATCGGGTAGCGTATCGACTCGAAAGCCCCGGCGATCAGGGTCGAACAAATGGCGCGGGTGGGGTCACCACTCCCCAGTGCCAGCATGCGGCGTCGCCAGTGGCGGGGAACCGGCGGTGTTTGTATCAAATAACGTGCCAGATCAAAAACATTTCTTAAGTCATATTGATGACCGACTCTGGCTGTCAGGTGGGCAACTACCGTGTCAATTTCGGCACTGGACAAACCGACCGGACGACAAATCCGGGTGTGCAAGTGTTGATAATTTTCCAGCGATAAATAGCGCACCCCGGCGGATATTTCAGCCTCTAATAACTGCACTCCACCGGTCGGTGAATCGGACAGATCGGCAATACAGAACGCAGCATGTGACCAGGTTGATTGTGTCAGGTATTTAATCGCCGTGCTGAAACGGCTGGAACCCTCAACCAGCAGTACATCGCCCTTGCGGATAGTGCTCGCCAGTTTTTCCGGCGGGCAAGTCGCCAAACGCACATCCCGCTTGCCCGGAGCCGCGAGATAAGCCGCGAGCCTAGCTCCTAGTTGTTGCCTTATATTCATCATCAAAACCTGTATTCCCGAATCACGATCCGCTATGCAAGGAGTATACATTTGATTCAGGTGAAATGTTTTGTGGGCAATGAAGTGGTCAAGCCACTGAAGATCAAGCAACATAGTAGACCTGAACAAACCCCAGAATACTTTTCAATGGATGGATAGAGTTGATGAAAGAAATCTACACCTTATTGATTGAGCTTGAAGACAGCCCAAGCAACGACTGGGAAGCCTTCCCCGCTTGGAAGCGAACCGTTGAAATAAGCGCCGCTACCACGCTGGATGACCTACACGTTTATATTCAAAATGTGGTCGACTTCGACAATGACCACATGTACGAATTTTACGTTGCCAAAAAAGTCCGCTCAAAAAAGACACGCCAGTTCACTTCTGAGGGCATGAGCGAAGAAGAGGAGGATACGCCCCTGAACCAGATTTTCCCGCTGCCCACAGGCCACTTCCTGTTTTACCTGTTTGACTACGGTGATGACTGGCGTTTCAAAATCAGGAAAACCAAGCGCAAGCCACAGTTTGCGGTGGAGGGCGAGCAGTATCCGCGTGTGGTCGGGGGAGAAGGCGAAAACCCGAGGCAGTACCCGATGTGGGATGAATAACCCGCCATGCAACGCCAACGCATCCTCATGACCACTGAAGAATACCACCTGTTGGAACAGCCCTTCGGCTACAAAGTGGAATATTGGGATGATCACACCGTGATTACACCTCGCGACAATCCGGTGACTACCCGGTTGGCAATAACAGCGCGGGAGATCAATCCAACCTGCCGCATTGTTCCGGTTGATCCGATGCGCCAGCAAGAAATGGCGGAAACCTTCTTCGCCGCCTTTCACGATACGGTCGAATTCTGCGATTGGATCGTTGGGATGCGCAGCTTGATGAAATGTGGCGGCATTGATGCTTGCCTTCCCTTGAATCATGAATTACGATCATTTAAACAAGATAATTCAAGGAGTGCGCCATGCGCAGCACCATCACCTCCCGTGGACAAACCGTTATCCCTGCCGAAGTCCGGCGTCTCTTTCACCTCTCCGCTGCCGACCGTCTGGAATGGGTGATCGAAAACAATACCATCCGCATCATTCCAGTGCGGGAAAATCCTATTGACGCTTTCCGGGGCAGCAGCAAACGTAAGGGGGCAACCACCCGTCTGTTGGCAGAACGCGCCTTTGACAGGGAGCGAGAATGAAGTTTTACCTGCTGGATACTTCCGCGCTCTTAACCTTGCGCGATGATGAAGAGGGTGCTGATACGATCGCCGACATCCTCCACGAATGCCAAAGTGGGCAAGCCAAATGTTTCGCTTGTTTCATGAGCCAAATGGAAATTCTTTACCGTGTCTGGAAAGACGAGGATGAGCAGACCGGGCGGCTGGCGTATGAGCAGTGCAAATCCCTGCCGATCCACTGGGTTCACGAATCGCCGGAATTGCTGGAAAAGGCGGCGGAGCTTAAAGCCACTTGCCGGGTATCACTAGCAGATGCCTGGATTGCCGCCAGCGCCTTGCTGCATGGCGCGACACTGGTACATAAAGACCCTGAATTTGAAACAGTAAGTTGCCCGCAATTACCGTTGCCCTACAAAAAAATCACAGATTCACGAAGGTCAAGGTGAATACCGACTTCAGCTGGCTTGATCGCTCAGTTGACGGAATCAGTTTTTGCGGGGGTAATCACCCGTAACTCACCCTCTGCGAAACGGTAGTTGAGAGGAGGGGTTAACAAGATCAGCTCACCGTCAACAGCCACATAAACGCGGCGTTTTTTATGCCGAAACGCCAATACCAACGACTGGGTGATACAGTCTTCCAATTCCTGCGGTTGCTGCAGTGGGTCACGACCCCACAGGATCGCATTGGCCGCCAGCTTGACGGTCTCCAAGCGGTTTTTTGTCTTCACAACTAGCAGATGCAGTCCATTTTGGCCTTGAGCGCGTGCCTGCCCCAAACTCGGAAAAGCCAGTTCACGTTCTCCTACACCGACAAACACCAGTGGAGTACGAATCAGTTTGCCATCCAGCTGGATGTGGGCACTGCGTAACCGCAGCAGGCGATACAGACCCGCGAACAAACTGGCCAAGTGATAATTCATCCGGCGCTCAAAGTACTCACGGGTACGCACAAAGCGGGCGTATGCACCGACTGAACTGGTGTTGATGAACAGCCGGTCATTCACATAACCCACATCCACCGAGTGCGCCTGCCCCGTCAGCGCCAGTTCAATCGCCGCTTGGGGATCAACCGGGATGCCGAGCCGTCCGGCAAAGTGATTCAGGGTTCCACCCGGAATCACGCCCAACGCAATACCCGTACCTGCCAGAACACCACCCGCCAATGCAATCGTGCCATCGCCGCCGGAGACTAAAATGCGGGTAGCGCCGTCCTGGATGGCCTTGCGAATGCCGTCTTCCATCTCGCTGGCCAGCAGGGTTTGTACCGTCAGCCGCTGATCCTGCTCTAGCAGCTCAATAATCCCGCTGGCACTGCCGGATTGCGGGTTGATAAAAACAGGTACAGACCTACTTTCAATGGTCGTCATGGGGCTGCCAACCTTCTGTGGTTCGCTGAAAAAACTGCCGTTGCGCCGATTCAAAACGCGCGCCACGCCATTCCATCTGTTCCAGCTCCAGCAGCTTACGGTCGCCCCGGATAACATTGAAGCTGTTGGGTTGCCCCGGAATCAGCCGATTTGAAAGTGTGGTGCCCGCGTGTGACACCAACAGGCCATCCAAAGGTTTTACGTAGGCCAGATGCACATGCCCGCTCAAGATCAAATCCACACCTGCCGCCCGAAACCCTTGCAACGCTTTTTCCCGCCCACCAATCAGGCTGCGTTTCATACTGGAATCCGGTAGCCAGAAGGGATGATGCGCCACCACCAGACGCAGACAGTCTTCTGGCACCTGCTGCAACATGGTCTGAACGTAGCGGACTTGTTGACGGTTGATGCGTCCGCGCGACCAGTCCAGATACCAGCCCGTGCGGCGTGCCGTGTTAACACCCACGGCCATGAATGTATCGGTCTGCATGATCGGCTCCAGATCAGTGGTGATGTACCGTGTCCACTTGCGCCACGGGTAGGCAAAGCGTTCCAGCAGATTCCAGGCGGATAAATCATGATTACCGGGGACAATGAAACGCAGCTGACGAAGGCTGTGCAGGAAATCCCGCCCGGCCTTAAACTCGGCCGTTTTGGCACGCTGGGTCAGATCCCCGCTAATGATGATCAGATCAGGCTGAATCGTATCGAGGCTAGCCAGCAGTCCCTCAGTAACATTGTGTAAATCCCGTCCAAAATGCAAGTCGGACAGATGGGCAATAACAGTCATAAGGGATGTCCATAGAGGATGTCAGGCGTGTAGTCGAACGTTCAATTCATCGATTACGTCAACCCAGTTAGCATCTGCAGCCCAGCCCTCCTTAAGAAAACCCGCCTGCGCAGGCGTCCAGAAATCTGCCTGAGCCAGGGAAACATCGCTGGGCAGTTGATGGGCACCAATAAAGGCATCCATGTCTTCTTCCGTACTGGGCAAACCTAATTGTTCAAACAGGGTAGACAGTCTGTAAATAGGTTCGGTTATCATGATTTAATCCTCTTAAACTTATCAGTCAGTTCCATAGCTTCACTCCTTCTGGGCTTCCGATGTCAACAGGTTCTCAGAATCACTGTCTTGTTGATCCTGAAGTACTTTGTCCTCAATAGTGCGTTCAACCTCGACATCCTGCACAGCGTGCTGCTCTTCCACAGAAGCAGTCGGAACAGGTGCTGTGGGTTCGGGGCTATCTGTCTGCTGATGGATACGCAGGTTATACGTTGGTTCAGGCAGGACAATTCCGGCCTGATCGAAGGCCTGCTTGATGCCGCGAATGGCCTCGCTGCGCACCTTGCCAAAGTTGTGTTGGCGCTGGTCTACCCAGGCGAATACGCGCAGCAGTACATTGGAATCCCCCAGTGCTTCTATCAATACCTGAGGTTTGGGGTCTGCCATGACGCCGGGCATGGCTTGCAAAGTTTCTAAGGCCAGTGCCTGTGTCACCAGCAGGTTCTGTTCGGTATCCACACCCACATCAAACTGAAAGCGACGCTCCGGATTGCGGGTAAAGTTAGTAATCACAGACTTGAAGACCATCGCATTCGGGATGCGAATATGATTGCCATCAGCGGAAATTAAAATGGTTGCCCGCGAATTGAGCCTGGCCACATGGCCTTCAAAGCTGTCGATCCTGATCAAATCATTGACCTCAAAGGGGTTGCGTACACTGAGCAGGATACTGGCAATGTAATTTTCCACGGTGTCGCGAACTGCAAAACCTACTGCCAGACCGACTATACCGGCTGCCCCCAGAATGGTACTCAACAAGGCGGTGGCATCCAACAGACTTAATGACAACACCATACCAAGCATGATGAAAACCAGATGAACAATCTGCCCCAACAGGTTGGCAATAAAATGATTGTAGCTGATACGGCGGAACACCCCCTGACGACGGGAAATCCATCCACCCAGCATCCAGAACAGCAGAAACACCAATAAGGCCAGCAGGAATAACGGCAAGGTGGCTACCGTCTGCTGTCCCATACTCACCAGCTTTTTCCAGGTAGTTTGCAGACGTTTACTCAGGCTGCGGTTGATAACCAAGCTGTTTTCCACCTCCACGACACCTTCTACCTTGCGTGCAAACTGCAAGGCTTTGGTTTCAGTCGCACTGGAATCTACTTCGCCACTGAGGGTCACAACCCCTTTATTGACGCGAATAGTGAGACTTTTCAATGTGTCCAGTTCGGTAAAAATGTCTTGCAGGCGCTGCCGAATTTTTTTGTCACTCTGTACGGTACTGTCAGTGGCAATAACTTTTCCGGGTTCCGGGCTTGCGACCTCAGCCGTCTTGCCACTCAGTAAATTGGTCAGCTCATCCGCAGGCAGGGTGGTGCTGAATAAAGACATGGCTAGCAGCCAAAGGCTTATAAATAGTCGAATGCTCATGTTGCCTCCCGTTCCTGGCTTTGATCCCAGACGATCTTGCCAATCATTAGCAGCGGAACTGCCATAAAAATACCGGCTATCCCCCACAGCCAGCCCCAGCCGAGTACAGAAAAAAACACCAGTATCGGACTGATGGTAAACACCTTACCCACGAACAGTGGCTGTATGAACTGACCTTCTACCACATTCAAAGCCAGCAGACCGAATACGGGCAATAGAATTTGTGCCGGTGAATCGAAGGTCAGCAGCGCAACCAAGGCAACTATGCCCAAATTAATGGCAGGTCCAACGTAAGGGATAAAATTGAGAATAGCGGCAGAGGCACCCCATACCAAAGGATTAGGCATACCCAGCGCCCACATCAACAGGGTCACCAAGATCCCTAAGCCGACATTAATAACCGTCACCAACAGCAAATAGCTACTGATCTGTTGGCGAACAGCACGGGCAATACTGAGCATGGCGACTCGCTCGCGGCGGCTACTAAACAGCTGGTTGGTGCTGTGCGCCAAAGAATTTCCAAATGCCAGCAGGAAAAACAGCAAGACCAGAAAAGACAACACGCCCAGCAAAAATGACTGGGTGCCATCCAGCAGCATATAGAGCATGTTGGGGCCTTTCACGACCACCTGCTGGGCTTGCTGCTTATCCTCAGCGATGGAGGCAACGTCTTCAAATTTTTGCGTTGTTTCCTGCACATTTTCAATGGAGTCCTTGAAAATGGAAACCTTTTGTTCAATCTGACGAAGTTCAGCAGGCAAACGCTCAAGCCACATACTGGCTGGTTCCACCAGCAGGTTGAAAGCGATGAGGAGTATGCTAGTAATAACCCCGAGAATCAGGGCACTGCCGACTGCGTCTGGAATACGCAGTTTGCGTAGCATTCGCACGGCAGGTGTGAGTAAGAAAGAGGCCATTACGGCCAGACAGATCGGGACAAGGATGGCTTTTGCCAGATACAAGGCCGACATCGTGCTGATGATGAACAGCCCCCATACCGGTATTTGTAAATTTTTAATGTGGCTGGAGCGCATTAAGAGTCCTTAGCGTTTGTTTTATTAAAGCCGTTTCAACAACTGCAATGCCAGCGGCAGCAGACCCGGTGGCAGATGATTTTTGCCCAGACGGTTAAACAACACTCCAGCGAAAAATGCTGCACCTGCCATCGCTAACGGGTAATGTTTGACCGGCGCGAGATAATCGATGCCCGCCGACGCAGTACGCAATTTCTGCTTGGCTTCGGCTACTTTTGTTGTTGGGTACGTTTGGCGATCCATAAACTGACTCCTGCCAGAAACAGGCACACCACCCCAACAGCCAGCAAAGCCGAGGGTGGTGACCAGTAGATGATCAAAAAATAGTACAGCGCTGACATAAACAGGGCATTAGCAATGATCACCATCACTGCCGCCACCAGCATCAAGAGCACAACCCCAAAGGTTTGCACAATCCTTTGCTGTAACAGCTTGCCTTCGGCTTCCGCCAGATCAAACAGGCCAATGATGGTTTCAGTCAGCGCTTTCATGAGCCTGGTTTACTTGTCAGAGCTGGTCAGGCGCGATAGCACATAGCCCACCCCAAAAGCGACCAGCAGACTGGCGACCGGGTTACGACGAATCTGGTCACCCACCGTATCCAGGCCAGCCGTACTGGCTGCATAAGCATCCTTTAGCTTTTGTTCGGCCTTGTCCTGGTAGTCACCCAGTTCGTTTTCCAGCTTGTCCGCTAATTGCGAAGACTTTTCCTTGCCCTTGCTTTGCAGCTCGGCCAGCAGATCAGCCACCTGCTTGCGCAGCGCATCCAGTTCTTCGCGCAGATCCAGATCAGACTCGCTTGACTTTGTGGTTGCCATTACAGTTCTCCTATGAATATTGGTGGAAAGGTAGGCAAAAAGCCTACCCTTTAGGCCCCATCAGGAACCAGAGCAATAGACCCAGAACCGGCAATACCAGAATCAGTACGATCCATAGTACCTTCGCGCCAGTCCCTGCGCCACTTTGTACGACTTTGACGATCGCCCATACATCAATGATGAGGATGATAAAGCCCAGTAGGCCGCCAATTTCAATGCCCATAATGATTCCTTTTACAGCTCAATAGTATTAGCCATTTTTTCGGCTTCTTCACGCGTGATTCCGTAACGCTCCTGCAACTTGCCAATCAGAACTTCGGCTTTACCTTCGATCATAGTCATATCGTCATCGGTTAGTTTACCAAATTGTTCCTTGACCTTGCCTTTGAGCTGCGTCCAGTTACCTTCGATTTGATCCCAGTTCATAATGATACTCCTTGTTGGGGTTAAAAAAGAGAGCCACCCAAGTTAAATGCGAGTGTCATGGGGAAAGGGCAGCTCTCAAAAGCTCTAACAGATGTTGTTTGTTAAACATTACATATATTTGTTGGAGCCTACGCTCGGGTTGAAAGTTATTGTTTCAATTCCTGTTTAGCCTCCTGTTGCTCCTCACGCGCTTTATCAGCAACGCTTTGGGCAGTATCAGCGACCGCATCAGCCGTAGCCGCCTTGGCTTTATTAGCAGCATCAGCTACTGCCTCAGTCGCCTGTTGAGCCGTATCAGCTACTGCCTCAGTCGCCTGTTGAGCCGTATCAGCTACTGCCTCAGTCGCCTGTTGAGCCGCTTCTTTAGTTTGCTGAGCCGCATCTTTCACATCATCCTTGATGTTAGCCAAACCTGCCGCCGCAGAGTTAGCGGCAGCGGAGGCAGCATTGCCAGTTGCAGCACCCACCGCAGAAATGGCTTCACCGGCTGCATCAACGGCTTGACCTGCCGCGTCCTTGGCCTGATCGATTTGCTGTGCGGCCTCATTGCTTTGCAGTTCAGCCGCTTTCGCCGCAGAAACTTCTGCTTCTTGAGCAGCGCGATCTGCTTCATTAGTAGATGACGCTGACTCCTGTTTATCCGCACTGCAAGCAAACAAACCGGCAGAAATCAGTAAAACCAGTGTTATGTTATTAACCTTCATCATGAATCCTTGTGAATAATATGGTTGAATCTATAAGTACTTGATTAGGGAGCCTTACGGCCAGTAATAAAGAAGATTATAGACAGAACAAGTCCAACCACAAAAAGAATCCAGGCGATATTAACGGCAGTTCCTGCAATACCTGAAAAGCCCAGTACCGCAGCAATCAGTGCAATAATTAAAAATGTAACTGACCAGTTTATCATGATAATCTCCTTAACATTGATTATTGACAATCATCATGCGTGATAAAAATAGTTAAAGCAAATACTATAAAATCCATGCATGTATTATTTTAAAGCTCTTTAAAATTTCCGATAAAACATTCATTCAGCCGGAAACCAAGAGGTATCTATCTCGAAATAGCGATCCTGAAAATTAATCAGTTCCTTGAGTTCATCCAGTTTGTGCAGGGTGACTTCACGGTGCTGACAGGTACAATAGCCTTCAGACGCCAGTTGGCTGATGGCATTGCTCACCGAGACATTGGTCAAACCAATAGCGTCGCCGATGACATCCTGTGTCAAGGGCATTTCAAACCGACCCAACTCACCAGCGGGTGAATGAATACGCAAACGGGCATGCATTTCCAGCAAGAAATGAGCGACTTTATGAGCGGCTGACAATCTCCCCATGACTTTGATCCGATCCTGCAACACAACCTCGTTCAAAGCACCGAGGCTAAACAGTAGCGCAGTCAACCGGGCTGAGTTGATGAAAACATCATCCAGCATGTGTTTGGGGAATGGGCACAACACCACTTTTGTGACGGTTTTCATTTCACCGCCAGCAAGTTTCATCGCTACATCGGTCAAGCCAACAATGTCACCAGGGTAATGGATGCGTAAAACCTGCCTACGCGTTTCGTCCAATTGTTCGTAACGGTATAACCAGCCGGATTTCACCACAAACAGATGACTGGGCTTGTCGCTGAAAGCCAGCCGGGTACGAGGCCGATAACTGATTTCATCCCTTTCCAGCGCCTTGAGTAGCTGTTCTTCTTTGGCCGAAAGCGGGATGTAGTAACGCATCCTTTCGGTCAGACAACTATGGGCTTGTTGGACACCTTTTGGCATAAGCATTCCTCATAACGCTAGACCTACACCTTAATACGTATAGTCCAAGCGATCTGGATTACTATTTTTATTTTTTTGATGATTAGCTTAAGGTTTGCTTAATGTTCGTGCATCTGCAAATCGGCCAACAGTTGCTGACGATCAGCCAAGGGCAGGCTGGCAGCCAGTTGTTCGGCTCTGGCTAAAATCTGATGGGCAATCTCGTGTTGCCCAAACTGATGGTGGTCATTTGCCAGTTGTAGCAGCAGACTCAGTTGTTGCGAGGGGATAAAATGAGTACTCACCGCCATGGCAAACGCCTGTTTCAACGCGTTATCCGCCTTCCCGGTTTCACCCAGCAAACGATAGATCTGGCTGAGGTTACCGGTAACCAGCACCCCCTGCTCGGTGTGGCCAAGCCGTAACAGAACGCCTTTCAGGTGATGGACAATATCCCCTTCCTGAACTCTGTTGCGTTTACCCACACCCGCCTGAATGATCTTCAGTTCAAGTAAGGCTGCCAGATAAGCATCATCCTGCCCTTGGGCAAACACAATGGCGAGTTCAGGCTTGCCCAAAGCCAGCAAGCGCTGCAACCGGATCTGTTCCTGGCTTAATTGGGCCTTACTGGCTTTCTGAAAATAGGTGTTGCGGGACACGGATGCCTGTAGAAGCAACTTGATTTCTCCCCAATCCGTATCCGCCGAAGAATGAGTATTGGTAGTGAACAAAGCCTGCTGTGGCTGCGTGTTCTGGGTAGCGGGTAGTGGAAGACGGGTAATGGCGGTGGCTGAAGATTTTAAAACCTCCATTTTGACGGGCGAAGGGGATTGGGGAGGGGGCTGCATTACTGTGCCTTTGTTACCGGCTACCCCCACGCTGGCTCTCACGGTTTCCTGATCCGTCATCTCGCCATCAGTTAAAGTCTGTACGATAAAAAACACAGAAATGCTCATCAGCGCCACTACGGTAGCACCCACCAGTACATCCAGCAGACTCAGCTTTTTTTCTGTGCCAGCCTCCACGTCTTCAGCATAGCGCACTCGATCAAGCGCACCTTTCACTAAGCGGGTCTGCCCAGACTTCAGTGGGGATTGATGCTGGAAAACAGACGTTTCACCCGCTACTTCACAGCGCTCACAAATAGTCATGCCTTCTGCACGAATCGTCTGCTGATGCTGGCAAGCAGGGCAAGTATACACAGCAGGCTCCTGGTTTCCGGTGCTGCTGTGGTCTAAAGTGTCCACCTGAGCTTTTGCCGAACTGGCACACAATTCTGCTTCAACCTGTAGCTCAAGAAACCGGCGCTGATAATATTCCCTCTCTTCGCGCTTCAGACCTTCCAATATGGTTGTTGAACTGTGTTCGAACAGCAAAGCTTCAGAGATTTTATATTCAAGATAGGGGTCACCCTGCTTGTCGAGAATGGCAAGCAGTTCGCTAACCAAAGTCTCAATAGACTGGTCAGAAGTACAACGGGCAATGGCAAGGTCAAAAGTAGCTGCCGGCATGGTTCGGTAAAACCTTATTGTTATAATTTTACTGGTGAATATTAATAACTGCTTAGCTTAAGCGCTCAAGGTTAACGCAGATATGAACCACTGTAAAATATTCGGGAATAAACGGACAGCCGGGGTAAGCGCCCGCCGATCATCCATGTCATCGCCCGTTATTTTTTCTCACCCTGCACCGGATCGGGAACCGGGTCAATGCCCCCTTCATTCCAAGGGTGGCAGCGGCCAATGCGGCGCACGCCTAGCCAGCTACCTTTCAAGGCACCGTGTTTTTGAATCGCTTCCAGTGCATAGTGTGAACAGGTCGGATAAAACCGGCAACTGCTCCCGATCACCGGGCTGACAAATAACTGGTAACCGCGAATGATACCCACCAGGATACGTTTCATGAGCCGTACAAAGTCCGGGGGTCAATCAGCGGCTCACTGTCGACTATGACTTGCTCACCGTCCACTTTGTAGAAAAAACAATGCCGCCGCCCGGTGTGGCAGGCCGGCCCAGTCTGATCGACCGACAATAACACCGTGTCCAGATCACAATCGAAGCGCAGCGTTTGCAGCCTCTGTACCTGCCCGGATGACTCACCCTTGCGCCAGTAATTCTGGCGTGAACGTGACCAGTAACAGACCCGCCCGGTTTGCAGGGTTTCCTCGATAGCTGCGCGGTTCATCCACGCCATCATCAGCATCTCGCCGGTGTCATGCTGCTGGGCAATGGCTGGAATCAAACCCGCCTCGTTGTATTTAAGCTGATCAAGCAGTGTTGACAAGGCCTGTGTTTTGACCGCCGCCATCCTTAAATCACCTGTCCCGGCGCTTTACGCTGGTAGCCTTTTTCTGCGAGCTTGCCGAGATAATCACCCCAGTAGATTTCTTTGCGCTCACCCAGATCACGCAACAGATTCCAGTCATACAAACCACTGTCATGACCGTCGTCAAACACCAGTTTAACCGCATAATGGCCGACCGGTTCGATCGCCGTGATATTCACGTTTTCCTTGCCCACCTGCAGCCTTTCCTGCCCGGGGCCATGTCCGCGTACCTCGGCAGAAGGCGAATAAACCCGCAGGTATTCACAACTAAGAACATGTACCTCACCATCCGGCCAGGTGAGTTCCAGTTCGCGTGATTTCTGGTTAAGCGTAAGATTACTGGGTGTCATCGGGTATCGCCTCTTTAAAGAATGTAACGGCTTAAATCTTCGTCTTTGACCAGTTCGCCCAGGGTTGCATCAACATGCTCAGCATCCACCACCTTGGTCGCATCACAGTCGGGTGCCGCAAACAGCACATCTTCCAGCAAGCGCTCAATCACGGTATGCAGACGGCGGGCGCCAATGTTTTCAGTGCGCTCATTCACCTCAAAGGCAATCTCGGCAATCCGGCGTACCGCACCGGGGGTAAATTCCAGCTTCACGCCTTCGGTTTGCAGCAAGCCTTCGTACTGTTCGGTCAGGGAGGCATTCGGTTCGGTCAGAATGCGTTCAAAATCATCCGCCGTCAGCGCTTCCATTTCCACCCTGATCGGCAAACGCCCCTGCAATTCAGGGATCAAATCCGAAGGTTTGGCCACATGGAACGCACCGGACGCTATAAACAGAATATGGTCAGTCTTGATCATGCCGTATTTGGTATTGACCGTCGACCCCTCAATAAGAGGTAGCAGATCACGCTGTACACCCTCCCGCGAGACATCCGCACCACTGGTCTGGCCACCACTACGCGCCACTTTGTCGATCTCATCCAGAAAGACAATGCCAGTCTGCTCTACCGCTGTCAGGGCACGCTGTTTAAGCTCTTCTTCATTGATCATCTTGTGTGCTTCTTCTTCGGTCAGAAGCTTCAGTGCGTCCTTGATGCGTAACTTGCGCCGACGCTTTTTCTGGCTACCCAGATTCTGGAACATGCCCTGCAACTGGCTGGCCATTTCTTCCATGCCCGGCGGGGTCATGATTTCCACACCGACATTGGCCGCACTCACCTCCAGCTCGATTTCCTTATCATCCAGATCCCCTTCGCGCAATTTTTTGCGGAATTTCTGGCGGGTAGCACTCTCAGTGGTCGCTGCCGGTTTGACATCATCACCATCCGGCTCCAGCTCCAGCCAGGCATTCGGTGTGGTTTCCTGTTTCGGGCCGGGCAACAGAATGTCCAGTACCCGCTCTTCCGCCGCTTCTGCGGCACGGTGGCGGACTTTTTCAACTTCCTGTTCGCGCAGCATTTTCACCGCCACGTCGGCCAGATCACGAATAATCGAATCGACTTCCTTGCCGACATACCCGACTTCGGTAAACTTGGTTGCTTCCACCTTGATGAACGGCGCATTCGCCAGCCGCGCCAAGCGCCGCGCAATTTCGGTTTTACCGACACCCGTCGGGCCAATCATCAAAATATTTTTGGGGGTCACTTCGGGGCGCAGCACATCATCCAACTGCTGACGACGCCAGCGGTTGCGCAAAGCAATCGCCACAGAACGCTTGGCCTTGTCCTGGCCAATCACATGCTTGTCCAGCTCCTGAACGATCTCACGCGGGGTCATGGTCGACATAATCTTTATAATTCCTCGATAGTCAGGTTGTGGTTGCTGTAGATACAAATATCAGCGGCAATATGCAGCCCCTTTTCCACGATCTCACGGGCAGACAGCTCCGTATTTTCCAGCAGGGCACGCGCCCCAGCCTGGGCAAAAGAGCCACCGGAACCAATCGCAATCAGGTCATTTTCCTGTTCGATCACATCGCCATTGCCCGTGATCAACAAGGAGGCAGTCGCATCTGCGACAATCAGTAATGCCTCCAGACGCCGCAGCATCCGGTCAGTACGCCAGTCTTTCGCCAGCTCGACGGCAGCACGGGTCAGGTTACCATTATGCGCCTGCAACTTGCTTTCAAAGCGCTCAAACAAGGTAAATGCGTCCGCAGTACCGCCAGCAAAACCCGCCAGAACCTTGTCATTGTAAAGACGCCGCACCTTGCGGGCATTGCCTTTCATCACCGTGTTGCCCAAGGTGACTTGACCATCGCCACCAATGACCACTTTTCCATCACGGCGCACGCTCAAAATGGTCGTGCCTCTGTATTGTTCCAAAACCGGTCTCCCGACAAAATACTTAAAGTGTGTGTATATGGGTAGAACAGCCGATTTCAAGCTGTTTTCGATACAGAATCTGCCTAAAAAATATCTTTACTTGGCAGCCAGAGCTTGTATGCTACAATGAAAATCACTGAGAGAACTGTTTTTATTCAATAGCTTACATGCAACAACTGTTGTTTTTTGACCACTGCATTCTCTCTATTTAGTCTAGGAGGTAGATTATGAGCATTGTACTTGGCCTTGTTGTACTCGCGGTGCTGATCGGTTTTGTTTGTTACAGCAGTAACTGTACGCTGGACAAAGACCGCAAACGGATCACCGATCAACTCAATCTCTTCAAATAAACCGCTAAACAGTCTTTCTGCTGCTTGTCAGTGACTTGCAGGCAGCTGTCCTTCTTTGTCCTCGCAAGCTACCCGCTATTCAAGCTGCTGCCAACATGGCATCAAGGTAAAGCTGCCGTAAACGCAGTGCCAGTGGCCCGGGCTTCCCGTCCGCAATCAAATGACCGTCGATGCTCACCACCGGCAAAGCAAACGAAGTCGCACTGGTAATAAAAGCCTCACGCGCGGCGTAAGCTTCCTGTACCGAGAAAGCCCGTTCCTCGACCAGCAGTCCATGTTCTTTGGCCAGCCGCAAGATGGCGGCGCGGGTAATGCCGTGCAAAATGTCATGACTGAGGGGCCGGGTCAGCAGCTGGCCAGCGTGGGTAATAATAAAGGCATTATTTGAGCTGCCTTCATTCACCATCCCGTCTGTCACCAGCCAGGCATCATCTGCACCTGCATCCAGCGCCGCCTGCTTGGCCAGCGATGAAGCCAGCAGCGCGACCGTTTTAATATCCCGCCGCTGCCAGCGAATATCTTCCTGCGTAATGACGCGCAAACCCTTCTCTACTTGCGGGTTATGCAGCAACTGCTTGGCTTGCGTAAATAGGATAAAGGTGGGCGGTATATTGACTGGCAGCGCAAAATCACGATCCGCCACACCCCGTGAAATCTGCAGGTAGAGCAAACCTTCCTGCAACTGGTTACGCTGGATAGTTTCTTCCTGGGCAGCTACCAGCGCGGGCAGTGGCAAAGGCAATGCGATCGAAAGCTCACGCAACGAACGCTGCAAACGCACCAGATGCGCCGCATTATCCAGCATCCGCCCCTGCACAACCGAGGTCACCTCATACACCGCATCCGCAAACAGAAAGCCACGGTCAAACACCGACACCTTGGCTTCAGACTCCGGCAGGTATTCACCATTCACATAGACAATTCGATTATTATTCATTAACTTACTACCTAAATTTACCCAGTTATTACTGATTTATTGCCAATCAACACGGCTTATAAATAGAACTGTCGTGTTTACCAACTTTGGCTAGATTGCGTAAAAATGCGCGGGCATGCAAGCATAATCAATCGCATTAACTGCTGGCATACCCACGGATTATATTGACAGGGATTCGACATAGCCCTAACCTGACCCACATGAGACGCTTATTGGTTATTCTTATCCTGTTACTCAGCTTCAGTGCCAACGGCATTGCAGGCAGTGTTGCGTCTTGTATGTCTGGCTCCCAGCCGATGTCGCATGACATGGCCGCCATGATGGACGGGATGGGTGCGATGGGTACTCACCACGACCAAGATTTAGCCCAGTTACACACCCTGCAGATGCAGGCCAGTATGCCTGACCTGAATGCCTGTGACATGGGGCATGCCTGTGCTAGTTGCATGGCACATTGCGCGACTGTTTTACCCAGTGTTTCCACGCTCTCCACCCTGATGACAAGCCCGGTACTGAATCCGGTCGTGATGTTCATCAGCGCTCCCTTGCTTTCCTCCAGACTGCTACGTCCCCCTCAACCCGCTTGAATCCTCCGGGCTTGACTGCGTTCAGCTGAACCGTCTATTGCCCACCCAACATACCTTATTTTAACCATCTGATGCGTTGCGTGCGTTATTGCGCCTGCTTTGCATACAGGGGTTAAAGCAAATAAAAACAATGCTTTAAGGATTCATCAATGAAACACACCGAATCTCCCGCCGGTTTACCGGACGCTGGCCGCCGTCGCTTTGTGCAAGGCTTGACTGCGGCTGGCATGTTTTCCAGTTTAGGGTTGCTGGCACCGCGTTTGCTCAATGCAGCCCCCTTACGCGAAATACCCATTCTGACCGGCAATACCTTTGACCTCGTGATTGACGAATTACCGGTTAATTTTACCGGCCAACCACGCATGGCGACTGCTATCAACGGCTCCATACCGGCCCCAACCCTGCGCATGCGTGAAGGTGAGCGTATCACTATCCGTGTCACCAACCGCATGGCGGTGTCTTCATCCATTCACTGGCACGGCCTGATTCTGCCTGCCAACATGGACGGTGTACCGGGTTTGAGTTTTGCCGGTATTGAACCCGGTGAAACCTACACCTATCAGTTTGATGCGGTGCAAAGCGGGACTTACTGGTATCACAGCCACTCCGGGCATCAGGAACAAACCGGCATGTACGGCTCGATTGTGATTGAACCACGCCAGGCCGACAGCGTGCCGTTTGACCGGGATTATGTGGTGTTGCTGTCTGACTGGTCAGATGAAAGCCCGGAACAAATTTATGCCAATCTGAAAAAACTCAGCCACTACTACAACACCCGTGAACGCACGCTGGGAGATTTCACCGCAGAAGCCCGTCAAAACGGCTTAGGTAGTGCCTTTAATGACCGCAAGATGTGGAACCAGATGCGCATGAGTGACCGTGACATTTCCGATGTGACCGGCCTCACCTATACCTTTCTCACCAATGGCGTCACCCCGAATGAAGGCTGGGAAGGCGTATTCAAACCCGGTGAACGGGTGCGCCTGCGCTTTATCAATGGTTCGGCGATGACCTTTTTTGATGTGCGTATTCCCGGCCTGAAAATGCAGGTGGTGGCCAGCGACGGACAGGATATTCAACCGGTTAGTGGCATCGATGAGTTCCGCATCGGTGTAGCAGAAACCTATGATGTGATCGTGCAACCTGCGGCGGGGGCTTATACCCTGTTTGCCCAGACCATTGATCGCTCCGGCTATGCGCGCGGCACACTGACCAGTACGCCTGGCCAAAAAGCCGCTGTGCCTGCGATGGATGTGATGCCGGTGCTGACTCATACCGATATGGGGATGGGTGACATGAGCAGTATGGCAGGCATGGAGGGTATGGATCATAGCAATATGGACATGAGCGGTGACAGTGCGCGGGTAAACATAAAAATGGGCCCGCAAATCGACATGATGGCGACCAATGCCAGTGTGCGCCTGACTGATCCGGGTGTTGGCCTGCGCAATAACGGACGGAGGGTGCTCACCTATGCCGACATCCGCAACCGTTATCCTACCAAAGACAAACGCCCACCCGGACGCGAGATTGAACTGCACATGACCGGCAACATGAGCCGTTATATGTGGTCGTTCAACGGAGTCAAATTCGCCGACGCCAAACCCATTGGCCTCACATTTGGCGAGCGGGTACGTATCACCCTGATCAACGACACCATGATGAATCACCCGATTCACCTGCACGGGATGTGGAGCGAGCTGGAAACGGGTGACCCCAACTACCTGCCACGCAAACACACCATTGTTGTGCAACCCGGTGCCAAAATCAGCTATTTAGTCACCGCCGATGCACGCGGGCAATGGGCTTACCACTGCCATCTGCTGTACCACATGGAAGGCATGTTCCGTCGTGTCGTCGTTGCCTGAAGAAAAAGGAGACAATATGAACATCAAACAGATTATTTTGGGTCTTGCCTTTTTGCTGCCAGTAACTGGATTTGCAGACAGCACTTGTACCCCTGAGCACGCCAGTATGGGGCATTGCACCATGGATGCGGATGCATCTGCACCGGCACCCATGGCAACCAAAGCCGCTGAACCGACTCCGGCACCTGCCGCCAGCGCCTGCACCCCTGAGCACGCCAGCATGGGACATTGCACGATGGATGCACCCGAACAGGCACCGGCACCCATGGCAACCAAAGTCGATAAGCCTGCTCCGGCGAAGCCTAAACAGGCTAAAGCAAAACCCGCGCCAGCGCCTGCACCTACCGCCAGCGCCTGCACACCCGAGCACGCCAGCATGGGGCATTGCACGATGGATGCACCGGCACAGGCACAGGCACCAATAGCAGCCAAAGTCGCTGCGCCTGCTCCGGTACAGCCCAGACCGGCCAAAGTAGCACCTGCGCCAGCACCTGTAGCCAGCGCCTGTACCCCTGAGCACGCCAGTATGGGGCATTGCACGATGGATGCACCGGCACAGGCACAGGCACCAATAGCAGCCAAAGTCGCTGCGCCTGCTCCGGTACAGCCCAGACCGGCCAAAGTAGCACCTGCGCCAGCACCTGTAGCCAGCGCCTGTACCCCTGAGCACGCCAGTATGGGGCATTGCACGATGGATGCACCGGCACCAGCACCCATGGCAGCCAACGTTGCTGCGCCTACTTCGGCACCTGCCGCCAGTGCCTGCACACCCGAGCACGCCAGCATGGGGCACTGCACCATGGATGGCACGACCGTACCTGCGCCGACAGCAGCGAAAACCAGTACCTGCCTGCCAGAACATGAACGGATGGGGCATTGCAAAAGTACGCCGGATATTCCCGTTAGCGATGGTTCGCTGGCGGAAGATGTACCTATGCCATTCTCCGGCATGATGGATATGGAAGATGATCCGGTGTTAACCAAAGTGATGATCGACCGTTTTGAATGGCAAAAAGCCGATCAGGGCAGCAATCCGCTGGTGCTGGAAGCGGATGTCTGGGTAGGCAAGGATCTGAATAAATTCTGGTTCAAGACCGAGCTTGAGCGGGTCGATGGCAAACTTGAGGAGGCGGAAGTACAGGCACTTTATAGCCGTGGGATTTCACCTTATTGGGATCTTCAAGCCGGTTTTCGCAGAGACTTCGAACCGGTCAGCCGCGACTGGATCGCCTTGGGTGCGCGAGGTATCGCCCCTTATTTCTTCGATGTGGATGCCGCCGTATTTCTGGGCGAAGGTGGGCGCACTGCGGCGCGCCTTCAAAGTGAGTATGAATTAATGCTTACCCAGAAAACCTACCTAGCACCGGAAGCCGAACTGAATTTTTATGGTCAGGATGACCCGGAAGCAGGGGTTGGCTCAGGATTATCTGATGCAAGAGTTGGCTTACGTCTAACTCATGAGATCAGCCGCAAGTTTGCCCCATACGTAGGTGTTGAGTGGTCAAAGCAATTTGGCCGCACTGCCGATTTTGCCCGCGATGAGGGCGAAGATACCAGCGATACCCGTTTTGTAGTGGGCGTCAGAGGCTGGTTTTAATTAACCCAACCGTTACAAAAACCTTTAATTTAAATGATAAATAGGATGAATAAAATGTTAACTATGAATAAATTGTTGTTGAGCAGCGTAATCATGCTGGCGCTTTCAGGTGTAGCACAAGCAACCGGTACACATGCGGGGGGTCATGAAAAAGCAGTACCCGCTGCAGCCGCCAGCACCTGTACACCTGAGCATGCCAGCATGGGGCATTGCACTATGGCAGAAGGCGCAGAACATGATATGAGCAAAATGGAGGGTTCAGACCATCACAATGGCATGGAGGAGAACAACAGCGTTGTTGGTCAGCCTGCTGCCGAAGGTGTTGAGCCTACCAAAACTTATACCGTCCATCTGGTAGATGAAATGCGTTTTAATTTTTCAGAAAAGCCTGTTATCGAAGCAGGCGATGTCGTGAAATTCATTGTTATCAACAAGGGTAAAATTGTTCATGAATTTGGCATAGGCGGCGAAGCTGAACAGGTCGCTCACCGGGAAATGATGAAGCAAATGCCTGGCATGAAACACGAAGACGGCAGCACGATCAGCGTCGAACCGGGTGCAACCAAAGAGTTGGTATGGCAATTTGCAGGTACTGAAAAAGTGCAGTTTGCCTGTAACGTACCGGGGCACTTTGAAGCAGGTATGCATCAGGAAGCTGATATTCTGCCAGTAACTGCTACTAAATAAAGGTAGTAAAGGGCGTTACCGACAATATGCTCGTATTGTCGGTAACCCACCCGTCATTATTCATCAATAAGGAGCTTTGACATGAGCAAAAACACATTATTATTAATCAGTGGGCTTGGTGTTCTGGCAACAGCATCTATCGGATTTTTTTTACTGAATACCTCAAAAAGTGTTGCCGAATCCAATATCGATCAAAGTTTACCGGTAGTTACCGTCTATAAAAGTGCCACCTGCGGTTGTTGCAAGGATTGGGTCAAGCATCTGGAAAGTAACGGTTTTCAGGTGAAGGCCAATGATGTCGATAATTTGCTGGAGTATAAGCAGCAAGCCAAACTAGGGCCAGGTATGGGTTCCTGCCACACGGCATTTGTCGACGGTTATGCAATAGAGGGTCATGTGCCTGCCAAGGATATCAAGCGCATGCTGCTGGAAAAACCGGATATCTCCGGGTTAACAGTGCCGCGTATGCCAATGGGTTCCCCTGGCATGGAAGTACCCGGCAAGCCAGCCGATGCCTATCAGGTTATCAGCTATAAAGAGGGTGAGGAGACAGGAGTATTCAGTGATTACCCTGCCGGTAAGTGAAGCAATGGGTACAATTCCGGACAGGCCAGCATTGGCTATTGCCATCCATTTAAAGAGACTCTGTTAAAAACAGCAACCCTTTAAATGGATTAAATAATTAGATAATAAAAACTCAGGCTGATCAAACGATGAAAGTTAGTGACATTGCGATATGGCATGAATGGACTCATAATCTGGCAACCGTCTTTTCGGATAGCAATAACTTATGGTTACATATCGTTTTACATACCGCATTGACATTCATGCCCGTGTTCTTGGGCTTTATGCTGTTAATTATAGCATTGCGATTATTGCGTGTAATTCATAAAAAAATAAAATCAAAGAACATTAATCCCATTATTCATAAAGCAATAGGTATTCCAAACAGCTTTATTAGTTTTATTATAAGATTTTCTCTTAAAGATCAAGTCTTCTTATGCCTGATCTCTCTTTCAATATTACCCTTAACTTATGCAAGCCTGGAACTACCTAAAAGAATCATAAACGAAGCGATTAACCCTGATAATTTCCTACAAAAAGGATTCTATCCATCGATAAAGCAGTCAGATTATCTGCTAATGCTCTGTAGCTTATTTTTGGCAGTTATTATACTTAGTGCTATCATTAAATATATTATCAATTTTTATAAGGGTAGTGTAGCAGAGCGACTAATAAAACTATTAAGAAATGTTACCTATAAAAAATATATAAGACTTAGCCGACATAACGATGAAAGTGTTATTCCCATTATTATTCAGGAAGTAGAGCCTATCGGTGGCTTTTCGGGTGAAAGCTTCTCAGTGCCTATACTACAAGGAGGAATCGCGTTAACCATTATCACCTTCATGATGATTCAGAACTTCGCTCTGGGTGCTGCGGCGATAGCTTTATTACCAGTCCAAATAATCATAGTCCCTTACTTTCAAAGAAAAATTAATCAATTAGTGCGTGAACGTGTGCTTCTCACCCGGCAATTATCTGACGATATCAGCAAAAGTGCTGACCACAATCGTTTTTTGATAAAACAGCATTTTAACGAATTACAGAATTTGCGTTTAAAAATCTTCAAGAAAAAATACCTAATGAAATCTATCAGCAATCTGCTAATGAATCTAACACCTTTTTTCTTTTATACTATTGGTGGTTATCTTGTCATAGAAGGGCAGTTATCGCTAGGTGCATTAATAGCATCGCTTGCTTCTTACAAAGACTTGGCATCATCTATTCGCGACTTATTCGCTTATTACCAAAGGATGCAAGATGTCAAAATAAGATACAGTGAGGTTTTTAAATATACAAGCAATACCAATTAAAAAGAACTTGCCCTCTAATCACTTACCTATCCAGATGGATATTGGAGAACTCAATGAACGAACACCCGCATACTTACCCTCACGCAAGCAATGATTCTGAGCACCCGCCTGTTACCTCCGAAACAGTAGACCCGGTCTGTGGAATGACCGTGAGCGTAAACACAGAACGATCTCAAACTTTCGATCATGCTGTCTTTCACTTCTGTTCGGAAAAGTGTGACGTTAAATTTCAGGCTGATCCTTGGTTCTATGCATCAGGCAATGCCAGCAAAAAAACAAAATCTGCCCACGCCGAAGCGCAATACACTTGTCCGATGCACCCTGAGATTATTCGTGACGAACCGGGTAGTTGCCCAATCTGTGGTATGGCGCTGGAACCCGTTGTCGCTTCTGCTGCTGGCGAACCATCCCACGAACTGGTTGATTTTACCCGGCGACTTTGGATTAGCGTAGGAGCAGCCATTCCACTCATCATCCTGACGATGGGCGGAATGCTCGGTTTGCCGGTGCGCGATCTGTTGGGACACCAAACCGCCAACTACCTGGAGTTTATGTTGGCCACCCCCATTGTGTTATGGGTAGCATGGCCTTTTTTTCAGCGAGGCGCTGCTTCCATTCTCAACCGTAGTCCGAATATGTGGACACTTATTACTTTAGGCGTTGGAGCAGCCTATCTGTATTCGCTATTTGCCACTTTTCTGCCCGGTGTCTTTCCGGAGAGTTATCGGACAGGTTCTGGTGTCGGTACTTATTTTGAGGCAGCGGTCGTAATTATTGCACTGATTTTTGTCGGGCAGGTACTGGAGCTTCGCGCACGGGAACGGACTGGTGATGCCATTCGTGCTCTCCTCAATCTTGCGCCCAAGACGGCAAGGCGCATACTGCCCGATGGTTCTGAATATGATGCCCCGCTGGAAAATGTGATCAAGGGTGACCGCCTGCGTATTCGACCGGGTGATAGCATACCGGTTGACGGGGTCGTACTTGAAGGCCGTTCATCCATTGATGAAAGTATGCTGACCGGTGAACCCATTCCCATCGAAAAGTCGAAGGGAGACACGCTCATCGGTGGCACCATTAACAAAAACGGTACGCTGGAAATGGAAGCCGCCAGAGTGGGAGCAGAAACGATATTGTCGAAAATCATTGACATGGTATCAGCGGCCAAACGTTCCCGTGCGCCTATTCAGGGACTAGCTGACAAGGTATCCGCTATTTTTGTACCCACGGTGGTCGTAATCGCCCTGCTGGCCTTTTTTACCTGGCTCGCTGTTGGCCCTGATCCTGCGTTTGTCTTTGCTATCGCAGCAGCAGTTGCGGTACTGATCATTGCCTGCCCCTGTGCGTTGGGGCTGGCAACACCGATCTCGATTACGACAGCAGCCGGGCGTGGAGCACAGGCAGGTGTGTTGATCAAGGATGCAGGAGCACTGGAGCGAATGGCAAGAGTGGGCATTCTGGTTGTAGACAAAACAGGAACACTAACCGAGGGAAAGCCTCAGTTGACGGATATTGTCGCACTAGCCGATGCCAGTGAAACAACGCTGCTAAGCCTTGCCGCTACGCTAGAAAAATCCTCAGAACACCCACTGGCAGAAGCTATTGTAGCTGGCGCAAAGGCGCAAGGAATTGTGGTGGGCGAAGCCACTGATTTTGAAGCTATTACTGGCAAGGGTGTTCAGGGAACAATCGATGGCCGCACGGTCGCCCTTGGCAATCAGGCCATGATGCAGGCACTGGGTCTGGATACAGCAAAAGCGGATATGGCAGCAGAAAAGCTTCAATCTGGGGGGAAAACCGCCATGTTTATTGCGATCGAAGGTGTCCTTGCCGGTATCGTGGCTGTGGCTGACCCGATAAAAGACTCAACCGCTGCCGTGATCGAGGCGTTGCACCAGCAAGGCTTGCGAGTGATCATGGCCACAGGTGACAACGAACGTACCGCCGCAGTAGTGGCTAAAAAGCTGGGCATTGATGAAGTGCGGGCGGGTGTTTTACCTGAGGACAAAAAAGCCCTTGTGGAAGAATTACAGGCCTCAGGCCATATTGTCGCTATGGCGGGTGACGGAGTCAATGATGCCCCCGCACTAGCTGCTGCAGATGTAGGAATCGCAATGGGCAGTGGTGCCGATGTCGCCATGGAAAGTGCCGGTATTACACTGCTGGGTGGGGATTTGATGGGTATCGTTCGGGCACGAAAACTGGCCAAAGCAACGCTGCGTAATATCCAGCAAAACCTGTTCTTTGCCTTTGCCTATAATGTCATTGGTATTCCTATTGCTGCCGGTATCTTTTATCCTACTTTCGGGATGCTGCTGTCCCCGATGATTGCAGCGGCAGCGATGAGCTTGTCTTCTGTCTCGGTCATTGCAAATGCACTCAGACTGCGAAATTTGCAACTTTAATCCGGACAGACAATTCACTAGGAAATATAGATGAGGAAATGGAGTCCTTTCAGGTAGACCCTGCATAGGCGCCCGCACTGATGGCCGCAAGTACGGTGATTGTGGCCATCAACGCGCGCCTGCTGAGACTGAAAAAGTGATATTAAGCCCTTAAAAGGAGTTAACCATGAAACACATGAACTTTCGCAAGAACTTGAACGTCGCCGTTTGGATAGGCGGAACGCTCGTGACGACCAGCGCACTGGCCGACATGCACCAGGGCGGCCATGACTCGGGCATGATGGGCGGCTATGGCTCAGGCATGATGGATGGATACGGCTGGATATGGATGCCAATCTTGCTTGTCGCCATCGTGGGATGGATCGTCGCGCAAAAGAGAAAGTGAACCGAGCCCGTTGAGGCTACCGGAAAAGAAGCAGGATGAGAAATTACAGAATCTTGAACATTACCGATTATTCTGCGATCCGGTGCGGCAATAAGCGATCACACTCGGTCTTGACCACAGCATAGCATTCGCAACAGCGATCTTCCAACCCGTTGCGATCCACCACGGTAATATGGCCACGTGCGTAGTGAATAAGGTTTGCTTGTTGAAGTTTGCCCGCCGCTTCAGTGACACCCTCGCGACGCACGCCCAGCATGTTGGCGATCAATTCCTGAGTCATCACCAGCTCATTCGAAGCCAGACGGTCAAGACTGAGTAACAGCCACCGGCACAGTTGCTGGTCGACAGAATGGTGGCGGTTACATACCGCAGTTTGTGCCATTTGTGTAATCAGCGCCTGCGTAAAGCGTAGTAACAAATGTTGCATGGAACCGCTGCGAATGAACTCGTCTTTAATTATTTTGCTGGACAGACTATAAGCTATTCCAGCGCTCTGAACTACAGCCCGGCTAGTGGTCGTTTCGCCACCCATAAACAGCGCCATGCCAACTACGCCTTCATTGCCGATTACGGCAATCTCGGCAGAACCTCCATCGGCTAGCTGGTAGAGCTTTGACACAATCGCGGTGGTGGGAAAATGGACAGCGCGAATGCGGCCACCCGATTCGTGCAGCACCTCTCCCAACTTCAATTTGACTAACTTCAAGTGCCATTCAATGCGTTTAAAGTCTTCCTCAGGTAACGCCGCCAGCAAGTGGTTTTGTCGTGGATAAGGGGACACTGACATTCGGAGCCTGATTACGATAGGGTAAGAGACATAAAGTATGCCACATTACGCAGTCGAACATATGAGTGATTACTCCGTAGCTAATGTTCCGGCTGACTCTCACGTACTCAAGATCGCCGCCATGACGGCGGCTGATCAAGTGCAATGACACAGCTTGAAGCTTACTGTGCTATTTGACGCTCATCGAATCCCTGGCTTGGTCGTGCTGCATCATCTGCTCCATCATCATTTGCATCATATCCATGCGTGCGACCATCATTTCGTGACGCTGCATCATGTCAGCCTCCCCCATAGCGGCTTTCTTGTCGGCCATTGGCTTACCCTCGTGCTCGCCACTGCCCATCATCATCGAACCACCCATGCCGTGCATCGCCTTCATATTATCCTGCATGTCCGACATGTGCTCCTGCATCAGCGTCTGGCGTTCTTTCGGGTCGGTTGTCGCCTGAAATTTTTCCATCTGCTGCTGCATTTTTTTCATATTTTCCTGCATCTGGGGCATTTGCTTGTCCATCTCCATGGGCATAGTCATCGCCGCCGGCTCAGCCGTCGTAGTCGTCGTGGATGTTTCCTGCGCATACACAATAGGCACTGACAGGGCGGAGGCAAGTATTACAGCAGTTAAAACTTGGATTTTCATAAGTGTTCATTCCTTCAGGTTTAGTAACTTCATATCACCGTTATCGGTGTCTATACTTCAGAAAACAGTCTAAATGAACACTTCCTTGCTCGTCTGTACGCTAGCCCACAAAGCCTCGCCAAACCAAAAAACCAACGTCAGTCCGCCTTGTTCCACTCGTCCGTCCTCTACATATCGTCAAGACGATGGGCAGAGTGAACCATTCTCATCGCCTCATGCTCTTCTAACGATCTGAGTGTCTCCAATAACTCGATGGCAGACGGAACAACCGCCTGCGCTGCCAGGTAGCGATACAGTTCGATGACCTGCTGGTGTTGGTCGACAATCACGGCCATGATTTGCTTCGCATCGAGTTCGGCAAAGGGCGCGTCACAGTGCACATGTTGAATGATCGGATGCTTCTGAACATAGTCGTAAAACCAGGTATTCAGGGCATGTTCATCGCCCGCCGCTTCAAAGCCGCTGACGACTTTTGTCAGACTTTTTTCGTGATCGGACAGATAGGTCAGGAGCATTTGTGCTCGCTCATCCTTATTCTTGTCCGAACAATGGGCTAAACATTGACTGAGGTGTTGGTGAAATTCCCTAGTCCAGTGCAATACATCTCTTAAAGTTTCAACTTGCATAACGTATTCCTCCGCTCATTCATTTATCCATCCGGTCTGTATTCTTCGGCGACACATTATAAATGGCGGCCACTGCCGCGCCTGTTAACCAGCCCAGCACAAACGTCTCAATGAGGCCGATCAACATTTCCCACAGTGGTATATCCATGCGGGTTATGGTGCTGACATCAATCCCGTGGAGCAGGCTATTGAAAAATAGAATTGTCGCTGCTTCCCCGGCCATTGCCATGACAAACACGCAGCCCAGATAAAGCAATGCCAGCGTCGTACCGACGGCCAGCCCGAATCGTTTGACATCAATGTTATTCATGATCTGCCCCTTTATCGTGTTCAGTGTGCTCGTGCTTGTCGTATCCTTCCATCATCGCAGATGCGGAATATGCACTCACGCACGAGAGGCGGATACCTGAGCCGCGCTGCATGCGCCAAGTTTCCAGTATTTACTTCCAATATTAAAGTATAAGTACCGAGCCAGCCCCAGTCTGTGCGCCCTCGCACATAGTGTCCAATCGGCACGATGACACTACCGAAATCTCAGAACAATTGGGTTGCGCATGTGTCCCGCCGAACAGACTTGCCGAACGCCAGCGTGTAAACTGTAGTTCCCGAAACTTGAGCAGCTAAGGAGGTTTTATGAAAAAAAACGAAGATAGAACATCGCATTATCGTAAAGATAGCCTGACACTGGTCGGCGCTGTTGCATTGGGCACCGGCGTTATGATTGGGGCAGGCATCTTTGCCTTGACGGGTCAGATGGCTCAGATGACCGGGATCCTTTTCCCCCTGGCCTTTCTTTCGGCTGCAGTGATTGTCGCATTCAGCGCCTACTCTTACGTCAAAATGTCGAATGCGTATCCTTCGGCGGGCGGGATTGCCATGTACCTGAAACAGGCCTACGGCAGCACCGTGACAACCGCCTTTCATTCCCTCCTGATGTATTTTTCCATGGTGATTGCCCAGAGTTTTCTGGCGCGAACGTTTGGTGCTTATACCTTACAGCTGTTTGACATTGACGATTCCAGCTTACTGGTGCCGACACTGGGGGCAGGATTGTTGCTGGTAGCCTTTCTGATCAATCTGTCCGCTAACCGGATGATCGAGGATGTCGCGTCGGTGCTCGGCTTTATCAAGGTGGGTGGCATCATTTTGTTTGGTGTTGTCGGCATCATAGTGGCTGACAAAGTGGAAGTGAATTTCTCAACAGCAGTTCCGGACGCCTCAGTGACGGGTTTTATCGGCGCAACGGCCCTCGGTATTCTGGCCTTTAAGGGGTTCACCACGATTACCAATAGTGGCTCGGAGTTGAAAAATCCGCACCAGAATGTGGGCAGAGCCATCATGATCTCCATCGCACTGTGTGTGGTGATTTATACGCTGGTAGGTTTTTCCGTCGCCAGTAACCTGTCACTTCAGGAAATCATCAAAACACGAAATTACTCGCTGGCCGCCGCCGCAAGGCCTGCACTGGGCGAATACGCCGTCTGGTTTACTGTTGTTCTGGCCATGTTGGCAACCGCAGGCGGCATTATAGCCAGCATATTCGCAGTTTCCCGGATGCTGGCCATGCTGACTGAGATGAAACTCGTTCCCCATAGCCATTTTGGTATGCCCGGTAGCATCCAGAAACATACTCTGGTCTACACCATCGTTTTAGGTTTATTGTTGACTGTATTTTTTGACCTGACACGCATTGCGGCTTTGGGCATCATCTTTTATCTGGTGATGGACATAGCGGTACATTGGGGAATATTGCGTTATCTCCGGCATGAAATTGGTGCTCGGCTCGGTTTTCTGATCGTCGCCATCATCCTTGATCTGATCGTTCTGGCTGGCTTCGTCTGGATTAAGCTAGTGAGCGATCCACTGGTGGTGGGTGTCGCTGCTGCTGTCATGCTGGCTATCCTGATTGTGGAAGTCCTGTTTTTGCGACACAACCCTATCGAGCCAGAAGGCCATAACCACGAATGAAGATACGCACATTCCCTATTAAAAGATTGTTCTGTAAAAGGATATTCTAGCCAATGGACATGCTGACTCACCGGAGAGCATTGTAGCTAGTAACGGAACCACCGAACTTTTCACCATCCAAACAGGAGTCAATTTATGTACGGATTCAGCACTCAGTTAAAGCTACCGTTCGATACCGCCGTCACGAAAGTCACCGAGGCTCTAAAAAATGAAGGCTTCGGGGTACTCACCGATATCGATCTCAAGGCGACGTTGAAAGCAAAACTCAACATTGAGCATCGACCATACCGCATACTCGGCGCATGTAACCCGCCGCTCGCCCACCGTGCGATCGAGGCCGATCCTGACATAGGGCTACTTCTGCCTTGCAACGTGGTTGTGCGCGAAGAAGCCGATGGAATTATAACGGTCGCGTTCATGGATCCATCGGCTGTGTTGAAGTTGGTGGACAAACCGGAAGTGCATGCCCTAGGCAAGGAAGTGCTGGTACTACTGCAGAAAGTTTGTGCGAACCTTGATGCGTGAAGATTAAGAAACTGGAACTTAATTCTTTGCCTACTCCAATCGCCTCTTTTAACGCGTGCGCAACCTTGCTTGTGAAGCCCCCGCAAGCCATGCCTTTTACAATAAAACCACAATTCGGCACGGGGCAATCCTGTAAGGCCTGCCACGACAGTTATCGTGAGGAATAACACATAGGAGCGTGTCATTATAACTAAAGATAGCTTAACTGAAGAGAGGAGCGAGAAAAGGGTCGGCTAGTGCCGACGCGCTATCCCTCCCCGACCTGAAGGACGGGGTATCTCGCGCAAGATAGATGAAAAAACAATTCGCATTGACCATTATTGCAGGCACACTCTTAGGCTTGCCCAGCCTTAGCGCCTTCGCCCACGGTAGCAAACACAGCGATGCCGATATCGCCATTGAATACCGGCGAAGTGCCTTCCACATGATCAAGTTTCACTTCGATATAATGGGAGACATGGTGAAAGGCAAACAGGCGTATGATCAGGCCACTTTTATGGAGCATGCACAGGTATTACAAATGCTCAGCCAGATGCCTGCTTATGGTTTTCCGGCAGAACACACCCAAGGCAAGCTGAAAAATGAAGCAAAAGCAGAAATATGGAAAAACCGGGCTGATTTTGATGAGAAAATGGAATCCTTTCAGGTAGAGGCGGTCAATCTTTCCAGTGCAGCCGAAAGTGGTGATATGGACAAGATCAAACCACAATTCGGCAAAACGGGGCAATCCTGCAAGGCCTGCCACGACAGTTATCGTGAGGAATAGCACAGAGGAGCGTGTCATTATGAGTAAAAAAATCTTATTCGGCCTGTTCGGTGCAGCGGCCATCATCGCGGTGGCAGCAAGTGGTGTCTGGACATTGAACGCAGCAGAAAATGAGCCAGCCACCGACGCTGTCACTGAGGCCACGATGAGCCTGCCGGTCGTTACCGTCTACAAAAATGCGACCTGTGGCTGTTGCAAAGCCTGGGTTGAACACCTGGAAGACAATGGTTTTCAGGTAGAAGCGCATGATGTTGACAACATGCTGGAATATAAACAGCAGGCCAAACTCGGCCCCGGCATGGGTTCCTGCCACACCGCTTTTGTGGATGGCTATGCCGTCGAAGGCCATGTCCCGGCCAAAGACATCAAACGCATGCTGCTGGAAAAACCGGAGATTTCCGGCCTGACCGTGCCACGCATGCCGATAGGTTCACCCGGCATGGAAGTACCGGGGCAGGCTGCTGATTCTTATCAGGTCATCAGCTATAAAGACGGCGAAGAAGTGGGTGTTTTCAGCCAGTATTAAACCTGAAAAAACTAAATCCAGCCAACACACTCCTTGGCACCTTGCCCGCTACAGGCAGGTGCCAGGGCGAATGACAGGGTAACTCGTAGCAAAACCGGGGACAAAAAGGAATTTATGAAAACAGGTATCGGGGCATGGGTGCTGATGGGCGCAGCGTTGTTGGCTGCTTGCGCTGACAAGACGATGGAGCCCGTGCAAAAGGCGGATGCGGCTCCCGTCACAAGCATGGAAACGGCAGTTCACGAAGCAGACGAAGCAGACGAAGCAGAAGGGCATGAACATCTGCATACGGAAGTAGCGCCATTAGTTATCAATGCCGACGGTGTGCTGGAACTTGCCTGGGAAAATCTGGTGCCAGTCGGCTATGAGCCAGCCGTCATTATGGACAAATACCAGGATCAGATTGACCAGCTGGAAGAAGGCTCTCCCGAGGAAGAAGCCCTGTTTGAGAAAATAATGATTGAATTCAATCAGTCCCCCAGCAATCAGGAACTCAACGGCCAGCGAGTACGGCTTCCCGGCTTCATTTGCATTTTGGATGAGGAACAGGGCAAAGTTCGGCAGTTTCTGTTGGTGCCCTATGCCGATGCCTGCATCCAGTCGCCACCGCCACCGCTTAACCAGAAAGTACTCGCCAAAGCCCCTACGGGTGATGGCATCAACATTCGCCTGCAGGACATCTACCAACCATTCTGGCTGGCGGGTCATCTGAAGGTCGAACCCGCCCAGTTTGGAGAAACCAACGCCGGCTATCTGCTGGAAAATGCCAGTCTGGAAATGTACACCGATCAGGACGAGACCGCTGCAACACAAGCCAGCCAGTAAACACGCCGGGTTCAGGCGCAGAATTCAGACGCTGGCACTGGCGGGTAATTGGATGCGCGGTTTAATGAGCAGACGAAAGATCAGCCAGTAGAGCAAAACGCCTGCCGCATCCGCAACGAAATCCAGCAGGGAAAACGTCCGGTAACTGGTAAACGACTGCAGGACTTCAACCAAGGCACCGTAGACTAACAGCAACGGCACCTGAAACCGCCAGAAATCCAGACGGGTGCAAGCATCCAGTAACGCCGCAAAACCAAAAAATGCCAGGGCATGCATAATCTTGTCGCCGTACTCGATACCGGTTTCAATATAATCCGCCGGCATCAAGGCCAGCACCAAACCCATCGCCAACAGGAGCACAAACGCATATTTTAGCCATTGGCGGATTGCCTCCGGCAGGTTAAACCATCGATAGAGCATAAATTAGTCCTGTGTTAATTCTTGAATGTCGGCACGCATCCGCTGTACGCATTCGCGGCCTTTGGCAATCGCTTCACTGCCACGATGAAAATCCATCAAACCAATGCCCTCCAGTCGTGGGTTGAGCAAAACCTCTGGAGGATCACCCGCCATGCGACTACGGGTAATTTTGTCCTGCATAATATTGATCGAGCCAGCGATAGCTTCCATCAAGCTGGGCTGCGCATTGGCATCCGTTTTGTTGCCATTGCCTGAAAACAGGGCAGCTGAATACTCACGCAAGGATGCCGTCACATTGCCCACCAGCGTATTACTGTTCGCATCAGTGGCTTCAACCTTCTGATCTGAAGTAACGGGGGCATTATTCGCTGTCTGCCGGGCAAAATGCCGCCGGGCAATATTGCCGTTAAGATTAACCGCAATGACAATGTCTGCGCCCATCGCCCGGCACAGCGAAACCGGCACCGGATTCACCAATCCGCCATCGACCAGCCATTGTGCTTCGTGCTGAACAGGAGGGAACAAGCCAGGTAATGCAATAGATGCCCACACAGCGTCAATCACTTTACCCTCGGTAAACCAGATTTCCCGCCCACTCCCCAAACTGGTAGCAACCGTCGCAAACTTGCGCCGCAGCCCTTCAATACTCTGTTTTTCCGAACAGATATACTCATGGAAAAATGGCTGCAGGCGGTCTTTGCGCACAAAACCGTTTAATGAAATTTTCAGCTCAAAAAACCTCACCAGCTCCAGCCGGGACACGGATGTCACCCACTTTTCCAGCTTGTCCAGATTATGAGCGGCATAAGCAGCACCCACCACCGCACCAATCGAACAACCGGCGACAATATCCGGCTTGATACCCATCTCTGCCAGTTCATGCAATACGCCGATATGCGCCCAACCACGCGCTGCACCACTCCCGAGTGCCACGCCAATGACTGGCTTGGCTGCTGTGACTGCTTTGTTTTCTACCGCCATCGTTTTAGTCCATCCCGTTCGGGTTATTGAATATAGCCTGTTCCGACCGGTAGTTCATGGCAAACTGTCCTCAGCATTCAGGGTTTTCAGAAAAGCCAGTAACTGTAGTTTGTCTTGCTCGTTCAGTTGAATGTTCGGCAAATGCGTTTCACCACTGAGATTGCCCATTGCACTCGCATAATAATCAAGCACACTTTCCAGCGTTGGCAGACGCCCATCATGAAAATAGGGCGCTGTCTTGCCAACATTACGCAAACTCGGGGTTTTGAATGCACCCAGCAGCGGGTGACGACTGCGTTGCATGTATTTAAGATCCTGACAGCTGGCGGCGGCGGCATCGCTAAACGCCCCCAAACAGTTAAACCGGTCAAAGCGTACTTCATCAACGACCGCTGCCCGCCCGGAATCAGCGCCCAACTCACCGGTACCAATATTCTGAAAGGTCTGGTTGGTCAGCAATGCCCCGGAATGGCAGCTACTACATTGTGCCTTTTGGCTGATAAACAGGCGCAGCCCCTGAAGTTCGGTCTGATCCAAAGCAACCGCTGCCTTAGCGGTGTCGCCGCGATTTACTGCGCTTACATAACGATCAAAACGGGTCGTTACCGGTTTCAGGGTCGTCACATAAGCAGCAATTGCTTTACCCAGGTGTGCGAAACTCTGGTCAATCGCCTCACGCTGGGCATTATCCATGTTTTTCCAGGCACGAATCTGTTCGATAGTGCCGGAAGGTTTAGCATCAACGGGCAGCTTATGCACATCGGGCAAACCCTGATCACCGAAAACAGCCCGGTATTTTTGCCGGTAGTCAGGGTCAGTGAGCACCAACCGCACCAGATCCGTGCGACTGGAACCTTGCTCCAAAGGATCTTCCAGCGGTGCCAAGGCTTGCGACCACAGGCTGTCCTTACGTCCATCCCAGAAAAACCAGTGGTTATAGGCCACCCCCAACAGGGAAGGTGTATTGCGCCTACCCGTACCCAACGCGGTCGCCTGTGGCTGGCCATCACTAAACTGCCGGTCTGGCTGGTGGCAGCTGGCGCAACTGACTTGCCCATTCCGGCTCAGGCGCGGGTCAAAAAACAGCTGGCTGCCCAGCTCAACGGCGTGTGGATCGCGGACATAACGATTACTGGCATCCACCGGAGTGGCGGGCAAACTCGCAATGGATAAGGCTTCAATTTGCTGCCACTCCGCTGCGCTCCAATCCATTCCAGCCTGCTGTTCGCCGCATCCGGCCAGTACCAGACTGGAGAAGAGAACCTGTAAAAAAATCGGGAAACGCACGTGCCTTACCTGCTCAGATCACAAAATCAAAGACAATTTTATCCTGACCCGCCGGTGACTTGATCAGAAATCCGAGTAACCACGCGCCCGGCATGCTGTATTGCAGGCCTTCGATCTGGTAATGGCCATGATCATCCAGCGCAGTCACAACCGGTCTGGTCGGCAGGCCATGCCCGTGTGCTGGCATCCCGCCGTCCAGATCAACCGTTGCACCGACCACGGCCTGCCCGTTTGCCTGCAAAATCTGCAGCGAACATGCCTGAAACTCCCCGATCGTTGGTTCTGTCTTGCAATTCAGGTCGACCTGAAACAAACCCTTAACCGTCTGCCCGGACATCTGCCAGAGTACCGGCGAGGACTCAACACTGCACCCGGCCAACCACAGGCAGGTACTCAGGGCAATACTCACGGCAAACAACTTCCTTTTCAGCGGGTTCATCTTCATGGCTCCTTTCACAACTACTCATAACTACTATTAATGGCTATCTATGCGAATATTATCGACAGCTGCCTCCACAATACTGCCACCACCTCCATCAGCGGCTTCGAGTACAAGATGGATGGAAGAACCGGCAAACTGGCTCAGATCAACGGTTAGTGCTGTCCATGCCGCCTGCCTGATCGACGTTACACCGACTTGATTCAATATTTGCTGCCGGACACCTTGCTGGTTCTCCACACTCATGCGCAGGAAGTCAGCCGACGAGGTATTCCACAAGTGCGCGAAATAATAATCAAGTTGTAACTGGTAACTACGTCCCGCCGCGAGGTTAATCAGGGGCGAACGCAGTGTCGTAGTACCGCCATCAATATCCGCTGCCCCCACTGAACTGCCAGCCTGTACACCGGTCAACAGGGCACGGTGACCACTCGCTGCGGAGCCGAGTTGCATCACCGACCCCTGGTAAGCGGTTGCCTCCGGTATACCTGCCTGCCAGAGGCCGCTGCTGGCGGTGTCATTTTGGCCGGGGTTCAGCACCCAGTTTAAGTCGCCCTCAAAATCTTCGCTAAACACCCGCTGATTACCGGTGCCTGCTCCATTACCGTTCTCGGTAGTAGTATCGGTATCGGTGGCCAGTTTCTCAATACTGACATGATCAATAGCAGCCTCGACAATGCTGCCCGAACCGGCATCGCTCGCTTCCACCAGCAGATACACCCGCTTACCCGCAAAGCGACTCAGGTCAGCATTCAGTGTCGCCCATTGGGCAGGGCGGTTATTGAGGTTAGCCGCCTGTTCCAGCAACACATGACGACTGCCGTTGTCCTGTTCAACACTGATACGCAGCAGATCAAGACTGGAAGCATTCCACAGATGCGCAAAGTAATAAGCCATCTTCAGGGTATAGCGTGCATTCGCAGGCAGGTCAATCGAGGCAGAGCGCATCGAAGTCAAACCACCATCAATGTCATTGCTGCCGACACTGGCTCCGGCACTCAAGCCGGTCACCAAGGCCTGATGACCGCTGGCGGCATTACCAGGTTGCACGATCACATCCTGATAGCGGGTTATTTGTGCCTGTCCGGCTTGCCATTGTCCGCTGCTGGCGGTATCGGTGCCATGCGGATTCAGTACCCAGCGGCTGCCCGTTTCGAAATCATCCTGGTAAATAATCTCCGCTGTGCCGTCATGGCTTTCACCACTGGCACCATCCACACCACCCGCACCAGCGTCTGTGCCACCCCCTGTATCCGTGCCGGTTCCACCGCCACTTTCAGTACCATTACCACCGCTGCTATTACCGCTGCCACTACCGCTGCCGCTATTCGTCAGCACCGAACCGGAGACATCGCCCGCTGCACTCAACGGGTTGGCAGCATGCCAGTCTCGCGGAGTGATGCTGATATGTGACCAGTGTGCATCCATACGCGGCGCATCTTCAGCGCGCGGCATGTGATAAAAGGTAGTGCTCGGCCAGACGACCAGATCCTCACCTTGCAGGTTTTCACCATTGACAAAGCCCGCCAGATTATCCACGCAACCCTCACCGCCCGGATTATGCGAGGCAAACAGCTCACACGCCTTGTAGCGGGTGACATAGAAATCATTATGTGTAAACGGTTCACTGCTTGGGCCTATATCCTGATATTCCGCCTGGGGCAGGCGAATTTCGTAAGACATCGGCAGGCCTTTACTGTTCTTCAAATGACCGTCAACCACCCGCCACAAGCGTAAGCGGCTAGGGTCGATCTTGCGGGCGGCTTCGCGGGTGAAACGCTGCGTGACCAGACTGCTACGCCCGTTTTGCTGGACAAAATCAAGCTCTTCGACGTAATCATCGCGGCTGGTGCCCCCCAAATCAAAATCCAGTTTCCAGAAAAAGTTGTGCAAATGGGCTATCCCGACTTTATTGTCGCTCACCAACCAGCCATGTTCCTCAAGGTTAGCACTGCCATAGCGCTGCAAGGCACCCGTTGCCCCTACACCTGGCTCGATGGCACCGTCGTCCATAAAGCGCCAGCTCGGAATGTAATTATAGGCACCGATTTTTGAGACGCTGAACAGGCTCAGTGCATTGCCCTGCAAGCGGTCATCGGCATAACGATAGGCACTGTCATCGGTTTCAACTTGCTGACAAATCACCTTTTTCGAGCCAAAGGCAAGTAGCTTGCCACCGGGGCACTCCTGGGTGCTCAGATCAGACATATAATTATTGCCTAAACCATAATCGGAAATATCATGGTAACGGGCACCATTGTCGTCATACGGCACATGGATCTGTGCGAGCGCAGCCTGATTCAGGATCATGCGCCGCACCCCGCCGCGTGGTGTGTAATGGATTTTATGCAGCACAATCCCTTCCCGGTTGCGGTGTTCCCAACACATGTCCCAACGTGCCTGATTAGGCAGTGTGACATCAATATAATAGTTATCCGTACAAAATTCAGCGGCCCGCGCGGGGGCATACCCGCCTGCTACCCACAGCAGCAGAAGCAGCAAGGCTTTTTTACAGGCGAAATGAGTCTTATAGAATTGTTTATTCATTTTTTTAGTACCCGTTTGAAGAGTTAGTGTTTTTTAGAATGGGTTGCTGGGGTTCCAGTCGCGCGGCAGTAGCTTGAAGCTGTTCCAGCGTGTACCGATACGGTTGCTGTCTTCACTGCGGGGCAGGTAGTGATTACTTTGCTTGTACCAGAGAACAACATCTTGACCGACCAGATTCTGGCCATTCAAAAACCGGGTGACATTGTCGCTACAACCGCTAACCGTGTTATTGGCAGCCCGTAACTCACAGGCATTGTAAGCGGTGAAATAGACATCGTTGTCCAGCCATGCCTCATTACGGCTGTTGGCCTTGCTTTGGTCATAATGCGCCGGTACCAATTCATAAGAAATATACCCAACACTGCCATTGCGGGCGTCACCATCACGAATGCGCCAGAAACGTTTGGTTTCCGGGTTCATACTGCGTGCGGTTTCCTGCTGCAATGGCGTGATGGTCTTACTTTTACGCAGGCGGTCAGCACTGGGCACGCTGTTAATTTCTTCGACCACATCATTGTCATAGCTGGCATCCAGGTCAAAGTCCAAACGCCAGAGATAGTGGTCCATAAAACTGCTAGCGATCTCACCATTGGCACCGACCGGCCAGCCGTATTGCGCGTCGCTTTCTCCGACTGCTGGCAAGATACCGCTTAAACCAACAGCAGGTTCCAGCGTACCGTTCTCATAAAAAGCCCAGCGAATGCTGTAACTACGCGGGCCGACCTGCGAAGTCGTGCTGATTTCGAATCGCTCGGTCTGGCGCTGGTTGGCATACTTGTACAAATAACCGGCCTGCTGGGTGCGCGTACACAAGACATTGCGCCCATTCAGGCTTTTTAGTGCGCCATTGGGGCAGTCCTGCGCAGAAAGGGTTTGCAGATTGTCGCCACCCAGACCTAACTGGGTGCTGACAAAGACCGGGTCGATCGCACCATCATCAAAGGTTGCTTCTATTTGTGAAAGAGAGGCTTCACCCAACACCCGCCGGTAAAAACCGCCGGGTGCCTGGTAATGCACCTGCGACAGCGCCAGACCTTCCTGAGCTTTCACTGTCCAACAGAACTCCCACAAGGCACCGGAAGCAAATGATTTGCGGATTTTCTCTCCCTGGCAGGTCGTACTGGGTGCGGCAGACACTGTTTGCCACCCCATCAGCACACAAAGAGCCAGACTGGTTTTCATTAATTTCATTTTTATTAATTTCATGGGTGCCATCCTGATTAAAAGCCGATATTTTGAGTAACGATGCCCGCTGACAGATTCACAATCGGGCTAATCTCAAACACGATGGAATCATGGGTGTAGAGCAGTACCTGCGCACAGCGATGCAAGCCACACTGCTGGGACGCAGCGTTCAGGCGCTCGGGCAGGGCATCTGCAGTGAAGGTAAAAGCTTTTACATTGAGTTGGTCAGGGCTATTCAACACCTGACCGGTAATACGTTTGTATTCACCCTGCAAAGGCCGCATTTGTTCAGGGTCAGAAAAAATCAGCCGGGTTGCACGCGCCAGTTCATTCTCAGTCAGTGGTAATTGCAGATACTGCTGACGCTGGCTGGAGATAACACGCTGGGTCTGCAAATCAACCACATTATGAAGGGTTTCATCACTGCCGTAGTCATAGCTATACACATCAGCCAGGCGCTGAACAGGCTGTTCCTTGTCCGTAGGGCGGCGCTCAATCAGCAGTTGCTCAATAGCAGGCGCTGTAGCTGTAGCAGTTGCTGTTTTGCCTTGCTGGCGGGTTGTCCGCAAACCGTACGCCGGTGAAGCCAATTGTGCCGCCTGCATTAACTCGTCTGCACTGAGTGGATCCAGCTCATTGGCCGAACTACTGGCCGTCATGAATAATAAAGACACAGCCATTAAGGCTGATTGGGGAGAAATAATGTTTTTCATGGGTATTCCATCCAGAATAAAATTTGAAATCTATCCGTTAAGATTTAATTCTGTTTCTGAGGTCAATTTAGATGGATACACCGCTGATCACTAGCAGCAGAGTCATTAGCGGTATTAATGAATGGATAAATAATTATTTTGACGAATGAAGCGAATAATAACACTGACGAACGGTTTAAGCGGGTAAAGACGCCCATATTCTTTACCCGCCACCGATCACTTAATAATGCTCGAACGTCAGGCCGAGTGTGCCACCGGTTTCATCCCAGCCGCTATTACTCTGCTGTGATTTGATGTAATGCGCCTCTGCCGATAGCTTGGCGTTATCGGTCATTTTCTTGTTCGCGCCTACTGAGGCGTAATAGCTGGTGCCTGCTTTGCTGGCCGCAGCCTCTTTACCCCGGCCAATACTGACACTGGAGTTTACATCGAGCGTATCCGTCACTGGGAAACTGCCGGTAAAGCTGGCGGTCACGGCACGGTAGTTGTCCGGTGTCCAGTAACCGTCATTCTGTTGTTCGTAGTCGAGATGGCTTATTTCGACGCCTGTCCAGACATAAGGCCACTCCGGCGAGATACCGTAATACGCACCGATCTTGCCTTGCCGTGAACGGTTGCCGTCACTGAGTTGCTGTTTGCTGGCATCTGCTTCAATCCGCACTTGTTGCGCCGGACGGTATTTAACATCAGCACGGGTCGTTTTGCCGCTTAAGATACTGCCGTCCGCACTGGTGAGGAGCTGATCCCGAAACGTCAGGTCTTTTTCATGCTCAAGGCCAACCGTCAGCTGTTCACCCAGCTTGCCTTCCACCCGGGCTTTGTAGGTAGTGAGCTGTTGATCATTACTCGTGTTTTTCTGGTCAACCTTGCCGCTACCGATACTGGCTTCAAAAAACAGGCTGTCACTGATTTGTGCATTACCTTTCAGTTTGATTTCATTGGCTTTATAACGATTAGCGTCTTCATCCAGTTGATGATGTGCCGCTTCCACGCCCACGGTGAAACCATTATCCAGTGTATTGCTGTATTCAATATCAAGGGTACGGCGCTTGAAATCATCAGAAGTACTGATGCTCTCAAGCTGGGTACTAAAACCATTGTCAGGTGCTTCGGCAAACACCCCACCCGTCAGCAGCAAATGGCTACCAAGGCTCAAGGCTATCATCGACTTTTTCATTGTTTTTCCTTCTCTGCAAGCAGAGCTAATTCATTCGGGTTGTTAACCCGCTGGCGCTGTAATTCGCCTTTGCGGTTCACGCTCAAACGTACGGGTTGAAATTTACGGATGCCGTCCCCGGATACGGTTTCATCCTGTAACAAACGCAGGCGCAGACGCCACCAGTCGGCCAGATCAGACGCCGTCGCAAAATAAGCCTGACTGGCACTGATATAATCAGCCAGGTTTTTCACCGTGTTGAAGTAATGGTCTTCGCCCATGTATTGGGTATGGAAGCTAAAGGCCAGTAACCCTCCAACACGCCTGATCCAGTCGGTCTCACTTTTCAACAGGTTGATGCTATCGGCTTCCGTCAGGTCATAGTCATCCCACAGTGAATAATCGTCGGTATTCATGCGAGGAATGGAAATCAGCGACTGCTGATTGTCTCGGCTGACATAGACGGTCGGGGCAAAACGGTCACCGGAGCGCTTCGCCATAAAATGCGTCATCTGGTTATTGAGAATCGCGCTGAGTGTATCCGTGTTGTGCTGTTCTTCCGGGGGGCGGAAGGACAGCACCGGTTTACCGGTAATCGCTTCGAGCACTTTCTTGCAGCGGGCGATCCGCACATGCTGGGTTTGAATATCATTACGGGCGAAATTCTGGTGATTGTCCCCGTGGCAGGCCACCTCCCCGGTAGCGGCCAGCTGACGGGTCAGCGCCCGGTGCTTTTGTGCTACATTCGACAACATGTACCAGGTAATCGGGTAATTTTTTTCCTTGAAAAACTCGGCCACCCGCTCAGCGTTAGCGAACTGATCTTCCGTGTCTTCTTCCATCAAGGCGGCGAAGGGCGCACCCGCTGGCCAGTTAGCCCAGGAGGCGTAAGGCGTTGCTTGCAGATAACGGAAGACACTCGCCAGAGCAGCTTTAAAATGAGGCTGGTTGAGTTCATTGGCGTGATCCTCCACGTTAGGCGAAAAGTCCATCCAGACCAGCCGGCCTTGGTCGCCTGTGCGACTGGCAAACAGACGGGTGCGGGCAGCTCCTCCGGCCAAATGCTGGGAAGTGACGGAAATTGCCTGAGGCTTGGAACTGTCGGCGTGGTAATCGGCAAAGGCTGATTTCAGCTCCAGCACCAGACCGGCATCAAACCCCAGGGTCAGCTCACGATCAGCGACCAACGCCATATCCGGCGGGTTAGGCTTACTGGTGTGTAAGAAACTTAACCCCTCGATGGCATAATCGGCTGTTTCTTCCGCAAATATCTGACGAGGAGGCCCATACAGCAGCACCTTGCTCCCGGCGGTCAGTAATTCATTCATCGAGTCTTTATACCAGTGGCCGGGCAAAATGACATACAGCCAGTCCGGGTGCTGCTGGCGGCATTTGACCAGCTCTGACCAACTGCAACTGACTGTCTTCAACTGGTGTTTTTCTGCAAAAGTGTGCCACTGCCTTTCAGCCATCTGTATGACGCGCTGCCCGGATTGTGGCCACGGTGTTGTGTCCTTGTCAGACACCAGCACCAGCCCCCTGGCCTTGAAATACAGTAACTGCTGCTGCAAGACCGGCAATGCCTGGGTCTCCTGTGTTTTCCAGCGATGGCTGCTGATGCTGATGGCCTTCAACTCCTGCTCGGTCAGGTCAATGGGCGAGGCCAGCTTGTCGCGATTAAGGTAAGTGGCGGAGGCCAGTGCTCCCGTTAGCCCCAACACCAGCAGGCTGCTAAACAGACGCTGCAGAAATAGCCGGCTAAGCCTGCTGTTACGCCGGGCTTGCGGCTGCCCCTGATAAACCATGTGCTCGGTTGGCTGCAGCCCAGGCGGGAGATAACGGATAAAATAGTGGCCTTCATGGGCAGGTTGTTGTGCGTTGCTCGCTGCCTCACGCCCGGCCCAATGCCGGATGTAAAGAACCACCGTCGCGCTGATAATCAGCGTAATCACCAGCACCAGAAACAGGATACCTACCAAATGCCAGTTCATGAGAGGCCTCCCTGTTCCAAAGCACCCAAACGTGCCACCTTGTCCCAGGACATCGTACTGGAACGCCACTCGTCAAACAGAGCCAGCACCCCCCAGGCCTGTAGGGCATAGCTGTATGTGATTTTTTGTAGCAGCAATAACGGCAGCCATTTAAAAAACTGGCGAGGGGGTGTCGCTAACAACAGGATCATCAGATCAAGGGCAATGAGCACCGCCAGCCAGGCCAGCAGCAGATTAACCTCGGCCAGTGAGATGATATTCACAATCATGAACAGAGTGACACCGAACCCCAGCACCTCGAACAGGAAACTTTCCACTACCAGCCAAAAAGCCAGCAAGGGGCCACGCAGCCCAGGGGCGGTGATCAGCTGGAAAAAATTATCATGCAGTACCTGATAAATACCCCGTTTCCAGCGGTAGCGCTGCCGCAACATGCTGAACACCTCATCGGGGGCTTCCGTAAACGCCTGCATGCCTTCTTCACTATTGATGCGCCAGCCGTGCGCGAGCAGGCGTACACTCAAGTCAGCGTCCTCGGCAAACAGCTGGGCATCTTCCCGGTAACCGGCTGCTTGCGCTAAAGCAGTCTTCCGGAACAAGCCCACCGGGCCAGGTACAATCGTCACCGCGCCGAATAGCCCGAGGCCACGCCGGGTAAAGTTCTGGCTGATCAGGTATTCGAGTTGCTGAAAACGGGTGAGCAGATTGGTTTCGTTAACCACCACCACATTGCCCGCGACTGCGCCTACCTTCTTGTTCTGAAAATGACGCAAACCGTTGACAAGGCTAGCCGGTGACACCCGCGCATCCGAGTCGACACACAGCACAAATTCACCGACTGCGTGCATCAGGCCGGTGTTGAGTGCATTCGCCTTGCCGGCATTGGAATGTGAAATGATCCTAACCGGAATATCACGCGGGTTATGAGTCGCCAGTAACTGCCTGACCACACCCAGCGTATTGTCCGAGCTGCCATCATCGACCAGAATAATTTCGTAGTTTTCGTAGTGCAGACTCAACAGGCTGGATAACGCCGGGCTGATCACCGCTTCCTCATTATAAGCGGGCACCAGAATACTGACAAAAGGTTCAGGCTCATCCGGCGGTGGCCAGACGGGCAGTGGCCGGGAAAAATTCCGCAAGGCGCTCACCAGTAAAAAAATCTGCCGGGCAATCAGTAGGAGTGCCAGCAAAACAAAGAAGTGCACCATCAGGGTATGCAGCTCCCGATGACCTTCCAGCGCTGCCAGTACACAGACTGCCAGATAGAACACCGTGCCGAGGATCAGTGCCAGCCGTATTTTATGGCCAATGTTAGGTAGGGTCTGCACAGTACACCTCAGTGATAGGTTTTAACTTCAAGCGACATCTTGTTGTCGGTGGAACGGCTGATCACCAGATAGCAATTCAGCAAAGACGCGCACACGTTGCGCAAACGCTGGTGAGCAGGGCTATCCACGGTGGTGAACTGCGCCAGCACGGTACCTTCTACCGCACTAGCCGCTTCACTGATTTTGCTGACCGAAACCGTCGCCAGGCTGTAGCTCTCCAGATTGAATAACAAGTCTGCATTCAGGAAAGCATACCGGGCGGTTTTGTCATGCCCGAGCTGCCGGATTTCAGTAAAGAGCGCCTGATAATCTGTCGATATATTCAACGAATGGGTAAAGGTGGATTTATACGACACGATGCTGAAATGGCCGAGCTGCAGCACCTCGCTAAAATCGAAGCCCAGTTTTGTAAACCGTGCCAGTACGTTTTCTGGCGAATCAAAGGTAACCAGCGTGACATACTCGCCATTTTTCAGGCCGGTATTAATGAACAGGGCGATGCCCAGCAAACCGGAAAACTTGTCAGCCGTTTCCAGCAGATTGAATGACCGGGGTGGTAGTCCCTGGTAGTTATCATCGAACAGGGGAACTCCCCACTGGGCTCTTGATGTTGTGAGTTGCATACTCAATTATCCCTCTATGTAAGCATAGGGCGATTGCTTGCTCAGCCAACCTGATTGGCCTTAAATTTAAAGTGGGACGAAGGTGGGGCAAGCCATCGTACTGGATACAAGTGTGCTCAATCATCGGTGACTTTGCTGTTAGCAAGAGGACATCTGGTAGCAGATGGCTGCTTACTTGTAATTAGCGGTTATCGATTAATTCTATTAATCAAATATACTTATGCAGGTAGATAAATTTTATTGTTGAAAGAAGAATAGAGATACCTCAAGATGTAGAAGTATCAGTCCATCATTGTATTAGCATATTCTGAGGTACACATGAACGCATTACCCGAGTTCGAGCCACGCCAGCAGCAGGAGGTCAAAGCCACCACCTGTTACATGTGTGCGTGCCGCTGTGGCATCAAGGTCACTGTCGAAGATAACAAAGTTCGCTATATTCAGGGCAACCGGGATCATCCGATCAATAAAGGCGTACTGTGTGCCAAGGGTAATGCCGGGATCATGAAGCAGAACTCACCGGCCAAACTCAACTCGCCGCTGTTGCGCAAACCGGGAACGGATCGGGGCGCGGGTGAATTCATGGCGATCAGCATGGCGGAAGCACTGGATATTCTGGAAGCACGTCTGCGTACCATCCGGGAAACTGACCCACTGAAACTCGCCTACTTCACCGGGCGTGACCAGATGCAGGCGCTCACCGGTTTTTGGGCCAGTCAGTTTGGCACCTTGAACTGGGCGGCTCACGGTGGTTTTTGCTCAGTGAACATGGCAGCGGGCGGCCTTTATACCATGGGGCATGCGTTCTGGGAATTCGGTGACCCGGACTGGGAGCGCACCAAGTATTTCATGATGTGGGGCGTGGCTGACGATCATGCCTCCAACCCGATCAAGATCGGTCTGGAAAAACTCAAGCGTAACGGTGGCAAGTTTGTCGGGGTGAATCCGGCACGCACCGGTTATCAGGCCATTGCGGATGAGTGGGTCGCGATCAAGCCCGGCACCGACGCGATGTTCGCACTCTCCATGCTGCATGTGCTCTTGAAAAACGACCAGTTCGACTGGGAATTCCTGATTCGCTATACCAACGCCGCTTACTTGGTCGTGCATACGCCCGGTGAAGTCGGCCACGGCCTGATTGCGCGTGATGCCCATGGCAAACCTTTGGTTTGGGACATGGATAAAGACAACGCTGTTGATGGGACTCAGGCGGAGATCACACCGGCGTTGTTCCATGAGGGTGAAGTCAATGGCAAGCCGGTGAAATCGGTGATGGTATTGCTGGCAGAAGAATACCTGGACGCACAGTATACGCCGGAAAATGCCGCAAAAATTTGTGGTGTGCCCGCAGAAAATATTGAACGCATGGCGCTGGAAATGGCGCATGTTGCTTTCAAGGAAAGTATCGAGATCGATGTACCTGAAGGCTGGACAGACTGGGCAGGGCGCAAGCACTACCAGTTTATCGGTCGCCCGGTATCCATGCACGCCATGCGCGGTATTTCTGCCCATTCGAATGGTTTCCAGACTTGTCGCGCCATTCACTTCCTGCAGATCATGCTCGGTTCGATTGATGTACCGGGTGGTCATCTGGCCAAGCCGCCGTACCCCAAGCATATCCCACCCGCGATTAAACCCGCCAAAGACTGTGCACCCAATACCCCGCTGAAAGGCCCACCGTTGGGTTTCCCGACCGGCCCGGAAGATCTGGTGATGGATGCCAATGGCAAGGCCAAGCGTATCGACAAAGCGTATTCATGGGATGCGCCGATGTCGAACCACGGCCTGATGCACATGGTGATCACCAATGCCGTCAAGGGTGACCCGTATAAAATTGACACGCTGATGATGTTCATGGCGAACATGGCCTGGAATTCGACCATGAATACCGGCGCGGTGCAGCGCATGCTCTGCGAAAAAGAAGAGCCCGTGAGTGGTTCCGGGCAGACAGACGCCGAATACAAGATTCCGTTTATTGTCATTTCGGATGCGTATCATTCAGAAATGGTCAATTTTGCGGATCTGATTATCCCGGATACCACCTATCTGGAGCGTTACGATACCATTTCGATGCTGGATCGACCTATTTCCGAGCCACACGCCGCCTGTGATGCGATTCGCCAGCCGGTCGTCACAGCGGAACGCGATGTTCTGTCCTGGCAGGAGGTTCAACTGGAAATGGGTATGCGCCTGGGCTTCCCGGCACTGGTCAACAAGGATGGCTCGCGCAAGTATACCGGTTATAAAGACTTCATTATCAACTGGGAAAAAGAGCCGGGCATTGGCTTCTTGTCCGGTTGGCGACTGGATGAAAACGGCAAGGAAACCCACCTGCGCGGCAAGCCTAACCCCAAACAGTGGGAACGTTATGCGGAGAATGGTGCCTTCTTTGAAATGCACCTGCCGGAGCACATCCGCTATTACCGGCATGCCAACAAGGATTATCTGGAGTTCGCCAAAAATGCTGGTTGGGTCGGTTCTACCGAGCAAATCGTGATAGAGCTTTATTCTGAAACCCAGCAACGCTTCAAACTGGCCGGACAGGGTTTGTACGATGGCCCGATGCCGACCGAAGCGCACCACAAGGAACGCCTGAGCAAGTACTTCAACCCCTTGCCGTTTTATTACAAACCGCTGGAACAATGCCGGATTGACGAGGAAGAATACCCGTTCTATGCCGTCAACCAGCGCCCGATGTTCATGTATCATTCCTGGGATTCGCAGAATGCGTGGCTACGGCAAATTTGTGCACAGAACTACCTGTACATGAACCGCGCCAAGGGCAAATCATTGGGCATTATCGACGAATCCTGGTGTTGGGTGGAATCACATAATGGCAAAATTCGGGTGCAGGTCAAGCTGATTGAAGGCTGCCAGACCGATACGGTCTGGACATGGAACGCCATCGGCAAGCAAAAGGGGGCATGGGGGCTGGATGAAAAAGCCAACGAATCGAATGACGGTTTTCTGATGAACCACCTGATCTCCGAGTTATTACCAGCGCGGGGGGATGCGGAAGACATTGTGACCAACTCAGACCCGATCACCGGACAAGCCGCCTGGTATGACCTGAAAGTGAAGATTTACCCGGCAGCGGCAGGGGAAACCGGTACCTGGCCGATGTTCCCGCTGATCAAGCCGTTGCCCAATGGGAATAAATCGCCGGACATCCTGCGCTATCAGTCACACCCGGCAGTTAATCTGACGCGTAGCATGGACGATGTATTGCAGCGCGGCAGTGTGCACGATCAGCAGCACGACGACGAGTAAGGGAGGAAGAAAACAATGAAATTAGGTTTGGTTGTTGATCTGGATGTCTGTGTCGGCTGTCATGCCTGCGCAGTCTCCTGCAAGCAGTGGAATACTTCCGGTACTACCGGCCCCCTGACGGATTACCGCCCTTATGGCGAAGATCCCAGTGGCGTCTGGTTTAACCGTGTTCGCCATTATGAAGTGGGTGATTACCCGAATAACAAGACCATCAACTTCCCGATGTCGTGCATGCATTGTGAGCAGGCCGACTGTGTGGATGTTTGTCCGACCGGTGCCAGCTATAAACGCGCGGAAGACGGGATTGTCCTGATCGATCAGGACAAGTGCATGGGCTGCAATTATTGCTCATGGGCTTGCCCTTACGGTGCACGTGAACTGGATCGTGAATCGGGCACCATGAAAAAATGTACCCTGTGTATCGACCGTATTTACGATGAGACGCTGGATGAGTATGACCGTCAGCCTTCCTGTGTCATTACCTGCCCGGCGCATGCGCGGCATTTTGGTGACTTTGACGATCCGAACTCGAATGTCAGCCAACTGACGCGGGAACGTAACGGCTATGGCCTGATGTCCGACCTGGGTTACAAACCAACTAACCAGTATTTGCCCCCGCGCCTGACGCGGCCAGTGCCAACGGATGACGTGAAGAAAAAATCACTCATCCATTCGGTGAAAGAATGGGCCAACAAAGCGATTGCGCGTTAAGGAGCTTGTCTGATGCATCCTGCATTTTCTGTTATTTTCTTTACAGTCGCCTCCGGCGCGGGCTACGGGCTGTTTATGCTGCTGGCACTCAGTCACCTGCTGGGTCTGGTCAAGATGGACAGCGGCTCGGTATTGATTGGCGGAATCCTGGCGCTGGGGTTGATCTCGGCGGGGCTGTTGTCCTCAACTTTTCATCTGGCCAATCCAAAAAATGCCTGGCGTTCGTTTTTTCGCTTTAAAACCTCCTGGTTATCGCGGGAAGCGGTGTTTGCGGTATTATTTTACCCGTTTGCTTTTCTTTACCTGCTCGGCGTCTGGCTGAATGAAGGTGAGAGTAACGGTCTGATCCTGCTGCTGGGTTTGCTGGCAGTGGCCTTGGCGTTAATCACTGTGTTCAGTACCGGGATGATTTACGGCTGCCTGAAAACCATTCGCCAGTGGAATACAGCGCTAACGCCCGCCAATTACATCCTGCTTGGCTTGGCCAGTGGCGGCGTGTTACTCGCCGTTGTATTGATGGCGACCGGCCAGAATCCGGCAGGGATGGCCTGGCTAGCGGCGGCTTTGCTGGTCATTGCGGCCATCACCAAAGCGGTCTATTACTTCTGGATCAAAACGGTCATCGGCCCAACAATCAATACGGCCACTGGCTTTACCCGTGCCAAAGTGCGCTTGCTGGATGTTGGCCATACCGCAGGCACCTTCCTCACCGATGAATTCGGGTTTCAGGCTGATCCGGGCTTGCTGAGTTCTCTGAAGGGCGCCGTATTCGTCTTTGGTTTCTCCCTGCCCTTGGTATTTATGGGTTCGGTCGCTGCTGGGAATGCCGGAATGGGTGTGGGCGTGCTGGCGGTCATTTCCAACTTGGCCGGCCTGGGCGCAGAACGCTGGCTGTTCTTCGCAGAAGCCCGCCATGTGGTGAACCTGTATCACGGGGCACAGCACACCTGATACGAAACAGATTCTTCACTGCAAGACTTGAACTGCAATGAGGCGAGTCTACTTTTAGTGCTAAAGTAGACTCGCCATATTAAACAGTCAGGAAACTCCCGCATGCAACACTTCTCCACATCCAGCTACCGTACCATGCCCTGGGCAAATGGCCTCGGCCAAACCATCGAAATGATCCGCAAAAATGATAGTGACGGCAACCTGCTCTGGCGCTTGTCCATGGCTGCGGTGGTAGATGACGGTGCCTTCTCCCTCTTTCCGAAGATTGAGCGTAATCTTACTGTCATCAGTGGCACAGGCTTTGATCTGGTCGGTGATGGCATCACACTGCGGGCAGCTCCGCTGGTTCCGGTGGCTTTTGCCGGGGATACTCCTATCGCAGCACAGAACGTAACTGATGTCTGTCATGATTTTAATGTCATGGCACACCGCTCTTTACCCCAACCGGAAGTGCGGATTCATGATCAGGCAGCAGACCTGTTACCATCCGCGAATGGATTCATGGCCATTCTCGCACTGTCCCCCGCCACCCTTAGCTCGGGCACACTGGGTACGCATGAACTGCTGCTGTGCGAGGAAAGCGTTAGTCTGGCGACGGGGCAAGTGATCTGCGTGCGCTTTGGCCACCGGCTAGAGCACGGATAATCTAACAACTCCAGCTGCAGCCCCGTTCCAACGGTGTTAAAGTAGCGCCCATTTTCAGTCCACTGTTTTCAACACCCTGTCGTCAAGGATTTCTATCGTGCTAGTGCATTGTCATGACTAATACTCAGGATTGAAGAAGGAATCCAAAGCTTGGTAGACAGCAGGGTTTGCCGCCATTGTAGAACATATTAAGGCTTGAACCTTAGTCAGCCTGATCGCCCCCGCCCATTGGTTCATCCAGCTGATGATAAATCCGCTCTGCCATCCACTCGAAAGCCGTTGAATTGAATGCTTCGTCAGCCATCATCCGGGCAGGCTACTTGCCAATACAAAACGAACTGAATATTTCGCCCAGTAAATCGTCCGAGGTGAACTGCCCGGTAATCTGCCCCAACGCTGTTTGTGCCACCCGTAATTCTTCCGCCATCAGTTCACCGGCGTTAAACTCACGCAGCTGGAATTCGGCACGAGCAACGGCGGCCTGCGTCTCTGCCAGGGCCTGCAGGTGGCGACGGCGGGCGATAAAGGTATCGTCGGCTTCCCCCTGATAGCCCATGCGCTGTTTGAGCGCCGTCTGCAACGCAGCAATGCCCAGTCCATGTTTGGCTGAAATATACAAACGCCCGGCCTGTTCACCCGCAGGCTGACCGCTCAGGTCAATTTTATTGTGTACCAGCAGTTGCGGCAGATGCGCAGGCAGACGGGCGAGAATGGCGGCCTGTTCCGGCTCGTCGGGCTGATGGTCATCGACCAGTAACAGGATCAAATCAGCGCGTGCTACTTCCTGCCAGGCACGTTCAATCCCGATTTTTTCCACCGGATCATCACTCACCCGCAAACCCGCTGTGTCAATCAGATGCAAGGGCATTCCATCCAGATTAATCCGTTCGCGCAGTACATCACGGGTCGTACCGGCAATTTCGGTGACAATGGCGGTATCCTGTCCGGCCAGGGCATTCAGTAAACTGGATTTACCGGCATTGGGGCGGCCAATGATCACTAGCTGCATACCCTCACGCAGCAGACTGCCCTGACGGGCTTTATGAAAAATGACGGTCAATTGCTGCTTGATCCCTTCCAAACGCTGGGTAACAGCACCATTGGCCAGGAAATCAATTTCTTCTTCCGGAAAATCGAGGGCGGCTTCGACATAGATACGCAGTTCGATCAACGCGGTGAGCAACTGGTTAACTGCGGTTGAAAATTCGCCCTGCAAAGAGCGCAACGCAGAGCGCGCAGCCTGTTCAGAACCCGAGTCAATCAGGTCAGCAATCGCCTCAGCTTGCGCCAAATCGAGCTTGTCGTTCAGGAAGGCACGTTCGGAAAACTCACCCGGACGCGCCAGACGTGCACCTAGCTGCAAGCACTGCTTGAGCAACATGTCGAGTACGACTGTACCGCCATGCCCCTGTAGCTCCAGCACATCTTCACCGGTAAACGAATGCGGCGCGGGGAAGTACAAGGCAATACCATCATCCAGCACTGCGCCATCGCTAGCCCGAAACGGACGGTGCGTGGCTAGGCGTGGAGTGGGAAGCGTACCGAGTAACTGTTGAGCCAGTACCGGCACTTGAGCACCGGAAATACGAATGATACCAACCCCACCGCGCCCTGGCGGCGTCGCCACGGCAGCGATGGTGTCAGCATTGTTCCACATGAAACATTACCCTCTAGGCATGGCCAATAATCTTGTTATTGATGTACCACTGCTGGGCAATCGATAACACGTTATTCACCACCCAGTACAAGACCAAACCGGCGGGGAACCACAGGAACATGAAGGTAAATATCACCGGCAGAAACTGGAAAATCTTCTGCTGCATCGGGTCAACCTGGGGTGGATTCAGCTTTTGCTGCAAGTACATACTCGCACCCATGACCAGCGGCAGCACAAAATACGGATCCATAATCGATAAATCCTTGTACCACAACAGCCAGGGCGCCTGCCGCAGTTCGACGCTTTCCAAAAGCACCCAGTACAAGCCCATGAATACCGGAATCTGGATCAGGATCGGCAAACAGCCACCGAGTGGATTCAGCTTTTCCTTCTTGTAGATATCCATCATCGCTTTTTGTTTGGCCGCCGGGTCATTGGCGAAACGCTCACCGATTTCCTTCAACTTGGGCGCCATCGCCTTCATTTTTGCCATTGATTTATAACTGGCAGCCGAAGGCCAGAAAAAGATCAGTTTGATCAAAAGGGTCAGGAAAATGATCGTCCAGCCCCAGTTTTGTACCACGGCATGGATATGCTGCATCATCCAGAAAATCGGTTTGGAGATGAACGCAAAGATCCCGTAATCAACGGTCAGATCAAGCCCCTTGGCAATTTTTTCCAGATCATCCTGGTCTTTCGGCCCTACCCAAAACTCACTGGAGAACGTACCCGTACCCCCTGCAGCAATTTGCTGTACCGGGCCGCGTACCCCTAAAATCGAAGCCGTTGCCCCTTGCTGTTGGGTAGACAAACTGTAATAGGTGTTATTCTGATCCTGGGGTGGAATCCAGGCGCTGATAAAATAATGCTCCAGCATACTGACCCAACCGCCCGTCGCGCCGGCTACCAGTTTTTCCGACATCTCGTCGAAGGTAATCTTGGTGTACTTGTCTTCAAAATAATACGCACCCCCCACAAACGCCCGAACCCCACTGGTCAGAAAACCACCGGGTTGACTGTGCGGCCCATGTTTGAGCTGGCGGTATTCGGTGCCACTCCAGGTCTGCCCTGAGTTGTTTTTTACTTCCTCTTCCAGGGTCAGTTTGAAGTTGCCGCGCTGCAAACGGTAGCGTTTGGTCACGGTGATACCACTGGCATTCTGCCAGGTGAGCGGCACTACCAATTCATTGCTGCCTTCCGCCATCACATAATCGGTCTTCTCTGCGCTAAACAGCGCCTGATGATTAGGTGCAAGCTCAGTGGTATCCTGACCGGCAATCGCCTGGTGCTGCAAACCCGACTGCGCCACGTAATTGCGGCCATTCAGGTCTAAAATCCGGCTAGGCTGATCGGGGTGATCCAGGCTGACCGGGTAAGTCGGCAAATCAGCCACGACAATATCGCCGCCGCGTAAACTGATCTGCAAATCCAGCACATCACTACGGATGCGAATCAGTGGGGCAGCCGCTGCATTTTGGGTCGTTGGTGGGCTGACTTCACCCGGTACGGTGGGGGTCGCACCTTGGACAGGCAAATCACTGCCTGACTGTGCCGGTACGCCATTTGCACCATTTGCAGTAGTGCCGGTGCTGGTCGTTTGTGCGGTCTGCACCGGCTGGGGCGCATGATCCTGCTGCCAGGTTGTCCAGATCAGAAAACCTAAAAAAATCAGGGTGAGATACAGGAAGGGACGTTGAGAATCCATAATTCCTCAATCTGGTTATCGGGGGTTATTCAGGGAACGCTCTGCGGATACAGTGTCCTGAGGAGGAGGGTACAGTTTTCGCAGACGCTGCCATAAAATAGCAAGCTGCTGAAGTATAACAGTGTTACTCATCGCTGCCACTTCATTCTGACTCATAATGATAATATCAACGATGGGCAACTGCGTGTGTTGCAGGCGAAAATACTCGCGTATTACCCGCCTGACCCGATTGCGGTCAACGGCACGCTTTAACGACCGTTTGGACAATGCAAAACCTAGGCGGGCATGCGGCTCTGCACCTTCACGTACCCGCGCGGTCAGGCCTGTGACCTGAATCCGTCGATGCCGCCCGCGTTCGAAAACACGCTGGAATTCGGCGGGTTTGGTCAAGCGGTGGGTACGCGGGAACGACGCCACGCCAGACGCTAAACCGTTTACGGTGTCAGGCGCTTGCGGCCTTTGGCACGACGTGCACTCAATATCTTGCGGCCATCGGCAGTCTGCATGCGTGCACGGAAGCCGTGAACGCGAGCACGGCGGAGATTACTGGGTTGAAAGGTTCTTTTCATGATCGCTCACCAACATATTTATTTAACTATCAGGTCAAGCCCGCTGATTCCCAATTACCCACAGAAACCGGCCAGCCCGCAAAAAGGTTCCGCAACTTACTTGATACATCGGGTTTTGTCAAGGGAGAGACGCTTAAGTTAGTCAAGAAGTCTGCTTGTGGATAACTCCCGCCACGCGCTATACTGCGTCATTCCACTTCGACATTTTACCCATCCTGTCATCATACCACGGGACGCTATTTTTATGCTTTGGCAACAATGCTTGGCTCAGTTGGAACACGAATTCCCTCGCCAAGAGATCAATACCTGGCTACGCAGCCTGCATGCGCTTGAAAAAGAAAAAGCACTTTACCTGCTGGCACCTAACCCGATTGTCCTGCAACGTATCCACGAGGCGTACCTGCCGCGCATTGTCCTGCATGCCCGTAATTTGTCCGGTGACAGTGACTATGATGTGATGCTACAAATTGGTTCACGCGCTGCCCCCAAGCCCGAGCCGGTTAATGGCACCACCAGCACGCTAGCACCGCCACCACCCGACCTGGCGACTCAGGCACCGGGGCTACAGCAGACTCAGGGCGGACAGGGCGGCTTTGGCCAGCAAACACCCGCAACCTTCAGTGACCGCTTTGTCAATGCACTCAATTCGCGCATGACGTTTGATAATTTTGTCGAGGGTAAATCCAATCAGCTGGCACGCGCGGCCTCGTTACAGGTCGGGGATAACCCCGGTAATTCCTATAACCCGCTGTTCATTTACGGCGGTGTCGGTCTGGGTAAAACCCATTTGATGCATGCCATTGGCAACCGTATCCTCCAGCAACAGACCAATGCCCATGTACTGTACGTATACGCCGAACGCTTTGTGAATGACATGGTGACTGCGTTGCGTAACTCACGGATTGAGGAATTCAAACAGCATTACCGCAGCGTCGATGCCTTGCTGATTGATGACATCCAGTTTTTTGCCGGCAAAGAGCGCTCCATGGAAGAGTTCTTCCATACCTTCAATGCCCTGCTGGAAGGGCAAAAGCAGATTATCCTGGCCAGTGACCGCTTTCCGCGTGATGTGGAAGGGATTGATGACCGCCTGCGCTCACGCTTCAATTGGGGTTTGACGGTACAAGTCGAACCGCCCGATCTGGAAACCCGGGTGGCGATCCTGCGGAAAAAGGCAGAAGACGCCAATCTGGACTTGCCACAAGATGCGGCTTTCTTTATCGCCAAACGGTTTCGCTCCAATATTCGTGATCTGGAAGGTGCACTGCAACGCCTGATCGCCAGCATGCGCCTGCGCTGCATCAGTGATGTCAGTATGGACTTTGTGCATGACGTATTGCGCGACCAGCTGGCGAGCCAGGATAAAATGGTCTCGATCGCCAATATCAAAAAAGTGGTTGCCAAGTATTATAATATTCGTGCCAATGAAATGGATTCCAAACGGCGTACACGTTCGGTAGCACGCCCCAGACAGGTTGCGATGGCCTTGGCCAAGGAACTGACGAATCATAGCCTTCCAGAGATTGGTACTGAATTTGGTGGGCGTGACCATACAACGGTGCTGCATGCCTGCCGGAAAATCGTGGAATTGCGCGAGTCGGACAATCGCATGGAAGAGGACTACCGGATCCTGATCCGCAGTCTGACAAGTTAGGTATAAAGCCGGAACAAACCACAGGATAAGCTGTGGATAAAATGTGGATGAAATTCTATCCACAGGAAGTGCACAGGATACACCCGCGTACGATACCGTGTTAAACAGTGTGGTGACTGCGCTTAAATCCTTGAAAGAAAGCTGCTTTTTGAGGTTATCCACAAATAGAGCCTTCCTTTATTATTACTACTATTTAAGATATATTAAGATAAATGAAATTAACACAGACAAGAGAAACCCTGCTGGAGTCCCTGCAAGCGACTTTGGGGGCCATTGAAAAACGGCATACATCACCTATCCTTGAAAATGTTTTGTTGAGAATCAGCAACGGCACCAGTTACTGGCGAGGTACCGACCTTGAACTGGAGATAGCCACTTCTGCCCCCGTGATTGATGCGATTGATGGTGAAATTACCTTGCCAGCGCGCAAGCTGGCGGATATCTGTAAGGCACTGCCTGCAGAAAGCCTGATTGCCATTGACTTGCAGGAGAACGGACGGGCTTTGGTCAGCAGTGGTCGCAGTCGGTTTGAGCTTGCAACCTTGCCCGCTAGCGAATTTCCTGATCTGGATGACATTGGTCAGACACACGCTTTGGAAATCCCGGAATCCGAATTAAAAACCCTGTTTGAAAGCACCGCGTTTGCGATGGCTAACCAGGATGTTCGTTACTACCTGAACGGTCTGCTGTTTGAGCTAAGCCCCGAGCATGTGCGTACCGTCTCCACGGATGGGCATCGCTTATCCTTGTGCACCCAAACGCACCACGTTTCTGGCGTTACGGATACCACGCAAGTCATTATTCCGCGTAAGGGTGTGCTGGAATTATCACGCCTGCTGCGGGCTGACAGCCAGATTCCGGTACAGTTACAAATCAGCCAGAATCATTTGCGGGCGCAAATGGGTGAATTGCGCTTTACCACCAAACTGGTGGACGGGCGTTATCCTGATTATCAGGCAGCGGTACCTGCCAAGGGTCAAATCAGCGTCGATGTTGATCGCAAAGCGTTTAAAGACATGCTGACACGGGTTGCTATCCTCTCCAACGAAAAATTCAGGGGTGTGCGCCTGAGCCTGAAAGAGGGCGTGCTTAAGGTTCAATCCAACAACCCGGAACAGGAAACGGCGGAAGACGAGCTGGACGTGCACTACCAAGGCGCTGAATTCAATATAGGCTTCAACGTGAATTATTTGCTGGATGCGATTAACCATCTTGAACACGATACCGTGAGCCTGCAGCTTAATTCACCGGAAAGCAGTGCCCTCGTGACCGATCCGCAGGATGAAAGCATGCGCAATGTCATCATGCCAATCCGTCTGTAAACCCGGTACTGGAAAAAGCCTGTGTGGTTGCAACAGCTAACGGTAGAAAACTGCCGTCTGATAGAGCGCTGGGAACTGGAGCTGGTTCCACAAGTCAATATTTTTACCGGGGGGAATGCCTCCGGTAAATCCAGTTTCATCGAGGCCTTGTGCATTCTGTCCCGGGGTCGTTCGTTCCGGACGGCCAAAACAGCCGAGGTATTGCGCCAGGGCAGCGAGGTACTCCAGATCAGTGGGCGCGTCCGCGATGAAGCGGCGAATCTGGATTATCCGCTGGGCATCGCTAAAACCCGGGTGGCGACCCGCATCCGGATTAACCATGCCGATGTTTATCAGCAAGCTGAACTCAGTCGCCACTTACCACTCACCGTGATGCACCCGGATACCATCGAGTTACTGACCGGTGCACCCGCTGGTCGGCGTGCCTTGCTCGACTGGATTGCGTTTTACCGTGAGCCTGATTTCCATGCCAGCTGGCGAGATTATCAACGGATCCTGCGCCAGCGTAATGCCTGCCTGCGTGACCCGCAACAACACTATGCGCTGGGGTACTGGACAACACAACTGATTCGCCTGCAACCCCGTATTCACCAGTTTCGTTGCAGTGCCCTGCTGGCGTTGCAACACGCATTAACACAGCTCACCGAGCTTTTTACCTACACGGGTGAGCTGGAGCTGAAATTGCAGCACGGTTTTCCAGCGCACATTAAAGTGCAGGACATCGCCCGGCTGGAAGCGTTTTTTCACGAACGCCAGGAACAGGAAATGCGCCAGGGTTTCAGTTTGTACGGCGCCCATCGTGCTGACTTGCAAATCACTCTGGATAACCAGCTGGCTGCCCGTGTAGCCTCACGCGGGCAGCTCAAATTATTAGGCATCGCCTTATTGCTGGCACAAAGTGAAGCAATCACCACCGAGGATGTAAAACGCGGTATCATAGCCATTGATGATTTAGCCTCAGAGCTAGACAATAACAATCAGCAATTGCTTTACCAGGTACTGCGGCGCACCCGCCAACAATTGATAATAACGGGCACCCGTCCGCCACCCGAAGACTATTTACCGGCAGATTCACGCTTGTTTCACGTGGAACAAGGTCGGATTGTGCGGTAGACACAATGCACCAAATAATGCACTGAATTAGGAATATCCATGAGCGAAAAAACATATGACTCGTCCAACATCAAGGTGCTTAAAGGCCTGGATGCCGTACGCAAACGCCCCGGCATGTACATCGGTGATACCGATGACGGCACCGGTTTGCATCACATGGTGTTTGAAGTCGTAGACAACTCGATAGATGAAGCCTTGGCCGGTCATTGCAAGGAAATCAAGGTTGAAATATTCAGTGACGGTGCTATCCGCGTTACCGATGACGGGCGTGGTATTCCGGTAGACATGCACCCTGAAGAAGGCAAACCGGCGGCTGAAGTCATCATGACCATCTTGCATGCTGGTGGTAAATTCGATGATAACTCTTACAAAGTGTCGGGGGGGCTGCACGGTGTGGGGGTATCGGTGGTGAATGCCCTGTCATCCGAACTGGAACTGACCATCCGCCGTAACAACCACGTGTATCGGCAGATGTATGCGCTGGGTGTGCCCATGACGGGGCTGGAGATTGTCGGCGATACCGAAGGCACCGGCACCTCCGTCAAGTTTATGCCCAGTAAGGAAATCTTCACGCAGACTGAGTTTCATTATGAAATTCTGGCCAAGCGCCTGCGTGAACTCTCCTTCCTGAACTCCGGGGTACGGATTCGTCTGGTTGACTGGCGGGGTGAAGGCCGCGAGGATATTTTCGAATACCAAGGGGGTATCCGTGCATTTGTCGCCCACCTGAATCGCAAGAAAACACCGGTACACCCTACTATTATTTATTTCTCAGGCGAACGTGAGAATATAGGTGTCGAGGTGTCGTTGCAGTGGAATGACTCCTATCAGGAAAATATTTTCTGCTTCACCAATAACATCCCGCAGCGGGATGGGGGTGCACACTTGTCCGGTTTCCGGTCGGCGCTGACGCGTACCCTGAACCAGTACATTGAGCGCGAAGGCCTTGCCAAAAAAGAAAAAGTCTCGCCCACCGGTGATGATGCGCGGGAAGGTTTGACCGCCGTGCTCTCGGTTAAAGTACCTGACCCCAAGTTTTCCTCGCAAACCAAAGAAAAGCTGGTTTCATCAGAGGTAAAGGGCGCGGTGGAGTCGGCGATGACAGAGGCGCTGAATGATTTTCTACTGGAAAATCCGGCAGAAGCGCGAGCCATCACCAACAAGATGATCGAGGCTTCGCGTGCACGGGAAGCTGCGCGCAAGGCGCGCGAAATGACCCGCCGCAAAGGCGCGCTGGATATTGCGGGTTTACCGGGGAAGCTGGCGGATTGCCAGGAAAAAGATCCGGCTCATTCTGAACTGTTTCTGGTCGAAGGTGACTCTGCCGGTGGTTCCGCCAAACAGGGGCGTGATCGGCGCACCCAGGCGATTTTACCGTTGAAGGGTAAAATCCTCAATGTAGAAAAAGCCCGCTTTGACAAAATGCTGGCTTCGGCAGAAGTCGGGACTTTGATTACTGCACTGGGCTGTGGTATTGGCCGGGATGATTACAACCCGGACAAGTTACGTTACCACCGCATTATTATCATGACGGATGCGGATGTCGATGGCTCGCATATCCGTACCCTGCTGTTAACTTTTTTCTATCGGCAGATGAAAGAGCTGGTCGAGCGTGGCCATATTTACATCGCCCAGCCACCGCTCTACAAAGTAAAACGCGGCAAGCAGGAACAGTACGTCAAGGATAAAGGTGAACTGGATAGCTACCTGATTCAGATTGCGCTGGATAATGCCCAGTTATACCTGGATACTGATTCACCCGCCATCAGTGGTCAGGCCTTGGAATCATTGCTGCAGCAGTACAACGCTGCCAAGCATATTATTGCGCGTCTGACCCGGCGCTACGATCATGATGTGATGGAAAGCCTGTTATTTGAACCGATGCTGGCAGGCGGGCTTGAGCTGGATGCGGATCATTATTACCAATGGGTAAATCGTGCCGTTGATAACCTGAATTTGCGGATGAATGGTGAGCGCTTGTATAGCACGAGCTTCCGCAAAGGGGATGAACGCCAGTGGGTTGTCGAAATCAAACGCCGCCAGCATGGGCTGGATCATGTGCTGATGCTTGATCAAGGCCTGTTCTCTACCCCCGAGCTGAAAATGCTGGTGCAGGTTAACCAGGAGCTGGATGGTCTATTGGGAGCCGGTGCTTACATTCAGCGTGGTGAACGCAAGCAGGAAGTGCGTCGTTTTGACGAGGTGGTTGATTGGTTGATGAAAGAGGCTAATCGGGGTCTAAGTATCAGTCGCTACAAGGGTCTGGGGGAAATGAATCCTGACCAGTTGTGGGAAACCACCATGGATCCTGCCGCCCGTCGTTTGATGCAGGTACGGATTGAGGATGCCGTCGGGGCGGATGAAATCTTTACGACCCTGATGGGCGATCAGGTTGAACCCCGCCGTGACTTTATCGAAAGCAATGCCTTGTCGGTAGAAAATCTTGATGTGTAAATTTTTCAGTGTTTCACGTGAAACCGTTTTAGAAAAGGTATAAGTCGGATGGACAATCCTTTATTAAACCCACAGGGTTTACCCGTATTCAGCCAGATCAAGCCGGAGCATGTTGAGCCTGCGCTGGACAATGTCCTGGCTGCGAACCGTGCCTGGTTGGCCGAGCGTCTGCAACAGGATATTACGCCGGACTGGGGTAATCTGGTTTATCCACTGGATGAATGTGGCAACCGGCTGGAGCGCAGTTGGTCACCCGTGAGCCATATGAATGCCGTGGTGAATACCAGCGCCCTGCGGGAGGCATACAACCTTTGTTTACCCAAGCTTAGCCAGTACCATACCGAGATCGGACAGAATAAGGCCTTGTATGAGGCCATTGAGCAAGTGCGTGCACAGGAAGACTCGCTGGACGCGGGGCAAAAACAGGCGCTCGACAGAAGCCTGTTGTCTTTTCGTCTGAGCGGCGTCGCGCTGGAACAGGCCGATAAAGACCGCTATCGTGAAATCAGCCAGGAGCTGTCACAACTCAGTTCACGTTTTTCTGACAATGTGCTGGATGCAACCAATGCCTGGTTCAAGCAGCTTGAACAGGTGGAATTATTGCAGGGTTTGCCTGAATCCGGGCTGGACATGGCTCGACAGGCTGCCCGGCAACGTGACCTGGAAGGTTGGGTAGTTACACTCGATTTCCCCAGCTACTTTTCGGTGATTGCCTATGCAGACAACCGTGAATTGCGGGCGGAACTGTATCAGGCCTATACCACCCGTGCTTCTGAGCTGGGTGCCAATCCGGATTGGGATAATACCCAGGTGATGCGTGATATTTTGCGCCTGCGCCAGGAAGAAGCCGCTCTTCTCGGTTATGCCAGTTATGCGGACGTATCACTGGCCATGAAGATGGCCGACAGCACCCAGGACGTGGTGTCTTTTCTGCAAGACCTGGCCACCCGCAGCAAACCGTTTGCTGAATGCGAATTTGTCGAGTTATCGGAGTTTGCCCGGACTGAGCTGGGTATTACGGATGTCCAGGCTTGGGATATAACGTATGTCAGCGAGAAAATGAAACTGGCGCAGTTTGATTTTAGTGCAGAAGATCTGAAGCCTTATTTTCCGGTTGATCGCGTAATCCAGGGGCTATTTACCTTGGTCGAGCGCTTATACAGTGTGCGTATTCAGCAGCAGCACGCCGTTGATCTCTGGCACCCGGATGTCAGCTTCTATCAGGTACGTGATCAGGATGGCAGCCTGCGTGCCGAATTTTATCTCGACCTGTATGCCCGCCAGCATAAACGCGGGGGAGCCTGGATGAGCGACTTCTGTGGGCGCTTCCGGCGCAAGGAAGGTTTGCAGATACCGGTCGCATTCATGACCTGCAACGGAACACCCCCCGTAGGCGACAAACCGGCCTTATTCACCCATGATGAGGTCGTGACCCTGTTTCATGAGTTCGGGCATGGCTTGCACCACATGATGACACAGGTGGATTACCCGGATATTGCGGGCATCAACGGTGTGGAATGGGATGCTGTCGAACTACCCAGTCAGTTCATGGAAAACTGGTGCTGGGAGCGTGAAGTGCTGGCTATGCTGACCGCCCACTGGCAGACTGGTGAGCCTTTGCCAGACGATCTGTTTGCAAAAATGCAAGCGGCCCGGCATTTTCAGACGGCCATGGGCATGGTGCGTCAGCTTGAATTTTCGCTGTTTGATATGCGGTTGCACATGGATGCACAGGCGGCAGAGCCAGGGCGGATGGAACAGATTCAGGCGGAAGTCCGTGCTGAGGTTGCCGTGGTAAAACCGCCTGCCTTCAACCGGATGGCGCACAGTTTTTCGCATGTATTTGCCGGTGGGTATGCGGCGGGTTATTACAGTTATAAATGGGCCGAGGTATTATCGGCTGATGCTTACGCCCGCTTTGAGGAAGAAGGCTTGTTCTCGGCAGACATCGGCCAGGCTTTTCTGCAAGAGATTCTGCAGGTCGGCGGCTCCCGTCCGGCGATGGAGTCATTTGTCGCCTTCCGGGGACGCAAGCCAGAGATTGATGCCTTGCTGCGCCACAGTGGCTTGGTAGACAAAGCCGCGTGAAAGCGGGTTTACGGCGGTGGTTGAGTGCAATCGCGGCTGGCTTGCTGCTATTAGTCGGAGGAATAGCTTATCTATTCCCCCGTTTATCTGCTCCGCCACAAAGCGAGCCATTGGTACTGCAAGTGTCTGCTGCCTGCCAACTGGATCTGGCTGATTGCAGGGCTCAGGATCAAGCAGGGCATCAGTTAAGCATCAGCCTGTTCCCACGGCCTGTACCTCTGATGCAGGACGTAGGTGTCATCGTCACCCCGCAGGGGTTTCCTGCTATTCATGCTGTCGAGATCGAGATTGAGGGCGTGAATATGTTCATGGGGCAACAGCAGGCCGCCTTGAGTGCATCCGGTGCAAACTGGACTGGGAGCTTTGCCCTGCCGATTTGCAGCAAGACACTCATGCAGTGGCAGGTCAGTCTCCGGATTAAAACGGCTACAACGGATTATCAGGCGGTTTTCCCTTTTTCAACGGCACGCTAATTTCTTTCCTTTTCTTTCTTTTCTGAACCACACCTGAGCCATTTCTTTGCTATTGCGCCTGCCTAAACCGCTGGGCGTAAAAACCCCGTTTCCTATCGGTTAACGGTTGTTGTGTGCCCCCTTCTAGGATTTGATGGGGCTACCCAACACCAACCCGAGCAGCATGAATAAACAAATAATAACAAACAGGCTATCTGTTGATGGCTACGTGCGCATGGAAAAAAGCAACAAGGCGACAAGGAATGTAGGATGAAGATATTAGTACATTACGGTTTAATCACCCTGCTGATGCTACTTGCTTGGCCACAGTTACTGGCTGCCGAAATTGCCGAAACGCGTCAGGATTTGGCCGTACTGGATAGCCGCTTGACCGATCTGCCCATAACAGGCACCGATTTCCTGTTATCCCGCGATAACCTGGAACTCAATGTGAGTTTACCCGATAGCTTGGATATTCCTGAGCAGCAGGTGACATGGCAGGTATTTAACAAGCGCAAACTATTGCATACCCTGAGAGGGCGGAAACAGACATTGCAGCTGTCCGCCGCTGCCTACACCGTCGTTCTGGAAATCGGGCATTTCAGTCTGAGTAAACAGATCGATGTTTATACGAACCGCAAGATCACCCCTTACTTTCGTGCCAGAATTGGTCGCTTGGATGCACTGGCGAATCAGGCCGTTGATTGGGAGGTACAGGAACAGAATGGCAAAGCCTTTACTGTCCCAACCACCCGCTATATCAACGAGATTGTCCCGATGGGGGTCTACGAGGTCAGAACACGGGTCAAAGATCTTATGCAGCTCCAGCGTGTGCACATTGACACCGGTGAAGCCGTGCAAATGGCAGTCAAGATACCCGTCGGGGAAGTAAAATTAATTGCAATTACGGATAATCACCCACTGTTCAAGCCTGTGGAGTGGGAGGTCTATCGTTTGGACAGCGGAGGGCGCCATCATATTGGTAGCTACTCTCAGCATTCTCTGGGCATTATGATTCCACCCGGAAACTACGAAGCAGTAGCCACTTATGCAAAAGTCACGCGCACCCGTGCGTTCTGGGTGCAACAAAACACAACCAACCAAGTGATTCTGGCGATGGATGAGCCTGGGCAACTGAATAATTGAAGCACGGATGCTTATCGCTGCGGGCTTAAGTTCAAGGTCTCAGCCCGCAGCCGTGCGTTTTGCCAGTTTGACATAGTAGTCTGCGGAATAAGCAAAATAAGCGCGTTCTTTGTCAGTCAGTGGCCTGATTTGTTTGACCGGACTACCCGCCCAAAGGAAACCACCCAGCAGGTGTTTACCGGGAGGAACCAGACTACCGGCAGCAATGATGGTTTCGTCTTCCAGCACGGCACCATCCATCACCGTTGCACTCATCCCGATCAGACAGCGGTTACCAATGGTGCAGGCATGCAAGACCGCCCGATGACCGATAATCACGTCATCCCCAATCAGCAAGGGATAACCCTCCGGACGGGTAAACGGGCCGGCATGCGTCACATGCAGGACAGCCCCATCCTGGACATTGGTACGGTCACCAATACGAATGGTGTTAATGTCACCTCGCACGACCGCCATCGGCCACACCGAGCTACCAGCCCCCAGTATGGTTTGTCCGCTGACATAGGCGCTATCATCGACCCAGGCCTCGGGGTGAATGGCAGGATAATGTCCCTCAAACGCTTTGATGGTCATGCCATGCCCCTAGCACCTTGGCTCATCGCCTGGTGGCAATTGGAGAAAAAAACCGTTTTCCCGGATATTGCGCTGTACTTCCGCAGCATCGGCCTGAATCATTTTCCGACCGGGTATCAGTTCAAATTCGAAGGAAAATTCAGCCTCACCAAACAGCCGCAACAAGGATTCGGGGACTTGTGAAAAGTCATCCTGCTTAGGCAAAAACAGATAGGTATGCTGCTTGTGGCGGCTACGGTAAACAAAGCACTGCATGAGATATGGGTATCCTTTTATTCGCGGGTCATGGCTTCGGTGGCCGTAATCTCATTAAACCTGACTTTGTGTTCGACCAGGCCGCCATTTACACGACGCTCTACCATCAGGCTATCAGCATCAACAGACAGTAATTTACCTTCGTAGGTCTGCCGGTCTTGCTGCGTGATACGGATATAGTGCCCCTGGTGTTGAGCAAGATCACCAACGGCGACAGGCTGGTAGGACATTCGGTATAAAGCCGTCTTGGGAATTTCCTTGCCGGATGGCAAAGGATCTGCCGGTTGGGTTGTGTTGGGGGTCGGGCTGGGAATGCTGATACTCTGCCCAGCATTCGCTGCCTGACGCGGGTTCAGGCTGCCGTCCTCACTGACCATGGGCAGATGAACGCCCATGTCAGCACTGTACCGGTACAGTCGCTGGTCGGCTCCGGCAAACCAGCTGCCAATGGCGACCAGTAAGCCGATAAAGCCAATCATGACCCAGCCATAGACACGATGCCAGATGGTAGGCAAGACCAGCAGATTCAATACAGGCACAGCGGCAACCAGGCCGGTGAGCGGGTGGTGGCCAAAGCCTGCAAAGATGACCCGCAGCCAACTCAGCACGAACAGTAACAGCCCCACAGCAAACGCAATTAATAATAGGTATTCCACAGTTTTTTCTTCCTTAGCACTGGGTTTTTAGTCTTCCAGATAAGTATAGCCAATCAGGCCTGCTTCTATTTCACGCAACAACATTTTCTGACGATCGGTATCGGCCACGGCAACCGCCAGCTTTTTCCGGCATTGGGCCAACAGGTCTTTGGGTTCAAAATGAACAAATCGCAGGAGTTCATCAATCGTATCGCCCCGTTCAGGTTCAGTGACCCGGTAGTCACCATCGTCCAGCAATTCGACGTTAACGGAGTCCGTATCGCCGAACAGGTTATGCAAGTCGCCCAGGATTTCCTGATAGGCACCAATCATGAAAATACCCAGCAGATAATGCTGTTCAGGTTCCAGTGCATGCAATGGCAAGGTGCTATCCAGTTTGCCACTGTGCACATAGCTCTCAACGGTGCCATCCGAATCACAGGTCAGATCCTGGAGGATAACACGTCGCGTGGGTTCTTCTGCCAGGCGATGCAAGGGCATGATCGGGAAGATCTGGTCAATCGCCCACATATCAGGCATGGACTGGAAGAGTGAAAAATTACAAAAATACTTGTCAGCCAGTTTTTCCTGTAGCCCGGTTTGGGTTTCCTGATCCAGTTTGTCATAGGACTCGGGCTGGTTAAGCAGCTGATGGCAAATCGTGCGATGCAGTTCTTCTGCCTGAGCGCGCTGGTTCAGATTAATCACGCCATGGGCGTACATGCCGTGCGCTTCACTCAGCCAGTAGGCGGCATCATGATAGATTTCTGATGGCGGTAGCTCCTGCTGGTTTTGGTAGAGGCGGAACAGGCTGTGCAGAATGGTAGGATCGTCGTCTTCCGGCTCGGATAGCTCAGGATAAGATTCAGGCTGTTCCGGATCGGTGTCGATCACATTGGTAATCAGAACGGCATGATGAGCGGTCATGCCGCGTCCGGATTCCGTGATGAAATCGGGAAAGGGCAACTGGTATTCTTCACAGACATCCAGCACACTGCGGACAACCGTATTAGCGTATTCCTGCAGCGTATAGTTGATCGAACAGTCATTGCGTGAGCGTGAGCCATCATAATCGACGCCCAAGCCGCCCCCCACGTCAATCACCCGAATAGTAGCACCCAGGCGATGCAGCTCGGCCAGATAGCGGCTGGCTTCACGCATGCCCAGCTGAATATCCCGGATATTGGCTATCTGTGATCCCATGTGGAAGTGCAATAACTGCAGGGCATCCAGTTGCCCCGCTGCTTTCAGCTGTTCGATCATGTGCAGTGCCTGAGCAGCAGACAAACCAAATTTGGATTTTTCGCCCCCTGTATTTTGCCACTTGCCTTTACCCAGTGAGTACAAGCGTACCCGGATACCCAAGAGCGGCTCAATCTGCAGTTTTTCAGCTTCTTCCAGGGTTTCCTGCAACTCTGAAGGCTTCTCGATGACAATATAGATCCGGTGCCCCATTTGGCGGCCAATCAGTGCCAGTCGCAGGTATTCGCGATCTTTGTAGCCGTTACAGATGATAGTACTACCGGTGGGGGCGGAGCCCAAAACAGCCATCAGTTCCGGTTTGCTGCCCGCTTCCAGACCGATCTGGTCACCACCACCGGCCAGAATCTGCTGAACAACACTGCGCTGCTGGTTGACCTTGATCGGGTAAATGGCGGTGTAGCGGCTGTTTTGTCCGCAATCTGCAATGGCCTGGTTGAAGGCTCTTTGCAGGCGCTGGACGCGGTCATGCAGTACGTTGACAAACCGCACCAGCAGAGGGAAGCGCATGCCGTGCTCGTCGTGCATGCGCATCGCCAGAGTGTGCAGATCGATTTGTTTGCCAGGCAAGTCGGAGCGTTGCATTGCGACATTGCCGGCAGCGTTTATGTCGAAATAACCGTTGCCCCAGTGTTGAATGCTATACATGCGGCGGGCTTTTTCTAGGCTCCAAGTCTTATTGGTATACATAATAGTCCTGTTGAAAGTGGCGGCTAAAATGCCTGATCAGTTCATAAGGTTAGGATACTAGCAAAGTGAGCTGCAGGCTATCCCGGTACACGGTTCATACGGTCTATTATATTTGTGCTTCGATGCCATTTGTTGTATGTGCACGACAAAACACTTGTGCTGTGCACAAAAAGTTTATTATTATGTGCTAATAGAGTGCATTACTGGCTAAACCCGCTGGATGCGCCCGCCTCGCTGAGTAAAAGGATTCCATACGATGGGTAAACCCCTGAAAGTCACTGAAGCTGAACACTTCAATCCGTTAATTTTCCAAGCCAATATGGCAAAAGCATTCGCCTTGTGGCAGCAGTTTAATCTGCGCTTTGCCCAGTCGTCAGCGGGCAGCCGTTTGCCCACTGCGCCGGGTGACCTGGTTTTCCAGAAAGCGGTGGCCAGCTGGGCACTGAACCTGGCTTCTCATCCCCAGGAAGTCCTGCAAGCCAACCTAACCTTGTTCACTCAACAAGTTCAGTTATGGCAGCGTGCCACCGCCCGCATGTTTGGTTTTACCAACATATCGATCAGCGATGAGCCGGTGCGGGATCGCCGTTTCAAGGATCCTGCCTGGAAGGAAAGCCCAACCAGCGAAGTGTTGATGCAGTCTTACCTGAATATCGCAGGTTACTGGAAGACACTGGCAGGTTTGAACAAAGGGATGGCTCCACACGAAGCGGGAAAGGCAGGGTTTTTGCTGACGAACATCATCGATTCACTGTCACCCAATAATTATGCACAGACTAACCCACAGGTCTGGCAGGCGGTTCGGGACAGCAATGGTGCGAATCTGGTCAAAGGCATGGAGAACCTGCTGGATGACTATCAGGATGGCGAGTTGCGCATCCGGATGACGGACATGCAGGCCTTTGAGCTGGGTAAAGACATCGCCACTACGCCGGGCAAGGTTGTATTCCGCAATGAGCTGATGGAGCTGATTCAGTATACGCCATCGACCGCCAAGGTACGCCAGCGTCCTTTACTGATCGTGCCGCCCTGGATCAACAAGTACTACATTCTTGATTTGCGTGAAAAGAATTCTTACGTCAAATGGGCCGTCGAGCAAGGTCATACCGTCTTCATGATTTCATGGGTGAATCCGGGGGCAGAACAGCGTGATCTGAATTTTGATGATTACCTGCAAAAAGGCACGCTGGCGGCGATGGATGCCATTGAGCAGATCACGGGTGAGCCTGAGGTGAATGTTGCCGCTTATTGCCTGGGCGGAACCTTGGCCGGTATCACGCTCGCCTGGCTGGCAGACAAAGGTGACGAGCGTGTTAAAAGCGCTACCTTCTTCACCACCTTGCTCGATTTTTCCGAGCCGGGTGAGATTGGGGTATTCCTGGATGATGCACAAGTCACTGCGCTTGAGCAGCGCATGGACGCTAACGGCGGCTATCTGGATGGCAAGAACATGGGGGCGGCTTTCAATATGCTGCGCTCCAATGACCTGATCTGGTCGTTCTTTGTGAACCTTTACCTGTTGGGTAAAGATCCGATGCCGTTTGACCTGCTGTACTGGAATTCAGACAGCACGCGGATGCCAGCCGCCATGCACAGTTATTACCTGCGGAATATGTATCTGGAAAACCGCTTGGTTGAGCCAGGTGGTATTACGGTTGCAGGCACTGCGATTGACCTGAGCAAGGTCAAGACACCGGCCTATTTTGTTTCGGCCTACGATGATCATATTGCACCCTGGCGCACCACGTATAAGGGCGCGCAGTTGTTTTCCGGGCCGGTGCGGTTTGTGCTGGGGCAATCTGGCCACATTGCCGGGATTGTAAATCCTGCCTCAGTCGATAAATACGGGCACTGGGTAAATGACACGCTGGCGGCAGATAGTGACCAGTGGTTTGCACAGGCTACGGAAGTAAAGAAGTCCTGGTGGCATGACTGGGACAGCTGGGTCACTGAGTTTGCTGGTGAAGCGGCCGATGCACGTGCGCCCGGCAGTGCTTCCCTGCCGGCACTGTGTGATGCACCCGGTACTTATGTGCAAGTAAAAGCAGGTTAAAACCATCATGTCCCCACCACCAGCTGTGACGGTGCAGGATACGCCTGAGCGTCGCTTGGCGTATAGCTGTACTTTGCCGGTGCGGTGGGGCGATATGGATGCTTATGGCCATGTGAACAATGCGATGTACCTGCGCTATCTGGAAGAGGCGCGGGTACAGATGTTCATGCAGATGGGCACAGGCAGTATTGCCGGCAGCCAGCAGGCACCGGTGGTTGTTACGGTCGGTTGCACCTTCCTGAAACCGGTTAATTACCCGGATGAAATACGTATCGATTGCTATGTCGGTACACCGGGGCGCTCCAGTTTTATGACCTACTATTCCCTTTACGCCGCTTCTGCCCCTGAGCAGTTGACGAGTGAAGGTTATGCCAAAGTGGTCTGGATGGATCATGGCACTGGCAAATCAGTCCCTTTGCCGGATCATGTGTTGCGCTACCTCAAGCCGACACTTTAAGCCCCCTATTCGCCTTTTTACCGCAGCAACCCCAGCTTTGCGCATCTTGACTTGCGCTGTCCAGCTGTATTCAATGGAACAATTGACGGGGTGCAAGGTCGATATTAAGTACCGGCAAGTTTCTTGTCGGCATGCATGTCTGAATAGTGAGGTTTCGGATGAAGACAGTTTCTTTGCTGATTATCTGGATGGCTGCCGGGATGGTATCCATGGTTTTTGCTGATGAGCAAACAGCAGATTCGACAAGGGCAACAGTGCCTGATGCACGGGTCAGTGCCGAGGCTGAGACAACGCCCATGTCGGCAGACAGCGATAATCCGATGCTGGAGCTTTGCCAGAGCTATGCTGAAGATGAGGACATCGCATCCGCCGAACGCGCTACCCATGTCACTGATTGCCTGAGCAGCATGACTGACCTGAGTGATACCCTGCAAGCGGGTGAGCAGGATGCGCCGTTAGTAGCGGTACCGACCGAAGCAATAGGGGTGCAGACCGAAAGCCACCCGGAAGACCTGATTGCCGATGAGCTGGTCGAAGTGCCTGCACCCGGTGTTGAGCAGTTGGTAGCAGGAAGTGCAGCTAAAGAGCCGGTTGACTAGGCACGCGAAAACAATTAACTTATAACGCTTATATATTATACTAATAGTGATTCATGGGCAGGATCACACATAATAAGGAGAATAATATGGCAACGTGCGAAACCGATGTGTTTGATTCTGGCACTCCCGATACACTCACATTTTCTGCCAGCCAGGGCGGCCAATGGCTAACTGATGCGGGTCTGAAAGGCGACCCGACCAAACTGGAAAAACTGGCGATTAGCTTTGACAATGAGCCTGAAACACTGACACTACTGGCGGTTTATCTGAAACGTTGGTATGCCGGACGTTTGAACGGTTTGGAAACCATCCCGGTGCTGTATGACAACAATCCCGAAGGTAGACCGTTCCGGCGGATACTGGCCGCTTTTGAGAAAAAGTTGGCGGGTGCTTCTGATCTGACCCTGCTTTACCTGCTGAGCCTGAGTGATGAACCCGTGCCACAGCAGCACATGAAGATTGTGTTTCGCTCCACTTTATTGGAACGCTGGCTCAGTCGGCGCGATGATTATGTGCGCTTTTTGGGGCCATTAGGGCGTTTGAATGAGGAGCACTGGCATTGGGTGATTGAAAACCTGCGCCGCCTGCATTTGCTGGAGCCTGCGCAGGAAGGTCGGAACGATCTGCTGCTGGTACCTGTTACCGTGCGGGCTTATTTTCGCAATGAACTAAAACTCCGCCATCATACGGTATTCCAGCAAGCCAGCGATGACATGGAAAAACTGTTCAAGGAAACGGTTGTGTCCCTGTACGAGAAACAACCGAACCGCCCGCCAGTAACCACCTATCTGGCACCAGAGCACACCCAACAGCATGCGCCGCTGGCAGAATTGAAAGAAGAATCAGGGGTCATCACTGCCGTCGACAAGCCCCCTGTCTTGTGGGCGTCTGCTGAACTGGAGCTGGCTCAGGAGCAGTTAGTGGCCTTGCGCAACTCGCTGGCCTCCCTGCGGCGCCACAGCCAGACTTTGCAGCAGCACCTGCTGACCTTGAGAACGCCGGACAAAACCGCAGATTACCTGGAAAATAGTCCTTCACTGACTAGCCAAGCCTGTGCCTGAACTGCGATAATCCGCCGCATGGCATTAATACATTTACGTAACATTCATCTTGAAAATGGCGACAACCGCTTGTTCGATAGCGTAGACCTGCGCATCGAAGCGGGCGAACGCTTGTGTCTGGTCGGGCGTAATGGCACGGGTAAGTCTACCTTGATGAAACTGCTCTGTCGTGAGGTGCAAGCTGACGATGGTGAACTGATCCATTCCCCCGATCTGAAAATCGCCCGCTTGCAGCAGGATGTGCCGCACGGTGATGAGGCGCGGGTGTTTGATATTGTGGCTGCCGGTTTGAATACCGGTGATGAAGTGCTGGAGGACTGGCAGACCCAATGGCAGGTGGATACGGTATTATCCCGCCTGCAGCTTGATGGTGAGGCTACCTTCGACTCCCTGTCGGGTGGCTGGAAGCGGCGCGCACTGCTGGCACGGGCGCTGGTCGGTGACCCTGATCTGTTGTTGCTGGATGAGCCCACCAATCATCTGGACATTCCTGCGATTGAATGGCTGGAGAATTTTCTGGCGGGCTATAAGGGCACCTTGCTATTTGTTAGCCATGACCGGGCATTTGTACAGAAGCTGGCCACCCGTATTATTGAACTGGATCGGGGGCGCCTGAGCAGCTGGCCGGGCAGTTTTGCCAAGTATCAGGAAAACAAGGCCGCTGCCTTGGATGCTGAAGTTCAACAGTCTGCCCTGTTTGACAAGCGCCTGGCGGAAGAAGAAGCCTGGATACGACAAGGGGTCAAGGCACGGCGCACGCGCAACGAAGGCCGGGTACGTCGTCTGGAGGCGATGCGCGAAGAATTTCGTCAGCGGCGTAATCAGCAAGGCAAAGTGCAGGCACAGATTGGTCAGGCCGAGTCCTCAGGCAAAATAGTGATTGAGACGCAGGATCTGACTTATGGCTTTGAAGGCCGGACGCTGATCCAGCAGCTGACTACCACCATTCAGCGGGGTGACAAAATCGGGATTATCGGCCCGAACGGGGTGGGTAAGACGACCCTGATCAAACTGCTGCTGGGCGATCTGCAGCCACAGGCAGGCGTGATCAAACAGGGTACACGCATGCAGGTTGCTTATTTCGACCAGCACCGTGCCCAGTTTGATGATGAAAAAAACCTGCGTGACAACCTGGCACCTGGCAATGATTTCATCGAGATCAATGGCCAGCGCAAGCATATTATCAGTTATCTGCAGGATTTCCTGTTTACGCCTTTGCAAATCCAGAAGCCGGTCAAGGTGTTGTCGGGCGGTGAACGCAACCGTTTGTTGCTGGCACGGCTGTTTGCCCAGCCTTCCAATCTGCTGGTATTGGACGAGCCAACCAATGATCTGGATGCAGAAACACTGGAGTTGCTGGAAGAACTATTGGCTGACTATGGCGGTACCTTGTTGCTGATCTCGCACGATCGCAGTTTCCTGAATTCAGTGGTGACGCGCACCCTGGTATTCGAGCAGGGCCAGATCGGTGAATATGCCGGTGGCTATGACGACTGGCTATTGCAACGACCCGATCCGGTCACGGACAAGGCAGATAAATCATCAAAGCAGGCAGGCGCCAAACCGGTCGCGCCGCAGCCTGAAGTAAAGCCGGTTAGCAAAGCAAAAAAACTCAGTTACAAAGACCAGCGTGAGCTGGAGTTATTGCCCAAACAGATCGAACAGCTGGAAGCACGCATGGCCGCGTTGCAGGATGAAATGGGCACACCTGAGTTTTACCAGCAGGACAGTATTCGCATTACTGCGAGCCAGGACAAACTGGCCGAGCTTGAGCAGGAAATGGAGACAGCCTTCGCCCGCTGGGAAGCTCTGGAAGCACAGGGCTAGTTGTAGTTGTTTGTGCGCTGGCGGTGGGCGTTGGTGGCTCACCGCCTATCGATTAATTGGATTGTTTTAGACAAGATTCTGTTTATTTTTGTGGTTTCTGTTATTGTTAAGCCTGATTTAAAGCCCACTTAATTATTAATTAACAAAAACAAGAATCAGGCATGAATAAATATACCAGTGTGTCCTGGGTATTGGCCGGTGTACTTCTGACAGGTGCAACGCAGGCTGCCCAGAACATCAAACCCAGTGTTCCCCTGCATTTTGTCAGCCCCACCGACAGTGTGCCCTTTACTGCCATTTATACCATTACCGCCCCGGATACTGCGACTTCTACCGGTCTTGGGTTACGCATTCACTATGATTCCAGCCAGTTTGAACCGCTGGATAGTCTGGATAGTACCGCCTACACCCCCGGTCTGCAGCCGCTGGGTGACAGCAGTGAGGATGTTGATGACTTGGATAATGATCCTGCGACTGACCGCTTTTTTGTAGTGGCATGGCTGGATTTTAGCGCCGCGTGGCCCGGTAGCGGCAGCTTGCCATTACAGTTACTCGAAACGCGCTTTCAAGTAAACAGTAAGTTCAGTGGCCCTACCTATATCCGCACTTCGGCTTCCGCAACCGCCCAAAATACCGCATTTCAATCAACACCAATGCTGGTTTGTAGCAAGCCAAAGATCGAGCTGGCCGTACTGGATGATTTGGCGCTGGAGTCGGGGGGGGATGCGACTGCGCGTATCGCTTTTCAGCTGGACAAGGCACTACCTGTGGAATGTGGTGCCCTGGAAATCGCTTATCAGGTGACGGGTACTGCACAGGCGGGGGCAGATTATGTTGCTTTACCCGCCAGTGTCTTCATTCCTGCCGGTGGACAAAGCATTGAATTGGTGGTGACCGCCGTGAATGATGAGCTGGTGGAGTCGGATGAGACCCTTTCTGTTAGCCTGCAAGCGGGTAAAAACTATCTGTTAGGCAGTACACAAGTCGGGAATATCAGTATTCGCAGCGAAGACAAGCCCAAGGACAATACCAGCTTGCCCATTGATGACACTGGGACAGGGAGTGAAGAAAATGGAAAAGAAACGGTGGGTAATACGAATATGCAACAGTGGGTGCAGCATAAAGTGCCGACGGTCAGTGAGTGGGTGTTGTTGTTGATGAGTGCCTTGTTAGGTTTATTAGCACTATCGCGTATCCGGTTTAGCCCACAGGGAGGGCAGCATTGATGAAAATTTTATCCGTTATTCTACCGATGCCGATCGCTTTGCTCCTGTTGGCCAGCAATCTGTCGGCTCAGGAAAACCTGCAGGTTGCCCCGGAAACCTATCAGCCAAGCCCTGCACAAACATCGGCGCCAGAGCAGTCTTCCGGTTTACGCCTCAGTTCGGGCAATACTGCACTGCGCGGTAGTACCCCGGAAAGACCGATGTCGATGACTTTGGGAGAACCCAGCGCTGAGGAACTAAAACCACTCAGTGAACAGTCTGGGCAGACCAAGACCTTTCAGGTGGGCATTGAGCGTACTGTGCCTGAGCTGCCAACGGTAGCCGATTGGGTATGGACAGCGGTAACGGGTGGGCAAGCCGGGCATTTCCTGCTGCAGTCGGCAGGTGCTACCCGCGTGCGTGCCTTGCTGCAATTAAACCAGGTACTGCCAGACGGTGTAGAAGTACGGGTTTATGTGCCCGATAGCCCAGAAAACACCTATGGGCCGTATATTAATGCTGATTTTAATGCCCAGCCCGAACTGGGTAAAGGCAAGCTTTGGACGCCGTCTTTAAGTGGTGATTCGCTGGGGATTGAGGTATTCGTGCCGACGGGTATTGATACTGCTCAGGTGCAGTTACAGGTGCCCTTGCTCTCGCACATTGTGTATGACCTGCAAAGCTCGACGCTGAAAGCAGCCGGTTTGTCCAGTCTGAAGTTTGCCAGCTGTGATATCAGTCTGGCGTGTGCGGATCAGGAGTGGCAACAAACCGGCAAATCGGTCGCACGTTATATTTATACCAATAGCAGTGGCAGCAGTTTTCTGTGCACAGGTACTCTGATTGCCGATCAGGACACTGCATCCCAGATCCCCTATTTCCTGACGGCTGCACATTGTATTAACGAACCCGTATCTGCAGGTAATATGGACTTTTTCTGGTTTCACCAGGAAAGTAACTGTGGTGCCGATGATGTCAGTTGGGTACAGACCAGTGGTGGGGCGGAGCTCTTGGCGACTGAAGATGCGCTGGACGCCAGTCTGGTCAGGCTAATAGAGCCACCACCGGCAGGCGTGGTGTTGTCTGGTTGGGAGCTGGCACCTTTTACAGCCAATGACACGGTATACGGTCTTCACCATTCGCGCGGCAATCCGAAACAATACAGTCGGGGACGTTTCTCCCGCCGCATCCGGATTGAGTCTGCCGCCAGTGGCTATATGACGATGCCTGATGACAAGGGCAGTTTTAATCAGGTCATCTGGGATCAGGGGGTGACAGCACCGGGCGGCAGTGGTTCTGCTTTATGGAAAAAAATGGCGGGTGTGCATTACCTCAAGGGGACTTTGGTCGGTGGCTCCTCAGGCTGTACTACGTTGGATGCACCGGATGAATATACCCGTTTTGAGCAGTTTTACCCTTATGTGAGTGCTTGGCTAAGTGCTCCCCAATTTGTATTAAAGGGGATTCTGGATGAAACAGCGGTTCCGGTTGCGCTGGTGGATGCCGTGTTGATTGCCCGCTATATGGATGGGGTACGCGGGAATGCACTGTTAGCAGGTGTCAGTACGCAAACTATTGATATGATTACACTTGAAAGTCGTTTGGCACTGGCACAGCAAAAGCTGGATATTGATGCGGACGGTCAGCTGGAAGCCAGTAAGGATGGGGTACTGCTGGCACGTTACTTATTGGGTCTACGCGGTGCACCGTTAATTGATGGCACGGATCTGAAAAACTCGGTACGTAATAATGAAGGCGATATTCTTAAATACCTTGAATCACTGCAAATAAACTAAAAAAAGAAACAAAAAATAAAGGCTCGATCAAAAAAATAGATCGAGCCTGAACGCGTTGAGGGCAATAAAAGCCCAACAACTGGGTTCCCTCACTAGCGGTTGAGGAATCAAAAATCGGAAATGAACACATCAATCATGCTGTTTCAGTTTAACCGAAAATTAATAAAAGTCAATGACTTATTAATTACATAAGTATTATATAGTTAATTACTAACATAGCCTTTTTGCCCGCAAATCGGGTTATAATGGATTTTTTTTCACAGAACCTCTCCATGTTCCAATATATCAATAATGATCAGATGCTGGCCGATTTCCTGCAACAGGCTCGGGCAGCCGAGTGGATTGTGCTGGACACCGAATTTATCCGCGAAAAGACTTATTACCCGCGTCTTTGCCTGATCCAGGTGGCAACGCACGATGCGCTGGCCTGTATCGATCCTCTCAGTATCCAGGATTTATCACCCTTTTTTACTTATTTGCAACGCCCTGATTTAGTGAAAATTTTTCATGCGGCCTGGCAGGATCTGGAGATTATTCACCATTTAAGTGGTGACGTGCCCGCTGCTGTTTTTGACTCACAAATAGCGGCAGCGGTGTTAGGTCTGGGCGATCAGTTGGGTTATGCGCGCTTGGTGGAGGCGTTACTCGGCATACAACTCGACAAGTCGCAATCGCGTACTGACTGGTCGCGGCGACCACTGCATCCACAGCAATTGGAATATGCGATTGATGATGTGCGCTATCTGCGAGACATTTACCCGATTTTGCAGCAACAGCTGGCGGAGACCGGGCGCAATAGCTGGCTGCAAAAACCTTTTCAGCGCCTGAGTGACCCCAGCGCCTATGAGCCTGACCCCCGCTCGATTTGGAAAAAAGTGAAAGGCGTGCAACTGTTAAAGGCTCGGCAGTTATCCATCTTGCGCGAGTTGGCGGCCTGGCGCGAAGAGCAGGCGATTGCTAAAAATCTGCCTCGGCGCTGGTTGTTATCGGATGAAGTGCTGGTTGATATGGCACGGATGAAAACCACGACGGTGGGTGACTTTAATAATATTCGTGGTCTGAACCAGGAACAGGTGAGCCGCAATGGCCAGACCTGGCTGGAACTGATCCAGCTGGGCTATGATCTGCCCCCTGAAGAATGGCCAGAACTGCCCCGGCGGCGCAAGCTGGATGCCGAGCTTTCCCTGGTCGCTGATTTACTGATGGTGATTGTTAACCAGCAGGCCTTGGAACACAATATTTCTGCCGCGATGATCGCCACCCGCCACCAGATTGAAAAAATGCTGACAGATGGTCGCAATACGCTGTCAGAAGACTGGCGCGGTAGTCTGGTCAATGACCTGTTTACACAGGTGCTGTCGGGCAAATACAGTGTCAGTGTGAAAAAACAGCGGGTGAGTGTGGGTGATTGATATTCTCTGGTAATGCCCCAATGCTATGCTGAAACCACCGTGGCATTCGTAGCATCTGCCCTTTTTTCAGGCTTTTTTTATAGGTTTTATATGACTGATCGTATCGCCAGCGTGGAGCGCAACACGCTTGAAACCCGTATTTCCGTCACCATCAACCTGGACGGTAGTGGCAAGTCCAGCTTTGACATCGGCATTCCTTTTCTGGAACACATGCTCGATCAGGTGGCTCGCCATGGAATGATTGACCTTGCTATCGTTTGTAAAGGCGATAACCAGATTGACGACCACCACAGTGTCGAAGATGTGGGTATCACCCTCGGGCAAGCTTTTGCCAAAGCGGTTGGTGACAAAAAAGGTCTGCGCCGTTATGGGCATGCGTATGTACCGCTGGATGAAGCGTTATCACGGGTTGTGGTTGATTTTTCCGGGCGTCCGGGGCTGGAGCACCATGCTGATTACCGGCGTTCGCACATTGGCCAGTTTGATACCGACCTGTTTCATGAGTTCTTTCAGGGGTTTGTGAATCATGCCCTCGTCAGTCTGCACATTGATAACCTGCGTGGACGCAATGCCCATCATATTGCCGAAACAGTGTTCAAAGCGTTCGGGCGGGCGCTACGGATGGCACTGGAACACGACCCGCGTATGGCGGGCATCATGCCTTCGACCAAAGGCAGTTTGTGATGCAGAAAATTGCCATTATTGATTACAACATGGGCAATTTGCACTCGGTTGGGCGTGCAGTTGAACACGTTGCACCCGCCGGAACGCGGGTCGACATCACCTCAGACCCGGACGTGATCCTGCAAGCTGACCGCGTGGTTTTTCCGGGGCAAGGTGCGGCGCGTGACTGCATGCGTGAGCTGGAAACGCGCGGGCTGGCAGAAGTAGTGCGTGAAGTGGCTGGTAGTAAACCATTCCTGGGGATTTGCATGGGTATGCAGGTCTTGATGGATGATTCCGAAGAAAACAATGGCATCGAATGCCTCGGGCTTTATCCGGGCAAAGTCCGCTATTTTGGCAAGGCAGACAAAACCGGCAAGGCGCACACCGAACGCCTGAAAATCCCACAAATGGGCTGGAATCAGATCTGGCATAAAACGGCACACCCGTTGTGGGCGGGTATTCCTGATGGGGCTCGTTTCTATTTTGTGCACAGTTACTATGTTGACCCGACGGATCAGTCACTGGTCACCGGAGAAACCGAGTATGGCCTGCGCTACGCTGCCGCGATTGCCCGCGACAACGTGTTTGCGATTCAGGCACACCCGGAAAAATCAGCCGATGACGGCCTGCGGCTGCTGGCAAATTTCATGCACTGGCAGCCCTGAGCAGCAAAACCGAACGGTTATTAAAGCAGGTTGTGATCAAAGTCCCAGCTGACAATCGCCTGTTTGGCCACTGCCGCTTTCAGTAATTCCTGCAGTGGCCAGGCACGGCGATTGATCGGCACCGGCGGCTCTTCGTCTTTGCTCTCATCCTCACTGTGTGGGTGGTCGCCTTGTTCCTGCTGGGCGGCTTTGTCCAGATTAGCCTGAAAAATCTGCAAGGCCTGTGCAACATCCGCCGCCCGAATCGCACTGGGGATGGTGTCGCTGTGCCCCATCAGGGCAATCATCTGGCGTGCATCCTTTTCAAACATGGAAACACCGGCGGCGGCTTTAGTGTCGAATCTGACCAACATGGCTGGCTCCTTTAGCTGTGGATAAGAACCCCAGTGTATACCGCTTCGAGTGGTTGGGGGTAGATGGTAGGGGTTTGAACCGGTTTACTACAAAATAACCACCAGCGTCGCCGCCAGCATCACGAGCAGATAACGCGGCTGGCGCAGATGATGTTCGATAATTTCCGCGCGCGTACCTAACCAGGCCGCCATCCCGGCTAGCCCGTCCTGCCCGCCTTTCAGCACCAGTTTTTCTTCAAACCATTCCAGCCATTGTGCGCAATTTTGCAGTAATTTGCCCAACAAGCCCGAACCGGAGCCCATGTGATCGACCTGCTGTATCGCCAGATGCGTGTGTACCGGTACGCCGGTTATGCGGTTAATGATGTGCTCGTCCACTACCTGCGCTTCCTGTGCCAGCTGCCGGGTTGGTTTAACTAACAGCCAGTCGGTGAGTTGATCCAGCCAGAAGCCTTGCTGGGCGGCGGTATACAGCCAGGTTTTGCCCTGTAGCCAGTGTGGGGAGGATGGTGCAGGCGCAGTGGTCAGCTGCAGGAATGAGGGCGCCTGCAGGAACTGATAAGTCCGCCAGATGACATGCAGCACCAGATGCACGCTGGCGAGTGTTGTCCAGCCCAGCGCGATTTCAATCAGCATCAAACCGAGTTGTAGCAGCGTCGCCAACACCAGCGAACGTTTAACATCCGTCTGTACCTGTACGCTTAGCCAGCTATAAACCACCGTCAGGCTGCCCAGCAGTAACAGCAGATAAGTCAGCAAAGGTACTTGCTCCAGCAGGGGAGCCATCCGCAATAACAGGTAGATACCGGCATGCACCAGCACAGCCCCATAGAAGACTGCACTGGACGGGGTAGGGCCTTCCAGTGCTCGCGTAATCCACGCCGAAAACGGAAACTGTGCCGATTTAACCAGCGCCGCCAGCAGCAAGCCGAAGACTATTACCGCGACAGTCATGCTGGGTTGCTGGGGCGCGCGCTCCAGTATCAATACCCATTCACTGCTGCCGAGATAACTCAGGCTGGTGTACAACGCGAGCAGGAAACCGGCATCACCCACCCGGTTAGTCACCCAGGCGCGGGTGGCATTACGCGTGGCCGTTTCGCGCTGCCAGACATAGCCGATGAGCAAATAGGACGCCAGCGCGGCCAGTTCCCAACCGATAAACGCCAGCAAGGCATTACCCGCCAGCACCATCAGCAGTACTGCACTATGAAACAGGCAGAGCACCATGAAATAACGCTGAAAACCAGCCTCGCGGTGCAAGTAAGCCACCGAGAAGCGCGTCGCCAGCAGAATCATCACACTAAAACAGGCCGCCACACTCAACGCCAACGGGTCGGGCAGGAAACTGATACTCACCTGATAATTACCGCTTTCTAGCCAGTTAAACAGGAGTTGAGTGCCCAGTGCGCCATTAAACAGGCTGTATACCGCCAGAATCAGCACCAGCAGGCAGGCGGCACTGGCTGTCCAGACGGCTGCTTGTGCCGTTTCCGTTTCGCCTGCTTCGCCCCGGTTCCAGCCAAAAATAAAGCCCAGTGCAATCCACAAGGCCGCACCCAGCGGCAAGGCCGGAATCAGCACTAAGGCCAGTGCCAATAAATCCGCTTCAGGCATAGTCTATTGCTCCAATCAGTGCGGGTGGCAGATGCCCGGTGTGTTGCTGATAATAATCCGCTGAACACCTGGCGCTCGGTAATGCCTGTTCTGCCGTGGCAGCTTGCCAGCGCACAAAGTCATAGGTTGCTCCCCCTTGGACAAACGAGTAAATGGCATCACTCTCTGGCTCTTTCACAGCCAGCAAGACCCATTGATTGCCGATCAGCTCTTGCAGGGCGGGCTGGCGGGCGTAAATCAACTGGACTCTGGGGAGCGGTGCTTGCAGCACCAGCTGCAAGCGCATCGGTTCATGGATTTCTATCATCTGTTTGGGTAGCCCCGTGCGTAAATCACTCTGGGTGCCATCCAGTACGCCGAACAGGCCGCTGATATTGTGGGTGATCTTGGAGCCGGAGCCATAATACGCGTTGCTCACCGTCGAAAAGTAATATTCCAGGCTGATACCTGCCCCTACCGGTGCGACGTTCAACAGGATATTTTCCAACTGCTCACCGTCCTCGTCATGTCGGTAGTCATAGGAAATCAGGAAGGCACGGCGGTCGAAGAACACCCCCTGGCTGAAGGCACGTCGCCCGATCAAGGCGGCGGCATTGGCAACATGCCCCAGTTCCGGACGCACCTCGCTGTAATCCAGCGCCCGCTCCTGCACATGGCGTAAGGCTTGTTCAGGGGTGGGCGCACGCGGGGCAGACATCAGTTTGCGGCAGCGTTCCTGCGCCGACCGCTGGCAGGCCTGTTCCAGATCTGTGCACAAGGCTTTGTAATCCGCCTGCAAACTCGTGGGCAGCAAGTCAGCATCCAGCCAGCGAATCGCCTCGCTACAGGTATCGTGTTCCGCACCGATAAACCAGCAATCCGCCGGGATAGGCAATTGGCGGTGAGCCAGCAAGGTTCTGACTGCCGGGCGATTGGCCATTGCTGCAAACGTGCGTGCGTTCGGGCCGCTATAACGTCCGCTGCAGGCACCACAACCATACGCGGCCTGATGCGGGTTATTCTGATTGCTGGAATAATGCCCCATCAAAATGATCAAGCGGCTGAACCCGCTGACCAGTCCATGCGTGTGCAGGAAGTCTGCAATGAGATCCGCTTGTTCGTTATCCGTGAAACCGTGCTGGTTCTGCTTGGCAGAACGCTGCGGGTCAGTTGCATGAGCGCTGAACTGCACGCGGGTGGGCACCGGCAGCTCAAACCGGCGGATGTGCCGCTGTATGGCTTGGCCAAACAGGCGTGCGGCAAACGATTTACCCAGCAGTATCGCCAGTGCACCCGGTGCCGCACTGAGCACACTGAGTGTACCGCGCAGTAATTGCGTGCGCGTTACCTGCTGCAGGGCATTCTGCAGGCGGGTGCGTTGCTGCTGGCGTTGGGTGTGCGCGCTGAGCTGTTCGGCAGCTTCGGCAACGATTTGCTCGCTGACTTGATGCACGGGGGTAACGGGTACCGGGCAGAGTTTATGGGCGGTGGTATCATCCAGCCCGCGCCAGTTCATCGGGATATTGAAAAAGGCCGCCGCACCGAGTGTTTCCAGCGTCGGGTTGACCTCTTCCAGATGGCGGCGCAGGCTTTCCTCGCGATCATCCATGCAGAAAATCAGCTGTGCGGATGGGCGTGTTGCTGGGTGCGGGTGCACCGACTGGCGCAAATGCTGAGCGGCCAGCGCGGTAAACAGTGTTTCGCGGTAATGGCGTTCATAAGCTTGCAGCCACAGGTAGCCCGATGGCTGGGCATCCAGTGTTTGCAGACAGGCGAACAGCGCATCCAATGCGGTAGGCGGCAATGCATGTACCCTGGCCGCATCCAAACCCAGAATCTGTGCCAGCCGGAACAGCCGCCAGCCGTGGTCATAGGGCAGCCGGGCAGCATCGGGGTTGAGTGCGGGGCTATGGTTCCACGCCCAGATCAACTGCGCCAGATGTGCCCAGTCCGCATCTTCATAAATCCCGCTTCGGCTACGGCTGATCATCTGGCGCGCTTGCCCCAACAGGTATTCGGGCAGGTGGCGGTTGAAAGTGCAAAAACGCACCATGAACTCGGCAGGATGGCGGCGGAAACGCCCACGAATATTGCCGAGATTCGCTTCCAGCAGCCAGTGTTCACGGCATACCCGTCGGGCAAATTTATGCTCCAACACCAGCCGTACCGCCAGATAATCAAGCATCGCTACCGGCTGCGGCAGGCCTGCATAAGCGGGATGTTGTTCCCGCCAGAGGAACATGCCCGACCAGCCCGGCAATTCCAGCGCCAGCTGTTGCAGGTAATCCATCCAGTGGGTTTCGGGGATGCCGATGCGCTGCAATTCGGTTTGAATCGTGGTGGTGGCAGTGTCGGGTAATGAATCCAGGTGTTCCTGCCAGTCGGCTACGTTACCCAGATGATTGCCCCAGTCGTGACGTGCCTGTTGTTTCCAGTACGGGTAAAAACCTTGCCTGTCGGCAGCGGGCGGGTGCTGTTGCCAGGCGGCCATCCCTTGATCCAGCCAGGCGGACAAAGCCGGGATCAACTGGGGGCGGATCATGTCCATGATGTCGATACCGAGCAAACTTTGCAGCAAACCACGCAGGGTGAAGCTTGTGCCGACCTGAGCGAGGTGTTCATTCAGCAGTGTGCGGGCGTAGGCAAAAACCTGTTGGTCGGTGTTGCTGGCGGGGGCGGGTGTCTGGCTGAGCAGGGTTTCAGGGTGCTGGAGTGTGGGTGCCAGCTGCAGGGTTTGCAGACAGGCCTGCCAAAGTTCGCTGATTGCTTCCGCTTCGGTGGCCAAACCCTGCAGAGCAGCGCGTTCCAGTAACAAAGCGCGGTTGGCGGCGCTCACCTCTGGCTGAATCGTTTCCAGCGCCCGATTTTCCTCAATCTGCCAGATGAACTGGTTGGGGGTGATTGTCTCCAGCGGATGAGTGAGCGCAGCGAGGTAAATGGCACGCCGGGTTAACGGTGGAAAGTCCGGCGAGTCGGGAGTCAGCAGTTCACCGGCCTGCAAAGCTGGGGTAGCATCCAGCACCGCCTCCAGATCAGCCTGGGTGATGCGCCCCGACTGGTAATAATGGCGGAAAGTTTCTGCGGACAGATAAGCATACTGGCCATTTACCGCCTGCGCCGCCTGTAAAGCCTGCGGGAATGGCAGGTGCTGGAAACCATGCAGGGTGTTGTGATGCACAAAGTCGCGCAGCGGTGCCTGTGCAGGCAGGATGTGCTGCAAGTGCGTAAGCAACTGCTGCAGGCGGGTTTCTAACGGTGGCAATGCTTCGGTGGTCGGCGGTGTCATGCAACAGGCGATACGCAGTAAGGGTGAAGGGGAGATTATTGCACAGATTTAGGGTGGCTACAGTAGTGGCGTGTTTGTTGGGAACTGTGGATGAGTTATCAGCATTTCTGTGTTATTTTGTGGGCATGCGAGGGTGCTTTTTCTGTACACTGGCTGCGTTACTCCAACTACGAATCCAGCATGGGAGTTTTATAGTGAGATATTCAAAATTAGTCTTGCCAATTTTTGTTGGGCTGATTTTATTGACAGGACTAATTATTGCTACTAACTATGTTAAAAGCCAGTTGCGTACCTATGAAGTTAAGGTAGGAATAGGGAAAAAAGGTGACACGGGGGAGCATCTTATTACAACCTTATCTAACCTTTTTATAGAAAACGATATTCCTATCAAATTAATACCCATTGAGACAAACGGCTCGGTAGAGAGTGCTGAGCTTGTTCAGACGGGAAAAGCTGATCTGGGTATTGCTGTGCTTAATGCTGCGAAAGGTTCTCGGTTACGTACTGTTGCCCTGCTTTATCCACAAATCAATCACCTGGTAGTTCATGCAGATTCAAACATCAATAGTCTGGCGGATTTAAAAGGGAAAAAAATTGCTACATCAAACATAGGCGGAGGAACGTATATCGCATTACTCAGCTTGCTAAGCTACTACAATATGACCCTAGAAGATGTAGTTTTACAGCATATGAGTTCAAGTGACTTCTCCAAGGCTTTTTTGAACCGTGAGGTTGACGCTGTTTTTTATAATGATCCCCCTGGGTCGAAAACAATTGCCAAAGTTCTAGCAGATGGTCACGGAAAGCTGTTACCTCTGGATGATTTTGACTCACTTAATATGTCTGATCCATTTCTCCAGAAATATCTGATTCCGGAAGGTCTTTATCACCCGGTAAACCCTAAAATTCCTGCCAGTGAATTTTATACAGTCGGTTATCAAACTGCTCTCATTGCCAATGCATCAGGGTGCATTTCAATTCTACACCCCCAGCTATGCAGCCTGTTTCAATGACCACAT
>CAXYXY010000013.1:0-98035 GCA_964293125.1 uncultured Thiothrix sp. | reverse complement strand
ATCAGTTTAACTTATTTGAAGATAAATGGTATTTTTCAAATAATGTCTAATGAATGTCCTGGCGCTGCTGATTTCACTGGCGGCGGTATTGAGCTATGTGAATGCCAAATGGATCAAACTCCCGACCACGATTGGCCTGTTGCTGATTTCCTTGCTGATGTCATTGGCAATTATCAGTACGCGTGCCTTGGGTTTGGGTCTCGAAGCCTTGGCGCATGACTTGCTAATCAGAATAGATTTTAATCGGGCACTGATGGACGGCATGCTCAGTGCCCTGTTGTTTGCGGGTGCGTTACATGTTCATCTTGATGAGCTCACCCAGCAAAAGTGGGTGGTGGCGGTATTGGCCAGTGTGGGCGTGGTGACTTCGACCTTTTTGGTGGGGTTCGCCGCGTATTACCTGTTTCCGCTGCTGGGTTTACAGATTCCATGGATTTACTGCCTGCTGTTTGGCTCGCTGATTTCACCGACTGACCCGATTGCAGTGCTTGGCATCCTGAAAAATGTCGGTGCACCGAAGACACTGGAAACCAAGATTGCCGGTGAGTCACTGTTCAATGATGGCGTGGCCGTGGTGGTATTTCTGGTGTTGCTCGGCTTTGCTGCAACTGGTCAGGGTGGCGAAGCACCTGCTGAACTGACGGTAACCGGGGTGTTAAGCCTGTTTGTACAGGAGGCATTGGGTGGGGCGCTATTTGGTCTGGTGATCGGGTATCTCACTTATAAAATGCTGGCCAGTATCGATAATTATCAGGTGGAAGTGTTGCTGACGCTGGCATTGGTGCTGGGGGGTTATTCACTGGCGATGGCTTTGCATATTTCCGGGCCGATTGCGATTGTGGTAGCCGGTTTGCTGATGGGCAACTCCGGGCGGCGATTTGCGATGTCAGATGAGACGCGGGAACATCTGGATATGTTCTGGGAACTGATCGACGAGATTCTGAATGCGGTACTGTTTGTCTTGATCGGCCTGGAAGTATTGGTGCTGACCTTTGCTGAAGAATACCTGTGGGCGGGTTTACTGATGATTCCGGTGACGCTGTTAGCCCGGTTTATCGCAGTCGGAGTACCGATCACCCTGATGCGCCGCACCCGCAGCTTCAGCCCGCGTGTCATTCGGGTGCTGACCTGGGGCGGCCTGCGCGGTGGTATCTCGATTGCCCTGGCACTTTCTCTGCCCGTCGGGCCGGAGCGTGAAGCCATTCTGGTGATTACTTACATTATTGTCGTGTTTTCGATAGTCGTGCAGGGTTTGACAATTGGCAAGCTGGTGGTGCGGGAGGCGGGTTAAGAGGGTGTATCGGTAGCCAACGACCGTGTAACCGTCTGCATGGCTATGAATAAAGTGAGTGGTTTACTGGCGAAAGGGCTGAACCCGTATTTGATATAAAACTGCTGTGTCTGTTCGTGTTTGGCATCGACGATCACGCCGACTGAACCCATTTCGTCCGCGATTCTTGCACATCTTAGCAGCGCGTCCACGAGTAAGAACTCACCGATGCGTTGCCCTTGAAAGCCTTTATCGACGGCTAGCCGACTCAATCGAGCCACAGGAACAGGATATTGTGGGGGCAGTTTCTTTCGGGTAGAAGTCGGTAATTCCTCCGCCTGCGCTTCCGCCATGCTCAGGCTATAGAAACCCGCTACCGTGTTATTGGCGGTAGCAAGGAAGGTGCGGCTGACATTTTTGCGGCTATGCTGGCCTGCCAGTTGTTGCAGGTAGTGGTTTAACACAGGTTCACCACAATCAAAGGCATCACGCGCTATTTTGCTATCAAAGGGAATAATTTCCACTGACTTAATCCAGCAGTTGTTTGTGGCGTTGCATGGCAGTACGCAAGGCAGCATTAGGCGGTGGTGGATTATCCAACAAGTCCATAAAGCGATCCCACTCTTGCTGGTTTAAGCTGATATGACGTGATTCTGCCAATACTGACTCAGCCGCCTTGCGAGCTGCATTCAAGAGAAAGTCAGTCATGGATATATTGGAGACCGCTGCCGCTGCCACCAGCATGCGCTTCAGTTCGGGGGGTGTACGGATGCTGATGCGCTCATCCTTGGTGCTGACTGCCATGGTATTTGCCTTGTTGATTCATGCACCCAGTTTAAAAGAAACACGCTAGCTTGTACACCCAATGGCAACCCAAAAAACGAAGACTCTACCGCTGTAACGTCAAGCGCATCTCGACTTCCATTACCTGTTTGCCCGCACGCAGGAACTTCACTTTCACCGTGTCATTCAGCTGGTAACTATCCAGTAATTGTGTCAGTTCATTACTGGTATTGATCGGTTTGCCATCAATTGACTGGATAATGTCACCAAGGATCAGGTCATCATTAGCGGAAACTTCAGTACCGCGAATCCCTGCTTTGGCTGCGGGTGAGTCGGGTGACACCTGCAAGACTAAAATGCCTTGTACATCAAGGCGCTTATTGATGCGCTGGCTGACATCATCGTTCAGGGTGATGCCCAGGATCGGGCGTATGTAATGACCGTGTTCTACCAGTTGCGGCACCACGCGATTGACGGTATCAACCGGAATGGCGAAACCAATGCCCGCTGAACCACCCGACGGGCTGTAAATCGCGACATTCACACCAATCACCCGCCCGGCATTGTCCAGCAAGGGGCCGCCGGAATTACCGGGGTTAATCGCCGCATCGGTCTGAATCAGGTCGCCCACGGTATTGGCCGAATCATCCAGGCTTCGCCCCAGCGCTGAAACAATACCGGTTGTCAGGGTATGATCCAACCCGAACGGGTTACCAATCGCCAGCACGCTCTGCCCAACCCGCAGGTCACTGCTGCTGCCGATTAAAACGGGCGGTGGCATGTCGGCGGTGTCGCGCAGTTTAAGCACGGCGAGATCATGTTCAGGGCTGGCACCGACTACATCCGCTTCAAACATACGCTGATCCGACAGGCGCACCTTGGCAGTACGATAACCTTCGATCACATGGTAGTTGGTGACGATATGGCCATTTTTATCCCAAACAAACCCCGTGCCGGTGCCACTCGGGCGTTCGCGCACATTGCGCGTCCACATATCGACGACTTTTTGCGTGGTGGTAATGAACACAACCGATGGGCTGGTGTGTTCAAATATCTGGATGGTGCTTTGTTCCTGGGCGGTAAAGTCGCCTCTTGCAGCGACTGGGCGTGGTTGCACCGTTTCACCCACGACCCAGTGATTCCAGGCAGGGAGCAGTAGGCCGAACAGGGTTGCACCAAGTAATACCCACAGGCCGTTTTTCAGCATTTGTTTGGTTTGCATCAGCGTTTCAATCGTTAGGGCGACAAGTTTGAGACTATTCCACCTTGAATAAAGTCAGCGTGGTACGCAGCAAATCATGATTGCCATCATCGCTAACCATCAGGTAGAGATTATCCCTAATATGGGTCAGCCCCTCGTAATTATCAATAGAGAGCAGACTGGACGACACCATCAAATCCTGTGCCACACACGCGCCTTCCTTCGAACAGGCGGACAGATCAACCCGGCGCACGCTAATCACCAATGGATTGGGGAAGCCCGCCCAGGCACGCTCCAGCACCAGCAAACTCTGGTCGGGTAATACTTCCAACGCAGTAATCGAGCTGTTTTTTGACGGATAAGCCATAAATGACCATTGCTGTTTAGCTGAATAAAGCGTGTGCAGATTATCCGGCTGGCCTTTCAACGAGCGTTCCGGTGCGGTGATAAAACCGTATTTGGGGTGATAAGCCACCGACTCCAGCCCGGTATTAGACTCCCTGAACTGGTGACGGTCACGTAAGGCTTTGTTGAGTTTTTCCTCGCCGATCTGGGTGCCACGGGTGTTCATGCGCAACAGACGCGGGATGCCCTCCAGCGATACTGCCAGTTGGGTATCACCTTTTTTACCGTTATTCGCCTTCAGGGCGAACAGACCTTCGGAATCACGCCAGTCGAGCTTTTTGTCTTTGGCATTACGCAAGGTACGGGCAAATACCGGCTCAACTTTTATGATGCGTTCATTCTCGATAGTGAGTTTGAAGTGAAACAGCTTGCCCCGATCTGACACCGCATACAGCAGTTGTTCGTCCTCATCCCAGGCCAGGTCAGACAGCTCAGTGATCAGGTCACCATCGAATTTTTCACGCGGAATATGAAAGCTGTCCAGCACGGTAAGCACGGGTGCACCGTCGGTGTTACTGGCCGAAATCCCGGAGACGCTGCACGCCGACAGCCCAATAAAAATCAGGCTGCCCAGTACCAAGCGTAGTGTTTGATTCATTGTTTATGCTCATTAAAATTCATCATAATTAGCGTGTATCCGTAGCTTTGGGGGGCTAGTGTAATGAGTTTGACCTCACTCCAGCAACATTGTCATGCGCCCCAGCCAGTCGATGCTGCTGTTGGTGATGACATCAAGAATCCCTTGCGGATAAAAACCAAACACCAGTACCACACTCGCGAACAGCAGCATGATGGCCAGTTCGCGCGGTTTCAGGTCGGGTGATGCCGCGACATCGGCATGGCGGGTCATACCCAGAAAGGCCTGGCGGTAGATAGACAGGAAATAGGCGGCGGTCAGAATAATGCTGAACAAAACCAGCAAACCTGCCCCGGTATACTCCTGTAACACGCCCACAATCAGTAAAAACTCCGCCGGAAAGCCACTGGTGCCGGGGATGCCGAGGCTGGCCATTCCCAGAAAAAAGAAGAATGCCGCCAGTAACGGCATGGATTGGGCGATACCGCCGAGGCTCAGGGTCTCATTCGAGCCAACCCGCTGATGAATAAATCCGACCAGAATGAACAGGCCACCGGCGACTACGGTGAAATTCAGCAGCTGAAAGATAGCACCCTGCAAACCCTGCTGGTTAAAACTGGCGATGCCCAGTATCACCATGCCCACATGGCTCAGGCTGGAAAAAGCCAGCATGCGCCGCAGATTGGTCTGGCTCAAAGCAGCCAGTGCGCCATACAGCAAGCCAAGCATGCCCATGCCGACCAATAACCAGCGGTATTCCTGTGCCGCTTCCGGTGCGAGTGGCAGGGCAAAACGCAGCAGGCCATAGACCCCGACTTTCAGGCCAGCGAGAATGCCGATAATGCTGGCGGAACCTTCCTGCGCGACCACCGGCAGCCACGAATGCAACGGAAATAAAGGTAGCTTGATTGCAAAACCAACCAACAGTAAAAAGAACACGGCACTCTGGTAATGGTGCGTATGGCTGATGTGCAACAGCTGCGTGTAATCAAAGGTCAAACCGTCGGGATGCTGCAAACCGAGCACAATAAAACCGAGCAATAGCGGTGCGCCCCCGGCGAGCATGAACAGGGCGTACTTCATTGCGGCATAGCGCCGGTTGGGGCCTGCTCCCCACAGGCTGGTGAGGAAAAACAGGGGTAACAGGCTCAGTTCCCAGAACAGGAAAAACAGCAGGGTATCCAATGCCGAAAAAATACCGATCATGGCAGTTTCCAGCAGCAGTAACAGCGCGAAGAATAACTGGGGCAATGTCCGCACCGCATTCCAGGAAGCCAGAATCACGCCGATAAACAGCAAGGCCGTGAACGGCAGGAACAGCAGCGAAATGCCATCAATCCCGAGCAGGTAATGGCTGTTTAACGACGGAATCCAGGCGCTGCGCTCCACATACTGAAAACCGCTTTGCTGATTGTCGAATCCGGCAACTATCACCAGACTGATCACCAGCGCGGCCACGGCAGTCGCAAGTACCACCCAGCGTGACTCCCGCAGCGTCAGAAGACCGCTGACACTGATACCAGCGCCCAAAGGGAGTAGCAGCAAAAGCAGGCTTAGCCACGGAAAATCAGCACTCAACATCGGTAAGGTTGTGCTCATTGGGGCAGCTCCCACTCAACAAACAGGTCACTTAAGCCCCCTACCGGCTGGACGACCAGCTGTAACCAGGGTGCATCATAAAAGCCGGCTATCAGGGTAATCAGGATCACGGTTCCTGCCAGTACGCCTTCGGTTAATTGCAGGGGGCTTTGATCCCAGCGACTGTGATCGACATGGGTTTGAGATAAAAAAGTACGCTGAAAAGCATGCAGCAAAAATCCGGCGGCGATTAGATTGCCCAGTGCAGCCGCGATACTCACCGGCGCACCAAATACCTCGATGGCTCCTTCCAGCACAAAATGCACCGCATTAAACCCCGGTGTGCCGGGCATGCCGACAATCGCCAGCCCCGCCACCAGAAAGGCAATCCCGACCAGCGGCAGGGTATCAAACAGGCCACCCAGTTTACTCAAGTGCGTGGTATGGGTGCGCTGCCAGAGCAGACCGGTCATCAACAGCAAGCCTGAAACAGCCAAGCCCGTATTCAGCGCCAGCAAGACGCTCCCTTGCAAGGCCACCGGATGCAGGCTAAACAGGCCGATGATCAGGATGCTGGAATGGCTGACGACTGCGAAAGCCAGTAAACTGCGTAAATTCTGCTGGCGCAAGGCGAGCAAGGCGGCATAGAACACACCCAATACGGCAAACCCGACCGCGACCGTATGCCATTCCCAGACGGCACGCGGTGTGATCGGCAGGACAAAACGCAGCAGGCCATAGACCCCGACTTTCACGCCCAGCAGGTAAATCGGTGCAATCGCGACATTGCCGTGCTGGATGAAATCCGGGAGCCAGCCATGCAGCGGAAACAGCGGAATTCGAATCGCCAGTGCGTAAAACAGCAGGAAGAACACCAGTGTATCCAGCGGTTCTTGCAAAGAGCCATCTGTCAGTTGATACAGATCGAATGACCAATAGCCGTGGATGTCGGCATAATTCCAGCCCAACAGCAGGGTAGCAGCCAACAATAGCAGCAGCCCCATGCCCATAAAAGCGAGAAAGCGGGTTAGCGCTGGTAAAACATCGTGTGCAGTCGGCCAGCGTTTGGTCAGGTAAGCAACCAGCACCACCTCCAGCAGCGACATCAGGCTGAACCAAAGCAGATCAAGCGTGACAAACTGGCTGATCAACACTGCCTGCACACCGAACATGACCGCCAGCACTGAGCTGCCATGCAGTTTACGCAAGAGGATAAACACCACGCACAGAAAACCGAGCAGCGCCGTCAAGAGTACAAACAACACACTCATGCCGTCCACCGCTGTGTGGTAGTGGAAGGCTCCCCACAGTGGTACGGTTTCAGCGTATTGCATGACGCCGACGGGCAGGCTGCTATCAAAGCCAAGGTATAGTGCAGTCGCTAGCGCGATCTGTAGCGCTGCTGTGGCCAATGCCAGCCACAAGGCAGGTTCACCCCGCAGGCGAATCAGGGCAAGACCCGTCAATAAAGGCAACAGCTGCAACCCGCCCAACAGTGGCCAATCTGCTGGAATTTCGGTGTAAGTCAGCATAGAGCAACACGCCGCACTGCTTTTTTGTCTTCTTCCAGCGCGAGCGCCAGTTCTGCCCGCTTTAGCGCTAGCAGTGAGTGCTTGCGTGCTGCCACACTCATGGCTTGATCACCTAATTCATCCAGTGAAGCCAGCGCTTTCTGGAGCCGGATCGCAACCTCAATCACACCGGCTCCATCCCGTGCCGTCGCCGTGAAAGCATCGTCAAACAGATCATGGACATCCAGAGCGGGCACCGCGACCCGGTCATATTGCAACACCTTTTTTTCGCCATCCTGTAAAGGTTTTTGCCAATGCACAAACAGGCGCACGAAAGTACCGAGAATATCAATCGCCGTACCCGCATCATTAATGCCCGGCGAGAGTGCTTTGCTGGCAATTTCAGAGAGCACGATCAGGCCAAAGCGTGGGTCTTCTTCAAACATCCGGTTACCTCCAAAAATGAAGGCCTGCTCGATACGCGAGATATCCAGTTCCGGCACATCACCCTTTTCTGCGCTCACAAACACCAGCGCATTACCCGGCGACGAAAAAAACCCCGGCAGGGCATTGACGGTGATAAACAGTTTGGCTTCTTCGGCGTATTTTTGGAGCACACTGACATCCAGCCGCTGGACATAAGCCACCGTCTGACCATAAACAGCCCGGTCATCGGGGCGACGGACAGGTACTTCGCGTGCGCACAGATGCGGCATCAAGCGATGGCGCTGTAAAGCAGCACTGGCCGCCGTTTCTACCCGGTCAATCGTCGAGCCTAACCGCCCCAGGCGTGCAATCCGGTCAACCCAGCGAATAAAGGTAATAACAACCAGTACAAATACCAACCCGGTTATCGCGAATAAAACGAGCAGGCCATTAGACGCATAGAAACCATTTTTCAACGCAATCAAGGCGACTATGCTGAAAATAAAAGCACCAATAAAGGTTGACAGCGCATTCTGGGAGACATCATCCGCAATGACCAGCGGGAAGGAACGCGGGGTAGCGGTTACACTGGCCGAGGCATACGCTGACACCATCGAGCCGACCGCAAATGTCGCAGTGGCCAGCATGCTGGAGGCCAGCACGGACAGCAGGGATTCCAGCGACTGCGCAGAAAGACGTGGAAAATAGTCAGGCGTAGCCAGATGGTCTATCTGCCCCGCCAAAAAAGCCATAGCGATAGATAAGATACAAATAATCAGTGGTTTGATCCACAAGCGTTCATTCATGCGATTCAGTATGAACCGGATACGGTCGCGCATCACACCTTCCTGTGGGCTGGGCGGAATCGCCATTGTACGGCAAATGCCACGAGAAAAAACCCCGCCCACGAAATATCCCGTGGGCGGTTTCTGTTTTACCCGAAGGCGGCGGTGGCTTGGCCGCTTTTCGGCTTGGCCGCTTTACTGGCGCTGGCGCAGGTAGCTCATACCCATCATCAACATCAACAGCCCCAACAGTAACAGCATCCATTCACCCAAGGTCGGGATTTGCAGTCTGGACGTGTTGTCACCAAAGGTGATCGAGGTACTGTCGCCCGGTTCCTTGGTAGCCCCGTTATCAGTTGTAATATCAGTCAACTCCGGCTTGCCATCCTTGTCCAGATCCCAGCTTGAGTGGGCGCGGTTCTCGATGGTTTGCACCTTGGCCTTGTCATCCAGCGTACTGTAGAAGCGAATCACGACTTCATTAGCGGCTGCCGTTTCAGTGGTATGACCAAGATCAGGGCCAATATCACCTTGCCACAACACCCGTCCACGCGGATAGGCGCTACTGGGGCTTTCGTACTGACAGACTGCCGTGACCGAACTGCCACGCGCTTCACAGTAAACGCCATCCGGGCTGACAAACGCTCCGGCTGCCATCGCTGAGTAGAGGGTGCCCACCGGTACTTCGTCAAAGACCGCTACACCCGCCACCGCATTGCTGCTGCTATTGATCCAGACCATCTGCCAGAGCATGGCAGCCTCACCGGTCGCCTTCACCGTCTTGATCGCAGTGGGTGGATCAAACACGAAGTTGACGGTGACCGAGCTGGTATCGCTAGCACTGAGTTCACCCAGCGGCGTACCGTCTGCCAGCATCATGCTGGCGGAGGCAGAGGCGGTATTCACCAGGCTCTCGGTCACTACGCTCTCATGGTAGTAACGGATACGGGCGCTGCTGTCTTTGGACAACGGTGCCAGTCGCGCTGGCAGTGCCGTCAGCGGTTTCATCTCGGCCATACCGATACCCAGAGTGTCGTCCTTGAGCTGGATATTACCCAGCCAGGCTTCCCCAGTGTTGGTCAGTTCAAAGCAGTAAGTCACTGCTTCCGCCAGATCCTTGTTGATGTCCACCAAGGTCTGCACCGCTTTGGCTGCTGTCGTCCCACAACGCGCCCCACCATCATGGCCGGGGTAGGCGGTCTTGAGCAGATCAAGTTCACCTTTAAGCAGGCGATCCAGGAAGTACAGGCCGGTACAGCCGGTTTGGCCTGCTGCCCGACAGGTATGCTTGCCATCGACTACTTCGATCAGTACCGGAATCCGGTCATCGTTGCCGCCGCCCACATCTGCCGTCGAGAGATACCCCGGCTTGTTTTGCTGGACAAGCACATAACTGCCTGCCGGTACGTCTTCGATCACATAGTGTCCAGTCGAGTCAGTCACGACACTGGTGACGACCTTGCCATCGCTGGGGTCACCGTCCTGATTCGGATCAGTCCACAGGCTGACAGTCACACTGCTGATACCGGTATCCGGATCATTCAGGTCGCCATCACCGTCTGTATCCTGCAACACCTGACCGGTCAGATCACCCACCGGACGCACATCCATGAACACCAGCGCCAAGGGCTTGTTGCCTGCTACCAGTGTCACCGGAATGTGGTTGTCATTCGGTGCCTGACTGTCGAACAGTGAATCAAAGCCCAGCGGATCAGTTTCCACGACCACATAGTGACCCGGTAACACACCAACAAAGCTGAACCCGCCATCGGCACTAGTGCTGGCCGTGCTCACAAGCACGCCATCGTTCGGATTACCGTCCCCATTCGGGTCGGTATACAGTTCGATGGCTACGCCTGCCAGACCCGGATCAGTCGCGTCGAGTGTGCCATTCAGATTGGCATCATCCCGCACACTACCCGAGAGCGTGACCGGCAAGGTATCGAGGAACACCGTATCAGCCCGCGTTTCACCGGAAACCAGCGTCAGCGGAATGTGGTTGTCATTCTCGCCGCTGCTATCTGCTGTCGACAGGTGGCCTGCCGGATCAGTTTCCAGCAGGACATAACTGCCCGGCTCCAGCGCATCGAAACTATAGCGACCCGTTTCATCCGTGATAACGCTGTCAATCAGGGTGCCATCGTCCGGATTGCCATCACCGTTTGGATCGGTATACAGCAGGACGGTTGCCCTCGCTACCGGTGTACCATCGCCTGCCGTATCGCCATCACCCTCCGGATCAAGCAGCACGGAACCACTGACTTTGGCAAACTGATAGTCAAGGAACACGATACCGCTGGCCTGTTCGCCACTGAGCAGCGTCACGGCCACCTGATTAAGGTCGATCACGGTGCTCGCTGGCAGGTTGGCCGGCGTGCTGTCGTGTGACAGGAAGTCTGCCGGATCGGTTTCAGTCACGGTGTAACTGCCCGGTGGCAGGCTTACCCGGTATTCACCTTTCTCATCCGTCTGGATGATCATGGTCACCGGATTGCCGTAGCTGTCGGTGCCACTGACTGTGATCAGCACGCCCGAAAGCGGCTGGTCGGTTGCATCCTTGCCATTCAGTGTCAGATCCTCTAGCACCATCCCGGAAAGCTGGGCAGGTACGATACCGATGTCAATGCTGCGGTCATCCGTGCCCGAGGCAAAGCTCATGACCGGTGTGGCACCTTGCGCATTCACATCTGAATCCAGTTGGTCATCGCTGCCCTGATGGCTGGCAACAAAACTGCTGTCAACCGGCACTGCGCTCACCGCATACTGACCCGGCATGACGCTGAACAGATAATTTCCAGCCGCATCAGTTTGCAGGCTCTGCACGGTCTGGCCGTTGGCATCGGTCAAGACGACGCTGACATTGGCAATCCCTGCTTCGCCTTCATCCTGAAGACCGTTGTTATTGGCATCCAGCCAGACCCGGTCGCCAATCAATGCAGGCTGCACACCGGCATCCACGGTCTGGTCACCCGTTGCACCTGACGTAATGCTGACCGCAACTGTGCCACTGACCGGATCGGCATCCGAGTCGATACTGTCGTTACTGCCCTGGTTAGGAGCAATAAACGTCATACCCTCCGGCAAGTCAAACCCGACCGTGTAGTGACCCGGTATCAGATCATTGAACACATAGAAGCCATTGGCGTCGGTTTCAGTTTGTACCGCTTTACCGGTGCTATCGGTCAGTATGACTGTTACACCCGGTACACCGGTTTCGCCCGTATCCTGTACACCGTTCTGGTTGTTATCTACCCAGACCCGGTCGCCCAATGCACCCGGTTCGATCCCGGCATCCAAATCCTTGGCAGCCTGGGTCGACGTGAGGGTAAACACTGGCGTGAGGCCCGTGGCCGGATCAGCATCCGAGTCCTGCGCATCATCCCCACCCTGATCAGCCAACACCAGTTTCATGTTGTCGGGTGTGACGAAACCGAGCTGGTAATTACCGGGTAAAATACCGCTGAAGCTGTATAGACCATCGACACCCGTGGTAGTAGTCGCCGCGATTTTACCGTTTTCATCCAGCAGGTTGACGACGATTCCGACCGCACCCGGCTCGGTATACATATTGTCATCGATACCGTTATGCGTCTTGTTGTCGAACCAGACCCGCCCGTTAACACTGGCTGGCAGAATACCGGCATCCACCGTCGGGTTATGCTCACCCGAGTAGACGAAGGCTGGCATCTGGCCATTGGCATTCGCGTCATTGTCGAGCGCATCATCGCTACCCGCATCGGTTTGCGTGGGGGTAAAGCCCTCCAGAGTCAGGATTTGCACCTGATAAGCACCCGGCCACAAGCCATCAAAGCGGTATGCACCTTGCGCATCAGTCATCACCTGATAAGCCTCGCCACTGTCCAGCAGCACCGCTTGACCGTCCTTGTCCAGTAGCGCCAGTGTCACCTCGCGCATACTGGGCTCGTCGGCATCCTGCAAGCCATTGGCATCCAGATCCAGCCAGACGCGGTCACCGAAGCTGCCTTTCCGCTCATAACCGGCGTCAAGGTGGCGAGTAGCACCGGAACCCAGTTGCACCGCCATCTGGCCATTGCTGCCTAGGTCGCTGTCTACCGTATCATCCGTGCCCTGATTGGGCGTGACCGCCCGGTAATCCGCCGGTGGTGTCACCTGCACTATATACCCGGCAGGTAATAGACCGTTGAACAGGTACTCACCATTGGCGTTGGTCGCCGTGGTGGCGATCAGTTCGCCATCCTCCGGGTTGCCATCCCCATTCGGGTCGGTATACAGCATGACGCTCACCCCACTCAAGGTTGCCTCACCCTCACCTTCGAGGTCATCACCATTGCGATCTTCCCACAGTGCCCCGCTCAGGGTAGCGGCAACAACACCCGCATCCAGCGTCTGGTTATTCTCACCGGAGGTCAGTGTTTCCAGCACGCTATGGCTCGCGGTCGCAGGGTCAGAATCCAGTTCATCATTCCCGCCCTGATCAGCGCTCACCAGTTGTATGGACGCCGGTAACGGCCATTGGACGTTGTAAGTACCCGGTACCTGCTGTGTAAACTGGTAATAACCATTCTGGTCGGTAGTCGTGGTCAGGCTGACCGTCTGCCCCGTGCCAGCGGTGCCCTGCAGATTAACCGTGATGCCACCGATACCCGGCTCACCATTGTTTTGCAAGGCATTGCCATTTTTATCCAGCCAGACCGTATTCCCCAGTGTCGCGAGGCGATAGAGGCCTGCGTCCACGGACAGGTTGTTCTGGTCGGCAGACAAGGTCACGGTTGCAGACAGGCCATCGGCATTAACATCCGAGTCGGCCTCATCATTGCCACCGGCATCCATCGCACTGAAGCGGTCATAACCCGTCGGCAAAGCCACTCGCACCAGATAGCCGCCTGCCGGCAAACCAGAGAACAGATAATGGCCATCACGGTCGGTGAGGGTGCTCATCATGTTCATCAACAGGCCTGCATCCGGCTGGCCGTCCTGATCACTGTCGGCATAAAGCAATACGGTGACCCCGGCAATGCCCATCTCGCCTTCATCCTGCACACCATTCGCATTCAGGTCATGCCAGACCCGGTCACCTAGCGCCGAGCGTGGTTTCATGTCGAGGAACACGTGGTTAACACTGTGTTCGGCGGATGCCAGCACCACCGCAATCCGGTTGTCATTCTCTGCATCGCTGTCAGCGGTTGAGAGGTAATTAGCCAGATCAGTTTCCAGCACGATGTAGTGCCCCGGTGGCAAGCCAGTGAAGCTATAAGCGCCTTCGCTATCCGTCGTCTGGTTGGCATACACGGTATCGGCAGTGCCATCACCGTCTTCATCCCGCCAGAGGATGACCGATACGCCACCCATGCCGGTCTCGCCTGCCTGGGTAAGATCGCCATCGCCATTGGCATCGTCTCGCACCTGACCGCTCAGGCTGGCCAGCTGGTAATCGAGGAAGTCATTATGGCTGGAGTCGTCGCCACTGTTCAGTGCAACGTTCAGCATGTCCCGGTTGACCAGCGTGCTGCCCACCGTGCCCGGTTCAGCCGCACTGGAGGTGTAGCCGGTCGGGTTGGTTTCAGTCACGGTATACAGACCCGGTGCCAGCAGTACGCTGTAATTACCGTCCGCATCCGTTGTGCGGGTGATATTGACCGGGTTACCGAACACATCAGTCCCGCTGATGCGTACCGTCACACCCGTCAGTGGGGTGTCGCTACTGTTTCTTGCGCCATCGCCATTGGTATCCAGCAGCACTTTGCCACTCAGTTTGGCGGGCAGGATACCTGCATCCAGCGAGGTATTATGCTCACCGGAGGCAACGCTCACCGTTGCCGTGCTGCCTGTCAGCAGATCGGCATCCGAATCAGCCGCGTCATTACTGCCATTATTCATGGCCGTAAACTGGCTGCCTTCCAGTGCATGGAAAGACACGCCATAACTGCCGGGCAGAACGGTAAAGCGGTATTGGCCCTGGCTATCGGTCATGGTAGTGACCGGATTGCCGCCCTGATCAAGCACCGGTTGGCCAGCGCTATCGAGCAGGGTTACGACCAGATTCGGCAGTACCGGCTCTTGAGCGCCCTGGGTGCCATCGGCATCCAGATCCAGCCAGACGGTGTCCCCGATGGTGGCGGGTACTACCCCGGCATCCAGGGTCTGGTTACCGACACCGGAAATGACCGTCACAGTCGCCCGTCCGGTATTCACGGCAGCATCCGAATCCAGCGTGTCATCGCCACCGACATTAGCCGTGGTGAAGCTCATACCGGCAGGCAGAATGAATTCCAGCGTGTAGTCACCCGGCAAGTTGGCGGCAAAATTATAGAAGCCGGTGTTATCGGTCGTCTGGGTCGCTACCGGATTGCCACTGGCATCCAGCAGATTGACCGTTACAGCCGCAACACCCGGTTCACCACTATCCTGCAGGCCGTTATTATTCAGGTCGAGGAACACATGGTCACCCAGCGCCCCCGGCTCAATACCGGCATCCATATCGGTTACGGCAGCACCTGAGGTCAGGGTAAAGACCGGTGTACGGCCATTGTTCAGCGCGACATCACTGTCGAGTGTGTCATCACTGCCCTGATTCTGTGCGACAAAGCCCATGTTGGCGGGTTCAATCACTTCGATCAGATAGTCGCCCGGCTCCACACCCGTAAAGGTGTAAACGCCATTGGCTCCCGTCGTAGTCGTTGCGACGACCAGCCCGCTGCTGCTGTCGATCAGATTGACTGTGACACCGATCACGCCGTGCTCGGCTACCTGACCATCGTCCGTACCGTTCTGGGTGTTGTTATCAATCCAGACCCTGCCTGTCACGGCTGCCGGTGTAATACCCGCATCCACGCTCCGGTTGGTTTGCCCGGAAATGACCGTGGCCGGAGCCAGCCCGTTGGCCTGCGCATCCGAGTCCTTCAGATCATCGCTACCCTGATCGGCAGAGGTGAAACTGACGCCCGCCGGGGCGACAAAGGCTACCTGATAATCACCCGGCTTCAGGTCGGTAAAGGCATAATGACCGGCTGCATCGGTGCTGGTAACCAGTGGCTGGCCGGACGTATCCAGCAGCGCTGCCCCGGTCGTGTCGAGCAGTTTGACGCTAATGCCACTGATCATCGTCTCGCCGCTATCCTGCACGCCATTATTATTGGCATCCAGCCAGACGGTGTCACCCAGCGCCCCCAAACGGTACAGACCGGCATCCATCGTCAGCTTATCCGCCGAGGCCAGCGTGACGGCGACTTTACCGTCACCGGCGGGGTCAGAGTCGAGCGCATCATCATTGCCGCTATGGGCGGTCGTAAGTAAATAGCCTGTCGGAATGCCGAATGTGACCATGTAGTCAGCCGGTATCAGATTATTGAACAGGTAGTGCCCGTTGGCATCGGTCGCTACGGTTTGCAGGGTATCGCCATTGCTGGACAGGGTAACGGTTACACCGGCGATGCCAGGTTCGCCTTCATCCTGTACACCGTTCGCGTTCAGGTCTTCCCAAACGGTATCGCCGATTTTTGCCGAGACCACATAACCAAAGTCCAGGTCGGCGGTATGACCCCCCGGCAGCACACTGGCCGTTGTTTTATGGTTGAGTGCATCATCCGGGTCGCCGGTCTGGATAGAGCCAGCCGGCAGGGTGGTGCTTTGCACCAGCACGGTATAGCTGCCCACCGGCAGGTTATTGGCCTGATAGAAGCCGTTTTCGTCGGTCGTCAGAGTGGCCACCGTAGTACCCAGTGCATCTTTTACCAGTACGGTCACACCCGGAATGCCGATTTCACCCGTAGCCTGCGTGCCATCGGGTAGCGCATCATTCCAGACGGTACCGCTCAAGGCACCCTGTTGCTGTGTGTCCAGCAGGTCGTTACCGGTGCTGTCCTGACCGGATGCCAGCACCAGCGGAATCCGGTTGTCATTGACCCCCTGCGTGTCGGCAGTCGATTCGTAGCCTTGTGGGTCATGTTCAACCACTACATAGCTACCCGGTACAATATTGCTGAACAGGTAATGACCCTGTGCATCGCTGGTCTCGGTGGCGACCAGCACGCCGTCATCCGGGTTGCCATCGCCGTTCGGATCGGTATACAGACGAATCGTTACGCCTGCCAGACCTGCTTCGGTATCCGTGAAGTCACCATCACGGTCCGTATCATTGCGTACCTGTCCGCTGATGTTGGTCATGCGGGTATCCAGATAATCATGCCCCGGACTGTGTTCGCCAGACAACAGGCTAACCGCAATCCGGTTGTCATTATCAGCGGCGGTATCCGCCGTGGACACAAACCCGGCCAGGTCATTTTCTACCACAACATACGCACCGGGCGCGAGATCGCTGAAGGTGTAATGTCCGCTGCTGTCCGTCAGGGTGCTGGCAACAACCGTATCGGGTGCACCATCGGCATTGCTGTCAGCCCAGAGGAAAATTTCTACACCGGGAATACCCGCATCCGTGGCATCCGCCAGATCAGCGTCGCCATTCACGTCTTCACGCACCTGTCCGCTTAAGCTGGCCGCTGCACGTTCCAGAAAGTCATTGTGTTCGGACACTTGCCCGCTACCGATGGTGATAGTCAGGGTGTCGGCATCCACTACGGTGCTGCCCAGCGTGCCCGGTTCAGCACCGGTCGAGGTGTAGCCGGTCGGCGTGGTTTCGGCCACGGTGTAAAGACCCGGCGGGACGCTCACGCTGTAGTTGCCGTCGGTATCGGTCGTCGTACTGACGCTGACCGGGTTACCGAACAGGTCAGTGCCACTGACCGTGATCACCGTCCCCGGCAGTCGGTCGGTATCTGCGCTATCTTCCACGCCATTGGCGTTCTGGTCGATGATGACACTACCGCTTAAGGTTGCACGTTTGATCCCCGCGTCCAGATGGGTAATGGCATCACCGGAAGCCACCGCGACTGCTGCTGATTTTCCACTGGCCGGAGCCGTGTCCGAATCCAGCGTGTCATCCCCGGCATCCAGCAGGGTCAGGCTCGCGCCCTCGGTCAGCAATACCTGAATACCGTAGCTACCCGGTAGCACGATAAACTGGTACTTGCCATTGGCATCAGTGATCGTAGTCACCCGATTATTGCCGGCATCCTGCAAGGGGTTACCCGCCGCATCCAGCAGTGCCAGTTGGACACCGGCCAAAGGCAGCTCACCTTCATCCTGCAGGCCGTTATCATTAGCGTCAAACCAGACGGTATCGCCCAGCGTGGCTGGAATAATACCGGCGTCAATGGTCTGGTTGCCCACCCCGGAAACTACCGTAACAGTCACTTCGCCACTGATTGCATCAGCATCGGAGTCAAGGCTGTCATCAGTACCGCGATCCTGTTCAGCCAGTCTCATGGTGGATGGCAGCACAAACTGCACGCTGTAATTTGCCGGGAGGACACCGGTGAAATTGTAGAAGCCGCTGGCATCGGTGATTTGAGTATCAACCACCTGCCCGTTGGCATTGACCAGATTCACGGTAATAGCCGCCACACCCGGTTCGCCGCTATCCTGCAGGCCGTTGTTGTTTTTATCCAGCCAGACGCGATCACCCAGCTGACCCGGCTCAATACCGGCATCCATGTCGGTCACACTCTGTCCGGATGCAACGATGAAGGCTGGGCTGCGACCGGTCTGTAGATCAACGTCACTGTCTATACGGTCGTCACTGCCGACATTCTGGCTTACAAAGCCCATGTGTGCAGGTTCAACGATTTCGACCACATATTCACCCGGCATCACGCCGGTGAAATGATACAGGCCATCGGCACCCGTAGTGGTCGTCAGGATAGCATTACCCGTCGCCACATCAATCAGGTTGACATTGACACCGACCACGCCGTTTTCATGGTCAGCACCTTCATCCAAACCGTTGGACGTGTTGTTGTCGATCCAGACCCGACCACTAATATCTGCGGGCAGAACGCCTGCATCCAGCGTCAGTTGGGTTTCACCGGAAGCCAGCGTGATACTCGCGCTACCATCCGCTGCGACATCACTGTCGAGTGCATTATCGCTCCCCTGATCCTGGGCGGTGAAAGTCATCCCGGTCGGTGGGGTGAAACGCGCCGTATAAGTACCGGGAATCAGCGCACTGAACAGGTAATTGCCGGCGGCGTCGGTCAGTGTGGTTTGCTGGGCAAAGCTGCTGCCATCCGCCGGTGTGCCGTTCAGCGTAATGCTGATGCTGGCGATACCCGGTTCGTCGGTATCCTGCAAGCCGTTGCCATTGGTATCAAACCAGACGGTGTCACCGAGGCTTGCGGTTCTAAACAGTCCGGTATCGATGTCGGTACGGTTTTGTCCGGCACTCAGACTAATGGCCGTCGTTTGGCCATTGGCCGGGTTAATCGTCTCCGAATCCAGCAGGGTATCGCTGCCTTGCAGGGCGGGCGAGAAGCGGTTGAAGCTGTCCGGTTTGATAAACTGTACGCTGTAATCACCCTGTGACAGGCCACCAAACTGGTAATTGCCATTGGCATCCGTGGTCGTAGTCGCCATGATCGCATCATTGCTATCCAGCAGTTTGACCGCCACATTGGCAATACCCGGTTCGCCCTCATCCTGAATACCATTGGCATTCAGGTCGTGCCATACCTGGTCGCCAATCGACCCGGCAGTGACATAACCAAAATCAAGGCCAGCGGTGTTGTTACCGGCGGTGACAGTGGCCAGAGTCTGATGGTCGAGCTGACTGTCCGGGTCACCGGTTTGCAGTGTCCCGGCGGGCAGTGTGGATGGCAGCACTTCAACCCGGTAATTGCCCGCTGGCAGATGGTCGAGTTGATAGGCACCATTCAGATCGGTGGTCAGGGTCGCGATCAGGTTACCCGCTACCCCCAAAATCCGCACGCTGACACCGGGTATACCGGCTTCAGTCGCCAGATCGCGGCTGCCATTGGAGTTGCTGTCCGCCCAGACCACACCACTCAGGCTGCCGAGGACGGAGGTATCCAGAAAATCATTACCCGTGCTATCAGTATCTGCCAGCAGTGTGACCGGCACCCGATTGTCGTTGCCGCCCGCACTGTCGCCGGTCGACTGCATGTCGGGGCCATCCGTTTCAACCACCACATAAGTACCGGGTAACACCTGGTCAAACCGGTATGTGCCCTGTGCATTGGTCGTGGTGCTGGTGAGCACGGAACCATCGGACGGGTCGCCATCGCCATTCGGGTCGGTGTAAAGGGTAATGGTTAACCCGGCAATCCCTTTTTCGGTATCGCTCAAGTCACCATCCCGGTCATCATCCAGACGTACCTGACCCGCAATGCTAGCCGGACGGGTATCGAGGAAGTCATGCCCTGGGCTGGTTTCGCCAGAAGCCAGTGCTAGCGCAATCCGGTTATCGTTCCCGCCTTGGGTATCCGCTGTTGAGCTGTGCGTCACCGGGTCGGTTTCAACCACTACGTAGTGGGCAGGTGGCAGGTGGGTAAAGTTATACTCACCCAAGCCATTGGTCGTGGTGTTGGCATACACGACATCCGCCGTACCATTGCCATTGTTATCCAGCCACAGGATGACTTCCACGCCGGGAATACCGGCATCACTGTCCGCAAGATCACCATCGCCATCCGTATCTTCACGCACCTGACCACTCAGGCTGGCCGGTTGGTAATCAAGAAAGTCGTTTTCTTGCGAGCTTTCGCCGCTGTTCAGGGTGACGCGGATGCTGTCGTCGTTCAGCACCGTGCTGCCCAGGTTGCCGGGTTCGGCACCGCTGGACACCCGGTCTGCCGGGTTGGTTTCCGTCACGGTATAGGTTCCGGGCATCACCGCGAAACTGTACTGGCCGCCCACATCGGTGGTCGTGGTCTGTTCGAGCGGATTCCCCAATATATCCGTGCCGCGTAGCGTGATCAGCACGCCTGCAACCGGTTGGTCACCACTTTCCTGGACGCCATTACCATTCTGGTCGAGCAAGACCTGACCAGAAATCACTGCCGGAGCGATACCTGCGTCCAGTGTCATCTCATGGTCTCCGGACTGGAGTGTCACTGGCGCGGTGATCCCATCCACATTGGCACCGGAATTGGCATCGGAATCCATCGCCGGGTTAGTGCCCGCTAATGCAGTGGTAAAGCCAAGCTCAGGTGCGACTTTGAATTGCACCCGATAGCTGCCGGGCAGAACCGTAAACTGATAATGACCATCCGCATCGGTTGTCGTCGAGATCGGGTTGCCGCCTGTATCCAGCACCGGATTACCGTTGTCATCCAGCAGCAGGACAGGGATGGCGGCTATGCCGGGTTCACCTGCGGTTTGCAGGCCATCACGGTTGGCATCAAACCAGACAGTATCACCCAGAGTGGCTGGGATAATGCCTGCATCCACGGTCTGGTTGCCGACACCAGACACGACCGTGACGCTGACTTTGCCCTCCGTATCGGTATCAAAATCGAGCGTGTCGTTGCTGCCCTGATCCTGCTGGGCGAAGCTCATGTTGGCGGGTAGTTCGAAGGCAACGGTATAGTTGCCCGGTGCTACCCCGGTAAAGTTATAGAAACCGGTCGCATCCGTCGTTTGCGTGCTGACTTCCGTCCCCGCGCTATTCAATAAATGCACCTGAATACCGGCGACGCCCGGCTCACCCGCATCCTGAATGCCATTGTTGTTCAGGTCGAGGGTCACGTGGTCGCCCAGTGCACCCGGTTCAATCCCCGCATCAATGTCGGTGACATGCTGACCGGCATTCAGTGCAAAGGGCTCGCTGCGTCCGGTCGCGCTGTTCACGTCGCTGTCGATGCTGTCATCGCTGCCCTGATCTTGAGCAACAAAGCCCATGTTGGCCGGTTCGATGATTTCCACCAGATAATTACCCGGTTTGACGCCCGTGAAGTTATACACGCCATCTGCACCGGTGGTGGTGGTTGCCACGGTTTGGCCGGTCGCTGCATCAATCAGCTTGGCGGTGACGCCGATGACGCCCTGTTCGGCAGCCATCCCGTTATCGAGTGCGTTTTGCAGGTTGTTGTCGATCCAGACGCGCCCGGTGACGGATGCGGCAGCAATGCCTGCGTCGATCGTCTGGTTATTGTCGCCCGACTTGAGCGTCACCATGGCTGCGCCGTTGGGTGCAACGTCGCTATCGAGTGCGTCGTCGCTACCCTGATCCGCCGTGACAAAGCCAGCCGTGCCGAAAGTCACGGTATAGTCACCGGGATACAGGTTGGCAAACTGGTAGAATCCATTCGCATCGGTCACCACCGAAACGGGGGTGAATGCGCTGCCAGTGCCCAGCGTACCCGTCAGCGTGACCTGGGTACCGGGCAGGCCGGGTTCTTCAGCCGCTTGCTGGCCGTTGCCATCGCTATCCAGCCATAACAGGTTACCGAGCGTCGCAGACTGATACAGCCCTGCATCCAGATCGGTACGGTGTTGGCCAGCACTCAGCGAAAACATGGCGGTGCGCCCGCTGGCGGCGAGTACATCAGAATCTACGGTGTCGTCACTGCCCTGGTCGTTGCTGACAAAGTGGGTGTAAGCTGCTGGCTTAATCACTTCGATCAGGTAATCACCCGGAATGACGCTATCAAACAGGTAGTTACCGTTTGCATCGGTCGTGGTGGTACGCAGGATGGCAGCACCCGCTGCATCCAGCAGCCGCACGCTAACACCTGCAATGCCCGGTTCGCCACTCTCCTGCAGGCCATTGCCGTTCAGGTCATGCCAGACCGTATCGCCCACACTGGCATAATTCACGTAACCGAAGTCAGCAGCACGGTAGTTTTCACCCGCCGCCAGCGTTACGGCCAAAGGATCATTAGCCGTAGTGAGGTTATAACCCGCCAGCTGCGGATCGGTCTGATCGACATCCACCGTATAATTAGCCGGAGGCAGGGTGGAGAACAGGTAGTTACCATTGGCATCCGTTTCAGCGGTTCCGATCACGGTGCCGCTGGTATCCAGCAGATTGACCGTGACGGCAGCAAGACCGGTCGTTTCGCTCACATCCTGCAAGCCGTTGGCGTTACTGTCGATCCAGAGCCGGTCACCAATACTGCCGAGTGGATACAAACCGGCATCCCATCGGGTGTCATGCTGCCCAAAGGCCAGTGAAATCAGTTCGCTGCGGCCATCGGTGGTCGCGGTATCGGAGTCAGCAGTATCATCCGTACCCGCATTTTGTGGCGAGAAGGCATAACCGACGGGTTTAACCACTTCAATTATATAGTCAGCAGCCGGTAACGCGCTGAACAGGTAGTAGCCGTTATTATCGGTACGGGTGGTTTGCAGCACAGTACCGGCGGCATCCAGGAGGTTCACGGTGACGTTGGACAGACCCAACTCACTCACATCCTGCAAACCATTGTTGTTACTGTCTACCCACACCATGTTGCCCAGGCTGGAGAGCGGCGCTTGCAGGCCAATGTCCAGTGTCAGGTTAGAGAAGTCGTCGCCCGTCGGATCGACAATCGGCAAGGTGTTGTCGCCCAATGGCTCATTCCCGCTGGGAACACCACCGACAGGTGGTGGGTTAGCCGACAGCGTGATCGTGCCCGTGCGCACCCCTACGCCCGCGACGCTCGACTCGGTATAACCGTGTTGGTCAATCGTCTCATTCAGATCGTCATTTTCTTTGTCTTTGCCGGTAGGTGGCGCAATATCCCAACCCACCAGTTTACCACCGGGCTGGAATTCACTGGCCGGAATACGCACATAGTATTCACCGGAGGGGAGCGGTTCGAACAGGTAACGACCCGGCCCTAACAAACCGGTCGTAGTCTCTTTGATTTTGTTGCCGGTGCTTACGCTATAAAGCTCAACCTTGACACCATTCGGTGCCACACCATCGACACCTGCATCATATTGGCCATTGCCATTCACATCCGCAAACACCACATCGCCAATGGAGAACGCAGCCACTTGCACGGAGACGTTATTGGAACGCAGGTATTGCTCAGCAGGCAGCGACGTTGAGTCAAAGGTGAAGCGATTGGTGTAAAGATCACCCGGTAAATTGGCATCTGCCGAGAAAGGATCGCTGGCGTCGCCCGCCTGCATGGTGTAAGTGGCTTTCATGCCCTGACGCGGGTCGCCGTCTTTGGCGAGGGCGTAGTTGGAGACAAACCGGATCGCGGTCACCTGCTCAAAAGCGCTGGGGCAGCCGGAAGTTCCGAAGTCGGCCTGCAGGCACCAGGTCGACGTATTGTTGTCCGGGTCATAGCTGACGCTGGACGGTGCATCGGCTGTATAAGTCCAGGTGCCCAGTTCGGCAAAAGCATCACTGCCGGTCGGCACTGAGCCATCCAGCCAGGTCACGCTCGGGGCTGCCGTCAGCACAAATTGGCCATGAAAATCAGAAGCTGGAGTGCGCGGTGACAGGCTGATATAAGCGCCGCCGCTATCGAGTGCACTCCCGTCACCCGTGCCGCTGGTAAAGGAAAATACGTCAATCAGGGTCGGTGCGTTAATGGAGAAAGAGGCTGCGAAGTTTGCCCATGAAATGGTGTAAACCTGCTCATCATTCATGTCATCCAGTGGCATATCCACTTTCTTGGAAATCTGGATGTTGCCGGTTTGTTCCAGAGTAATGGTATGGTCGTCGGAGCGCACTTCCAATGCGGTAATGATGTTATCAGCGCGTGCTTCGGCATAGTTGACAACGGCAGTTCCATTGGCGGCCAGTGGGTCGGTATCACTACAGAAAATACGCGCGGGTATCAGCGTATTCGCCACCACATCCCCAAAATTCCAGGTCAGGCGCGTATAGCCCGTAGCCGGATTACCGTCCTTGTCGGTATTGTATTCAATCAGGCTGGGCGGTGTGGCATCGGCCTGTTCAGCTGTACAAGTAGCGTTATAAGTCGCTGTAGGGGGTAAGACATCGATAATGCGCAGGTTTTCGGCGCTGGACGGATTCGCCTGGGTAGACTGCAAGGCCATATCGACTTTCCAGACAATCGGGTTACCTGCCAGTGTGCTAGCGGTATTACCTGAGGCGGCCAAGGGGGTCAGGGATTCAGAATCCAGGATAATATTCAGACGGGACATGGTGACACGATCACCGTCGACATGACCGTTTTCCGGTGAGGCTTTGTAGTTCCGGGCTGTCCAGGTATTACTCCACTCGTCAGAACGCACCCCGGCAAAATTGGGCAGCACCGTACCGACCGGAATCGATTGGCCATCATGGGGGCCACCATTGAATTTATCGCGTGCTTCCAGCGAAATGGTGAAGCGTATTTCATGGCTGGGTTCAAACTTGATACCCGCCGTTTTGGCGGCATCGGTCAGGCGTACCCGAGCCGCATTGACGGTATCCATGCCTCCCGGAACCGCATTAGGGTCAGTGTGCCAGCCACCTGCGGGTGCAGCATCTTCGCAACGCGCCGTCTCGGCTTTGCTCCAGTCGCCCTGATAGCGACCGGTTCCGGCATCATAATCCAGTGTACCATCATGATTGATATCCAGCGGGTCATCACCCGTCAGGTCGAGATGGGCATATTCAATCTGGTAATGAGTACGGTCGAAGCCACCTATCGCATAAGAGCCTATGCTCGCATACTGGCCGGCAACACCCCCGGTTTTACTCCGGTCAGTCAGCTTTAAGGTGGTCTGGTCGAACACGTCGCAGGACACCGGGTTGTTCAGAGCCAGCGTTCCGTTGTTATAGTAAAGAACGAAACTGGCAAAGGCTTCCCCCGGCTCGCGCTCAGTCATGCCGTTATGCGCCCACATGTAAGTACCATCCATCAAGGGCGTGTAGGTTGTCGCTACATCATCCACTGTTTTCAGGTTATATTTGCTGAAACTGCCACGCGGGATCAGGGTCATGGCTGCACCAATGACGTTATTACCACGCAGGCCATTCATGTCGGCGCCGTTATAGCCCGGTTCAGTGCTTGCTCCAAAGTTGGAAACACCGGAAACACCGTTAGGGTCGAAGTCATTCAGGGTGCTTTTCAGGTAAACCGTGCCGAGGTTGTCGAGGATATTGTCCACCATGTCAATAGAACGGAACGGCACCCAGATTTGTACCCGGTGGCTGATCACATAATAAGGCCCGGCAGACAGATCCGTATTACCGAAAGTACGGGTTGGATAATGCGTGCCGGATAAATCAGCATTATCCAGGGTGACGGTAAACGCGGTTGAAGTCGGGTCTGCCGGATTATCGCGCGTGTACTGGCAGGTGCCTGAGTTGGATGCATGGTATTTGAATGACCCGCCATCGTAACTCGGGTAATAGGATTTGCTGCCAAATACTTCCGCTGCCCAGCCTGACGGATTGTCACGGCATTCGGTGATGTAGAACTCAAGCGGGTAGACGGGCCCCGTTTCAGAGTTGGCATAGGCCACAAAGTTGTCTTTAAACACCAGCGATTGTTGCAGGGATTCGATACCGGTTTTGCGTGCCGCTGCGAGGCGGATGATGGCGTAGTTGTAGAAACCGAGTTCCGGGCCATTACCCACATCCTGGGTGCCGATATAGTCGGTATACATGCCCTGAGTGGGGGTGACGGAGTGTACCAGGTCAAAAGCGGGTACTGCTGAAACCTGGATGGGGCCAACGGGCACAGACGTGCCCTCGGTGGCATTGGGCGTGCCGTTGGTTGCCAGTGAGTAGGCGCGTTGTGTCGAGCTGTAATCCGAGCCGTTCCAGGAATCGCCGGAGATTTTGACATTAACAGTCAGTGACTTTTGCTGCCCTTCGGTGAATTCACCGAGGTTACAGGTCAGCACACTGGAGCCATCCGGGTTTTTTACAATCCCGGAGACCGGTGCACCTGTACCGCCACCGCCGGTCGGCGTACATGCAACGGGGAGTTTTTCAAACGCAATCACCGCGTTGGTTCCCGGCGTAATGGTTTGTTCCACCGTCACATTTGTCAGGTTGGGATCACCGGGCGCATAATTGTCTGCCGTGATCGACCAGACATGGCTGACTATGTCCTGGGTACGCACCACGCCATTGTTTTCACCGCAATCCTCACCCTGAATCTGGGGGTCTGTTGACGAACTACACCCGCCTAGCACATTAAAGGGCGCAGAGCCATCAATGGTGCCGGGACCAAACGGGCCTATGCCCACGGTAGGCATGGCCGTAGCCAATGCAGGAAACAAGAGTGTGAGCATAACCAGCAGCAGGCTGCTGGTTAGCTTTACAGAAGAGTTGGCAGACATGAAAAGCCCCAGGTGATTATTTTTAGTCTATTTTTAGGTGTATACAAAGAACGCTGACTGTTTATCAGTCAATATAACAAGCATGTTTCCATAAACAGGCTGAATAGATAATTAATTTTAATTTATTAGTATGGGAACGAGTGAGGGTGACACAGGGGGCTGCTGCAGTCACACCGCTAACACGCTGAGCTTACAGCACATCGGACAAACGGTAAGCCTCCAACCCGGTAAAGCTCTCGCGTCCCAGCACCTGATCCACCAGCAGTTGCGCGGAGGCTAACCCGGTCGCCATGCTGCTGCTTCCATGCCCTGTATTCACATACAAGCCGCGAATTTCCGGGTGTTCACCAATATAAGGCACGCCGCTTTCGGTAAATGACAATAAGCTGCTCCAGTGGTTGATCACCGGGTAGTTAGCCAGCTCGGGCACCATGTCACAGGCGACCTTGTGCAGGGTTTCCAGCCCGGCGGCAGTCGTGCGTCTTTCCAGGTTGTTCTGTTCCATACTGCTGTTTTCCAGTAAGGCACCGCAGACGATTCGCCCGTCCTGACGCGGGATCAGGTAATAACCTTGATGGGCGATAATGCGCGTGAGATGGCCACGCGGTATTTTAAACATGATCGACTGGCCTTGCAGCGCTTGCAGGCGCATGCTGCTGGTAGCGATTTGCGGGAACTGTCCCGACCATGCGCCCGGTTCGAGGATCACCTTATCCGCACTAAACAGGTCATTACCGAGGTAAACGCCCTGGATGCGCCCGTCTTCAATGTGCAGACGGTTCACCGGTTGATGCTCACTGATCAGAATCGGGCGAAAATGCAGGCTGGCGCGTAAGGCTGCCGATAAGCGCGGGCTACGTACCTGCCCCATTTCCGGGAAGTACAGAGCCTGTTGAAAACGGGGGTTGATGTGTGCTTCCGCTGTCTGCACAGCTGCCGGACTTTGCAGGTATTCACAGGGGTAGCCGTGTGTGTGTGCCCATTGTTGCGCCTGAAGCTGCTCGTCCGTCTCGGTGATCAGCAGGCCAGAGTTTATCCATTGTGCGTCAATGCCGGTTTCATCTTTCAGTTCTGCACACAGTGCCGGATATTGTTGCTGGCTATAGCGGGTGAGCGTTGATACGGCATCGGCGTGGTGCCAGGGATATAAAGGGGACACCAGGCCGCCTCCCGCCCAAGAGGATTCACGTCCCAGTTCACTTTGCTCTATTATCATGACTTTCAGGCCTGCCCTATGGAGGCTGCGGGCGGTCAGCATGCCTTTCAAACCGCCGCCAACAATAATGACATCTTTCATGGGAATCCTTGGGGGTTAACGTAAAGGGGGTCAGTGGTCGCAGTATAGCGCCTGATTTTGCGCATCTCTATCAGGTATTGTTTATACTGATGGGATTCGCGAGTATCCGGGGGTGAGTGTGGCCAGATTATTCAGCCTTTTCAGTAGCTTGTTGGATCGATTCCGTTTGCGGCTGGCAAGCCCGGATGCCTTGCTGTTGTTGTCCCTTCTGGGTGTAATCACCGGTTTATTGACCGGGCTGGTGATTGTCCTGTTTCGCTTTTTGCTGGAATTCACCCAGATCAAGTTATTCAGTAGCGGTTTGGTCGATGATTTCGAATCGCTGACCGCCAGTGCCCGCTTTGTGTTGCCCATCGCAGGAGCACTGTTTTTGGCCGCCCTGTTTCATGCCATCTCACCCCGTCACCGGCAGGTCGGGGTGCTGCATGTGATGGAGCGCCTGCAGTATCATCAGGGACGCCTGCCCTGGATCAACATGCTGGCACAGTTTATTGGTGCGGGTTTCGCGATTCTGACCGGGCATTCAGTCGGGCGTGAAGGGCCAAACATTCACATGGGCGCTTACAGTGGCAGTTGGCTGGCACAGCGCCTGCAACTGCCCAATAACAGCACGCGTACCCTGGTGGCCTGTGGGACTGCTGCTGCGATTGGTGCTTCTTTCAACACGCCCTTGGCCGGGATTATCTTTGCGATGGAGGTGATCCTGCAACAGTACACCGTGCAAGGTTTTTTACCCGTCATTGCAGCGGCGGTGTCTGGCACTTATCTGTCGCTGGGCTTGCTGGAAGACGAGCTGTTTTTCGAGATTGTGGTGCCGGGCGATGCGGCTAATTATGACTGGTATCTGATCCTGTTACTCGGGGTGGGGATCGGTGTGCTGTCTGCTTTGTTTAATTTTTTACTGATCCAGCTCACCCGCTTTAGCGCTGGCTGGCCGATATGGCAACGTTTTTTGGTGGCCGGGCTGGTGATGGGGCTGGTGGGTGCCTGGCAGCCGGAAGCGATGGGTGTCGGCTATGACACGATGCAGCGCGTACTGGATGCTGAGCTGGGTTTACAGATGCTGACCCTGATATTACTGGCCAAACTGCTGGCTACCGTATTTTGTCTGGGGATGGGGATACCGGGTGGGGTCATCGGCCCCCTGATGTTTTTGGGGAGTGTCGCGGGTGCGGTACTGGTGACCTTTGCTTATTCGGGCAACATTGGCCCGCTGATTCCAACCGAGCCGAAGCTGTATCCACTATTGGGTATGGGTGCGATGTTTGCTGCCAGCCTGCAGGCACCGCTGGCGGGCTTGACCGCGATCATGGAGCTGGCCGGGAATGCCGATATTATCCTGCCTGCGATGTTGGCCATTGTTTCGGCTAGCCTGACCAATAAAGTCATTTTCCATCACGATTCACTCTTTTTGAGTTTGTTGCGGGCGCGTGGGCTGGATCATTCCAGTAGCCCGGTGATGCAGCGCTTGCGCATGATAGGTGCGGCGAGTGTGATGAACCGCAGCTTTTGTCTGTGTGGGGATGAACTGTCACGCTCAACCGCGACGACCTTACTGGGTAAAAACTTCGAATGGATGTTGATCACCGACAGCGAGCATGAGCCGCGTGCGATGCTACGTACTCTGGATTTGCAGAGTTTTCTGGTGAGCCATCCTGATACTGAAATGATTACTTTGTCCGAAATTCCGGCCAAACGTTTACAGCTTGCGCCCCTGTCTTTCCGTGCCAGTTTGCAAGAGGCGCTGGATAAGACGAACAGCAGTGGCGCAGAAGCTTTATACCTGTATCGTGAAAAAACCAGGCATATTTATGGCGTGATTACACGTGAAAAAATTGATAAATCCTATCAGTGATTTTGTAGGCATGTCCCCAGGTAAGAGCACTGCTTTTCTGCTGGGGGACTGGCTGAAGCTGAGGGTGCAGCCCAGCCAGTCAGCCAGTTAGTCGATGACGTTAACACCAACAGTCGGGAACGGATGATCACTGACGAGAACTGCTGATCATGTCGTCGGGTTTGATTACTTGGTGCCACCGTAATGTTTAACCATGACTTTCATGCCGGAGCCGAGGCGTTCGATCGCTTTAGCAAGATTGCCGATCTCATCACTACGATTGGTTTCCGGGATGTCCATGTCCAGCTGGCCTTTGCTGTAAGTCTCCGCGATGGCAGACAGTTGATTGATCGGGCGGCTAATATTATTACTCAGCAGGAATGAGAACAGGAAAATGCCTAAAGCCAGCACGCCACCCGCCAGCATGGCTTCCTGTTTTGATTTTTCGATAACGGCATAAGCATCGTCGTAATCCTGGATAACGGTTAAACGCCAGCCCAACTCGGTGGCCAGACTGTAACTGACGATTTCTTTACCTTCGACCGTAGAAACGACGGGGGTCTCAGTCAGGCCAAGGGCGGTAATCGGGTCGTTAGTCAGGTCTTTGAGTTCTTCGGTGGTTTCACTACGGTCACCGTGGGCAATCAGCCGCATTTGGCTGTCAACCAAGCGGGCAAAGCCGGTGTTACCAATACTGGCGGCGGCTACATTTTCTGAAATATTGACCAGTTTGGAACATTGTACCAAGGTACCAGCCAGTTGCTGGTTACGTGAAACAGGAACTGAGAGACAGAGAGCCGGTTTGCCATTGGTGCGGCTGATTAACACTTGCTGCCCGACTTGTTCACCGCTCAGAATCGACTTGACGTACTCACGATCGCCGTAGAATTTCAGAGGTTCACCATCGCTTCTGGCAATAGTATTACCTTTCGTATCAGTGGTGAAAGCTGCATACGACCATTCAAAAGTCGCGTCAGTGGCCTGCAGGATGGGAATCTGCTGTGCCGGATCCATAGACTGGATCTCATTGGTTTTGGCAATCAGTGTTGATGAACTCAGGTTTAATTCTACCCAATGATTCACGTCGGCGACAATCAGTTCTGCGGTAGACATCAGTTTCTGGGCGACCGCTTGTTTGGTGGCAGATTGTGTCTGTGACAACTGGTAGATATTGGCGGCAACCGGGATCAGGCTGACTAGCAATAAGGCAAGAAAAAAGCGATAAAATAACACGATAAGGCACCTTTAGATGTTTTTGAGTGAGGCCAATTATAAAACACTATCATTAAATAAATTTATTTACAATCATTAGTTAAATTGATATAAAGCTACTCTGAACAAGATGAAATGCTGTAATAATGTCTATAGAACAAACAAACGTATTTCACCGGAACATTGCGCCAAATAGTTCTATAGTATGAATGTGAGATTTTTTAATCACTATGTAGCCACGGGATGACTTGGGAGGGCGTAAGGCAATATGGCATCTGGAACTTTTGTATCAAAACAGCTTCTGATCGATCAAATCCGGCAAACAATTGCTGCACAGGAATCAGCAGTTTTCAGCTTATTGACCACGCTGCAACGTTCTGTTTTATTGCGCTTTTCTGCCGGAAGACTGATCCATGTCTATTGTCAGGGGCGTCATGTGGATCAGGCCATTTCGGCCATTAATGAATGCCAGCAGCTTAAATTTGTTCGTACCAGTGGGCAGGAAAAAGATGGACAGGAAGTCATGCAGGGGGATGTATTTTTAGCCGCTATTGGATCAAAGACTGCTGAGTCAGCACCAAACTTGAGCGCTACTGATGTCCAGCCATCCGTGCCCTCTGCCGATCTCAAAAATACAAAAATGACACCCTATTTACAGGAACAGTTGACGGACATCGCCCGTGATTACATTGGTTTGGTGGCGAACATGCTGGTGACGGATATCTGTAGCAAAAAATACTCTCTGCAACCCACGATTGAACAGATTGCAGAAAAGATGCCTTCGAAAGTGCAATCTGACGCCTTTCGTGAGCGAGCGTTGGTCGCGGTCGGTCTCCACTAACGCATCGGCCTGCTGGTTGCCCACCTTGCCGGGATTTGGCGGGCTATTTCAGAACAGCTTAAACGGATGCTCAAGCGATTCTTCACCCTGCTTGGGTGTTTGGGTGAATAAATCACTGTTGGGCACATTGGGTGGCTGCTGGGTTTGCTGCGCTGCGGCGGTCGTATTGCCATCTGCTGGCACAGCGGCAGTATTTGTCTCAGGAACCGGGGTCGCAGCGGGTGCTGCGCCAAACAGGCTGAAAGTATGCTCTGGCGTTTGTTCACCTATTTTACTTTGCTGGGTGAACAAAGCAGGATCAGGTAACGGTGGCTCAGTCGCTGCCGGGGCATTGGCCGCCATCGCACCGTTCTCTGCTGGAGCAGTGGCTGCGGATTTTACTTTAGCGCCCCCAAAGCCAAACAGGCTGAAGCTATGCTCAGGCGTTTGTTCGCCCATTTTATTCTGCTGGGTGAACAATGCGGGATCGGGTAGTGCGACTGGCTCAGGCTCGGCAGGCGCAGTGGCAACTGTGGGCGCGGGCGCTGATACGGGAGCAGGTAATGGTTCTGTCAGTGCTACCGGTTCTACTGCTGGCGGTTGCGGTACGGGTGGGGTGAGTGCGGGCTGCATCAGGTTTGTTTGCGGATAAGGGTTGGCTACGCCCCCTGTGCGTGGGCCACCGCTGCTAAAAAAGGTCTGGCTACGGGTGTCGACCGGTGCGCTAACCACGGGCGCTGACACGCTAGGCACGCTCTGGGCGTTTCCACCCTGGGCTGGGCCACCACTGGAGAAAAACACCTGTTCGGCAGGATCATTGGCCTGAGCAGCTGCACAGGTCAGCAGGATCAAGCTGGCCAATGCCCCCTTGGAAAAGTTATAAAAACCCGGTATCGCCATCTCGAACTCTCACTGCATTACTGAATAATGGGATTATATAATAAAGCAGATTTTAGCGTGCGGCTAACATCAAACCGATCCAGGCCAGTGAATGCAGCCAGGCGGCGATGTGATAACGCTGTGCCAGTTCGTGAGGCGGGATATTGGTAATCATGAACAGACGCCCCCCGGCAGAGCGGTCAATGATGTGGGTACCAGGCTGGCTGCGTTCATGGCGGATGTCGGCTTGGGCAATCTGTGTGGCATGCTGGCGGATTTGTTCCCATTCTTCCGGGTCGATCACTCCATTCCCGTTGGCATCATAACCTTCCAGCAACACTTCCGGGCGTTGTTTCCAGGCGGCGAGTAGCTGGCTGACCCGCTCGCGGGTACAGATGTGCAGGTTATCGCCTGCCTGGGTGCGCAGTTCACCGAGCACATACAAAGTCTGGCCGGGGTAGATCGCATGCAACCAGTCCAGATGCGTGTCTGCCGGGCGGGTGACGATCTCGGCAGCCTGTGGGTAGAGCAGGCACTGGCCGTAACTATCTTCCAGTACAAACGGTTCATCTTCCACATAACCGGGCAGCCAGACAGTAACGGGCAGATGGGGCAAACCACGATGGCTTTCATCGTTTGGCAGGGCAGCGCGGCCTTTCAGTTCGACATAACCTTGTGCACTACTGCCAAGGCGTGAGGTGGGTGTATCTTCAATCAGGCGATAACGGCGGTAAAGCCCCAGTGCGAACAACAGGTTAGCGATAGCCGGTAATAACAGCCAGTGGTTATCTGCCTGCTGGATGAGCCAGTAACAGGCACCTCCCCAAATAAACACACATTTGATCTGTGCCGCCAGATTGATGAGGCCACCTTTGCGTAATACCGCATGCCGCTGGTTTTCCAGCATCTGTTCCCAGCTAAAGGTGGTCTCACCCAGCATGGGCGGGTTTACCTTTGGAAGTGGGCGACGACATCCACATCCTGTATGTCTTGTGGCGCGAAACTCATCAGTTTGTAGCGGGTGAAGCTGAATAGTTTGGCGATCAAGACATCCGGGAATTGCTCGATACGGATGTTGTTGATATTGGCCGAGTCATTATAAAACTCGCGCCGGTCAGCAATGCTGTCTTCCAGCGTGGTAATACGGGATTGTAGCTGCAGGAAAGCGTCACTGGCTTTCAGTTCAGGGTAGGCTTCTGCGACGGCGAACAGATTACCCAGCCCGATACGCAGCTGATTTTCCGCTGAACCGAGCGCCCCCAGATCCCCGCTTGCCATTGCGCTGGCGATACGTCCGCGTGCCTCGATCACCCGTTGCAGGGTTTCCTGTTCATACTGCATGTGTTCCTTGCAGACGCTGATCAGTTTGGGCAGTTCGGCGTTACGCTGCTTGAGGAGTACATCAATATTGCTCCAGGCTTTTTCGGTATTGTTTTTCAGCATCACCAGCTGGTTGTAGAGCAGAATAGCCCAGAGTAGCAGGCCGCCGAGTAAGGTGATGAAGATCAGAAGTCCATGGGTCATGACAGTAGTTCTTATGTTTTTATATTTGTGGGTCAAGGCTGTCAGTCTAACAGAGCCGGATTAGCCGGTACTTGTAAACCGACTACCGGGCAGTGTCTGTATGCAGGGTTGTCTTGTGCGTAAAGGCGGAAATCCGCCACTGCGCACCCGGCATGATTGGCGGAAATCCGCCATAAAACGGTGATTAGTACAGCATTCTAAAAGTCAACTCGTTGTAAAGTATCAGTTTCTGCTGTTTTGATATCAGTTGGCACGTTTCTTCCATATACTGGCACTGTTTATCAAAACTTTTTAAACACCATAAAATGATTGGAGTGAGGTCTATTATGAAGAAGTCATTAATCGCGCTGGCGACAGCGGCTGCGTTCACCTTTTCTGCTGCTGCCGCTTGGGCGGAAGAAATTACGGTTAAATTCTCGCACGTAGTCGCTGAGAATACCCCGAAAGGCCTGATGGCCAACAAGTTCAAGGAACTGGTCGATGCCAACGAAGCGCTGAAAGGCAAGGTCGTGGTTGAAGTATTCCCTAACTCGCAGTTGTTTGATGACGACAAGGTCATGGATGCGATGTTGCTGGGTGACGTACAGTTTGCCGCACCTTCGCTGTCCAAGTTCCAGAAATATAACCCGGAATTGCTGGTGTATGATCTTCCGTTCCTGTTCAAGGATATCAAGGCGGTGGATAAATTCCAGCAAAGTGAGGACGGCCAGCGTCTGCTCGGCTCCATGGCTGACAAGGGCTATATTGGTCTGGGCTACCTGCACAACGGTATGAAGGAGCTGTCTGCCAATAAACCATTGAGAATTCCAGCCGATGCCAATGGCCTGAAATTCCGTATTCAGACTTCTGATGTGCTGGCTGCCCAGTTTGAAGCCGTCGGCGGTGTGCCGGTTAAAAAGCCATTCTCCGAAGTGTTTACCTTGATGCAAACCAAGGCGATTGACGGTTCCGAAAACCCCTGGTCAAACATTTACTCCAAGAAATTCCATGAAGTGCAAAGTGACATTACCGAATCCAACCACGGTGTGCTGGATTACATGGTGATCACCTCGGCTGAATTCTGGAATGGTTTGGACGAGGATGTGCGCACCGAAATGAAAAAGGCGATGGATGAGGCTGTTGCTTACGGGAATGATATGTCCGGCAAAAAAGCGGATGAAGACCGTCAGGCCATTATCGACAGCAAGCGCAGTACCCTTATTGAACTGACGCCGGAAGAGCGTCAGCAGTGGGTCGATGCGATGAAGCCGGTCTGGAAGCAGTTTGAAGGTGAAATCGGTGCGGGTCTGATCGAATCTGCGTTGAAAGCTAACGAAGAATAACGGTTGCCAGTCTGTCCAGTGGGTTGATTGGTAAATGATCAACTCATGAGTGATAAAGTGATAAAGCCCCTTCCGGGTGCTGGCGGTAAGCGTCAGTGCCGGGAGGGGATTTTTTTATAAGGGTAGGTTTTCACTATTCATCAGGAGGAGACGGCGATGGTGCCTTTAATTCATCGTCTGGAAGAAAACATTATAGCGCTATTGCTGGTGAGCATGACTTTGCTGGTTTTCTTCGAGACAATTCTACGATTCGGGTTTGGGATGGGGCTGATGTGGTCAGAGGAATTGACCCTGCACCTGTCGGCATGGATGGTTATTTTCGGTGCCTCTTATGGCTTGCGGGTAGGTGCGCATATCGGTGTCGATTTTCTGGTGAATAAATTTCCGCCCGCTGTACAGCGTATCCTTGGTCTGGTGATGGTAGCAGCCGCTTTGCTGTACTGTGTTTTGTTTATTTACGGTGCCTGGGTTTATCTCGGCAAAATTTACAAGATCGGCATTGAATTGAATGACATGTCCATCAAAAAATGGATGGCACACAGTATTTTGCTGATTGGTTTTGTTTTGATTGGTATTCGTCTGATCGGTATCGGTTTACGCATTCACCGGGGTGAGCAGACCATGATCAGCATGCATGATGAAGCCAAAGATGCTCTGGAATTACGTGCTGATACTACTTTGCCGGAGGATGTGAAATGACCATCGCCTTCCTGTTTACCTTGTTGTTCGTGCTTATTTTTCTGGGCATGCCGATTGCCATCTCTTTGGGCTTGGCGAGTATTTCTACTATCCTCCTGTTTTCGAATGATTCACTGGGTTCGATTGCCCTCAAGTTTTTTGAATCACAATCGGGGCATTATACCTTGCTCGCGATTCCGTTTTTTATCCTGTCCTCGGCGTTTCTGTCGACCGGTGGCGTGGCGCGTCGCCTGATTGACTTTGCGATTGCAGCGGTCGGGCATGTGCGTGGGGGTCTGGCGATGGCCTCGGTACTGGCCTGCATGCTGTTCGCAGCGGTATCCGGTTCTTCACCGGCGACCGTGGCGGCGATTGGTTCGATCGTCATCGTCGGCATGGTGCGTGCGGGTTATCCGATGAGCTTTGCGTCAGGTGTCATCACGACTTCTGGTACATTGGGTATCCTGATTCCTCCTTCGATCGTCATGTTGGTCTATGCGTCTGCGACCGAAGTTTCAGCTGCACGTATGTTTGAGGCAGGTTTTATCCCTGGCTTGATGATGGGTGGTTTGCTGATGCTGGTCATTTATTTTGTGGCAAGGGCAAAAGGCTACCCATCATTACCATTTCCTGGCTCCCGTGTGGTGTTAAGCACCTTTGCGCGTGCACTCGGTGGCTTGATGCTGATCATCATCGTACTGGGTTCCATTTATGGCGGTATCGCGAGTCCGACCGAAGCGGCGGCAGTCGCAGCAGTGTATGCCTTCCTGATCGCCGTTTACGGTTATCGTGACATTGGGCCGCTGAAAAATTCACCCTGGCGCAAGGAAGGCGAAAACACTGGCATTATGCTGGCGCGTGGTGTGTTGCAACTGCCACAAGTGATCGTGATGTCGGTGGGCGACAAGGAAGTGCGCAAGGTCATCATGGATGCGGCCAAGGTGAGCATCATGCTGCTGTTCATTATCGGTAATGCCATGCTGTTCGCTCACGTGCTGACCACTGAGCGTATCCCGCATCATATCGCTGAAGCGATTGTGCAATGGGGTCTGCCTGCCTGGGGTTTCCTGATTATCGTCAACCTGTTGTTGCTGGCGGCAGGTAATTTTATGGAGCCATCCGCCATTCTGCTGATCATGGCACCGATTCTGTTCCCGATTGCGGTCAAACTCGGGATTGATCCGATTCATTTGGGGATCATCATGGTGGTGAACATGGAGATCGGGATGCTAACGCCCCCGGTGGGTCTGAACCTGTTTGTGACGGCGGGCATTACCGGCAAGAGCATGGGCTGGGTGATCAACTCGGTGTTGCCGTGGATGCTAATGATGCTGTTCTTCCTGCTGCTGATTACCTATGTACCGCAGATTTCGCTGTTCCTGCCAGAGTATCTGGACAAGTTGCGCGGGTTTTAATCGTTTTAATTGGTGATTAGATAGGATTTACCCCTTCCTTCTGTCGCAGAAGGAAGGGGTTGGCCAGGTAAGTAGCGACCTGTTTTGACGCTGTTTAGGCGTCAACCTGCTCCTGTTTGCGTTGCAGCGCATCGATGCTGGCAACGGCTGCCATGTTCACAATCCCGCGTACCGTGGTGCTTTCAGTCAGGATGTGCGCCGGATAATTGGTGCCGACCAGTATCGGCCCGACCGGTAAGCCATCTGCCAACATCTTAGTCATGTTATACGCAATATTCGCTGAATTCAGTGATGGGCACACCAGCAGGTTGGCTTCCCCCTGGAATGCGGCATTCTTTATCAGGCGATCACGAATTTCCTGCGAAAGGGCGGCGTCGGCATGCATTTCCCCTTCAGCGAGGATATGCGGGTATTTCTTGCGTATAATTTGTAGGGCATCGCGCATTCTGACCGCATGTTTGTCATCGGTGCGGCTACCGAAATTGGAATCTGACAGCAGGGCTGCTTTCGGTTCCATGCCGAAGTTGGCAATCAATTCTGCCGCCAGCGCCGTATTATCAGCCATTTGCTCCGGCGTAGGGGTGACACTGACATGGGTGTCAGTCAGGAAATAAGTACCCTTTTTCAGAATCAGCATGATGACTGCTGCTACATCCACCAGACCTTCACGGCAGCCGATCACCGCACGGATATGTTCAAGGTGAGACACATAACTGCCCTCAACTCCGCAGATCATGGCATCCGCATCACCGGTGCGTACCATGGCCGTGGCTAGCGGCGTATTGCTGGACGTGATCACGCGTTTGGCATAAGCCGGAGTAACACCCTTGCGGCACATGACGCTGTAATACTCGTCATAATGGCGTTCATAATGAGGGTTGTTGCGTGGATCGATGACCTCGATATCCTTGCCAATCTCCAGACGCAGCCCGTAGTTGGTGATATTTTTCTGAATGTTGGCCGGATCACCGAGCAAAATCGGTTTGCAAATACCATCGTCTACCAGAATTTGTATGGCATTAATCACGCGCTGTGATTCACCTTCGGCAAACACAATCCGCTGTGGATTATTTTTGGCTGCTTCAAAAGCCGGTTTCATCGCGAGGCCAGAACGGAAGACGAAGGCCTCCAGCGTGCGCTGGTACTCTTTGAAGTCAGTAATCGGGCGGGTTGCTACCCCGGAGTCCATCGCTGCCTGTGCGACGCGTGGCGGAATGATCGTCATCAGGCGGGGGTCGAAAGGCTTCGGAATCAGGTAGTCGCGGCCAAAGCTGAAGGCCTGTCCGCCGTAAGCGGAGACGACCACATCGGAGGCTTCCCGTGTAGCCAGATCAGCGATGGCTTCAACAGCAGCCACTTTCATCGCTTCGTTGATTTCAGTCGCGCCTACATCCAGCGCTCCCCGGAACAGGAAGGGGAAGCACAGGACGTTATTCACCTGATTCGGGTAGTCGCTGCGTCCAGTCGCAACAATCGCATCCGGGCGCACGGCTTTCACCAAATCCGGGGTGATTTCCGGCTCCGGGTTCGCCAGAGCCAGAATCAAAGGATTGGGAGCCATCTTTTTCACATGTTCCTGGGTGAGTACGCGCGGCGCAGACAAACCAAGAAACACATCCGCATCGGCAATGACATCGTCGAGGGTACGGGCATCCGTATCGATGGCATAAGCCGAGTTGTACGGGTTCATTTCTTCGACCCGGCCTTTGTAAATGATGCCAAAGCGATCATTCACCGAGATATTTTCTTTTTTCAGACCCATTTCGACCAGCAGATTCATACAGGCAATCGCCGCTGCACCTGCACCCGAGCAAACGAATTTCACCTCCTCGATTTTTTTGCCCGCCACGCGCAAGCCATTCCGAATCGCCGCTGCCACACAAATGGCAGTGCCGTGTTGGTCATCGTGAAAAACCGGGATCTTCATGATGGCTTTCAGGCGTTTTTCGATCTCAAAACATTCCGGTGCCTTGATGTCTTCCAGGTTGATGCCACCAAAGGTAGGTTCCAGCAGGCTGACTGCATCGACAAACCGGTCTACGTCGGTGGTATCTACTTCAATATCAAAGGAGTTAATTCCGGCAAATTTTTTGAATAAAACCGCCTTGCCTTCCATAACCGGCTTGGAGGCGAGTGCACCAATCGCACCCAGTCCTAGTACCGCCGTACCGTTGGTGATGACTGCGACCAGATTGGCGCGGGTGGTGTATTCGGCAGCCATGGCCGGGTCGGCGGCAATCGCCAGACTGGCCGCTGCCACGCCGGGTGAATAGGCCAGTGCCAGATCACGCTGGTTGAGCATGTTGGTAGTCGGGTTAACTTCAAGTTTACCGGGAGTTGGGTAGCGGTGGTAATCGAGCGCCGCTTGGGTTAAATCATCAGCCATATTATTTCCTGCTTTATTGCGATGAGGGACATGTCTTGGTTCGCATATCACCAAAGAGAGAGGCTATGATAGGGGAATCTCACTGAAAAAATCAGGCCTGCAGCATAAATTTACCGGCATTTTTTTATTATGGGCAAAGCTTTAGGGCTATTTACAGACCCCGACCCGGCAACACGCGGTATCACCGGGCGAGGTGATGCAGTTTTGCGTGTCAGACCCTTTTCACCAGACTGACCACAAACAATAATAAGGCTGCACCAATCGTTGCCCAGATGATGGCACCGACAATACCGGGGATATTCAAGCCCAGTGCACCACTCGCAATTCCACCAATAAAAGTACCAATGACCGATCCAACCAGACCCACAACGATATTACCGATCAGACCCAGGCCACCGCCCCGGATCAGGTTTCCAGCTAACCAGCCTGCTACTGCGCCAATGGCCAGCATGATAAGAAGTTCAACGATTCCCATGGTGTATCTCCTGCTTTGTTAACGTTAGAAATTCACTGTTAAGTCGGGCATGCCGGGCAAATAGTTCAGGCCGTTCAGAGGTTTAAGCCTGACGCTCACAGTAGGAGATAGTATAGTTCTTGCCTTGTTTTAATTTGTCATAATTACCAAATACTTCTTTCAGGTTGCGTTTCATGTACTCGCGCAGGCCATTAATCGTGACCAGATACACCCTGCCACCCGGTTTCAGATGATGCTTCATGTCCTGCAACATGATCGTCATCATTTCCTTGCCGACCTTGGCTGGGACGTTCGAGGCGATCACATCAAAACGTTGTGCCCGGTCGATATGCTGAAAGGCATTGCTGAGCATGGCACGGGCATTGGGCAGTTTGTTTAATTGGGCATTACGGTTACTGTATTCGACGGCCATAAAATCCTTGTCGACCATCAAGGTCTGTCCGGCGGGCGCCAGTTTCGCCATCGCCAGCCCGACCGGGCCATAACCACAACCGAGGTCAAAACAGTCATCGCCCGGTTTGATGCTCAGGTGCTTGAGCAATAGTTCAGTGCCCTCATCAATCTCACGCGGGGAGAAAATACCCCAGGTACTGAGGAAGCTGAAGGTATGACCGCATAATTCGGCATTAAAGCGGATGTCCTGGCGAATTTCACGCAGGTAATCAGGCGTAAGGGTGCTCATGAATGATCCATCTGTTGCAAGCCAGGAAAAAGTGCATCTGCGCTAGTCAGCGCCTGTTCAAGCTCGGTTGCCAGTGTACAAAAATGCCCCATCTTGCGCCCCGGACGTGCGGCTAGTTTGCCGTACAAGTGCAGTTTGCTGGCAGGGCTGGCTAGCAGTGCGCCCCAGTTGGGCTGGCTATTGCCCCACAAGTCACCCAGCAGATTGACCATCACGACCGGCGTATGCTGGCGGACATCCCCAAAAGGCAGGTCACAGACCATGCGTACCTGTTGTTCAAATTGTGAGGTGATGCAGGCATCCAGTGTGTAATGACCACTGTTATGGGTGCGCGGAGCCATTTCATTCACCAGCAGCGCCCCCTGTTGGGTGATGAAGAATTCGACCGCCATCACGCCCACAAAATCGAGCTGGTCGGCGATACGGCGTGCAGCCGCTTTGGCAGAACGTGCCAGTGACTCACTAATCCGTGCCGGGGCGATGGTTTGGTGCAGAATGCCGTTTTTATGGGTATTTTCTGCGACCGGAAAACACTCGCTTTGTCCGTGCACATTGCGTCCTAGAATCACGGAAATCTCGCGCTCCAGGTCAACCCGCTGTTCAAGCACACACTCCACTTGCTGCAAATCCTGAAAAGCCCGCTCAGCTTCTGCACTATTATTTACCGTGACTTGGCCTTTGCCATCGTAACCCAGACGAGCGGTTTTCAGGATGGCGGGGTAATTGATGGTTTCAGCCGCACTGGCAATATCGGCCAGCTTGCGAATCGCGACATAAGGTACCGGCAGCAGTCCGCAGCTCCGTACAAACTCTTTCTCGACAATTCTGTCTTGTGCGACTTCGACTGCGCGTGCGGACGGACGAACCGGGCAGTAGCTAGCCAGTTGTTCAAGTGTTGCTGCCGGGATATTTTCAAACTCGGTGGTAATCACATCGCACTGCTGGCCAAAGCGAGACAATGCTGCGGTGTCGGTATAGGCGGCAATCAGATGCTGGTCGGCGAGTTGCCCCGCCGGGCTGTGGGGGTCGGGTTCAAGGACGATGACCTTGTAGCCCAAGGTACGTGCGGCAATCGTAAACATCCGGCCAAGTTGCCCGCCGCCGAGCATGCCGATAGTTGATCCTGGGAGAAGCATGGTATTTTGGCCGTCTTATTGAAGTGTGATCAGGGAGTTTCAGGTTCAGGAGGCAAGGACATGTTCTGCGCAAACAGACGCTGTTCTTCACGGTATTCTGTCAGTTTGGTTGCCAGTGCTGGATCATGCAAGGCTAACTGTGCTACGGCAAACAGGGCGGCATTGGCAGCGCCTGCTTCACCGATGGCAAAGGTTGCGACCGGGATGCCTTTAGGCATTTGTACAATAGAGTACAGGGAGTCCTGACCATGCAGGTAGCGCGAAGGTACCGGTACACCCAGCACGGGCAATATGGTTTTGGCGGCCAACATTCCGGGTAAATGGGCAGCGCCGCCGGCTCCAGCGATAATGCAGTGTAATCCGCGTGCTTTGGCCGTGCTGGCATATTCAAACAGTAAATCGGGTGTGCGATGTGCGGATACAACCTTGTATTCATGAGCAACGCCGAACTTTTCCAGTTGCTCGACCGCCTTGGACATGACTTTCCAGTCACTGTTGCTGCCCATGACAACTCCCACCAGCACTTGCCCCATTGTTTACTACCCTTGCCAAACAAAAAATCTGATAGTATACCGCGTTGAACCTTTTCACACTACTTTATGAAACCATGAGCCTATCTGCAGATACTAACGCTTCCTCCAGTCCGGTGCTGGAAACTCATCTTGACCAGTTGCCCTTGATTGCACGGGGCAAGGTACGCGACATTTATGCCATTGATGATCAGCACATGCTGATTGTTACCACCGACCGGATGTCGGCGTTTGATGTCATCATGCCGACACCGATCCCGCACAAGGGCGAGATTCTCACCCGGGTTGCCAAATTCTGGTTCGCCAAATTACAGGATGTCATCCCGAATCATCTCAGTGAGCTGACGCTGGATGATCTGCCACTGAGCGCTGCAGAAAAAGCCATGCTCGCAGGGCGTAGCATGTTGGTGAAACGGATGAAACCCTTGCCGGTGGAAGCGATTGTACGTGGCTACCTGATCGGTTCTGGCTGGAAAGACTATCAACAAACGGGTGAACTGTGTGGTATCAGCCTGCCAGCGGGTTTGCAGATGGCGGATCGTTTGCCTGCCCCTATTTTTACACCATCGACCAAGGCCGAGATGGGTGATCATGATACCAACATCGACTTTGCACAGATGCAGGCCAAGGTGGGTGCTGAGCTGGCTGAACAGGTGCGGCGCGTGAGTCTGGAGCTTTATAGCCGGGCAGCGGCGCACGCGCTGGAGCGAGGTATTATTATCGCCGACACCAAGTTTGAGTTTGGCCTGGATGAGACTGGACAGCTGGTGTTGATCGATGAAATCCTGACACCTGACTCGTCACGCTTCTGGCCAGCCGATCAGTATCAGCCGGGCAGCAGCCCTCCTTCTTTCGACAAGCAGTTCCTGCGGGATTATCTGGAAACACTGGATTGGGGAAAAACGGCACCTGGGCCGGTGCTGCCTGCTGCGATTGTCGCAAAAACAACAGAGAAGTATCAGGAAGTGGCTAGACTGCTCATACAGTAATGACCCAATCATGATTATGGCATAATAAATTCAACAGCAGATTTGAACGCCTTAAGGAGTTAACAATGCGTGTTTTGGTGACGGGTGCCGCCGGTTTTATCGGTATGCATACTGCACTTTATCTGTTAGGGCGCGGTGATGAAGTGATTGGGCTGGATAATCTGAATGATTATTATTCGGTTGAGCTCAAGCACAGTCGCCTGGCGCGGATACGTGCATTTGATCACCAGCAACGCTTTCAGTTTGTGCAGATGGATCTGGTGGATCGTGACGGTATCGCGCATTTGTTTGCCGAGCAGGGTTTTGATGCGGTGGTGAATCTGGCGGCGCAGGCGGGTGTGAGGTATAGCATTGAGAATCCACTGGCTTACATCGATAGCAATATCACGGGTTTTGCCCATATTCTGGAAGGTTGTCGGTACCATGGCGTGCAACATCTGGTGTATGCATCCTCCAGTTCGGTGTATGGCGCAAATGAAACCCTGCCATTTTCGGTACACCATAATGTGGATCATCCGCTCTCACTGTACGCTGCTTCCAAGAAGTCCAATGAGTTGATGGCGCATACTTATTCTCACCTGTATGGCTTGCCGACTACGGGTCTGCGTTTTTTCACAGTTTATGGCCCTTGGGGGCGTCCGGATATGGCTTTGTTCAAATTTACGAAAGCCTTGCTGGCAGATGAACCGATTGACGTATACAATTACGGCAAACATCGGCGTGATTTTACTTATATTGATGACATCGTCGAAGGTATTGTGCGTGTTTTGGATCATCCTGCCGAAGCCAATCCGGCGTGGAAGGGTACAAACCCTGATCCGGGCAGCAGTCTTTCTCCGTGGAAGGTCTATAATATAGGTAATCAGCAACCGGTTGAGTTGCTTGATTACATTGCAGCAATAGAGACACATTTGGGTAGAAAGGCACGGCTAAATCTTCTACCCTTGCAGCCCGGTGATGTGCCCGATACTTTTGCCGACGTTGAAGACTTGGTAAATGATATCGGTTATCGCCCATCCATGTCCGTCCAGGAAGGGATTGGTCGATTTGTGCACTGGTATCGGGAATATTATGGGGCGACTAGCTGACTTCAGGTTTCAGGTATGCAAAAATTTAAGCAACAACAGCTTTTTGATCGAGTCTTGGACAAATTACCCGATCATGTGACATTGTTAATGGTGATCCTCAGTGGTTTTCTACTGGCGCGTCTTACCTGGACTTTGTTCCCGGCTGACCCCTCTCTGACGGCCACGTTGGATGAAAACTCATCAGAACAGGTCGATGTGATACCGGCCAGTGCCCGTGCTGCCGATTATGGCAAAGAAATTGCGACCTACCATTTGCTGGGTGTTTATCAGCCACCTCAGGCGGCTCCGGTTGCGGTTGTTGAAGCGCCCGCTCCTGCGCCAGTTGCACCTCCGCCGCCAAAACCGCGTGATTCTCTAAACCTGGTCGGTGTCTATGCATTGCCAGGTAAAGAGGGCATTGCCATCATTGATGCCAGCGGTATCCAGTATGTGGTCGGCGTCGGTGAGGAAATCGGTAAACCCAGAGCAGATGATGCGAATCAAAAGCCTGCTGACAAACAGTTCGCAACTTTGGTCAAGGTTTACGATACCAAGATTGATATAAGTTGGGACGGTGGACAAACCAGCGAAGAGTTATCCATGCCCCGGCTGGAAGCTTCTGCTGCGGGCGCTATCATTGTCGAGCAGGAGTTTATTCCAGAGCCTGAGATAATGGTACAGCCTGAGATTCAACCTGAGGTAATGGCACAGCCTGATGCGGCAGTTGCAGTTGATCCGGCCTTTTTGGAGAAGAAAGCAGCCCGGCTGGCTGATGAAGAAAGTGATGAGCCATCCCTGCAGCAGCTTGATAATGGTTTGCCGAGCCAAGATGGAAATGCTGTCCCAGCACCGCCTCCTCCCAATCAGGAGGAATCCAATGCGGGTGGTGCAGGAGGCTTGGCCAGTTTCCGCGAACAGGTAGCCGCCAATAACCTGAAATTGCTGGATGCAATTCGCCCCAGTCCGGTATCGAAACAAGGCCAGTTGACCGGCTTCCGGATTACGCCCGGTCGTAATGCCGCCCTGTTTCAGCAGACAGGCTTGCGTCCCGGCGATATCGTGACTGCGATCAACGGTACGCCACTCAACAGCAATGCCTCCAGCATGCAGGCCATGCAAGGCCTGATGACATCCAGCTCAGCCGAGTTGACCGTATCCCGTGCCGGTCAGGTGACTACGGTTCAGGTTAATTTCTAGCTGTTCTGACTGCGTTCAAGCTTTTCTTCCAAATCACTCAAATCTTTCTTTGCACATCCGTGACGGAGGGTACTTGCATCAGGCGTTCCAGCGTGTCTGATAGCTGCACCGTGTCCTGAATCTGGATGGTAATGTCCATCAGTGCAAAATCACTGTCGTGCGTTGGCCGGGTGTTGATGCTGATGACGTTGATCTTTTGCCGGGCGAGCACTTCGGCAATGTCCCTGAGCAAACCGGGCTGGTTATAACCGGAAACCAGTATGTCGACGGCATAGTCGGTGCTGTTGCCACCCCAGCTGACTTCAATCAGGCGATTGAGGTGTTCTGTGGTCAGGTGAGTAATATTGGGGCAATCGTTGCGATGCACAGAAATACCCCGACCCTGGGTGATGTAACCGATAATAGGGTCACCGTGTACCGGCTGGCAGCACTGGGCGGTTTGGGTGTACAGATCCTCAACCCCACGCACAATGATGCTGTCAATTTTAGAGGTCACTTTCTTTTTGACTTTGCGAAAGTGTATTTCACTGGTGCGGGAGCGAATCAGGGTGTCCGCCAGCTGTTTCTGGCTAATGTCACCGCGTCCAAGTGCGATCAGGAAATCACGTTCATTATGGCGGCTAAATTGTTGAACCAGCTCTTTGGCTTTCAGGTTAGGCAGATTCAGCAGGTGTTTTTCCCGCTCCAGAATAGCCTGTCCTTCTTGCTGATTTTTGTCGTGGTCTTGCTGGCGGAACCACTGTTTGATTTTCTGGCGGGTGCGCGCAGAGCGCGTGTAGCCCAGCGTGTCATTGAGCCAGTTCATCCTTGGGCGCATTTCTTTGCCGGTGATGATTTCTACCTGGTCACCGTTACTCAACTCATAATTGAGCGGGACAAGCTTGCTGCCCACTTTGGCTCCCTGGCAGCGATGGCCAATGTCCGTGTGGATGGCATAGGCAAAATCAAGCGGGGTTGCGCCTTTGGCCAGGTCAATGACTTTGCCTTTGGGGGTCAGGACAAAAACCCGGTCAGCAAACAGTTCGGTATGAAAGTCTTCCAGCAGCTCGCTGTCATTAACATCATTGTCCAACAGGCGGCGTAGCGAGGATACCACCCGCTCCATGGCTTTGTCATGGCGTCCACCCTCCTTGTAACGCCAGTGGGCAGCGACCCCCAGCTCAGCAAACCGATGCATGTTATCAGTCCGGATCTGGATTTCGACATGCCTGCCAGCAGGGCCGAGCACCACCGTATGAATGGACTGATAGCCATTGGGTTTGCGGTGGGCAATATAATCATCCCGTTCCTCGGGGATATGTGACCAGTGGTTATGTACCATATCCATTACCTCATAGCAGGTTGAAATATCGTCAACAATGATGCGGATTGCAACCAGATCATAAAGCTGGTCAATACCGACCTCTTTGCGTTTCATTTTTTTGGCAATGCTGTAAATGTGTTTAGGGCGGCCATACACGTCTGCGCTGATGTTTTGATTACCCAGCATGTCACGTATAGAGGCGATGAAACTGTCAATATAGTTCTCGCGTTCCAAGCGTGTATCGGCCAGTGACTTGGCAATACTTTTGTATTGCTCAGGTTCCATGAAACGGAAGGCAAGATCCTCCATTTCCCATTTGAGCTGGCTGACACCAATGCGGTTAGCCAATGGGGCAAACACCGTCATGCTTTGTTGGGCGGTGCAGTAATGGACTCTGCTATTTTCCTGCCTGGCCAGCAAGCGCAAGCATTGCAAGTGCCAGGCCAGTTTGATCAGTACGGCGCGCACATCCTGCGCCATGGCCAGCAGCATTTTACGCACCTGCTCGGCCTGTTGTTTTTCGCTTAAGATCGTAAGATCTGTGGATTTACAGTCATGGAAATCATGCAATTTGCGCATGTTGGCACACAGCAGGGCAACCTGATGGCCATAATCACGTTCAATTTCACTCATCGGTAGCGTGCGGACGAAATACTGATCCGAGAGCAAAGTGGCTAGCAAGGTGGTTTGGTCAACATCGACCATGCGCAATGTCTCGGCGACATCCAGGCTGTTGGGCTGGAGCAGGTCATCATGATCACGGCTACTGGGATCCAGCAGGATTTCTACCAGAACCTGCAGCGGCTCAATGTCCTCTGAATTTTCAGATACGTGCAGACGATTGACCCAAGCATTCAGGTCGCGGGAATGAATATTGACAGTTTGGCTGTGTTGCATAATTTTTTAGTTCCTTGTCCGTCTTCGTCCTTGAAGCGTTTCGGCAAGTGAGAATACTTCTTATGTATTTGATTGCCCCATAAGCTTTTATAATAATGTAATTAGCCTTGGAAGTTCAGCAAAACTTGTCATGACACCATCAGGATTTACGCCTGGAGGTCGTGCTTGCTGCTGGGGGTTATACCAGATAGTTTTCCATCCTGCACGGTTTGCACCAATAATATCCCGTTCCGGGTCATCACCGACATAGACCGTTTCGTGTGCCTCCGTCCCCGCCTTGGCCAGCGCTTGCTGGAAAATACCGGGGTCTGGCTTGGCAACACCTGCTTCAGCAGAAGTGTGGGTAAAGTGAAATAAATGACCAATGCCGATATGATGCACATCGGCGTTACCATTGGTAATCACGCCCAAGCGGTAATGAGACTGGAGTGATTGCAGCTGCTCAATGACATTCGGGAAAAAGGTGACCTGGTTGCGTACCTGCCAAAATGCCTGAAAAGCAGGCTCAACCAGTGTTTCGTCATAACCGTGTTCATGGGCGAGTTGATGCAGCCATTGCCGCCGTAGTCGACCAAGATCATGGTGTAGTTCAGGGAATTCACGCATGTACTGCGTCCGGTTTTGCACCAGTTCGGGTAGCTCATAGCGGGTAGTGATGGCCGGGTAGCGGGTTCGCAACCAGTCATATTGATGGCGCTCAGCATTGGCAATGACAGAGGCACAGTCCCATAATGTGTCATCAAGATCGAACGCAATACAGCGGATGGCCATTGATGCAACTCCACGCTATTCAGGAATGTCTATATTAGCACTAATTTACAAAAGTGGCAGAAAGAGGAAAAATAATGAGAGGTTTATTGGATGACCGGTCAGGTTCGGCGGCATACAAACGGTCTGCACTGGGCATAGCCTGTTATCGATTATTGCTGATCGCGGGTCTGGGTTTATTTCCAGTGGCGGGTATGGCGCAAACTCTGGTGTTGGTGCATGGGTTTCAGGAACAGGGGGTTGTCTGGCGCTCCAGTCAAGTGGCGGGCACCCTGATGGCGCGTGGCTGGACGGATGCCGGGAATTTAAGTCTGACGCAGAATAAAGTGCTTACCGATGAACAGCCGCCGGCACGGTCAGGCAATGTGTTTTACACCCTCGACTTGCCCTCGGCGGCGGCCGTGAGTGTGCAGGGGCGTGTCCTGAACCAGTACCTGCAAGCCATTTATGCCCAGCGGGAAGAACCGCTAATATTGGTCGGGCATTCTGCGGGCGGTGTGGTGGCCCGTTATTGGCTGGTTGCTTTTAATACCCTGCCCGTGACCACTCTGATCACCATTGCCACTCCCCATCTGGGTACGCCCCTGGCCGGGTTGAGTGACTTGTTGGTGGATACACCCCTGGCGGAAATGGCCAGTCGGCTCGGGATGAAACCGCTGCTGGATTCCAAGGCGCTGTATACCGACCTGCGGGAAGAAAAACCGGGCAATTTCCTGTATTGGCTCAATCACCAAAGCCACCCGGTGTTGCGCTATGTTTCAGTGGTGCGCAGTAGTGAGCGCCCGGAGGCGTTTGATTTTGTTGTGCCCGCCAGCAGCCAGGACATGAACAATGTGTTCACCTTGCATCAGCATTCCGAAGTCTGGCGCAGTGATGACCCGCATTTTCTCGGGGTTAAAGATGGCTATTTGCTGTCCCGGATTATGGCCAGTCAGGCCTTGACGCGCCGCTGAAGGAAAGTACTGGGCTGAACAATGTAAGCAGTTTACTGCTGCAATTCCGCCGCCATCACCAGCCGATAACTGGTGCTGCGCCCCTTCGCCGGATTCTGCACCAACACGCCCCAAGCCACTAACGCGCCAATATCCCGCAGCGCCGTATCCGTTGAGCATTTCGTCATCTTGGCGTATGGAGCGAAAACCCAAGGTGCGACATTCACCCCAGCAAATGACCTTGTCGGTGCCGCAGTTGTGCCAGTGGGGTGCTCAAGGCTTTGTCATCCCAGCGAAATTTGGGTCATTCAGGCCGTTCGTGTACCCATTTCATCGTAATCACCGCATCTTTTACGGTGATTAGAGCGGCTATTCACCGCAAGCGCTTCCCCATTATGTGCTGATATTCAGGCAAATCCCCTGAACACAAATCGAACACAAAACCAACGAACTCCTTTTCCAGAACGACGTGATCAAGCAACTGCTCGCCAACGGCTGGTTGCTGGGCAAACCGGAAGGCTACTGCTACCGTTCGGTGCGGGTAAATGTTAGTATGCTATCATCAGGATTAATAAAAACTGGCGATAGCTGCCCGATAACAGAAGCTTGGCTACCTAAAATAAAATGTATACCTTACCGATGAACGAGGCAATGCACAGCACCTCCCGCTATCCTCCTATTGTAAAGACCTTGCCGGTCGCGTTGCTGGTGCATGCGCTATTGATTTTTGGCGTGTCATTCGCGCCGGATATTGTCTCCAATCTGAATGCGCCGCCGGTGCTGGATATTACGCTGGTGCAGACGCATAGCGAGCAGGCACCCGACGAGGCCAGTTATATCGCGCAAGCGAATCAGGAAGCGAGTGGTAGCACCGACCTGAACAATCGCCCCCGTAGCCCTTTGGCTTCACTGCAACCGGAGCCGATTACGGGCGAAGCGCCACTGCAATCACAAGCTGCCGCGCCTGATACCCTCCCGAAATTGCAGCCCCAGTTACTGACCACCAAGGGTGAAACTTTCAAGCGAATTGATAAAAGCCCTGAACAACCGGAAGAAGAGAATTTGCCGATTGAGGATTCGTTATCCGACAGTACTCAGGAGATTGCCCAGTTATTGGCAGAGGTTGACGAGGCTGAGGCACAGTATGCACGCCGTCCGCGTATTCATTTTATTGATGCAGTCAGCGCCAAGAGTGCGGTGGAAGCGGAATACGTTGATGCCTGGGTGAAGAAAATCGAGCGGATTGGCAATATCAATTTCCCCGAAGAGGCGATTCGGCGCAACCTCAGTGGCAAGCTTATTCTCAATGTGACCCTGGATCGTGCGGGTCATGTTGTCGATGTGCAGATTGATGTATCATCGGGTTTTAACGTACTGGACAGGTCTGCGGTGCGGATCGTCCAACTGGCATCGCCTTATCCGCCGTTGCCGGCTGAAATCCGTAAAAAATGGGATCAACTGAACATTACCCGTACCTGGTTTTTCCATAGCGGTACCCTGAACACGGAATAGAGATCATGCAGGCTATTTCCAATTTGCGTCACAATTTACTGATCGCGATGCCCAGCATGGACGATCCCAACTTTAATCATACGGTCACACTGATTTGTCAGCATGATGAACAGGGTGCCTTTGGGGTAATGGTGAATCGCCCGCTGGAACTGACAGTCGGTGAATTGCTGGCTCAACTGGATATTGAGGTGGATGACCCGATTATTGCGGGCAAGTCAGCGCTGAGTGGTGGGCCGGTACAGTCCGAGCAAGGATTCGTACTGCATGACAGTGACCGTAGCTGGGACAGTACCTTGCGGATTGATGACAATATTTCGATTACCTCCTCAAAAGATATTCTGGTCGACCTGGCGCGGGGCGCGGGGCCAGCGCACTTTTTGCTGATTTTGGGGTGTGCAGGCTGGAGTCCGGGGCAGCTGGAGCAGGAGTTAAAGGATAATATCTGGCTGACCTGTACTTCCGATAATGCCATTTTATTTGATATGCCCTATCCACATCGCTGGAAAGGTGCGGCCTCGACACTGGGGGTTGACCTCAATCTGTTGGGGGCGGCTGCCGGGCATTCCTGAGCAGGTCTGATAATGACTAGCATGACCGTTTTGGGGTTTGATTTTGGTAATGTCCGCACCGGTGTTGCAGTGGGTAACACCCTGACCGGGATGGCTACCCCGCAAAGCATCTTGTACGCGCAACAAGGCCAGCCAGACTGGCAGGGTATCCAGCGCTTGATTGATACCTGGCGCCCCGGACTGTTGGTCGTGGGCATGCCGCGCAAACTGGATGGCAGTGATAGCGCCATGCAGGAACCGATTTTGCGTTTTTGTCGGGAGCTGGAAAAACGCACGGGATTAGCCGTGCAAACGTTTAATGAACAGCTATCCTCAAGGGAAGCTGAGCAGCGTTTGCAGCAGGCTCGTCAGGCCGGACGCAAGCGCAAAGTCCGCAAGGAAGACATTGATCAGCTGGCAGCGGCTATTATTCTTGAAAACTGGATGCAGGAAAACGCATATGGATAACAATAACTATAATTTGCCGGGCTTGCTGGATCAGTTGGTCAGCCGGTTACAGGCTTACTTGCAGGAAAACGGCATCGAACAGCCGGTGCTGGTTGGGATTCAGCGTTCCGGGGTCTGGCTGGCACAGGAGCTACAGCGGCGTTTGCCAGCGGTGGGGGAGGTGAATGAACTGAATATCAGTTTTTACCGTGATGATTTTAACCGCAGTGGCTTGCCCGTCCAGATCGAGCCATCCCGCCTGCCATTGAGTCTGGAGGATCGGCATGTGATCCTGGTCGATGATATTATTCACACCGGGCGTACTATCCGCGCCGCCATGAATGAATTATTTGACTATGGCCGCCCAGCCAGCATTATTCTGGCGGTATTGATTGCACGCGAGTATCGCGAGCTACCGATTGAGCCACAAGTCTATGCGCTGCGTGAAGAACCGGGCAAGGAATTCACCTACCGTATATCCGGCCCAGACCCATTAGTGATGGAGTTGGTGCGTAAATAAACACGGAAGGGTTTATCGGGCGACGACAACCTTGTAACATACTGCTAATAGCAGTCATTGGCAGTAATCCCTCAATGCATCCTCGTTTAAAGCCTGGCCCTTTGCCCTTAAGTGTGCAACTTACACCGGATAACAAATTAAAGCATTTTCTGACCGTGGAGGGCTTGCCGTATACCCTCTTGCAGGAAATCATGGATCGTGCCGAACAATTCGTCACTTTACCCGCCAAGCAGCAGAAAAAAGCCCCGTTGCTACGCGGTAAAACCGTGATGAATCTGTTTTTCGAAAATTCTACCCGTACCCGCGTCACCTTCGAAATCGCTGCGCAGCGTCTCGGGGCAGACGTGATCAATCTGGATATTCGTACTTCTTCGGCGACCAAGGGTGAAAGCCTGCTGGATACGGTGCGTAATCTGGAGGCGATGAATGCGGATATTTTTGTGGTGCGCCACGAACATGCTGGTGCTGCCCAATTTATTGCCCGCTACGCAGCACCGCACATCAGCGTGCTTAATGCGGGTGATGGGCGGCATGCGCACCCAACCCAGGCGATGCTGGACATGTTCACCATTCGCCAGCGCAAGGGCAGCTTCGAACCGCTCAAGGTTGCAATCGTTGGCGATGTCCTGCATTCCCGCGTGGCGCGTTCACAAATCCATGCCTTGACCACTTTGCTGACAGGTGAGGTGCGGGTGATCGCTCCCAAAACACTGATCCCCGCATACATTGAGAAGATGGGAGTGCGCGTGTTTAACAACATGGAAGACGGCCTGCGTGACGTGGATGTGGTGATTATGCTGCGCTTGCAGCGTGAACGCATGGAAGGTGCTTTGCTGCCTTCCGAGCGAGAGTTTTTCAAAATTTATGGCTTGACGGCGGCTCGTCTGGAATTGACCAAGCCGGATTCTATTGTGATGCACCCAGGGCCGATCAATCGGGGGGTGGAAATCGATACGCAAGTGGCGGATGGTGTGCGTTCGGTCATTCTGGAACAGGTGACGAACGGTATTGCGGTGCGCATGGCGGTGATGTCGATGATTATGGGTTCAACCCTGTCGGGAGGTGCCGCATGAGTCTGCTGATCAGTAATGCGCGGGTGCTTGACCCGGCTTCCGGGTTGGACAAAGTGGCTGATGTGAGCGTGCAGGACGGAAAAATTCTGGCGGTAACCGAACAGGGTGTAGTGCCTGCCGGTTTCAGCCCTACAGAAACGCTGGATGCGCGCGGTTTGTGGCTGTTTCCGGGTGGGGTGGATTTGGCCGCCTGGCTGCGGGAGCCGGGGCTGGATCATAAAGCAACACTGGCGACCGAGACTCAGGCCGCCGTCGCCAGCGGGATTACCACCCTGTGTTATCAGCCGGAACCTGCCACCAGCATCAATAATTCCGCCCCGGTTAATCTGATTCGTGAACTGAATGCAGCGCTCGGCCATGCCAAGATTGCGATTGTCGGTAACATGACGCTCAAGTTACAGGGTAAACAATTGAGCAATATGGGTGGCCTGCGCCGTGCCGGTTGTGTAGGGGTGACCAATGGCTGGCAGCCGTTTCAGGATTTGAAAGTCATGCGCCATGCGATGGAATACGCGACGACGCATGACTTGCGCGTATTTGTCTATCCATTGGAACACGCACTGGCGGCGGGTGGGGTCATCCATGAGGGTGAAGTCTCGACGCGCTTAGGGTTGCCCGCCATTCCAGCCGCAGCAGAAACGGTCGCAGTCGCCCAAACGCTGGCGTTGCTGGAATTAACGGGGGCGCGGGTGCACTTCTGTCGTCTGTCAACGGCAGGCAGTGTGCGCATGATTGCGCAGGCAAAGCGGGAAGGGTTGGCGGTTACAGCGGATGTGGCAGCCCATCAATTGCACCTGACAGAACGCAATGTGCTCGATTTTGATTCGCTGTGCCATGTGCAACCGCCCTTGCGTTCTTTGGCCGACCGGGATGCGTTGCTGCAAGGTTTGCAGGATGGCACGATTGATGTGATTTGTTCCGATCATCAGCCACATGAAGTGGATGCCAAGCTGGCACCTTTCCAGCAGACTGCACCGGGTATTTCGTCGCTGGAAACCCTGTTGCCCCTGACCTTGCGGTTGGTGGAAGAGGGTGTGCTGGATCTTTTATCCGCCTTGCGCAAGCTGACGTATAACCCGGCACAGATTATCGGCAGTGCAGCCGGTGTTATTCAGGCAGGCGCACCCGCTGATCTGGTGGTGTTTAATCCTGATACCTTGCAGGATTTTACCCTAGAGGGGATGCGCAGCATGGGCAAGAACACGCCTTTTGCGGGTTGGAGCTTTCATGGCGAAGTCACACGTACCCTGTTGGAGGGCAAAACGGTTTTCCAGCGTGCTGCCACTTCACCCCCACCGCACAGACCGGAGCACGGATGATGCTACATATCGCTTTATATGAGCCGGAAATTCCACCTAATACCGGGAATATCATGCGCTTATGCGCTAATACCGGCTGTAGCCTGCACCTGATTCATCCGCTGGGTTTTCAGCTGGAAGAAAAACGCTTGCGCCGTGCCGGAATGGATTATCGTGATATGGCGGTCGTGCAGGAGCATGACAGCTTTGCGGCATTCAGCCAGGCGATGGCCGGTAAGCGGGTGTTTGCGATGACGACCAAAGGCGGTAGTTGTTACGCGGATACGCCGTTTGAACCGGAGGATGTCTTGTTGTTTGGCCCGGAAACACGCGGTCTGCCCGATTCCCTGCTCGGCATTTTGCCTGCTGATCTGAAATTGCGGGTTCCGATGTTGCCGGACAGCCGCAGCCTGAACTTGTCGAATACGGTCGCGGTGGTCGTGTATGAAGCATTACGCCAGCATGGTTTCGGGGAATTGAGCTAAACTGTCCGCATGAAACTGATACGTCGCTTGCATACTGCCCATCCGCCGCTCACTGAGTCGGCGGGATGTGTCGCGACCATTGGTAATTTTGACGGGATGCACCACGGGCATCAGCAGGTCATCCGCCAGTTACAGGCCAAAGCCGCTGAGTTGGGTTTGCCCGCCGTCGTCATCAGTTTTGAACCCTTGCCCGCTGAATATTTTCGCAAACCACCGCCTACCCGTATCTCCCCCTTGCGTGACAAAGTGCGCCAGTTGAACGCGCTGGGTATTGAGTATTTTGTTTGCCTGACCTTCCAGCAGGCACTGGCTAACATGGCGGCAGAAGCCTTCGTGCAGCGTATTTTGCTGGACGCGCTACAGGTGCGTTATCTGGTGGTGGGTGATGATTTTCGGTTTGGTCAGGGGCGCCAGGGTGATTATGCGTTGCTGAAGACCATGGGGCAGCAACAGGGCATGCAGGTGGTTGATACCCCCACTTTCGAACTGGGCGCGGCGCGTGTTAGCAGTACGCGGGTGCGCGAGGCGCTGGAACAGGCGGAACTGGCGATGGCCCAGGCGTTGTTGGGGCAGCCTTACCAATTATCAGGCCGGATTCGGCACGGTGATAAACGTGGGCGCACGATGGGTTTTCCTACCCTGAATTTACGGATTCCGGAAAATGTTGCCCTGCGTAAAGGTGTGTACGCCGTACAAGTGCGGGGTCTGGGTGAGAGACCACTGGCAGGGGTCGCCAATCTAGGGACGCGCCCTACGGTGAATGGCTTGGGGACGCGCCTTGAAGTCCATCTGTTCGACTTTGCAGAGCAGGTCTATCAGCAGCATGTGTGCGTTGAGCCTGTGCATTTCATTCGTGATGAACAGCGTTTCGCGTCGCTGGACGAGCTGAAGCAACAAATTCTTAAGGACGCGCAACAGGCCAGAAGCCTGCTGTGCGTTTAAAAGACCAGCAGTGTTTCAGTGACTGAGCTGATTACTCATTATGATAACGAGTCACTCGCTCTACCTCGTTGATTGAACCCAGCACAACAGGCACACGCTGATGCAGCGAGCTGGGCTGAATATCCAGAATCCGTTCCCGTCCGGTAGTCGATGCGCCGCCCGCCTGTTCGATAATCATACTCATGGGGTTGGCCTCATACATCAGGCGTAGCTTGCCGCCTAGCCCTGCTTGGCGGATTCGTTCATCCATCGGGTACATGAAAATACCACCCCGAGTAAGAATCCGGTGGACTTCTGCGACCATCGCAGCGACCCAGCGCAAGTTGAAATCCTTGCCCCGTGGTCCTTCAGCACCTTGCGTACACTCAGTAATGTAGCGTTGCACAGGCGCTTCCCAATGACGCTGATTGGCGGCATTGATGGCGTATTCCTGGGTATCGACTGGAATTTGTACATTTTCACGGATGAGAATGAATTCACCGCAGTCACGATCCAGGGCAAACATGTGGACACCATTGCCGGTCGTCAGGGTTAAGATGGAGGAGGGACCATACAGGCAGTAACCGGCGGCCACCTGTTCGGTACCCGCCTGCAGAAAGTCGGCTTCGGTCGGGTTGGTAATCCCCTTAGGGGCGCGGGTGATCGAGAAAATAGTGCCGACGGATACATTGACATCCATGTTGGATGAGCCATCCAGCGGGTCGTATGCGACCAGATAACGCCCACGGGGTTTGTCGGCTGGCAGATGATAGATGGTTTCCATTTCTTCAGAAGCCATGCCAGCGGTGTGGCCGTTGTTTTCGAGCGCCTCGATAAAGACATCATTAGTGATGATGTCCATTTTTTTCTGTACTTCACCCTGCACATTTTCAGAAGCCGCTGCACCGAGTATGCCAATCAACGGGCCTTTGCTGGTGAGTGAAGCGATTTTTTTGCAGGCAATGGCGATGTCATTGAGCAAACCGGTGAAGTTTCCTGAGGCTTGTGGATGTTTATGTTGTTCTTCGATGATAAATTGTGTCAGTGTGGTACCGATGTGATACATGTCTGTTGTTCCAGTGCGTTAATAATTCCGTTTGCAAGTGGCAGCTCGGCGTAAGTAGCCTTGCCGGATGATGCATGTTCAAGAATAATAGCAGCTGGTTATGGGGGGGTGATATACACCAGAGGGTATAAAAAAGGACGGATCCAGAAGATCCGTCAGACTTGCGAGGGAGTATTATAATTTTTTGATGACTAGTTCGAGTGTGTAGTGTCAGTTTGTGCGCCGTTAGCCGCACGTCGAACTTGATCAAACTCACTGAGGTAATTCTGTGGGTTGTTTCATTCGATACACTTCAGTCGTGGACACTGCCGAGCAGGTTCAAACTTTTTTTATTTTTTGAAAAATCATTTAAAAAAGCATGTATTACGAAAAAACTTACAAGAAATTTAAACCAATAAACGTTTCAGGGCGACAAAACTCATGAGTGGTTCAATAAGGCACGGAGAAGAAGATATAAAAGCTGTCGATCATGGCTCCGAAGATGAGGTTTTGCTGGGCAAGGTAGCCCAGGGTGATCGGGAGGCATTTAGTCAACTGTATCTCAAATATCAGCCCAAGCTGGTTAGCTATTGCGCGCATCTCCTTCGGGATGATGCTTTATTTGATGTCTGGCGCTCAGCGGATCGTTTTGAAGGAAAATCAAAGCCATCCACCTGGATCTATTCAATTACGCGCAACAAACTGATTTCATGGCTGCGCAAGTCCTCCGAAATCACCCTGGACGATGATGCTCTGATGTTGGCGATGGTCGACCCGGCAGCAACGCCGGAAGAAGCGCAAATTGAAGATGATATTAAAAGCCAGTTACTGCGTCTGATGAACCAGCTGACAGACGAACACCGGGAAGTATTGAAGTTGACTTACTTTGAGGATAAATCCGTCAAGGAAGTCGCCGACATACTGGGCATCTCGGAAAATACTGTCAAAACACGCATGTTCTATGCCAGAAAGCGTTTAGGTCAAATGCTGGAAAAGGCTGGAATCATGGAATTTGAGTTCTAACCCGGTCATATGTATGAGTAATCAAGAACAACACCAGTTACTGGAAGAAGCGCGGTTGCTGCTCCCCTGGTATCTAACCAATAAACTCACAACAGCGGAACATGTCTTGGTCACTCAGGCCTTGGCATTATACCCTGAACTGCGCAAGGAACAGCGGCAGGAAGGGAAAATGATGCAATTGGTTAAAGACAATACCAGTCTGCTCGAACTCAATGTAATGGATGCCACTTCGCAACGGCTGGCGAAGCTGATGGAACGCATTGAATCTGAATCTGAGTCTAAATCTGAATCTGTGCCTGAATCCCCGCAAACGCCGGTGCGCCCTAAAAGCCGCTGGCGGGATTTCTTCCAGGGCGGAACACTGTTTGATCTCGAATGGCTGACTCCGGCGAGTGCCGTCTTTGCGAGCCTGTTGGTTTTGCAGGCGGGTTTTATTGCCTACTTAACATTGGGTGCAAATAGAGAAGCAGGTAATGGTGGAGCAGGTAATGCGGTGTATGAGGTGGCATCGGTCAGTCCGTCTAATGGGCTTGACGCACCGCAAACCGGGGAGGAAGCCCGGTTCTTAATGGAATTCGCGCAAGACGCCCCGCACAAGGATATTGTCGATTTTCTGAATGCATTGAACGCTCATATTATTGCTGGCCCGAATGCACAGAACATTTTCACGGTGTCCATGCTGGTTGCACCGAACGTGGACAAGGCGGCGCTCGCGGAGAGCATCATGCAGAAAACTGCCGGTAAAAATTCTCCTGTCTTGTTCGTGGGATCACAGTACCAAAGCAGCGAGACACTGCAATAATCGCTAGAACAGAGTAAGGGCGGGTTCGGTTAATGAGTTATCAGTCAGTTAGGTTAATAGCTGTTTCTTTATGCAGTCTGGTGCTGTCCGGCTCCGCGTGGGCGGCGGATTTGACGCCAAAGCCGAAACCTGAAGCAACGCTTACTTATGACTCTGCCGCTTGCCAGATATCGGATGTCTGGTGTGTGGGTAGCGCACCGCGTAAACGTACCGACTACCTCGATAATGAATTGTTGCTGCTGTACGACAGCAACCAGTCTGCGGCAATGGCTGAAGACGTGATGCTGCGTTACCGCTTGCGCCAGAAGCGCAGTGATGACCTCACTTCTGTGCAGACCACCATGCTAACCGTGGCTACCAATGGCCAGGATCCGTTGGCGCTAGTCGAGCGCATCAAGAAAAACGAAAAAGAGGTGGATGCTAACGCCAGCAATCTTTTTTATACGGCCGTAGCCAATGAGCCGTCTCTGAGCGGTGGAAACGGTTATCCTTTGTCCTTGACCGGGATTTCAGCCGTGCAACGGCTCACCAAGGGAGCCGGTGTCAAAATTGGTATGGTCGATACCCCCATTGATATTTTGCATAATTCGCTGGATAACACCAAGGTGCGGCGGATGGAGCTGATTCCTGCCGGGAATGCGCGTAACCAGCAGCACGGTACGGAAGTCGCTGGCATTATGATCAGCCAGAATCCACGGATAGGTGTCGCCCCCGAAGCCTCGCTGTTTGCCGTCAGTGCGTTCAGTTCTGACCCCAAGTCTGCTGCGCGTACCAGTACGGCGGGTTTGGTCGCAAAAGCGATTGACCTGTGTATTCGGGAAAAAGTGGACGTGCTTAACCTGAGCTTTGCCGGTGGTAATGATCCACTGGTGAATAAAATGATTCAGAAAGCCGCACAAAGCGGGATTATTGTGGTCGCTTCAGCGGGCAATGGCGGGCCTTCAGCAGCACCGGCTTACCCGGCAGCGCTGGATAATGTGCTAGCCGTCACGGCGGTTGATCAACACGAAAGTATTTTTCAGCGTGCCAATCGTGGTTCCTATATTGACCTGGCTGCACCGGGTGTGGATATTCTGACCACCTCACCGGATAGAACCTTTAATGTAGTCAGTGGTACTTCGCTGGCCACTGCACATGTCACCGGCGTGATTGCCTTGTTGCTCTCACTGAACCGGCAGGGGTTTGATGTCAACTTGTTGGAGCGTACCGCCGTTGATCTGGGCAAGCGCGGGCGTGACAATGATTTTGGTTATGGCTTGGTGAATGTGGATCGGGCGTTGAACGCACTGCGTCAAACGGCTAACAGTGCGGATAAAGGTGCGGGTAACAGTGATTAATACCCGCCCAGAGGCTGAATTTTACGCTATTCCCAGCCAGTCGCGTGGCCGCAAAAAATCGCTATAAAGACGCGCTTCTTCTGAACCCGCTGGCGGTTGCCAGTCATAACGCCATTTAACCAGCGGCGGCAAAGACATTAAGATCGATTCCGTGCGTCCGCCCGATTGCAAACCAAACAGCGTGCCCCGGTCATACACCAGATTAAATTCGACATAGCGCCCGCGCCGATAGAGCTGGAAGTCACGGTGTGTGTCATCGAAGGGTAAGTCTTTACGGCGCTGGACGATGGGGCGATAGGCCTTGATGTAATGGTCGCCGACGCTGCGCATCAGTGCAAAAGACGGCTCGAACCCCGGCTCGTTCACATCATCAAAAAACAGGCCGCCTACCCCGCGTGTTTCCCCCCGGTGCTTCAGGTAGAAATAATCATCACACCATTGTTTGTAGCGCGGGTAAGTGTCGGCACCGAATGGGTCACAAGCGGTTTTGGCCGTTTGATGCCAGTCGATGCAGTCTGCTTCAAAACCGTAATAAGGGGTCAGGTCGAAACCGCCCCCAAACCACCAGACTGGAGCATGCCCTGCTTTTTCAGCGATGAAAAAACGCACATTGGCATGGGAGGTGGGTACAAACGGATTGTTCGGGTGAATTACCAGCGATACGCCCATGGCCTGAAAGTTGCGCCCGGCCAGATCAGGGTGCGCTGCAGTGGCTGACGGGGGCAGTTTGTCGCCGAAAACATGCGAAAAATTGACGCCACCCTGCTCAAAGACCTTGCCATCGGCCAGAACACGGGTGCGTCCGCCACCCCCCCCCGGACGTTCCCAATTATCTTCCGCAAAACCGGCCTGGCCATCTTCAGCCGCCAGTTGTGCACAGATGTCATCCTGCAGGTTTAGCAGGTAGTTTTTAACCGCAACAATGTCGATGTCAGCAGAACTCATGCGCGTTTTCCATAGCCATAGATCAGTAAAAGCGTATTGTAGCGAGATTTTTCAGATCATTCCCGCGCTTTTCAGCAAGGTGATACCCAGACTGGTGGTCAGCAGTGAGCCGACCGTAGTCATGGCCACAATGTTGGCTGCCAGGGCAGAATTCCCGGCCATGGCTCGCACCATGATATAACTGGCTGCCGCCGTGGGTGCGAAGGACATCAGCAAAATAATGCCCAAGTCCATGCCCTGAAAACCAAAGCTGATCGCCCCGGTTGCAAATAACAAGGGTATCAGCACCAGTTTGCCCATGGTGGCCTGCAAGGTGTTGGCCAATTCATGGCGCATGGAATGAAAGCTCAGCGAAGCACCGGTGCACAGCAAAGCCAGCGGGAGGGTCATCTGGGCAAAATATTCGCCGGATTTTAGCAGGACAGGCGGTATCGGTAGCTCCAGCCATGAAACCGGCAAGGCCAGTACAATCCCGATAATCAGGGGGTTCCTGGCAATGCCGCGCAAAATGCGCATGACTTTATTGCCACTGTCTTTGTGCAGCGAACGACTCAGGGTGATAACCGCCAGAATATTGAACAATATGGTGATCAAGCCCAGATACAAAGAGGCCGCCACCAGCCCCGCTTCACCGTAGACATTGGTGCAGTAAGCCAAACCAATAATACCCATGTTGGAGCGAAACGCCCCCTGCACCACGACCCCCCGATCTTCCGGCGGTGACACGGTGAAGCTGGCCAGCCACTCCAGCAGCAGATAGGCCAGCACGGTTGCCATTGCGCCGAAAACAATCAGCGGTAAATTGGCACTCTGGCTGATGTGGGTTTTACTGATGCTGATGAACAGTAAGGCGGGCAACGCAACGTTAAACACCAGTTTGGAGCCGGTTTCCACAAAGGCATCATTAATCAGTGCTATGTGCCGCAGCCAGATACCCAGCGCCACCACCACAAAGATCGGGCCAGTAACCGCGAAGGAAAAGCTTAAAGTCGTCAGGAAATCAGTCATGGGAGAAATATTGCATTGCACAAAAAAGCAAATGTACGCTTTGCTCCAGCGAATGACAAGCTGATGGTAAGCAGATAGCGGTTCTGCTTATCCACTTTTTGCGGTAAAAGCCGGTTCGGTATACAGTGCGCATTCGATATGAATTTCAAGACGGAGACCTTAAGATGCCCAGTATCTTCATTAGTGGCAGCAATCGCGGTATTGGCCTGGAGTTAGTGCGCCAGTATGCAGCCGCTGGCTGGCGGGTTTATGCGGCCTGCCGCACCCCCGACGCAGCACCAGAACTGGCACAGCTCGCGGCAGAGTTTACTGCAGGACTTACTGAACCTGCCGGGCAGGTGAGTGTGCACCGGCTGGATGTGAATGATGCCGGGCAACGGGCAGCGCTGGTGGCGGAGCTTGCGGGTGCGCCGCTTGATATCCTGTTCAACAATGCCGGTGTTTCAGGTGGTTGGGGTAACCAGAGTTTTGGCAGCACGGATGTGGCCGCCTGGGAACAGACTTTGCTCAGTAATGTCATCGCCCCCTTGAAAATGATGGAAGCGCTGGTCGATAACGTCGCCGCCAGTGAGCACAAGATGATGGCCAACATGAGCAGCAAAATGGGCAGCATGGCTGATAATGGCTCGGGCGGGGCTTATTTATACCGCTCCAGTAAAGCAGCCTTGAACGCGGTCTGTGTGAGTGCGGCACGTGATCTGGCGTTGCGCGGTATCCATGTGGTGGCTTTGCATCCGGGCTGGGTGCGTACCGACATGGGGGGTGCGGGGGGTGAGTTGTCGGTGGCTGAATCTGCCAGCGCCTTGCGGCGTAATCTGGCGGCAGTAACCGCAGCGGATTCGGGCCGTTTTATTGATATTGATGGCAGTACAATTGCATGGTAACACAGGTTGTTTTGCACAAAGGCCGCGACAAAAATGTCCGTGCCCGCCACCCCTGGGTGTTTTCTGGCGCGATTCAGCAAGTGACTGGCGCCCCCGTCTCCGGTGAAACGGTCGAAGTACGTGCGGCACACGGTGACTTGTTGGGCTTGGGTGCCTGGTCGCCGCAGTCACAGATTCAGGTACGCATGTGGTCGGTCGGCAAAGCGGTGATTGACCGTGATTATTTTGCGGGTCGTATTCAGGCCGCCATTCAGCAGCGGGTTGCACTGGGTATACCGGCGCGCAACAGTGCATACCGCCTGATTAATGCCGAGTCAGACGGTTTGCCCGGCGTGGTGGTGGATCGCTTTGGGGATTGGCTGGTGATGCAATGCCTGACAGCGGGGGCGGAATACTGGAAAACAACCCTGGCTGAACTGTTAGCTGAGGCTGTACCTTGTCGTGGGGTGTATGAGCGTTCTGATGTGGATGTGCGCAAGAAAGAAGGCCTGCAGCCCGCCACGGGGGTATTACACGGTGAAATGCCGCCTGCTTTTATTGATGTGAGCGAAGAAGGTCGTCAGTACCGGGTGGATGTGCTCGGTGGGCATAAGACCGGTTTTTATCTGGATCAGCGCGATAGCCGCAGTGTGCTCCAGCAGTACGCGCAGGGCAAAACGGTACTGAACTGTTTTTCCTATACCGGTGGGTTCTCGATTGCCGCATTGCACGGTGGCGCGGAAAAAGCGGTGAACATTGACTCTTCACAAGCGGCATTGGATCTGGCGACGCAGGCGGCGGCTTTAAATGGTTTTGCAGAAAACCGGATGGACAATGTGCAGGGTGATGTGTTCCAGTTGCTGCGCCAGTATCGGGATGAAGGTCGGCAGTTCGATATGATCGTGCTTGATCCACCCAAGTTTGCCGAGAATCGCAAACAGCTGGATAAGGCGGCGCGGGGTTACAAGGATATTAATTTATTGGGTTTCAAGCTGTTGCGCCCCGGTGGTCTGTTATTTACTTTTTCCTGTTCGGGCTTGCTGGATGCGAATCTGTTCCAGAAAATCGTCGCGGATGCCGCCGTTGATGCAGGCTGTGATGCGCAGATTCTGCGTAAACTCGATCAGGCGACCGATCATCCCACCCGTCTGGCCTTCCCGGAGGGGTATTATTTGAAGGGTCTGGTATGCCAGCGTTAAAACGGGTCGGCATGTACCATTTGCCTGCCGATGCGCCGCCGGATGCCTTCGTGCCACCTTACCCGTTGCGGCATAAAACAGACTTGGGCGGTATCGCGACCTTGTTGAGTGCGCGGCGTGATTTGCTTTCGTTCTGGAGCGAAGATTCCTTTCGTTATCAGTTCATGCGCCGCAAAATTTTCAATCGCTCGATCTTCATCGCCAATACGCCGGAATTGGTGAAATATGTCTTTGTCACCCAAAAGGACAATTACGAAAGCAAAAGTCCCCAGATGCGCAAGGCGCTGGAGCCGCTGCTGGGCGATGGTTTGTTTATCAGCGATGGCGAGCTGTGGAAGAATCGGCGCTTATTGCAAAACGGCTTGTTTGATAACAGCCATGTGCTGGCCTATAGCCGGGTGATGACGGATACGGCTGCCGAAATGGTCGAACAATGGGCGCAATTGCCCGCCGGGGCTGAGGTGGGTGTGCTGGCGGCGATGGGGCAGTTGACCTCGGAGATTATCGCCCGCACCTTGTTTGGTGCCCGTCTGGGGCGGGAAAATGCGGTCGCGGTGATCAGTGCTTTTGCTGAGTATCAGGCCGCGATTGAGCAGATTCATGTCAGTAATTTTTTGGGCTTGCCCGACTGGTTGCCGATAGGTCAGCTGAATATGAAGAAAGCCCGCCAGGCCGCCCGGCGTATTCATCAGATTGTGGATGGCATCATTGAAACGGGTGCGCAAGGTGGCTATGAGCGTACTTTGCTCTCGGAACTGTTGGCGGCGAATGCAGCCAGTAAAGGGGAGGCTATTTCGCGTGAGGGGATTCGCAATGAGCTGATTGTCCTGTTTATGGCCGGGCATGAAACGACCGCGAATGCCTTGTCCTGGGTCTGGTACCTGCTGTCACAGTCGCCGCGTGTCGAAGCAAAACTGCACGCGGAACTGGATCGCGTGTTGCAGGGGCGGCTACCGACTTATGATGATGTCGCGCAACTCAGTTATACCCGTGCAGTGTTTGAAGAAACCATGCGCCTTTATCCGCCGGTACCGATTTTGTCACGGCAGGCCAAAGGTGAAGACATGATTCGCAAGCGTACCATTCCAGCCGGTTCGATCATGCTGGTGGTGCCGTGGCTGTTACACCGCCACCGTGATTACTGGGAACAGCCCGATGCATTTATTCCGGAGCGCTTTCTGGATGTGAACAAACGCCCGGACAAATTTCTTTATCTGCCGTTTAGTGTCGGCCCGCGCGTCTGTATTGGCAAGATGTTTGGGATGGTGGAAGCGGTGTTGGCGATTGCGACCCTGGCGCAGCAGTTTAGATTAACTTTGCCGCAAGGGGCAGCGGTCACGCATGAATGCCGTCTGACACTGCGTCCGCGTGGTGCTTTGAATATGCGGCTGGAGCGGCGCTAAACAATGATGCTGTCCATTAGTTTTGTGCATTTTGTTCATTGCTTTTGTTTCTTATAGAATGCATTTCTTGATTTTTAACGCAATATGCACTAAATAACGAACATGGATATGCAAGAACTGGGGCAGACCCTGCGTGATGCCCGCAAACAACGCAAGTTGACCCAACTCCAACTGAGCGAGCAGCTGGGCATGAGTCGCGCTACTATTTCTGCGCTAGAAAATGGCACAGTCAACGAAGTGGGTATTCGCAAGGTGCTGGCGATTTGTTCTTTGCTCGGGTTGGAGTTGCTGGTACAAAGCCACCAGCCACGTCGCCCCACCCTGCATACTCTGGTCACGGAAGCTGAACAACGCAAGCGGGGGAATACCTGATGAGCATGGATGAAGACCAGCGCCTGGACATCTTCACCGGGGCACAACGCGCCGGTACACTCGGGCGTAGCCGCCTGCAATTGCGTAATTACCTGTTTGACTATGCACCAGCGGCGGAGGAAGCACAGGCGGTGTCGCTCACCATGCCCGTTTTGCCCGACCAGTATGTCTATCAGCAGGGCGTGCATCCAATTTTCCAGATGAATCTGCCGGAAGGTGAGTTGCGTGAGATGCTGCGCAATACGTTCCAGAAGACGGTGCAGAATTTTGATGATTTAAGCTTGTTAGGCATTGTGGGTCACTCGCAGATTGGCCGGGTACGGATCGCCGCGCCCAATCAGCAACCGGCGGTGATGCCCCAGCAAAGTGTGCAGGAATTGCAAACCTATACCGGTACTGAAGATCTGTTCGCTGATCTGATGCAACGCTTTGGACGCTATTCCGGGATTTCCGGGGTGCAACCGAAAGTGCTGGTACGGGACAGCGCAACCGTGGCTGCCGCTGCTACCGAACTGGAACAGGTGACCTACCGTGATTCCACGCATATCATCAAGGCCTGGAACCCGGAACGCTTCCCGCAGCTGGCGGCCAATGAGTATTTCTGCATGCTGGCTGCCGAACGCGCCGGGCTGGAAGTGCCCGCAACCGAACTGGCGGCACAGGGACGCTTGCTGATCGTCAAGCGTTTTGATCTGGATGAAAAAGGTGGCTATCTCGGGTTTGAGGATTTTTGTGTGCTGAATGGACTCGCGACCGATGACAAGTACGTCGGCAGCTATCAGGATATTGCTGAGCGTATTCGCCAGTTTGTTTCCCCGCACCGGGTACATGATGCGCTGGAACAGTTTTTTCTCTCGCTGGCGCTGACCTGTGCGGTGCGTAATGGCGATGCACACCTGAAAAATTTTGGGGTGGTGTATGCACACCCGGAAGGTGAGGTTAGTTTTGCACCCGCGTTTGATATTGTCTCGACCACCCCTTATATCCCGAATGACAGCCTGGCTTTGCTGTTTGGGGGTAGCAAGTTTTTTCCGCAGCGCAAGGGGCTCATCAATTTTGGTCGCCGGTTTTGTGGGTTAACGGAGCGACGTGTCAGCCAGTTACTCGATTGGGTCGTGCATGGGCTAGACACCACCTTGCCAGAACTGATGGCTTATCAGCGTGAACACCCTGAATTTGCCGAAATTGGCGAGCGCATGCAAGCGGTCTGGCGCACGGGTATCGCTGATCTGCAACATGATGATTAAGCCCTGCGCGCTAAACCTGTTTCCTGATGGCCAGTCAGGCTACAATAAGCGCCCTTACTGAATTTAAGCCTGATAAAGACCTTATGATGACTATCCGCCAGCTACTCGACGACCGTATCAGCGCTGCCTTGCAAGCCGCCGGTGCGCCTGACTCTGTGTCTGCCATTGTGAAACCTTCCGCCCGCCCTGAATTTGGTGACTATCAGGCGAATGGCGTGATGGCGGCGGCCAAACAGTTGCGCATGAACCCACGCGAACTGGCCGCGAAAGCGCTGGAACAACTGGACATCAGCGAACTGGCGGACAAGGTTGAAATCGCGGGCCCCGGTTTTTTGAATATTCACCTGAAACCGGAATGGCTGGCTCAGCGGCTGGTGAGCGCCCCGGCGGTCGCGGCAGTGAAACAGGCCGCCTCACCACAAAGGGTAGTGGTCGATTATTCAGGGCCGAATCTGGCCAAGGAAATGCATGTTGGCCACCTGCGCTCGACCATCATTGGCGATGCGGTGGTGCGGGTGCTGGAACATCTAGGGCACACGGTGATTCGGCAGAATCATGTCGGTGATTGGGGGACTCAATTCGGGATGCTGCTGGCGCACATGGCGGATCTGAAAGCAGAGGGCGGCGAGCTGTCGATGCAGCTGGCCGATCTGGAAACGTTTTATCGCGCTGCCAAACAGCGGTTTGATGCCGAGCCAGCATTTGCCCAACGGGCGCGTGAATACGTGGTGCGTTTACAGTCGGGTGATGCCGAGTGTTTGCAGTTATGGCAGCAGTTTATTGATATTTCACTGCATCATTGCGAAGCGGTTTATACCCGGCTGGGTGTGTCATTAACCCGTGCGGATGTGCAGGCAGAGAGCAGTTATAACGCTGATTTGGCGCAGATTGTTACTGATTTGCAGGCGGCTGGTCTGCTGGTGGAAAGTCAGGGGGCACAGTGCGCGTTTCTGGAGGAATTCCGCAACAAGGATGACAGCATCACGCCACTGATCGTGCAAAAGTCGGATGGCGGTTACCTGTATGCGACCACGGATCTGGCGGCCTTACGCTATCGGGGTGGTCAGCTGGCCGCTGAGCGTATGCTGTATTTTGTCGATGTGCGCCAGGGTTTGCACTTCCAGCAGGTTTTCGCTTTAGGGCGCAAGGCGGGCTTTGTCGGTGCAGCAGTCGCGTTGGAACACATGGCGTTCGGTAACATGCTGGGTGAAGATGGCAAACCGTTCAAGACCCGTACCGGCGGCACGGTCAAATTGGTCGATTTACTGGAAGAGGCGGAAGAACGGGCTTTTGTACTGGTGACGGATAAAAACCCGGATTTTTCAGCAACAGAACGGCGTGCAATTGCTCAAAAAGTGAGTATCGCAGCGGTCAAATACGCGGATTTGTCCAAAAACCGTAACTCTGACTATATCTTTAGCTGGGAGTCGATGCTCAGCTTTGAGGGTAATACCGCCCCCTATTTGCAATATGCGTATGCACGCATTCAGAGTATTTTCCGCAAGGCGGGTGAGCAGCCAGCGATGGGTGAGATTCAATTGCTGGAGCCTGCCGAGCGTACCTTGGCGGTGAAGCTGCTGCAGCTGGATGAGGTGATTGAAAGCGTGGCACGGGATGGCTTGCCCAATCAGTTGTGCACCTACTTATATGAACTGTCTGGCAATTTCATGAGCTTTTATGAGAACTGCCCGATTCTGAAAGACGACGTGGCCAAGGAAATCAGAGATAGCCGTTTGCGTTTGGCTGATCTGACCGCCCAAACCCTGAAGACCGGTCTGGGCTTGTTGGGGATTGAGGTGTTGGAGCGGATGTAAGCCCGTTCACCACGGACTCAGGCTTTATGGCTCGACTTTATGGGTTTGTGCCTGGCTTACTGTTTAGCCAGTTAGCCAGGCACGGCTGTTCAGCTGTTCAGCCTTTTTTCCAGCCGATCAAATCATCTTCTTCCTCTGCTTCTTCGGCGATATCCTCGGCCTTTGGCTCCAGTGATAGTTCCGGCAAGGCCTCTTTGGGGGCGCTCACATGTTTGCCGTCATCTTCCGACAGATTAATCCGCAGTTTCAGGTTGCTGGCTGAGTCAGCATTACGCAAGGCTTCCGTCAGGGAGATATGTCCCTCACGGTACAAGCGATACAGGTGGGCGTCAAAGGTTTGCATGCCCTGCTCCTCTGATTTTTCCATGATCTCCTTGATGGCACCGATGTCGCCTTTCAGAATCAGGTCGCGAATCATCGGTGTGCCCAACAGAATTTCAATCGCAGCCGTGCGCTTGCCGTCGATGGTCGGGATCAGGCGTTGCGAGACAAACGCACGCAGATTCAGGGATAAATCCATCAATAACTGGTGGCGGCGTTCTTCCGGGAAGAAGTTGAGAATGCGATCCAGTGCCTGATTGGCATTATTGGCATGCAGGGTTGAGAGACACAGGTGCCCGGTTTCAGCAAAGGCGAGTGCATGTTCCATGGTTTCGCGTGAGCGGATTTCACCGATCAGAATAACATCGGGTGCCTGACGCAGGGTATTTTTCAGGGCATCTTCATAGCTATCGGTATCGACCCCGACCTCGCGCTGGTTGACGATGGATTTACGGTGCGGGTGGATATACTCAATCGGGTCTTCAATGGTAATGATATGCCCGTCGGCATTGCGGTTGCGATAGTCAATTAATGCCGCCAGTGACGTGGATTTGCCGGAACCAGTACCCCCCACAAACAGGATCAGGCCGCGTTTGGCCATGATGGTTTCTTTCAGGATGGCAGGCAGACCCAAGGCATCCGCATTCGGGATTTCGGTTTTGATGTTACGAATCACCATAGCGACTTTATGCCGCTGCTTGAAAATATTCACCCGAAACCGGCCAATGCCTTCTTCGCTGATGGCGAGATTCATTTCCGGTTTTTGCTCAAACTGGCGTTTTTGCTCGGCATCCATCAAGGCATAGGCCATGTCGTGTACGTTTTCAGCGCTCAGACGTTCTCGCGCCAGTGGTTTGAGTGAGCCCTGGAATTTACCGGCAGGCGGTGCATCGGCGGTCAGATAGAGGTCGGAACCATCGCGGCTGGCCAAAACGCGCAGGTAGTTTTTCAGTTCCATGGGTGTTCCTTTATTGTTGTTTGATTATTTGGATTATGAATCTGGATTATTTGGCTATTGTAACAGCAAACCGGGTTTTGTTGAGTTCAGTTCGTCAGGCCGCCTATACTTCCGACATGATAAAACGACGAGAAGCACGATGATGGCGCACTTTGTAAAATTTACCCTGACCCTAATGGTTTGTTTGCTGCTGACTGCTGCACAAAATCTGTGGGCGGCCAGCAACGGGCAGCGGCCTAAAGTAGGCCTGGTCTTGGGCGGGGGTGGGGCTGCCGGGATTGCCCATGTGGGTGTGCTGAAGGTGCTGGAAGAAAACGGTATCCCGATTGACATGATTGCGGGCACCAGTATGGGGGCGATTGTTGGCAGTCTGTATGCCTCGGGTTATCGGGCGGATGAGTTGGAAAAGGTAGTCAAGTCGCTGGATTGGGCTGATTTGTTTCAGGATGGCCAAGAACGTTCTGTGCAGACGTTTCAGCAAAAACAGGAAAATGCCGGTTTTTTCAATACCTTTGAACTGGGGGTAAAAGATAAGGCACTGAAGCTGCCCGATGGATTGGTGAATGGACAAAAACTGATTTTCGAGTTGCGGCGCTTGCTGGAGCGTTCCGCCGGGATCAATGACTTTGATCGCTTGCCGATTCCGTTTCGGGCGGTGGCGACTGATATTGAAACGGGGGAGGCGGTCATCCTGAGCAAGGGTAATTTACCTACTGCCGTGCGTGCCAGTATGTCGATACCGGGGCTGTTTTCGCCGGTGATGATTGATAACCGACTGTTAGTCGATGGTTTTGTCTCGAATAATGTGCCGGTCGATGTGGCTCAACAAATGGGCGCAGATATTCTGATCGTCGTCAGTATCCCCTATTATTTTGACAAGAAAGAGAAGCTAAATTCAGTGTTGGCGGTGACCTTTCAGTCCATGCAGTTTCTGACGGCCAAGAACAGTTTGCCGCAGCTGAAAAACCTGCATGCCCCCCATATTGTGCTGGAACCTGTCTTGAAGGACATTGGTTCGCTGGATTTTGGCAAGGGTGAGGCAGCCATTCCGATTGGTGAAGCCGCTGCCCGCGAACAACTGGCCGGTTTGAAGCGGATTGTGGCACTGACCGGGCAAGCACAGCCAGCTAATTCGCTACAAATTGCAGTGAACAAGGAAGCCGCCGCCCAAGGTGTTGAGTCCATGGAAACTGAAAGCACCCGTACCCTTAAAGACGCCGCAAAAACAATCGCCCGCATTCAGGTGAAAAATACCTCAGCACTGGCCGATGCGGTGATCTTAAACAAACTGGGTGTTTATCCGGGGGATCGTTTCAATCTGGATACCTTGCAGCGTGGGCTGGAAAACATTCACAGTCTGGGGTATTTCGATCTGGTTGACTACCGCTTGGGTACTACGCCTGCGGGAGCGTATGAGCTAACGATTATTGCGAATGAACGGTCGACGGGTGACAATCGTTTGCGCTTTGGTTTTTCTTTGCAGGACAATTTTGAAGGCGACACGGAGTACCAGTTGGGAGTACGCCATATCATCAAGGGAGTTACACCTAGCGGGGGAGAATGGCGGAATAGTGCCGTGATCGGCGATCAACTCAGGATTGAATCGGAATTGCATAACCCGCTCAGTTCTGATCAAAGTGCCTTTGTTGAAGGGCAGGCCTCGCATGACAGGCGAGATATTTTTGTTTATAACGGTGAGGATAGAGTCGCCGAATTGAGGCTGGCGGAAACGGGTATTCAGACTGAATGGGGCAAGGATATTGGGCAAAATCGTGAGGTACGGGCGGGTGTTTTTTACCGGCATCTGGAACCCACGTTAAAAACCGGATTCATTGATTTGCCGGGTTCTTCGATTAACCTGACCGGCGTACAGTTCAGTTATGGCGTGGATACGTTGGATAACGCGGATTTTCCGGGGCGAGGGCGTTGGTTTGAGGCGGCTTATGTACATGGTTTCAAGATTCTGGGTGCTGATGCCGCATTTGACCGCCTGACACTGGATATTGGGCAGGCGTGGACTATCGACAAGCATCGGGTATTGCTGAAAGCGGAAGTGGCGAGCACCCTGTCTGATGATGCCTTGGTGATAGAGCAGCCTACACTTGGCGGGGTGGGGCGTTTGTCCGGCCTGGCGAATGAGCAGCTGCGGGGTGACTATGCGGCTTTGGCCACCGGTACTTATATGTATGAGCTGACTGATTTTCCAGGGATAGCCAAGGTCTATGCGGGTGGTTCACTGGAGACGGGTAATACGTGGGATAAACAGTCCGAGGTGAGCTGGGGAAGCCTTCTGTTATCCGGTAGCCTGTTTCTGGGAATGGATAGCCCGATTGGCCCGGCGTTTGTCGGTATCGGGCAAACCGAAGGGTTTGAATCGCAGCTGTTTATGCAGGTGGGGCGGAGTTTTTGAGGATTAGGTTATGCGCCTTGATCAGTTCGTAAGTCAGGCGACCGGTTGGTCACGCACTGATGCACAGAAAGCCATCCGTGCCGGGTGTGTTGAGGTGGCAGGCATTATTCTGCGCAAGCCATCCGTGCATATCGCCCTTGAGTCCAGCGTCACCTTGGAGGGTGCCTTGATCACCCTGCCGGGCGCTATTTATCTGATGCTGCACAAACCGCTCGGGGTGATCAGTGCGACCACTGACCCGGTACAACGCACCGTATTGGATCTGATCAACCATCCACACCGACATACCCTGCATGTTGCCGGACGACTGGACAAGGATACGACCGGCTTGTTACTCATCACCAATGACGGTGCCTGGTCACATCGCCTGATGTCGCCCAAACAGCATGTGGGCAAAACGTATTGTGCCACGCTGGCGGAACCACTGGCTGACGGTGCGCTGGAGCAATTGCAGGCAGGTGTGCAGTTGTTGGGTGAGAACGGGCTGGCGAGTGCCACCGAAGTTGCGTTATTGCCTGATCAGCAGGTGCGCCTGACCATCCATGAAGGCAAGTATCACCAAGTGAAGCGCATGTTTGCGGCGGTGGGTAATCGGGTTGTCGCCTTGCACCGTGAGAAAATTGGTGATTTGGTGCTGGATGCCGGGCTTGCGGCGGGAGAATGGCGGGAATTGTCGGCAGAGGACAAGCTACTTTTATAGAGTGATTGCCTTGATTTGCTTTTATCTAATATTTTAGATATTCTGGATGTTGGTTTTGTTTATTGGACATCAGAGATGGCTTTAAAATTTTATGACAGCCCATTCCATGTTACTCACGATGCAGAGACTGCCAGCAAGATGGCAATGAAAATGGATTTATCTATCATGATCAGTGGGCTAATCAAACAGCAGGGTTTGACGCAAGTTGAGGCCGCTGAAAAACTGGAGATCACACAATCACGGGTTTCTGAAGTGGTGAACAGCAAGATAGAAAAGTTCACACTGGATGCTATGTTCGACTTGCTGGATAAACTGGGTTTCCGGGCGGTGTGGGCAATGCCTTCATTGGAAGAGGCAAGTATCACCATCACCCGTCAGGCAGCCTGATATTATTCTACGGGGTAGCCGAGTTGCCGTAACTCTGTTTTTAGTTCCTTCAAACGCTGTTTAGCCAGTTGCATGGCAGGTTTATCAGTACCATTCGTCGTTTTGGCGAAGGAGTGCAAAACGAATACAGTCTCCATAAATTTGGTGATATAAACACAGCGAAAAGCCGGGCTACCGTTTTTCTTCAGTTCGACAACACCGGGCGCGATGCTGCCGAGGTTTCGGGTGGGGAGTCGAGGTTCTTCCCCATACTGGATGCGCCGTAGGTCTTTGCCAAAGTCATCCTGAATTTCGGCGGGCAAATCACAGTATTCGCGCTCCGCAGCTTCACTGACAAAAGCAAATTTTAGCATGTTCTACTCGTCTTCTAGCCGATAACTGTTTCTTAGTGTGCTCAGTTGTGCTCTATATCTTAACTTATTCACAAAATAATATAGTGCGAATTATCAACAGATGTGATGACTCTGTGATGCGAGACTGCTCGGTATCCGTTACAATCCCAAAATGGACGTATCCCCAATTTTAGATTCTCTGAACAAGCCGCAGCGCGATGCCGTGTCCGCGCCCCCGAAACCTGTGCTGGTACTGGCGGGAGCCGGGAGCGGGAAAACCCGCGTGTTGGTGCACCGTATTGCCTGGTTGCTGGAGGTAGAAGGTGTATCGCCGCTCAGTATTCTTGCGGTGACTTTCACCAACAAGGCCGCAGCGGAAATGCGTGGGCGGATTCAAAGCCTGCTCGGTACGCCGATTGGCGGTTTGTGGGTGGGCACTTTTCATGGCTTGGCACACCGCCTGCTGCGGATGCACTGGCAGGAGGCGAACCTGCCGCAGACCTTCCAGATTCTGGATTCTGAAGACCAGATTCGCATGATCAAACGTATCCTCAAGGCATTGGATATGGATGAGTCGCGTTGGCCCGCCCGGCAGGTCGCGGGTTTCATCAATGCGCGTAAAGATGAGGGTTCCCGCGCCCGGCATCTGGATGATCGGGGCGACCCGTCCCAGCGTCAGCTGATTCGCGTGTATACCGTGTATGAAGAGCAGTGCCAGCGTAATGGCGTGGTGGATTTTGCCGAGTTACTGCTGCGTTCACTGGAATTATTGCGCGATAATCTCGAATTACAAGCCCATTACCGCAACCGCTTTCGCCATGTGCTGGTCGATGAGTTTCAGGATACCAATGCTTTGCAATATGCCTGGTTGCGCCTGATTGCCGGGGAGAAAAACCCGGTGTTCGCAGTCGGCGATGATGATCAGTCTATTTATGGCTGGCGCGGGGCAAAGATTGAGAATATCCAGAACTTCACGCGTCATTACCCGGATTGTGAAACGATTCGTCTGGAACAGAATTACCGTTCCAGCGGTAATATTCTGACTGCGGCCAATGCATTGATCGACAATAATCAGGGACGGCTGGGGAAAAAACTCTGGACGGACGGAGCCGATGGGACGCAGCTGGATTTATATGCTGCTTTTAACGAACTGGATGAAGCGCGGTATATTGCCGGACGGATCAAGCAGTGGGCGGAGGCAGGCCATCGCCGCAGTGATGTTGCCGTGTTGTACCGTTCCAATGCCCAGTCACGGGTATTTGAAAGTGTTTTTAACGAAAACCGCATCCCGTACCGGGTTTATGGCGGCCTGCGCTTTTTTGAACGCGCCGAGATCAAGGATGCGCTGGCCTATCTGCGGCTGGTGACCAATCGGGCGGATGATCCTTCTTTTGAACGCATCGTCAATTATCCGCCACGGGGTATTGGTGAGCGCACCATTGACACCTTGCGTCAAATTGCGCGGACTGAAAATCGTTCACTGTGGGAAGTGACTGAAGAAGCACTGACTTCGGGTGAATTTACTGCCCGTGCCAGTAGCGCCTTGGCGAGCTTTGTCCACCTGATCCGGCAGATGGACAGTGACATGGGGGGGTTGCCCCTGTCGGAACAGGTCGATGCCGTGATTTCGCTGTCTGGTTTAAAGCCTCATTTTCTGAGCAAGGAAAAAGGTGAGGCGGGTCAGGCGCGGGTTGATAACCTCAACGAACTGATGAGTGCCGCACACGGCTATGTGCAGGTCGTGAGTGATGACCTTCCGGAAATGGATGAATTGTCCGCTTTTCTGGCGCATGCCGCGCTGGAGGCAGGCGAGGGTCAGGGCGAGGTGGGCGAAGATTGCGTGCAGATGATGACGTTGCATTCAGCAAAAGGGCTGGAGTTTCCGCTGGTGTTTCTGGCCGGGCTGGAGGAAGGGCTGTTTCCGCACCAGATGTCGATGGATGACCCTGCTCGACTGGAAGAGGAACGCCGCCTCTGTTATGTCGGCATCACCCGCGCCGAGCAACAACTGGTAATGAGCTATGCTGAACAGCGTCAGCTGCATGGGCAAACCCGTATCAATCCGCCTTCCCGTTTTCTGAGTGAATTGCCGGATGAGCTGTTGAATGAAGTGCGCCCCAAGGTGAAAACCTATCAGACCACTTACCGCTCGTCCGCACCCGTGCGCCAGCCCAGCCCAAAACGCGGCACTCGTACTGAGAGCGGTTTCTCGATTGGTTTGCTGGTTAAGCACGTCAAATTTGGTGAGGGTGTGATTACCAATGCCGAAGGCGCGGGCGAGCATGCCCGGGTCGAAGTCAATTTCAGGTCAGCCGGACGCAAGTGGCTAGTGCTGGCGTACGCCAAGCTGGAGCGGGTTTAGGGATTAGAACCCGCTAGAGCCGGGCGGGTGTTCCGGCTTTCCTGACTTAAACATAAATACCTTTCTGAATACTCAATAGCGCATTGATGGCCGCTGCGGCAAACATACTGCCGCCCCAGTGGCCTTCGATCAGAATATATTCAATACCTAATTCGCCATAGCTTTCCTGCAGTGCCTGTTTGCCCATCTCGGTATTGATAAAACCGGAGGTCGTTGCTACGACTAACGCCGGTTTTTGGAATTCCTGTTCTTTCAGCAATTCCATCAGGCGGCAGAGTGCCGTGCTGGATTGCCCGAAAATGGCGATGCTGCCTTTAATATAGGGTCTCCACAAATCGACAGCCGTCATAGCGCGTGTTTGTTTTTTATTCTTTGCCTGGGAAATAACGACCGATTTGTTGATGAAACACATGGGCTCCTGGTATAGCAGTTTTTCATCGAGTGCACCGCGTACTGTTTCAAGATCATAAAGCATGTAAGCGTATTTCTTGATAGCTTTCTTGCCAGACTCGATGGCATTCGGGCTGAAAAATATTTTTTCTGCCAAAGCCGGTTCGCCACAGGCGCGCACCATGTACAGCACGATCTGTTTTTCATCGGCACTGAAGCGATCCAGGATGGTTAATTCCCGAATTTTGTTGTAGGTCTGAATCTCAATCTTTTCAGGATCACGCAGATAATGCAGCATGCAGGTATTCCTTGAGCCGTATCAACTGACGGGAAAATCAAAATACTGGTTCGGATAAGGCTCGTTATTTAAGGTAAAATGCCACCACTCCATTGCAAAGCCCCGAAAACCGTGCCGTTCCATCAGCAAGCGCAATAACAGGCGATTCGCACGCTGTGTCGAAGTGATACCCGTGTAATGAACCCCGGATTGCGGACCAAAAAAGTCAAACTCGGTGCCCATATCCAATTCTTCATGGCCATTATCCGTAGTGGCTACCAGTGTGAGATCAGCGGTACTACCACGGGTATGTGTAGAGCGTGCGGCCAGATAACCTTGGGCAAACAAAGCCGGTTTGCTCAGTTCGGGATGAAAGCGGGCGGCAATGGCTGTATCTTCCGGTTCGTTTTGCCAGCGCAGAAAATGGTCTACTGCCCGTTGCGGGCGGTAAGCATCAAAAATTTTCAGACCCAGACCCGATCCTCGCAATTCAGTGTGTACCGCCAGCAAGGCAAGTGCTGCGGGGTGGGTCATAATGGCTTGTGGGCGTAAATAGCCCTCTACCGGTACGGCCAGGAAATTATCAGCGCCAAAATAGCGTATATCCAGCACAATATCCGGAATCAGACTGTCCAGATGGACAAAGCCAGCGGGCAGTGTGGGAAGCACGGAGAGCTTGTCAGCAGGCTTGTTCATTCCCGGATTTTCCCCAGCAGACCGTCTTCCCGGATCAGAGAATGAATATCTTCATAAGGAATAGTGAACTCGCTGCCGCCCATGGCGTAGGGCGCAATTTCATAACTGTTAAAAATGAAATTAAGGCCATCCTGATCGACCCCAAAATTATCGTTCAGCACAAATACATTGTTTTCAAACGTAAAACCCTGATCTTCCAGGCTGGAACCATCCTGCAGTTCACGGGAAACACGGAATGCTTTCTCACCCTGAACGTTCAAGACAGGCTCATAACCCGGTTTGAGCAGGTCGGCCAGCTGCTGCTGTTTACCGGTTTCCAGATCCAGCACGGAGTATCGCCTGCCACTAAAAGGATGTGCACCGCCGGTAAAACCAAATTCTTCAAACAACAAAGTCACCAGCCGGCTGGTACTGAATACCACCGTCACATTGCGTTCAATCTCCCAACTGGTAAAGGTAGCCGGGTCTTGCTTGTATTCATCAATGAAGTCAGCAGCGAATGATTCGAGTGAGACTTCACCGCGAGTCGCCGGGTCATTTTCGGTGTTGTCCAGCAATTGTTGCTGGATAAATGTGTTCAGGTTGTCCGCCAGTTCCGGTTTTGCATCTGAAGTCATTTGTGGGTAAGTGAACTTGACGGTTGCACAGAGCACCTCATCTGGCTTGACTTCGGTCGTGCCGTCCGGGCATTTGGGGCCGCCCTGGCGTTTGAACTCGACGATGTTAAAGGCCAAAGGTGCAGCCGTGTCCTTACTATTATCGCCTGCCAGCATATCACCGTCGCAGGATGATAAAAAAAACAATGCCAGAACAACAGGAACAAGTTGGGTACAACGCATACAGTACTCTCTATTATTTTTTCAGCAGATCAAAAGCATGGAACAGAAATACGGAACATGAACAGGCAGCTTAGCCTATCAGCATGGAAAAATCTCGTTGATTTCCGTTGATTTTTGTTGGCTTGGGTCGATTCACGGGTAATCAGAATCGATCAGGGTGACAAGCGTTGGATTTGCCATTGTTGACTATCCTCAGTAAGCCGGTATTCAAAACGGTCATGAAGACGGCTCGGGCGACCCTGCCAGAACTCAACCGTATCCGGAACAATCCGGTAGCCCCCCCAGAAGTCAGGCAAAGGAATCTCCCCCGCTTTGAATTTGCGCTTTATCTCATCCAGTTTGATTTCCAGCAAGCTGCGCGAAGTGATTATCGAGCTTTGCGCCGACACCCAGGCACCGAGCTGGCTGCCCCGTGGGCGACTGGTGAAGTATTTGAGTGATTCGAAGCTGGAAATTTTTTCTGCCCGCCCACTGATTTCAACCTGCCGTTCCAGTTCTTTCCAGAACATCAGGGCGGAGACGGCCGGGTTTGCTTCGATCTCGCGTGCTTTCTGGCTGTGGTAATTGGTGAAGAACACAAAACCTTGGGTATCAAACGATTTTAACAAGACGGTGCGTAAACTGGGGCGTCCATTGCTGGCGACGGTCGCTAGCTGCATGGCATTGACTTCAGTCACACCGCTTTGGTTGGCTTGCATGAACCAGCGCTCGAACTGGCTGAAAGGATCACTGGCCATCTGGCCGCGTGTTAAGCCGTCTTTTGTATATTCCTGCCTTAAAGAACTAATATCCATTGCTTCTGAGTCCACACCACGAATACGAATAACCGGTATTGTACTCAAATAGTGCGCGAACAGGGTATAGGTAAACAAGATAGACAAATAGAGCAGGCAGAAAAAAGCCAGACACAAGGCCTGGCTAAAAAAACGCAAAGGAAGGGCTAAGACCTTTGCGTCAATAGGAGTCCAATCTGGACTCTAGGGGCTAACAACAGGACTAACTTTTATAAACCGTAATAATCTGCGATGAACTTCTCTTCTTGTGCATTAACGCGAGCGGTCGGCAACATCGGCTGTCGGTGCTGAACCGAAGCAACCCGTTGTGTCGTTGCTTGCCGCGCTGGGGACGCTACCGTTTTAAACAAGGCCGGTAAAATACCCGCGCCATGTTGTGGTACTGGCATCCGGTAAGCACTATAAGCTTGCTGTTCCCAGTTTTTGTAAAGTGCGTTACTTTGTAGATTGGAGCAGCCTGCTGACATCATCACAGGTAACACGATCAGCAACAGCCGCTTCAACGGTCTTATTTTGATTGCTTTCATAATTTCTTGGGTATGTTTGGGTTTGTGTGTAATAAATACTGACAGAAAACTTTATTTAATGCATCTATCATCATGATAAATGGACGTAATGTGCGACAACTGGCCGGATTCAAAGGACAAAGGGTAATAAGCGTTATTTTATTAACCAGTATGGCTGGTGTCATGCCGGTTAATCGCCCAATTCACATGCTCACGGACTAATTCACTCTGTGTATTTTGTAGTTTTTCCTGCAAAATCCGCTGGACATCAGCGCTGGCTGGCAGGTTACCTAAAGCGACCGCAATATTACGCAGCCAGCGTTCGTGCCCTATCCGGCGAATCGGTGAGCCTTGTAACTTATGCAGAAAATCAGCCTCGCTCCACTGAAACAGCTCGACCAGTCGGGCGCTGTCCAGTTGCTGGCGCACCGCGAAATCATCTTCAGTGGACACCTGGGCGAAACGGTTCCAGGGGCAAACCAGCTGGCAATCATCGCAGCCATAAATACGGTTACCGAATAGCGGCCTTAATTCCAGCGGAATAGAGCCTGGATGTTCAATGGTCAGGTAAGAAATACATAAACGGGCATCCAGCTGATAAGGGGCGATAATGGCGCGGGTGGGGCAAATATCGATGCAGGCGGTACAGACACCGCAATGTTCGCTAACCGGTTGGCTGGCAGTTAAGGGCAGGTCAGTATAAATCTCACCCAGAAAAAACCAGGAACCGGCCTCACGGCTTAATACATTGGTATGTTTACCCATCCAACCCAAACCGGCTTTGACGGCGATGGGCTTTTCCAGCACCGGCGCACTGTCCGTAAATACCCGGTATCCAAATTCCCCGATCTCGGTTTGAATGAGTCCTGCCAGTTTTTCCAGACGTTGGCGTAATACTTTGTGGTAATCCCGGCCTAATGCATAACGCGAGATATAGGCAAGTTCCGGCTGGTTTAATACCATTTCGGCATCAGCAGCGTCGGGTGGCAGATAATCCATGCGCACACTGATCACACTCAGCGTGCCGGGCACCAGTTCCGCCGGGCGACTGCGCTTGCTGCCGTGGCGCTGCATCCACTCCATGCTGCCATGATGGCCTTGAGCCAGCCAGTCCAGCAGGCGCTGTTCAGCCAGCGATAAATCCAGTGAGCTGACGCCGATTGCGGCAAAACCCAGTTGTTTTCCCCACTCACCCATTTTAGTCTCAAGGCTGTTAATATTGGCAGGTACGGATAATTGGGTAGCAGAAGCGGGCATGATTAACAGTAAATACTCGGATAAAACACTAGTTTACACCAGTCAGCAGGTACGTGAGCTGGATCGTATCGCCATTCAGGATCAGGGCATTCCCGGTTATACCCTGATGCAGCGTGCCGGACAGGCGCTTTTTGCACAGCTGCAAGCGCATTGGCCCACTGCCCGCTCCGTATGTGTGCTGTGCGGTGCCGGTAATAATGCGGGGGATGGTTATGTGGTGGCACGCCTTGCGCTCGAACAGGGCTGGCAGGTTAATGTGCTGGCACTTTGCACCGCAGATGAACTGCGCGGTGATGCCGCGACGGCCTGCCGTGATTATACCGCGAAGGGTGGTGCGCTGAATGCGTTTACTGGCACCTTGCCGTTGCCGACCGTTGATTTATGGGTAGATGCGCTCTTGGGAACGGGCTTAACCCGCGCGGTGGATGGGGTATATGCCGACGCTATTCAGGCGCTGAACCGGCAGCCTACCCCCGTTATTGCTGTGGATGTTCCTTCCGGTCTGGATGCTGATAGCGGGTGCATGCGTGGTTGCGCGGTACAGGCTGATCTGACCGTGACTTTTATCGGGCACAAGCAAGGGCTGCTGACCGGGCAGGCGTGGGCGTATACCGGTGAACTGGTCTTAGATGAACTGGCCTTACCTGCCAGTGTGTATGCCCAGTTGAGCAGCGACATGTACCTGCTCAGTGAGCAAGATATAGCCTGTCATCTACCGGCGCGCAGTCGGACTGCACACAAGGGGCAGTTTGGGCACAGCTTGCTGGTCGGCGGGATGGCGGGCATGAGTGGCGCGATCCGTCTGGCCGGTGAGGCTGCCTTGCGTACCGGCAGTGGCCGGGTGACCTTGGCCACTGACCCGGTACATGCCGACTGGCTTAATTTAACCCGCCCCGAACTGATGGTGCATCCGCTTGATTCGGCGATGAGCTTGCGACGTTTGACAGACGGTAAGCAGGCACTGGGTATCGGCCCTGGTTTGGGGCAGTCAGTCTGGTCGCGTCAACTGCTGATCAGTGCCTTGGCTTTGGCCGCAACCGCGAACATTCCTTTGGTATTGGATGCAGATGCTTTGAACCTGTTGGCGGGTATGCACCAACAAAGTCATCAGTGGGTGTTAACGCCGCACCCGGCGGAAGCAGCCCGCTTGCTGGCCTGCACTACCGCAGAGATTGAGCAGGATCGGGTGGCTGCTGCCCGTGAGCTGCAAAAGCGCTATGGCGGTGTCATCGTGCTCAAGGGTGCAGGGACGCTGGTGGCATCATCGGAGAGCATCGCCTTCTGCCAGGCGGGTAATCCGGGGATGTCAACGGCAGGCATGGGCGATGTCTTGACTGGTATTATCACTGCATTGCTTGCCCAAGGGCTACCTTTGTTTCAGGCGGCAGCAACCGGTGTACAGGTACACGCGCGGGCGGGAGATCTGGCGGCACTTGACGGAGAACGTGGTTTGTTGGCCAGTGATGTCATCAATAACTTGCGGAAGGTGATCAATCCATGACGAGGTATGTGTTCCAACAAGAACTTTTGGTCGCAGATGAACCGGCTATGCTGGCATTGGGTGCGGCTCTGGCGCGACATTGCCGGGGGAATTACCCGGCAGGTGGCATTATTTATTTGCGCGGTGAGTTGGGGGCGGGTAAAACCACGCTGGTCAGAGGCTTCCTGCGCGAACTGGGGCATACGGGCACGGTCAAAAGCCCCACTTATACCTTGGTAGAGCCATATTATCTGGTGGGACGGGAAGTTTATCACTTTGACCTGTATCGTTTGGCTGATCCGGAAGAGCTTGAGTATATGGGAATTCGTGATTATCTGGGGAGCGATGCCTTCAGTTTGCTGGAATGGCCGGAAAAAGGGGGTAAATTCATCCCTGCTGCAAATATTAACATCGGAATAAGCTATTTTGATAATGGCAGGATGATAAGCTTGCAAAGCGATCAAGATATTAATATCAATGACTTATAGCTTATTCATAAAAAAGTACTTGAAAAAAAATCTAACTGCGTTAGTATTTAAGTCCTATCATTTTTTTGTTGTTGAAGGGTCAGTCCATCTCGCGATTGGCTTGGGTGTTGGCCGGGTAAAATCATGCAAAATCAACAGTTAACACGTCGGAATTTCATCCTCAAACTGGGTGTCGTATCAGCCATTTTGGCCAGTCCATTGATGGTGACACAGTTATACGCAGCGCCAGCGGGTAAATTGACCGGGGCTAATTTGTCCGGCAGCCCGGAATCACTGGTTATTTCCCTGCTCCTCAGTGCACCGGTCAAATACAAGGTGTTTACCCTGAAGTCACCGGATCGGGTCGTCATCGACTTGATGCAGACCACGCTGGAAGGCAACCTCAAGCAGGGCAAACATGACCGCCCACCCGTGGCCAGTATTCGCTATGCGACGCGTGCTGGCGGTTTTCTGCGGGTTGTCCTGGATGTGACTCATCCTGTTGAAGTGGCTGCGAATATGGCAGCAAACAGTGGTCAAAATACGTTAAGCCTGACTTTGACCAGTCAGCCGGGAGCCAGTGACAAGAGCACGTCCGACACAAAACCCCGGAATGCAAGCCAGATAAAAAAAGCCGAGCCTGTCGAAGCTGCACCCGTGCCGGTGCCACAGGCTCAGCCTGACAGTCGTAACCATTTCATCGTGGCGATTGACCCTGGGCACGGTGGCCGTGATCCGGGTGCACTGGGGAAAATGGGCACCCGTGAAAAAGACGTTGTGCTGGGTGTAGCGCGCAAGTTAAAGGCCAGAATTGATTCTGCCCCCGGCATGCGTGCGGTGTTAACGCGCAGTAGTGATGTTTATGTGCCTTTGCGCCAGCGTATTGATATTGCCCGCACGAACAAGGCTGATCTGTTTATTTCCGTCCATGCGGATGCGCATGACCGTTCCGGGGTGCATGGTTCATCGGTTTATATTCTGTCCGATACGGGGGCTTCCAGTGAGGCCGCGCGTTTGCTGGCCGAAAGTGAAAACTCGTATGAATTGCGTTTGGGTGATGTGCGGCTGGCCGGGAATAGCAACAAGATTGCTTCTATTTTGCTCGACTTGAGCCAGAACGCCACGATGGATCGCAGCCTGGAGCTGGCGAAGCGGACTTTGAAAGAACTGGCACCCGTCAGTAACCCACTGCGTAGCAAAGTGGAAAGTGCCGGTTTCGTCGTGTTAAAAGCACCGGATATCCCGTCGATGCTAGTAGAAACGGCGTTTATCAGTAATCCTGCCGAAGAGAAGCGCTTGCGTACCGATGCTTATCAACAGCGTTTGGCCGATGCGATTTTCAAAGGCGTGAGTCAGTATAAACAGGCTTTTGCTCCCAGCCGGGGTTTGACGTATGCCAGCAGTCGGGGTGTCAATATCGGCAGCAGCAACCAGTATGTCGTGCGCTCCGGTGATTCATTGTCGGAAATTGCTGACCGGCATGGCGTGAGTGTGACGGATATCAAGCGCGTTAATCGGCTCAATTCCAGTACGATTCAGGTCGGACAACGACTCAAAATACCTACCAGTACCTGAGCACTATTTTCAGGTGGTAAGTTCTCTCTGTTAGCCAGACTGTGTCTGGCTTTTTTTGGCGAAGAATTAATCGCAGAATCGTGGAATCGGAATTTGAACAGGTGAAATCACTCTGGGATGTATTGGGCGATAAAGTCATCCCGGTAAGGCATGTGCTCACGCACTGACTGCATGTAATCGGCGACGGCCCGTTGTTCATGCAGGGTATGTTGCTGTACCGGCTTGCGGAAAGGTTCGGCAGCCAGCCAGTGGCTGGAACGGGTACGGGTCGGGATAAAACCGCGCGGCACCTTATGTTCACCCTGGGCACCCGGCTCAAACACGTGCAGGCCGTGCTGAATACAAAATTCAATGCCCTGATAATAACAGGCTTCAAAATGCAGGCTGTCGAAATACTCGGTACATCCCCAGTGGCGCCCGTATAAGCGTGTGTCACTGCGGAACATGAGTGAACCTGCAATCGTCTCCCCCCCTTGGTCGGCCATCACCAGCAAAACCTGATCAGGCAGTTTTGCGGCCACTTCGCGAAAAAAACCTTCATTCATGGTCGGTGTGCCCCACTTGCTTTCAAACGTATGCTGGTAGAAAAACGCAAAACGTTCCCAGTCGGCAGCCGTTGCCGTATGACCATCCAGCTTGCGCAGAACCACCCCGGCCTCCTTGACCTTGCGCCGTTCCTGCCGAATATTTTTGCGCTTTTTTGCACTGAGTGCATTCAGGAAGTCATCAAAGTGCGGGTAACCAAAATTTTTCCAGTGAAACTGGCAATCATGGCGGGTGAACAGGCCTTGTGCTTCCAGCCAGTCCTGCTCTTCTGGCAGTGCAAACAGCCAGTGCACGCTGCTGGCTTCCAGTTCTTTGGCCAGATGCAGGGCGCTTGAGAGTAGGTAGGGGAAAATTTCTGCTTCAGTGCCTGCTTTTGCCAGCAGTCGCTGCCCACTGGCGGGTGTGTAAGGGATGGCGGACACCAGTTTCGGGAAGTAACGCATGCCATGGCGCTTGTAGGCTTCTGCCCAGGCATGATCGAAGACGAATTCACCGTAGGTATTGTGTTTTTCATACAGCGGCATCGCGCCCAACAGTTCGTCATCCCGGTAAATCAGGATATGATGGGGCAACCAGCCGAATTCCGGCCCGACACAGCCATGATGCTCCAGTGCCGCCAGAAACTCGTGGCGGACAAACGGGTTGTTATCCCGCACCAGTGCATTCCACTGGGCGGCGGGGACTTGATCAAGGCTGGAGATGATTTCTATGTGCATGCGGCTATTGTGCCTATTGCTGGCCAGACCGCAAATGCCTTTAAAGAAACGAGGAGAAAACCCGTCATGGATAATACCCAACTACTGACCTGTTGTGCTGCCAGCCCCTATCTGGCGGAGCGTCTACTGCTTTTTCCAGAATGGACAGCCGCACTGCCCGCCAGTGTGCCCTACGCTGAGGGCGAACTGGTCGCAGCCATCGCCGCAGAAATTCAGCCGCTGGATGATGAAGCCAGTCTGCAGCGTGCCGTGCGCCAGATCCGGCACCGTGAGAGTGTGCGGATTGCCTTTCGTGACCTGAGTGGCTCTGCCGAGTTGGAAGAAACGTTACGGACTACCTCTGATCTGGCGGATGCCTTGGTGGGGAGCGTACTGAACTGGTGGCATCAGCGTCTGCAGGCCAAGTACGGTACGCCGTTGAACCGTACCGGTACACCCCAGCAGATGCTGGTACTGGGGATGGGTAAGCTGGGTGGATGCGAACTGAATTTTTCTTCTGATATCGATCTGATTTTTGCTTACCCGGAAGCGGGGGAGACCGATGGACGGCGCACGCTGGATAATCAAAGCTATTTCACCCGCTTGGGGCAGAAACTAATTAATACCTTGGGGCAGGTGACGGGCGATGGTTTTGCTTACCGGGTGGATATGCGCCTGCGCCCGTTTGGTGAGTCGGGTGCGCTGGCGCTTTCCTTTGATGCGATGGAGCATTACTACCAGACACATGGTCGTGAATGGGAGCGGTATGCGCTGGTGAAGGCGCGCGTGATGGTGGGTGATGCGGCAGACGGGGCTGAACTGATGCAGCGCCTGCGCCCGTTTATTTACCGGCGCTATCTGGATTACGGTGCGGTTGAGCAGCTGCGTGACATGAAGATGATGATCAATCGGGAGGCGCTGCGCAAAGGCAAGTTGCAGGACGTGAAGCTCGGCAAGGGGGGGATTCGCGAGGTCGAATTTACCGCACAGGTGTTTCAGCTGATGCGGGGTGGGCGCATGCAGGCCTTGCAACAGCGGAATCTGCTGCAAACGCTGCAGGCGCTGGTCAAACTGGAGCTAATGGCAGACGCAGAGGTGGAGCAACTGCGCGCCGCTTATTGTTTCTTGCGGCGGGTTGAAAACCGTCTGCAGATGTGGATGGATGAACAGGTACACGCCTTGCCCGAGGAGCCTGAGCGTCAGCAGGCACTGGCGGTATCCATGGGGTATGCCGATTGGGACCGATTTATGCAGGTGCTGGATGCGCACCGTGCCCGGGTGAGTGCTATTTTCCAGCGTGTTTTCGTGGTGGAAGACGAGGCGACTCAGGAACAAAAAACACTCGGCCACTGTTGGCAAGAACAGATGGAGGATGAGCAGGCGCATGCTTTACTGAGTGCCTGGGGGTTTGAGCCGGCAACCGAGAGCTGGCAGCAGTTACAGGCCTTGCGCAGCGGACGTTTGTATCAGTCATTGACCGAACTTGCTCGCAACCGCTTGGACAGGTTGCTGCCCTTGTTGCTCGCGGTGTGCGCCAGCAGCGATCAGCCCGCACAGGCTCTGACGCGCAGTCTGGAGGTGATCCAGGCAGTCGCGCGGCGCTCCGGCTACGTGGCGATGCTGGCCGATCATCCGGGCGCACTGGAGCAGTTTGTGAAGCTGGTCAGCGCCAGTGTCTGGGTGACGGCACAACTGACCCAACACCCGATTCTGCTGGATACCCTGCTGGATACCCGCCAGCTGTACCGGCCCTTGAACCGGCAGGAGCTGGGTGATGCGCTGGCACGGGAGCTGGAGCAGGTTGATCCTGAGGATGTCGGGCAGGTGATGGAGCGCTTGCGCCAGTTCAAGCAGGCGCAGGTGTTGCGGGTGGCTGCCGCTGATATTACCGGCATGTTGCCCCTGATGGTGGTGTCTGATCAACTGACCTGGATTGCAGAGGCCATTTTGGAACACAGTTCCGCACATGCCTGGCAGATGCTGACGGCCAAGTCCGGTCTACCGCACTATCAGCTGGACGGCATTGAGCATACCGCCAGTTTTGCAATTATTGCCTATGGCAAGCTGGGCGGGATTGAGTTGGGCTATGGGTCTGATCTGGATATTGTCTTTTTGCATGATAGCAGCGGGCAGCAGCAACAGACGGATGGTGACAAGCCGCTGGAGAACCCGGTATTTTTTGCCCGTCTTGCCCAAAAGATCATTCATACCCTGGCCACTTTTACGCATGATGGCCGCTTGTATGAAATCGATACGCGCCTGCGGCCAAGTGGCTCCTCCGGTTTGCTGGTTGGCAATGTGGATGCCTTTTACGAGTATCAGCGGGATAAAGCCTGGGTTTGGGAGCATCAGGCCTTGTTGCGGGCGCGTGCCGTGACGGGCAATGAAAGCATGCGGGCACGTTTTGCCGCCTTGCGGCGTGACATCCTTTGTCAGCCACGCGACCTGGTGGTGTTGCGTATCGAGGTGATTAACATGCGCCAGAAAATGTGGGATGCACTGGGGAGCAAACAAGGGAGCAAGGCAACCGCACCGTTTGATCTGAAGAAAGATCCGGGCGGTATTACGGACATTGAGTTTATGGTGCAATACCTGATTCTGGCGCATGCGCATCGCTATCCTGAGCTGGTGGCGTGGAGTGATAATATTCGCCAGCTTGACTCGCTACGGGAAGCAGGATTGCTGACGGAGGCACAAGCCGGGCGCTTGCAGGACATTTACCGGCTGCTGCGTGATCAGGTGCATAAACGTGACTTGCAGGAAGCAGCGGTAACGGTCGAGTGTACTGAGCTGGCCGAGGCGCGGGACTATGTGCGCCAATGTTGGTCAGAGTTGGTGGAGGGAGCCGACCCAGACCATCCCAGGGTGATATAGCAGGCTATCAACCGCAATTCTGACCCGCACTACGCATCCACCCGGTGGCGCGACTGCACTGATTGCAGTGATCGGCAGCGACAAGTTGCATGCACTGGGTTATTGGTATGTGTTTGATCCCGTGCTGGAAGGGGTCGCGTTGTTGATGATTGTTGCACTGATCATGAACAACCTGTCTCCGTTGCGGCAATATCCGGATCATTGGTTTTAAGCCGCTTGAATCGGGCAACCAGTCCGCTTACCGAGGTGTTGGGGAGTATTTCGTTATGCGGGATCAGCAAGTAATGCCAAGGTTTTCCTCCGACCTGTAGCGCATGTTCATTCGCATACTGGCACCAGCGTTGAGCTGCCCGTTGCTTGGCTTGCACCTCGGTCGTACCCAGCTCATCCTTGCGTTTCGGCTCGATCAACAGGCAGGCATCAGCAGTCTCTACCACAAAATCCGGTTCGTACCAGTTTCCGCTTTGGTATTCAATTTTGAACTTGCCTGAGGCAGGCTTCATCCATTTCAATACACTGGCATCATCCTCTAGTACTTTGGCCAACGACAACTCACCCTCTACGGAGTCGAATTTCTGGTAGGGGTAACAACAGCGTTTGAAACCGGTGAACAGCATCTTTTTCACTGCCTGTTTGTTTTGCACGGGAGCGCGGAAGTCGCGGGGCTGCTCACCTGCTGCCATTGTCCATGTATTCGGTTCAAGGATGTCGAAGCCCTGAATAACCCTGCCCTGATAGTCGGTTGGGGTTGACCACTGGTGTTCCTGTATCTGCGCCCAAATGAAGTTGCCCAACGGCTTCTGGTAATAGATCAGGATATTCTCAACTTTTTGCCGGTCATGTCCTTTGGCTTGCAGGTGCTCAACCATTTGCCCGGCTAGTTTATACAGCAACCCAGCGTGGGAATCGTAGTCGATTTCGTTGCGATCCATCAGGTTGCGCACGAGGTAATCCTCCAGCCGAGTTTCCTGCGCTTGCTCCCCTCCGAAATGAATGGAATCGCGTTTTTGTTCGCCTTCCAGATGTTGCAGCAGGATTTCCTGTGATACCGGCTGGTAGTGGATTTGGTTCAGGTGTTGCAGGTCGAAATCGCCGAAACCGTAATTCACTTCGCGGGTGGGCAGAATCACGATTTGAGGGATGTCGATGGTGTATTTAATCAGGGTTTCGCTGACGGTTTTCACCACGTCGGCAACCGTGGTTTCAGTGGTGGCGGCAGCACCCAGACCCGGGAGTTCAGTTTGGGTGGGCTGGAGACGGCTCTGCACTTTGCGGGCGATTTCCTGCTGCACTTCCGGTTTATTCAAATCCTGACTGGAAGCGAGTTTGCGGGTTTCTTCGCGGATCACCTGCACGGTGGTGGTAGCAATGTGGCGTTCTCGCTCGGTGCTGACAATGGGGTTCGGTTGGTACGCCCCAGTGTCTGCGCTGATAGCCTTGCCGTCTACCGTGGGCGTCTTGCCGCTGGTGAGCATCTCCAGCACCGAGGGAGTTTCGACTAGTTGCGGCTTTTTGTCGGGTATGTCGGCATCATCACCCGCACCGATGTAAACCGTTTTGCGGATGATGGATTCGCCGTCCTTCGCGCGGTCGAGAATTTCCTGAAAGCGGTCGTGGGCAATGATGGTCAGGCGGTCGACCGCTTCCACCCCGGTTCGCTTGCCGTAAGGCAGGCGCAGGCCACGCCCGATGGTCTGTTCGGTGAGGATTTCGGAAGCAGAAGCACGTAGCGGTACGATGGTGTAGAGGTTGGTGACATCCCAGCCTTCCTTGAGCTTGTTGACGTGGATAACGATTTCGGTATCGGCATCGTGCTCCACCGCCAGCAAGCGGCTCATGGCTTCATCGGATTCATCGCCCGTGAGGTTGGAATGGACTTCAATTACCTTGTCTTTATAGCGCCCTTCAAAGAATCCGGCGGACTGGATCAGGGCTTTGATCTGCCCCGCGTGTTGCGTGTCTTGCGCGACGACCAGCATGAACGGTTTGACGGGTTTGCCACCCGTGGTGTGGGCGTAGGTTTGCAGCTCGACCTTGACGTATTCGTGGTGGTGGATGCCGTCTTCCAGTTTGATGGTTTCGAGTTGTTCCGCGCTGTAGTCTTTGGGGTTGAAATCCTTGCGGGTGGCAACGGCGGGGATTTTGACGTAGCCATCCTGCAAGGCCAGCGACAACGGGTAATGGTAGATGATGTTGCTGAAATCACGCGGGTTTGCACCGACCGTTTTGGGTGTGGCGGTTAATTCGATCCCCAGAATCGGCTTCAGGTCGTTGATGGCTTTCGCCCCGGCGCTGGCGTAATAGCGGTGTGCTTCGTCCATTAGCACCACTAGATCGGGCAGTTCCGCTAGGTGGTTGAAGTAGGAATCACCGATGTATTCCTGCAAGCGGCGCATCCGCGCTACGCCAGACTTTGCTGCACCCTTTTTGTTGTCACGGGCATTGATTTTGGAAATATTGAAGATGTTGATGTGGGCGGCGGCTTCGTCATAAAAGCCGGGCAGATAGTCAGAGCGGGAGGCGGGTATGGAATACTCCAGCCGCACGCCACGCCCGTCTTCGTAGTCATCACCCGTGATAAGGGTGGGTGGGGTTTGGGCAAATTCAGCGATGCCCTTGAACACGTATTTGGGGCTGCCGAGGCTGAAATCCTGTTTGAGCTTTTCGTAGATGGTCAGGTTGGGGGCAAGTACGAAGAAATGGCGGCTGCGCCCGGTCAGGTAGAGCCAAGCAATCATCGCGCCCATCAGGCGGGTTTTGCCGACCCCCGTTGCCAGTGCAAAACACAGGGATGGGAATTCACGCTCGAACGCCTGCACGGTCGGGTATTGTTGCTGGATCACTGTCAGCCAGTGTTGCAAATCGGGGTCTTTGCTCAAGCCCAGTTGTGACAAGACATCCGCCAGTATGTTGAGCGATTCGCGCTGCGGCTTGCGCAGGGAAAGCTGGTTACTGAGGAAGTTGACGGTGCGTTGGTCGTCCATTGTTAGCCCTTTATGTAAGAAACCCCTCCCGGCCTTCCCTTGTCAGGGGAGGAGCCAAGATTCACTCCGCTGGAAACTGCGGACGTTTAATAATCGCTTTGAACAGGTTGTTGTCCCTGTCGTCGATAAACTCAATGTCCGGGTAAGCCGCCAAAGCCCGCATGATGCCGCTGCCTAGCCCCCGGTAAGGCAGTATCCGGCTGGCAAACGATACCAGTATCGGGTTGCGGATATTGGAGTTTCCCATTTTTATCTTTGTCACCGTCAGGTTATTGGGCAAATGCCCAGGACTGATGATTTCAATACGGTCACGAAAAATCAGCAGGCGAATGGTGGCAGAAACAAAGTAATCGCGGTGAATCAGTGCATTGGCAATCAGCTCTTCAAACACAAGCAAGGGAATTTCCAGTTCCCCCGTTGAATTCACACTTTGGCCTGCCTGTACATGGTGAATATTGCGGTTAACGAAGCTTAGGGAATCCCGAAAGACGTTAAGCATTTTCCCCTCCATATCCTGACTGTCGAGATAGGTATTGGTATTGGTATCCGTCCCCGGAAATGCGACCGCTTTCACGACGAAAACAGGCAGGTGAAAATTGGAGTTACGGGCAAACAGCAACGCGCCCGCCACATTGAACACACCATCCCGCATCAGGTTCATATTTTCCAGCAGTGTTTCCAAGGGTATATCCAATTCCGCCAGCGAAGTATTGAAATGCTTTTGCAGGAATGCGTCGAAATAGTCCTTGTCCAGACTTTTAATATCCAGGCCTTTTGCGGGTATCTCATCGCCGTGCAATAAGCCCGCAGCCTGATAGATGCGCTGGATTTCTTCGCGGGCTGTCACCTTGCGTTTGTCTGCGCCACTTTTGACCCAGATCAGTCCGTTGTTGTCCATGTACGGTTTGCTGATACCTTTGGGGATTTCTACGACCATTACCAGGCCGTTATCCGTGGCAATATTTTGGGTTTGTGGGTTAATGGGGGGGCGTACTGATTGGGAAGCAGCATTGGAAACCAGTTGGTTCAGCCGGTTCATGTCGTCACGGGTCAAGCCCGAGAAACTGCCATCATCCTGCACACCGATCAGTATCGTACCGCCTGCGCTATTGCTGAACGCGACCATTTCAGCGGCCAGCGCATTGACGTTGGTCACATCCGCCTTGAACTGGTGTTGGCCGTCTTCACCCCGGTCGATGATGGCTTGTAATGCTGGCAGGTTCATGGCTTATCCTCGTCTTCCTCATCCGGCAACACGTTAATATTAAAACTATAGTCGTCCTGATCCCATTCGCATTTATGCAGCACGGCTTGGGGGATTTTTTTTAAGGAGAGGTTGGGGAATTCGTTGTTTTCTGCCATGAAACCTTTGGAGCAGATCAACAGGCTGCGTTCGTCGCCGACTTCGCTGCTGATCAGTTTGAGCTGGTCGCGGCTTAATGTGCCGGTGGTGACGTAGATGTAGTTGTTTTCGGTGGCGTGGCCGTGTTCCCAGAAGATGTCCTGACTGGGGGCATAGGTGTAGCCCATGTGTTTGCACATGGCTTCGGCGAGCATTTCGGCGTTGTATGCGGGGTTGATGACCCAGTTGCCCCACGCATCCTTTTTCAGCAGCGATGCCGCCAGCCGGTAGAAGCGGAATCCGCCGCCGCCAGCCCAGTTCACGGCCTTGCTGATGCCGCCCTGATCGTCGCCATCAATGACTTTTTTCAGGCGCGGCACGATATGGGTTTTGCAGTGTTCGCCCAGTTCCACCATGATCCAGCGCCGCCCCATCTTGTGCGCCACCGCCCCCGTCGTGCCACTCCCCGCAAATGAATCCAGTACCAAATCGCCTGCATTCGTCGCAATATGAATAATCCGCTCTAGCAACCTTTCCGGTTTTGGAGTATCAAATGATTTGTCTTTGCCAAATAATGCGTGCATTTCTTTTTTTGCTTCATCGGTATGCCCCGTTTCCTCATGAAGCCACCAAGTATTAGGAACTATTGCCGATGCATCTTTTAAATATTGTTTAAATGATGGAGCACCATCTCCAGATTTCCCAAAATAAGCTAAACCGGCTTCCACTATCTCAAGCCATTGATCCTCTGTTCTCGACCAACACCTACCTTCTGGTGGATACCGAACTTTTCCTTTAGGTGTTGTTATTGGATATGACAAATTAGGTCGTAAATTTGGTGCATCCCAAGGAATAGCACGCCATACACCTTTAGGATCATTATCTGGATTTTTGTATTGGTTAGATTGAGCGTCTGTTCGAGGCAAGCGATTTCTTATATTTTTCCATATATCTGGATTCGTCGCATATACCAAAATATGATTATGTGACATAGATAAACTGGCATCGTTAGAACGTGAATACCTATTTTGCCAAACGACATTAGCCACAAAACTTTTCCGTCCGAAAATTTCGTCGCAGAGGACTTTTAGGTAGTGGCATTCGTTGTCGTCGATGGTGATCCACAAGGAGCCATCGTCGGAGAGTAGGGTTTTGATGACTTCGAGGCGGTCACGGATGAGCGTCAGCCACATGGAATGTTCCACCCCGTCATCGTAGTGGGTGAACGCGCTGCCGGTATTGTACGGCGGGTCGATGAACACGCATTTCACCTTGCCAGCGTATTGCTGTTCGAGGGCTTTGAGCGCCAGCAGGTTGTCACCGTGGATCAGTATGTTGTCGTCGAAGGGCTGAGGTTGGGCTGTGTCTTGGGTGGAAAACAGGTCGCCGATGGGGGATTCCGGTGGCGCGGCACGGTAGGAGAGTTCCGGTTCTTCCAACAAAATGCGCGGTTCGAGGCGCGGACGCTTTTCCTTGCCTATCCACGTTAGTTCGAGTTTTTGTTTTTTGGTCATAATCACTTATTGCCCTAACAGTTTGCCAAGATGTACGCTGGCTTCTTGATGGTCGTTAACCTCAACAGACACCGATAAATATTCTGAGGCAGGTTCTTTCCGCGCTTGATACACACTATTCTTACGCATTTTGGTGGTGGTATATGTTTTCATGTAGCGAAATGCCAGTGACTCTGCATCGGGATAATAAGCGGTCGCCAACGAACACACATATTTCACAAACAATTCGGAGTTTTGTAACTGGCGCTCTGTCGCAGCTCGGTCTGGCCTATCTGATTTCATATCCAACACCAAGGCATACCAGACATCCCTGAACTGAGTGAACAGCACTAAATCACAGCCCTTGTTGATACCCACATCATTTTCAGGATGAAAATAGGATGACAACTGTTTGAAACAAGGTACTCTCTTATCAGTTTTATTTACTTTATGGTCAAGCGTAAACGCAAAGCTGTTTTCCTCAACATCCATAATTCTCAATTTTTTAATTTTACTAGCATGGTCATCCTCCCTAAGAATAAGAACCCCCTGACCCGCAGTCGTTTTTGCCACAGGCAAAACCACGTCAGGAAAAATAATGCGACTCAAAGCCCTTAGCATGATTACTCCTCGATACTGTAGTAAATATCATCAGCCGTGCGATTGGCATCCGCAATCAAACCATCAAAAATAGCCAAATCAATACCGAAACGATCAACCTTGATACGATCAATAGCATGGTTTGAGCCTAATGTATAAGCGGCTACTTGCTCAGGCTGAAGAATATCTTCATCCAGCATCCCTTTGCTCTTCATTAAATCAGCTTTATTGGCAATCGTATTGCTAAGCATAATCCGATTATTAATTTCCCTGACTAAATAATCGCTGTGGGTTGTGACCATGACTTTCACCCCACTATTGACCAAACGGGCAATCAAACTAGCCATCTTGCGCTGATTATCAGGATGCAAGTTGAGTTCTGGCTCATCAATAATGAGTAATCCGCCCTTCTCTGCAAGACAGCTCAAATAGAAATCAATCAGAAAGAGGGACTTGATGGATGAGGATGAAAGATAAACAGGCACAAGTACTTCATTTCTGCCGCGCTCTTTCTTTGGACGGTAAAAAACCTGCCCATTTACGGTTTTGAACCCACCCCCAGTCATAGATTGCAGCATGTCGAAGACAGATTTGTAGTTATCCTTGTCGCCTCGCAGAAAGCTTTTCTTTTTATTCAACAACTCGTAATCACGAATAATATCAATATTATCCTTGATTGGTTCCGCATAACGAGAACGCATACTATTCATCAACTTGAAGGGATCAAAATCTTTTTTCTGCTCCATCTCAGACAACTGCTCAAGGATGGCATATTTGTTAATATCGAGTTCTTTGTAAAATAAAGCAATCCCTGTGCGTTCAGATGTAATGGCAAATGGCTTTGGCAGTACCTGTGAGAATAGATGCCATGCGATACGCTCAGAAATGATGTCTTGAAGAATCTCAAGCGGCAAGCGACTATGTTCATTGATTTGCAAGACAATGTTCAGGATGCTACTGCCTTCGGGCTTGTCAAAACGCATTGCCTCCTGTTTGCCAAAGTTGATGACATTCTTGAAAGGAGCGGTAAAGTCCGGCTTGAAATCTGGAAAAGAAAACTCGCTTTTTGCCCCCTTAAAAAACTCTTCCGGAGCGTTAAAGAAATCACCCAATTGTTTGGAAAACCGCGTTCCCGCCTCCTCAAAGCAGCCATTAATCCTTTCGGAGAAATGAGCCAGATCAACCTGAATCGAACCTTTATTACGCAGCGTTTCAACCTGCTTGCGTTCAAGCCGTAGGTTGACCAAGTGTTGGAAATGCTTTAGAAAGCCGTAGATGGCATAACTGATGTATGTCTTACCAACATTGTTTGGACCACAAATCAGAGTCAGGTCAGCAAGCTCGACACTACCCTCATCAATGTAACCAAACTTTTTGAACGTAAACTTCACCGTTATACTCCTTTACTCATCATCAAACTGTGCTACTAGGCCGTTCATTTCCCGGCTGGCTGCATAAATCGTTAACTTCAGTTCCACATTTTCGTAGTTTTCATACAGCGGACGCCGGGTAGACAAGCGTTCACTGGCATTGAGAATAGTCGGCACACCCTCACCCCGCCGCTCAATCATGTTCCGCCGCTTGCTCACCGGATCAGCCGGAAAATAGCGGCTCAACAGGTTCACCAGCGTTTCATTGCGGGTGATGCTGTTGGCATCCATCGTGTCGACGGTCAGGCTATTGGGCAAACCACCCGGCGCACTCAGCTCCAGCCGATCGCTGAACAAATGCAGGCGGATTCGCGCCCCATACACCGAATAATCCCGGTGCGCCACCGCATTCACAATCGCCTCGTATACCGCGCCCAAATCATACTGGGGAATGTCGATCCTGCCCGGTCGTTTAACGGCTTCCACCCGCATATTACGTTTCACAAAATTGGGCTACCAGTCTAATGCGGGACAAAACAAGCACAATCAGAGCAAAAAACCACC